>OZ244152.1:4334585-4979003 GCA_965216125.1 Candidatus Multivorans sp. | reverse complement strand
GGCGGCGGTGGCGGTGGCGGTGGCGGTGGTGGGAGTTCACCACCCCCACCCGAGCCGGAGCCCGAGCCCGAACCGGAACCCGAACCGGAACCCGAGCCGGAGCCCGAGCCCGAACCGGAACCCGAACCGGAGCCCGAGCCCGAACCCGAGCCGGAACCGCCGGAGGCTTCGTTCAGGCACGACGCCGGATGTGCGGATGATCTCTGCCGGGCTCTGACCGGTGTGCCCTTGGCGTTTCAGGACACGAGTAGCGGCGATGTCGAAGTCCGTACTTGGGACTTTGGCGACGGGATGAACTCCGACCGAGCAACCGTCGAGTACGCGTGGTCCGAGCCCGGGTACTACGAGGTGACACTCACCGTGAGCGGCGCCGATGTCGAATCGGCAGCTACTCAGGTGTTTCTCGTCGAGGCGAGAGAACCTGCCGGAAACTGCCAGCCAACCGCCGAAAGACGCTGTCTGCGGGACTCCCGCTACGCGGTCGAGGTCGACTGGTGGACGCGTGAGGGCGGGAGTGGTGCGGCCAAGGTCGTGCCCGCCGGCACGAACGACTCGGCCCTGTTCCTGTTTTTCAACGAGGACAACTGGGAGATGCTGATCAAGGTGCTTGACGGCTGTGGCTTGAACCAGCACGTCTGGGTGTTCGGAGCGGCGACTACCGACCTGGGGTACGTGATCCGGGTGACGGATACGGAGTCGGGCGCCATCAAGGAGTACCGGAACGAGCCGGGCCAGCCGGCGCCCGCGATCACGGACGTTGTCGCCTTCCCGCAGGGTTGCAGAGGTCGCTAAAGGGCAACCTTGCGGCGGTTGCCTGAACTGGACCAGGCCCCATGAGCCGGCGGTCCGGCGGGTGCTGCTACGCCGTCAGCAGTTCCTGCTGGACCGTCAACGCCTCGATCCGCTCCCGGTCGACCTCGACGCCGAGGCCGGGGCCGTCCGGCACGTCGACCCAGCCGTCGCCGTCCATCGTCCACTCGGGCGTCACGATGTCGCGCGCCCAGTAGCGGCTGCTCGGACTCACGTCGCCCGGGATGGTGAAGTTCGGCAGCGAGGCCAGGGCGACGTTGCAGGCGCGGCCGATGCCGCTCTCGAGCATGCCGCCGCACCACACGGGGATGCCGTTCTCCGCGCACAGGTCGTGGATCGCTTTCGAGGCGGTGAAGCCCGCCACCCGGCCCGGCTTGATGTTGATGATCCGGCCGCTTCGGAGCCGGATCATGTCCTCGGCGCGGGCAATGTTCGTGATCGACTCGTCGAGGCAGATCGGCGTTCGCATGCGCCGCTGGAGTTCGGCGTGGCGGGCCACGTCGTCCCAGGCCAGGGGTTGTTCGACCATGACCAGCTCAAAGTCGTCGAGCCGGAGCAGGTGGTCCGTGTCGTCGAGGGTGTAGGCGTTGTTCGCGTCGGCCATCAGCGGCGCGTCGGGGCCGAGCCGGTCCCGGACGGCCCGCAGGTACGGCAAGTCCTGCCCCGGCTTGATCTTCAGCTTGATCTTCCGGTAGCCGGCGGCCAGCGCCGTTTCGGCCTTCGCTGCCAACTCGTCCGGCGAACTCTGGATGCCGATGGAGATGCCGGTGCCGATCCGTTCGCGCGTGCCGCCGAGCAGGGAGGAAAGGCTGCGGCCGGCCTTCGTAGCCGCGAGGGCCCAGGCGCCCATCTCGATCGCCGCCTGCGCCATCTCGTGGCCGCGGAGGTCCTCCGACAGAGCTTCGGACACCTGCTGAGGCGTTTCGAAGCGACGGCCGAGCACGCGCGGCGCGAGCCAGGCGCGGATCGCCAGCGTCGCGGTGTCGATGCTTTCGGGTGAGTAGTTCGGGAAGTCGCCGGCGACGCACTCGGACCAGGTCGAGGCGCCGTCGGCGTCGACTAGCTCCAGCAGCAGGATACGGCGCGTCGTCGTGACGCCGGAGGAGATCCGGAAGGGCTCCACCAGCGGCAGCCGGATCTCGCGCAGGGTGATGGTCTCGATCTGCAGGCTCACTTGGACTCCGTCGGTTCCAGCCGATAGTAGTAGCGGCGGCCTGCGCCGGAAGCGCCACCAGTTCGAGATCCGCCGCGAACCGGCGCCGCGTCACCGGGTGCGCCGGCCTTCTGGCCGGTATCCGGTTCCGCTCCGCCGCCCCGCCAGGTGAACCCGGTCACCTCGTAGCCCGCCTCCAGGTGCTCCTGGAACGCCGCCCGGGTGCGCCGGCGCCAGTCGAAGGCGGCCTCGGGCGACGAATGCAGGATCGAGCCGATGTTCGTCGGCACCTCGACCCACGCCGTTCGGGGCAGCGTCCCGTCCACCGGGAAGGGTGGCGCGGCCCGTGTCGGCGTGGCGGCCGACGCCCCGGTCACCAGCCAATCGACCCGGGAACTCAGAATCGGCCACGCCACAACGAAACGGTCCGTGCCGAGTCCGCTGTGGAGCACGCTTCCCGTGTCCTCGCCGTACATGTTGACGACGTATTCGACCGGCAGGGCGCCGAGCCGGTTCAGGTTCAGGTTGGCGTTGCGCGCCACCAGGGGATCGTAGGTCCAGTAGACCGTTTCGACGCCGAGCGGCACCAGGAGTTCGCGCTGGAAGACTTTGAGCTCGCGCCCCAGGCCGCGTCCCCGGGCCTCGCGTGTTACGGCGAGCATGTGCGACCAGTGGGCGCGGCGGCCGTACCGGAAGCCGCTCAGCCCGTAGAGGAAGCCCAGCATCCGGCCGTCCTCGTCGAACGCTCCGACGAGTACGCCGCCCATCTTCTGCGAGATCATCAGGATCGTCGACGGCACCGTGTCCTCGAAGCTGGTGCCCCAGGTCTGGCGCTGGAGTTCGACGACCGCCTCGTAGTCTGCGTCGGAGACCAGGGTCCGCAGCTCGACGCCGCCGGGAAGCTGCTTGCGCATCGTGGGTGATCGTACTGCGGCCTTGTTGGGAGTCCAGGTCTCGCCCGCTTAGTGCCGCGGCAGCCGCGACTCGCCACGGCTTGCAAAGGGGTACTGCGTCGGGCGCCAGGGGTCGCTGGGAGAGTGCCCGCCGGCCAGGAAAACCCCGCAGGTTTGCGGGTATGATCGGGCGCGTTCCGTTTCTTGCTGCGCGGAACAGCTAGCGCCTCCAATCGTTCCTGCGGGTCTTCGGTCGGTCCTAGCTGTCGTGACGATCCGGAGGGAGTCAGAAAGCTGCTTCCTCTTCCAAGGGAGCCCAGATCATGAGTGAGATTGTTCTAGAGATCGCTATGGCGTTACAGCTTGCCGGTGCCATCGCCGCGACCGCCGTGGTGCTTCTCTGGTGGCGCTCGAGGGGACGCATCTGGACGCTGGAACAGCGCGTGGCCAAGTTGGAGGGTGTCCTGGAGTTCTTCGCCAAGGGCGACTGACTGTAGTGTAGCGCCACGGGCGTACCTCGTTGCGGGCAGGCGGGTGACGGCAGGCGTGGAGGCGCTGGCGTTCGAGCCGGGCCTGGACACTGGACGGTTGGGTCGAGTGGCGGAGTCGGTCGACGAGGTGGTCGAGCGGCTCCGCTGCCGGGAGGACGTGACCGCCCTCGTGCTGATCGGGTCGACGGCCGGCCGTCTTGAGGCGTGGAGCGACATTGATCTGCTCGTCGTGCTGGCGGAAGGGCCGGACTTCGATCTGGAGTTTGCGACGATCGATGGCCGACCGGCGGACATCGTGTTCACGAACCCCAAACAGATTCGGCGGCTAGCCGATGCCAGCACGGAACCTGAGGGCCGGCTGGCGGACCTGAACACATGGATCGGCGCCGGGCGAATCGTGCTCAGCCGCAATGTGGACGCGTACCGGGCGTTGTAAGCGGCCGCCAGCCGTGGTCCCCGGCGCGCGAGCCACCGCGAGCAGTGCTTCAGGTGGGTCGAGCTGAACGTCAATCTGATCAAGTTCGAGCGCTATCCCGACGCGGCCCGCCGCCTGGTTATCTACCGGTCAGCTGCTTGCAGAGCAGCGGAACGCGCGGGCGGCCTCTGGGCGGCAGGGCAGACCGCCGGAGGGTGGGTGCTCGAAGGCGACGGGACAACCGTGAACAGCCGGTGGGAGGACCTGTTGAAATGACGTTCTGGAAGAGAACGCAGCTTCTGCGACAGTCGATCGGCGGCACGCTCATTGCCGCATTGAGCGGCGTGAGGGTGGGCTGGCGGCTTTGCGAGAACCAACTCGACTCGCAGTTCTGGAGTGCGGTGGTGCTGTTGACGCTCGGCGTGGCGATGACTGTTCAGGCGGTTCTGAAGATGGAACCCAAGCGCGGCGGACCGGCGAACGGGCATGGGGAGGCGAGGGGGTGACGGAGTGGCGAAGGAAGTACCTGCGGTTCGCCTACCCGATACTCGGCGTGTTCTGGCTGTGGTTCGGTTGGTTTTCTTCGGAATGGGCGGGGGCCAAGGGCGACGAACCGCGACGGGATGTAGAGAGTCGGGTGGTTGCTGGATCCGCGGGGAGCGTGCCGACCGGCGGCAGGAGAGGGCTGTTCGCGTTGATCCTGACCGTGGTCCGCCTCCGCGCGCTCGCCGGATGGCGCAAGGCGCTGAGCGAGAAGGGGAAGCTGGTGTTCGGTGTCCTGCTGGCCGGCTTCCTGATCGTGAACTACACGTTCAGCCTGAGCAGGATGGAGGAGGCGCCGTTCGAGAACTCGCCGGTGGACATGCTGTTCGTGCTGATGGCCGGCTTCGTTCTGATGACGATCTTTCAGATGGCGCCTCTGACGCAGTGGTTCAGCCGGCAGCAGGGGGCGAAGTTCGGGCTTACCGCCGGACGGCGTACGGCCCTGACGGTGGGCACGAACGTGGTCGGTCTGGCCGCGGTCCTGGTGTTGCTGAACGAGGCCCTGGCGCTCGTGTTCTCGGGCACCGGCTGGCCGCGCGGAGGGGAGTGGGCGTTCGAGGGCATGGATGTGCTCGGTGCCGTGGCCGCTCTGGTCGCGGCCGGCCCGGTGGGGGCCGTGATTCTGGGCGCTCGCGGGCGCCGGCGTTGGCTCGGGGCTGGACTCGGGCTCATCCTCCTCGGTGTTCTCGGCGCGAGCGCGGTGGAGCCGCTGTGGGCCGGCGCCGGGCTGTGGGCAATGGCGGCGGTGAGCGGCGGGCGGCTCGTTCTCCTGCTGGCCTTGGTGACCGTGGCCTTCGCGTTGGAGCAGCGCAGCCCAGACGATCGCGGTGCGAAGCCCAGGAAGCGCGGCGACCGGTCGGCGGCGGAGGATTCGGCCGGCAAGCGGCCCGGTGGGGCAGCGCCGCGGCGTCCGGCGGCTTCGGAGCGCGCACCGGCCGGCATCTGGTCGCGGCCGATCTTCGTCATCGCGCTGGCGGAGGCGCGGATGATGCTTCGCCTTCGGCAGGTGCGTCTCAACCTGGTCCTCAGTTGGTTCATGCCGGTGGTCATGGTGTTCATGTTCCGCAGCGAGCTTCCGGGCGACGGCCGGCCCGGGCGGTTCATCCTGTGGATGGTGGCCGGCCTCGCGGCCCTTCTCTGCGTGTTCTGGGTCGCGTTCTTCGCCAATCTGCTGGGCTTCACGGCCGACGGCGTCCGGCGGCTCTCGATGTCGGCGGAGCGAGCGCTGGCCGCCTGCATGCCCGGCAAGGTGCTGGGCGCTCTCGGCGTGGTCGGCAGTCTGGTGTTCGCGCAGACAGCGTTGGTGAGCGTGCTGCTGGCCGACCGGATTGAACCTGCCGACCGGGCGATCCCGTTTCTCGTGGCCGCCTTCTCGCTGCTCGGGTTGGCCGGCGGCGGAGCGGTGGTCTCGATCTGGCTGCCCAGGAAGCCGAAGCTCCACGAGCAGCGCGACTTCTACTGCAGGGACTTCGCCACCGAGGGACGCGGCGTCCTGCTGTCCTCGCACCGACTCGAACTCGTCGAGGAGATCGCGGACCAGGTCTACTTCGTGGCCGACTGCTCGGTGACTCCGTGGTCGGCCGAGCGGGTCAAGGCCTGGTACGACGAACTGCGGGCTGTCGGTGCAGGCGAGCGGCCCCGTGTCGACCCGCCGGGCTGAGGCGTCTCCTCACGACACCTACGCCTGCTGGAACGCGCGCGCCCGGAACAGGAAGTCGATGATGTTGCCTTCGTGGGGCTGCAGCCAGTTGAGCTGAATCGTCGGCACCGGTCCGAGGTTCAGGCGGTCGACGTGGGTGGCGTCGATCAGTTGCCGGCGCCAGCCTTCGTCGTTCGTGATCGCGCTGCAGACGAGGGTGCCGCCGATAGCGCCCAGCATCTTGTCCTGCGGGCACTCGACGACGGAGACGAACGGGAACATGTACTCGACGTTCGCCGCCTCGACCTCGGCGTTGGCGCAGTGGAGCACGGTCGGCAGCAGGTAGTCGCAGCGGTCGCGCTCTTCGAGCCGCCCGTTGCCGCGCAGGTCCGAGGTCAGGTCGCGTACGCCGGGGGCGTCGACCTGCCGTTCGATCATCCCGTCGATGGCCTTCGCCATGCCCGGCACGGTGAAGGCGGCCAACGGGGATTCCGGATCGTCGGCCGGCTTGGGCAGTACCGGCGCCAGCCGCTCGGCGAGCGCCTGGGCGATCTCTTCCGTGTGGCGCGAGGCCCAGACGCCGGAACAGGAGATGCAGCTCCGGCCGCTGTTGACGAGCACGCTGTCGACCATCACGTCGAGGACCTTCTCCCAGTCGTCGACGACGTCGTCGCCGAGCAGGATCTTGCTGAAGCCGGGGCCGTGCGGCTGGACCCGCGGATCGTTCTGGTAGCGGGCGACAGTCTCCGCGCCGCCGAAGATCATGCTCCTGGAACAGGAGGCGAGAACGGCGGCGCCGACGTCGCCTTCGCCCGGGTAGATCGAGATGGCTTCCCTCGGCACCCCGGCCTGGGCGAACGCCTCGGTCATCCGGTACGGGGTCCAGGGTTCCTGGGGGCCCGGCTTGAACACGAGCCCGACCTGGAGCGGGATCACGGGCATCCATAGCGTGTGCACGCCAGGCGAGTTGGACGGCAGCACGAGGCCGATCACCGGCGCCTGCGCCTGGTAGCTCACCGGCACGCCGCGCTCCTCGATGCCGTGCCCGCGGCTCAGGATGTCCAGATCGAGACCGCGGGTCAGGGCTTCCAGCACCTCCCCCATGTTCGTGAGCACGAAGTGGTTCTTGTCCATGTTCGCCCGGCACATGTGCTCGGGCAGGCCGGTGGTCGCCGACTGGTAGTGGACGAAGTCCGCCGGGCTCTGGGTGCCGTTCCCCAGCGGCAGGTCCGCCTTGAGGTAGAGGTCGGCAGCCTTGATGACCATGGAGATCAGTTCGCTCGACGGGATTTCGCGCAGGATGTCGCGGGCGCGCTGGGCACGGCGCATGTCGCGCTGGACCAGGCCGGGGTTGGTCTGGTGGATGGTCGCCAGTTCCTCGCCGGTCTCGAAATGGACGATCGTCGCTTTCTCGAGCGACTCGTAGGGCTTGCCCCAACGGATGGCGGGAATGTCGATCATTCTGGGGTACCTGTAGCCGACCCGAGGGGGCTTGGGAGGAGTGGTCTGGAGCAGCGGCGAAAGAGGCGGAATCGTAACACCGGGGCGGTAGTCGCAGGCTGCTAGCCTCACCCGACCATGGAGGATCGGCGGACTGTTTTCAAGTCGGCCCTGGCCCTGGGCCTGGGCGTGCGCGGCCTCGATGTGCTTCATGCGCAGGCGGACGATCCGCGCAAGGCCCGCCCGCAGGAGGGCGACCGGTTCGTGTTCGCCTTCGGACCGCGCCAGGGCGAGACGGTCCTGGCTGCCGACGTTCCGCTCGCGAGCGAACAGCTCATCTGCTACGCGATGGACCCGGCGAGCGGCGCCGTCCGCGACGGGTCGCGCCTGAACCAGGTCCTGGTGCTGCGCTTCGAACCGGAGTCGCTGTCGCCCGAAACCAGGGAGGCTTCCGCCGAGGGGGTGGTCGCCTACTCGGGCGTCTGCACCCATACCGGCTGCGACATCGAGGATTGGTCCGAGGAAACGGAGTTCCTCATCTGTCCGTGCCACGAGTCGGAGTTCGACCCCAGGGACGGCGCCGAAGTGATCTCCGGACCGGCGCCGCGGCGCTTGCCGTCGCTGCCGCTCCGTTCGGAGGACGGCGTCCTGGTCGCTGCCGGCGGTTTCAGCGCGAAGATTCGGTTCGAGAAGGAGTTTTGACGATGGTCGACCGGCAAGCAATCCTCCGATGTGGCGCCGCCTGGCTCGCGCTCGGTGCGGCGATGGCGCCCGCGGTAGCCCAGGAGCGGCCCTACCGGCCGGTCACCCAGGAACGGCTGACCTCGCCGGCGCCTGCGAACTGGCTCATGTATCGGCGTACCTACGACGGCTGGGGCTACAGCCCGCTCGACCGGATCGACACCTCGAACGTCGCTTCGCTCGTCCCGGCCTGGACCTTCTCGACCAGCATCAACGAGGGCCATCAGTCGCCGCCCATCGTCAACGACGGCACGGTCTTCATCACCACCCCCGGCAGCCGCGTGCTGGCGCTCGACGCCAGAACGGGCGAGCTGGTTTGGCGCTTCGTGCCCGAACTGCCCGAGGATCTCCAGCAGATGCACCCGACCAACCGCGGCGTGGCGCTGTGGGGGAGCAACGTCTACGTCGCCACCGTCGACGCCCGGCTGATCGCGCTCGATGCCCGCACGGGGAACGTGGCGTGGGAGACGGCGGTCGAGGACTACTCGGCGGGTTACTACATGACCCTCGCGCCGCTGGCGGTGGAGGGCAAGGTGATGGTCGGCGTGTCGGGCGGCGAGTGGGGGATTCGCGGCTTCGTCGCCGCCTACGACGCGGACACCGGGGACGAACTGTGGAAGACGTACACGATCCCCGGCCCGGGGGAACCCGGCCACGACAGTTGGCCCGGCGATGCCTGGCGGACCGGCGGCGTGCCGGTCTGGGTCACCGGCACCTACGACCCGGAACTGCGCTTGACCTATTGGGGCACGGGCAACGGCGGCCCGTGGACGGGCGACACCCGCCCGGGCGACAACCTGTATGCGACCTCCGTGCTGGCGCTCGACGTCGACACCGGTGAACTCAAGGCGCACCACCAGTACCACTGGAACGACAGTTGGGACTGGGACGAGGTCGATCCGCCGCTCCTGATCGACGTCGAGCGCGACGGCAGAACGCGCAAGGCGCTGGTCCACCCGGGACGCAACGCCTACCTGTGGGTGCTGGAGCGGAGCGCGGACTCGATCGACTTCCTGGACGCGACGCGGTTCGTCTACCAGGACGTGTTCACGTCGATCGATCCCGAGACCGGCCGGCCTGAGTACGACCCGGCCAAGACGCCCGCCACCGGCGAGGGGGCCGTCTTCTGTCCGTCCTGGTCCGGCGGCAAGAACTGGCCTCCGGCCGCCTACAACCCGAACACGAAGCTGCTCTACATCCCGGCCAACGAGTACACCTGCTCGTATCTCGAGGGCGTCGAGCAGGAGTATCGCCCCGGCCGCACCTACATGGGCATGGAGGGCAGGTTCGAGTCGCGCGAGGGCGCCGATCACTACGGCGAACTGCAGGCGTGGAACCTCGACACGCGGGAGAAGGTGTGGACGGTCGAGTTCGAGCGGCCACTCTGGGGTCCTGTCCTGACCACCGGCGGCGGCCTGGTGTTCATGGGCGGCACCAGCGACCGCTACTTCCGTGCCTTTGATGCCGCGACCGGCGAGCTGCTGTGGCGCCAGCGGACGAACTCCGGGATCACCGGCGTGCCCACGTCCTTCGAAGTCGACGGCGTGCAGTACATCGCCGTTCAGTCGGGCTGGGGCGTCGACGCCCAGCGTGGCACCGATCACCTGGACGGCGCCATCGGCACGAAGACTTACGTCCCTCAGGGCGGCGTGCTCTGGGTCTTCGCGCTGCCTGAGTAGCGGTGCGAACTCCGGCCGCCTCGGTTGGAGGCGCCCGTTGCTGTAATCTGCCGCCGCCAAGGGAACCGCGACGCCGTTCCCCCACCCCCTGAACCAACTCGATTGGAGTCCGCAGATGGAAGTCGCCAGCGCTGACGCTCAGGCACAGGCCAGGGAGAAGCTCGACGCCCACGTCCGCGACATGATGGCGTGGCACTTCGACCCGGAGACCGGCACGCCGTTCTGGCTGGACTTCGCCTCGAAGCTCGACTTCGACCCGCGCAGCGACATCGCCGGTTTCGCCGATCTGCGCAAGTTCCCGCCCTTCGAGGACGAGTGGCTGCGCGGCGGACCGGTGCGGCGCTGGGTGCCGAAGGCGATGGCCGACGATCCCGTCTACGTGTTCGAGACCGGCGGCACGACGGGCATTCCGAAGAGCCGCGTGGCCTTGAACGACTTCCGCACCGACTACGAACTGTTCAGCGCCAACCTGCCGGACGAGCACTTCCCGCCGGGCTGCAACTGGCTGATGCTCGGCCCCTCCGGGCCGCGCCGTCTGCGCCTCGCGGTCGAGCACCTGTGCCAGTACCGTGGCGGCATCTGCTTCTGCATCGACCTCGACCCGCGCTGGGTGATCAAGCTGATCAAGAAGGGATGGATGGAGCACCTCGAGGCCTACAAGGACCATGTGATCGACCAGGCGCTGTCGGTTCTCTCGGCCGGCCACGACATCCAGGCTATGTTCGCGACTCCCAAGCTGCTCGAGTCCCTGTGCCTGGCGCTCGAGGATCGCGGCCAGACCCTCGCCGACACCGGCATCCGAGGCATCTTCTCCGGCGGCACCGAGTTCACGCCGCAGTGGACCCGCTTCGCGGTCGAGGAACTCCTCGACGGCGTCTACATGACGCCGACCTACGGCAACACCCTGATGGGCCTCGCCGCCTCGCGGCCCGTGACCGCCGAGGAGGGCTACACGATCGCCTACTACGCGCCCCAGCCGCGCGCGGTGCTCGAAGTCGTCGACCCCGACGACCCCGACCAGGTCGTCGACTACGGCGCCACCGGCCGCGTGCGCTTGACCACCCTGACCCGCGAGTTCTTCGTGCCCGGGTTCCTGGAGCGTGACGAGGGCGAGCGGGAACAGCCCTACGTGGACTATCCCTGGGACGGCGTCAGCGGCGTGCGTCCGTTCGCGAAGCTGGCGTCGGGGACGACGGTTGGGGTGTACTAGGGGTGCCGAGGCTCCCGGGTACTTCATTGAGAGAGGCTGCTCGTGCCTGACCACAACCAAGCCTCGGCGCACTCACGCCGTAGCACCTCCAGCCGAGCGCAGGCTAGAGTATCCCTGTAGTCTTGTATGGAACAAGCTCCTGGGAACGCGGGCATCCTGCCCGCATCCGGACGCCGCGTCGTTCCCTGCGCGGCAGCGCAGCGGAACACCGCTGCGAATACTCCTACTCCAGAGAGCACTACACTCCCAAGACGAGCGCATGCTACAGTGGCTGCCGATGCTGAGATGAGTCCTAGACCATCCGAAGGCACTGAGAAGGGGAGAAGGCGATGGGCAAGCTGAGGGTGAAGGTCACGAGCGAGGGAGCCCGCTACGTTGACGTAGCCCAACTGATGAAGAGCGACAAGACACGCCGGCAGTTGAAGAGAGCGGTGAAGCTGGCGAATGGGCGGAGCGACGACCGCAAGGTGCAGACCGACAGGGAGCGGCGGCCGGTACCAGAAGGTGTAGCCGGAGCCTAGCCGGAGGTGGGGGGCCTCGGCATCCTCATTTTGCCGGCATTGGGCGGCTATCTGTTCCTCACCTCCGCCAACTACTTCAAGTTTACGGTCTTCCGCCAGTCGGGATACCACGTCGCCTTAGCGTCCGCTGTCGCGGGCCTGCCGCTCCTCATCGCGTCTAGCCTGATAGTTGACCAAATCATCCCGGCCAATGAGCCATTTGGCACCTCTTGGGCGGATCATCTGAAGTGGTTGCAACATCTGGTGGCGTCGAAAGACGATGCAGCTGCCGTCCCGGCCATCCTGAGTGTGGGGCTAGGGTCGATAGCGGCGATCGGCTGGAACCGGCTCTACGACGGCTGGAGCCTTCTTAACTTCTCCTGGAACTCCGCCAAGGAGCCACGCAGCAAGCTCCTCTCCAAGGCGCTGGTTGCACTCAAGAAGGCGCTAGCTGCCCTCAAAGGCGGCCGACTTCGGGGTGCAGTGCTCGCCGGAGAGCGCCGGGGCGCCATACGAGAGCTCTTGATCGCCGAAGCGCAGGAAGAGGGCGATCTCATTGAAGTCACGTTGCGCGATGACAAGACGTACGTCGGGTACGTACTTGA
This sequence comes from Candidatus Multivorans sp., assembly GCA_965216125.1. GTDB lineage: Bacteria > Acidobacteriota > Thermoanaerobaculia > Multivoradales > Multivoraceae > Multivorans. The sequence goes on along the minus strand of OZ244152.1, from coordinate 4,966,884 downwards.
CAGCGGAATCGCGAGACGCGGTGCGGAAGACGCGGAACTGGCCCTGCTCCCGTTGTTGAGCGGTTACCGGAACGACCGAGGAGAACTGATCCTTACGTCGCGATACGCGAAGCACCTAGCCAAACTCTCGAAGCAGGACGAAGAGGTCACCCAAGCTGAGGAGGAGGGCCTTGAGGCGCGCCCTGATCAGGATTGGCCGGCCGAAGTAGCCAAGATGCGTATCGCGATCGCAATGTCTGAAGTGCAGAGAGTACGCTTCTTTGACTTTGGACTCTATCTTCCGCCTGAGGGGAGCCCAGAAATGCGAGAAATCGGAGATCGGGCCGAAAACTGTGGGTAGGCGATTTGATCAGGCAGCGTTCCTGAACTGAGTTCCGTCGGTCGTAGGGCCTCGGGCACCGCCTTGCCAACCGAGCGGTCGAAGAAGAACGTCACGCCGGCGCAGTCGTCGTCCGGGGGAGTCGGCATCGAAGATTGCCCGCTCTAGTGCTCGGGGCGATCTACGCCGCGCGTCTGGCCGCTTGTTCCCAAGCAACGGCTGCTTCGACCTCGGACAGCTCGAGCGAGAAGTCTTCTGCGATGGTGTCCAACTGTTCGCCCGCTTCCAAGCGCTCGAAGAGGACATCGGTTCGGACCCCGGATCCCGAGATGACCGGCAAACCCCAGCCGAAACGTGGATCCAGCATGACCTCGTGTCGGTCATCGAGCCACAGCCTGGAGGGATCACCACGATCGTCGAAGACGAGCGTCTGGAAGTGCTCCCGCACCGCTTCCGGCCAAACGAGTTGACCTCCGCCACTGGCCTCTAGGAGGGTGGGCGCCTTGCCGGTCTCCTGCAGTTCGACGAATAGAGCTCTTCCATCGGTTTCAAAGTCGGGCTTCAGGAGCGGTCGCTCGAAGCCGGGCAGATGCTCGCTGACGAAGTCCAACGCCCGCCGGACTCGTTGCATGGAAACACCTCTTCGCCGATAGGCGTCGAGGAAGCGTGCCTCGACGACGTTGAAGAAGCTCAGTATCGGTGGGTTGATGGCGCCTTCATCCGGAACCAGCACAGGAAGCTTCCCGCTAGGCCAGCCGCAGAACCAAGTGCGCAACGTGGGGGTTGGCATCCCGATGATCGTCGCCGCCTCTGCGAGACCGTAGCGCGGTTCTTTTCCGTGCTGCATCGCGGGCCTCCTCGTGAGTTCTGCCCATCGGCCGACGCCTATCTCTCCGGAGAGCGATCAGGGCGAGGTCAACATAGCAGACCAGCTATGAGCTACCAAGATCGGAGGGACAGCCTGGGCCTGTCGGTCGTGGGCTGTCACCTGCCTGAAAGGCAAGCAGTAGACGGGTGTTCAGCACGCTTGGCTTCAGGCCCGATTCCGGTACAGCGCCGGATCCACGACACCAGCCATCGCCCGCTCATCCAGCCCGTCGACCAGTGCGCTGATCCGTGCCGCCGCCGCTGCGGGGTCCTGCAGCGCGTCGCGGTACCCGATCTCGACCCACTCGAACTGGGGACCGTGGCGTAGCAGATAGTTCGCCCGCCACAGTTGGTCCTGCCACAGTTCGAGCATCCGCTCGTCCGGCGTCTCGTCCGTCTCGCCCCGGCGGTCGAGCATCTTGCGCTGCGAGGCCAGCACCTCGCTCAGGTCGCGGCGTATGAAGATGACCTTGTAGTTCAGGTTCGGGGGCAGGTCCTTCAGCAGGAAGGAGATGACCTTGACCGCGCGGCCGCGTGATGCCCACAGCCAGGACTTGTCGGTGGCTTTGGCGAGGTCCTTGACACGCTCGTCCTCGTAGTAGCCGCGCGGGTTGTCCACATCGGCTTCGCGCTCGCCGTCGGTCACAATCTGCATCCCGCCGGCCTCGAGCATCTTCATCGCCATCGACGTGCCCGAGCGTGGCAGGCCGGAGACGACGACGATCGGCTGGCCGTAGCGGAGCCGGCGCCAGACTCGGGTTGGCGCGAACATCACGCCGCGATCAGTGGATCACGGACGCGCAACTCTGGGAAGTGGGCGAAGTCGCGGTCCCTGGTCAGGAGTTCGCTTACTCCGTGTGCGATACAGATCGCCGCGATGCGGGCATCGTGGACACGGCCGCCCGTGATTCTCGGATGAGCGGCCATGCGACCGAACACGGGTAGGAAGTCCTCCGTTTCTGCGATCAGGCGCACGGATGGCGACGAAGCCCATTCCTCGAGCTGGCGCCAAGCGTCTTCCATCGGCGTCGCGTGCTGGCGCCAGAGGCGGCGGTTCGTCACCACGCTCAGGAACTCGCAGCAGCAGGGCCAGGGGATGGCCCAAGGCTTGTCGCCATCGACGTAGCCTTGGACGACTTCGAGAGCTTCATCGTGGACCGGGCTCTCGTTCCGGTGGGCGTATACGAGGAGGTTCGTGTCGAAGGCGATCAGTGGCCCCTACCTGCCTTCGTAGATGATGTCGCGGATTTCCTCCCAGGAGTACTGCGCCAACGGATTGGGACCGTTGGGGTCTCCGTAGCTCAGGTCCTTCATCTTGTACTTCGTCTTCGTCAGGGGCTTCGCCAGCAGTTGGCGCAGTCCGTCCTCGATGACGGCCCGCAACGGCTGGCCCGTTTCCTTCGCGCGCCGCTTCGCGCGATCGAGTAGCACATCGTGAATCTCAACGGTGGTCTTCATAGCGGACCATACTAGCCATCCTCGAGAGTATGGGCAAGATGGCAAGGCAGACTGAGTCCTGGGGGCGAGGATAGAATCCCGGCCCGCGTGGAGCCGCGCCGCCCGATGTTAGAGGCGCCGGTCCCAGTTCAGCAACGACCCGTCCGGAATCCGGAAACATGCCAGCTTTGCGTCCAAAGACCGCCGTGCTGGCGCTTCTCGCCACGCTCTTCGCCGCCGCGCCGGCGGCCGCCTACATCGGCCCCGGGGCCGGGTTCGCGCTGATGTCCTCGTTCCTGGTGCTCCTGGGAACCGTGGCGCTGGCCTTCGTCTCGCTTCTGGCCTGGCCGGTGCGGACGTTGTGGCGGATCGTACGGCGCCGGAAGCCGCCGAAGGCGCACGTGAAGCGGCTCGTGTTCGTCGGTCTCGACGGCCAGGATCCCCGCCTGACGGAGAGGATGATGAAGGAGGGCCATCTGCCCAACTTCAAGCGCCTCAGCAAGCGCGGCAGCTACCGGCGGATAGCCAGCACCTACCCGGCGCTGTCGCCGGTCGCCTGGTCGACGTTCGCGACCGGGGCCAATCCGGGCAAGCACAACATCTTCGACTTCCTCGACCGGGACCTGCGCAGCTACCTGCCGAAGCTGTCTTCGGCCCACATCGGCCGCGTGGAACGGTTCCTGAAGCTGGGCAAGTGGAAGATTCCGCTACAGAAACCCGAGATTCGCCTGCTTCGCCGGTCGAAGCCGTTCTGGACCGTGCTGGGGGAACGGAACGTCTGGAGCACGGTGCTCCGGGTTCCGATCACCTTCCCGCCGGACCGCTTCTACGGCGCCCAGTTGGCGGCGATGTGCGTGCCGGACCTGGTCGGCAGCCAGGGCACGTTCCTCTACTACACGACGCGGCCGGCGGTGGAGACGATCCGGGAGGGCGGCGTCCGCGTGCCGCTGGCCTCCAACGGCGCCGGCCCCGGTCATTTCGACTGCGTGATCGAGGGGCCCGAGAACAGCTTTCTCGAAGGCGACCCGCCGCCGCCGCTCCGCGTGCCGATGAAGGTGCAGGTCGACCGCGAGGCGGAGTCCGCCACGGTGACGGTGGCGGGCGATACGGTCGAGCTCAAGCGTGGAGAACTCTCCGACTGGGTGCGGATTCCGTTCCGGGCCGCGCCCGGCGTCAAGGTCCACGGCCTGACCCGGATGATGCTGACGGAGGTCGGCGAGCACACGTCCCTGTACCTGACCGCGATCCACATCGACCCCGAGAAGCCGGCGATGCCGATCTCGCATCCCTCCTACTACGCGCCTTACCTCGCCAAGCGGCTCGGCGACTTCGCCACCCTCGGTCTCGCCGAGGACACCACCGCGCTCAACGAGGGCGTGACCGACGACGCGACCTTCCTCAAGCAGTCGTACGACATCGACCGCGAGCGCGAGCAGATGTTCTTCGCGGCTCTGGAGCGCCTGCGGCAGGGGAGTCTGACGTGCGTCTTCGACGCCACCGACCGCATTCAGCACATGTTCTGGCGCTACCTGGAGAACGGCCATCCGGCGGCCGCGGGCAGGAAGCCCGGCAAGCACCGCCGCGCGATCGAGGACCACTACCGCCACAACGACGCCCTGGTCGGACGGGTGATGAAGAAGCTGGGCGACGACGATCTCCTGATCGTGCTCTCGGACCACGGCTTCGCCTCTTTCCGGCGGGGTATCAACCTGAACCGCTGGCTGCTCGACCACGGCTACCTGGTGCTCCGGCAGGACGCCGACGGCAGCGAGCAGTGGCTGGAGGGCGTGGACTGGTCGCGTACGCGGGCCTACGCGCTCGGTCTGGCCGGCGTGTTCCTCAACCTCAAGGGCCGCGAAGCCTCCGGCATCGTGGAACCGGGCGACGAGGCGCGGGCGCTCAAGCGGGAACTCATCTCGGCCTGGAACGGTCTGCGCGACGAAGAGCGCGGCGAGGTCGGCATCAACGCCGCCTTCGACGCCGAGGACCTCTACACCGGCCCCTACAAGGGCAACGCCCCCGACCTGATCGTCGGCTACAACGACGGCTACCGCGTGTCCTGGGACTGCGCCGTCGGGGTGGTCGGGGGTCCCGTGTTCGCCGACAACACGAAGGCCTGGAGCGGCGACCACTGCGTCGACCCGCGGCTGGTGCCGGGTGTCTTCTTCAGCAGCCGGCCGGTTGACCGGGATGACGACCTCTCCCTGCTCGACATGGCGCCGACTGCTCTGGCTCTGTTCGGTGTGGAGAAGCCGGACTACATGGAGGGCGAGTCGGTCTTCGATCCGGCCGCAGCAGGCAGCGTCGGCGCGGCGGGAGCCACGGCGTGAACCGGCCGCATCTTGCAGCGGCGGCGGTCGCACTGTCCGCCCTCCTGGTCGCGTGCGGCGGCGACGGCGTCGGCCCGTCCAGGGGGCCGAAGGTCGTGGTCCTCGGTTTCGACGGCCTCGACTACGGCCTGACCCGGCAGTTGATCGACGAGGGCCGGCTGCCGAACTTCGCTCGCCTGGAGCGAAAAGGGAGCTTCACGCCGCTGGAGACGACGATTCCGCCGCAGAGCCCGGTCGCCTGGTCCAGTTTCATCACCGGCATGGACCCGGGCGGGCACGGCATCTTCGACTTCCTGCACCGCCACCCGGAGACCATGCTCCCGTACAACTCGACCGCTGGATCGTCGTCGGACGGCCGGTCTCTGAAGGTCGGGCGCTGGCAGCTCCCGCTCTCGGGCGGCGACTACACGCAGTTCAGGCACGGCATTCCGTTCTGGGAGGCGTTGGAAGAACACGGTGTGCGGACACAGATCATCCGCATGCCCGCGAACTTCCCCGTGTCGGGTACCGCAAGCCGGGAGCTCTCCGGCATGGGTACGACGGACATTCGCGGCTACGAGGGCTGGTTCACGTTCTACACGTCGGAGCTGTTCGCGTTCGCGGACCAGGACGTCAGCGGCGGCGACATCGTCGAGCTGGACATCTACGACAACGTGGTCGAGGCCGAACTGCTGGGGCCCGACAACCCGCTGCTGCGTGAGCCGGAGCAGTTGACGGCTCCCTTCACGGTCTACATCGATCCGGAAACCGAGAGCGCCAAGATCGAGGTCGGCGACCAGCAGATCGTGCTCCGGGTGGGGGAGTGGAGCGACTGGCTCGAGGTCGATTTCGAGATGATGCCGACTCAGCATCTGCGGGGCATCTGCCGGATGTATCTGCGGGCGCTCGAACCGGAGTTCGAGCTCTACGTGAGCCCGATCGATCACGATCCGATGGCGCCCGCGGCGCCCATCTCGACGCCGCCGGACTTCGCCGCTGAGCTCGCCGAGGCGGTGGACCGTTTCTACACCGAGGGCATGCCGGAGGACACGAAGACGCTGACCGACGGCGTCTTCACTCCGGAGGAGTTCCTGGCCCAGGCGAAGATCGCCGGCGACGAGGTCGCTGACCAGTACGGCTACGTGCTGGACCAGTACCTGGAGCAGCCGGGAGGCCTGCTCTTCTACTACTTCGGCAACGTCGACCAGATCGGGCACGTGCGCTGGCGTTCACGCGACCCGGAACACCCGGCCTACGATCCGGAAGTCGACGCCGCCCACGCCGACCTGATCCCGACCCTCTACGAGGGACTGGACGCCATCGTGGGCGAGACGCTCGACCGTCTGAAGGCCGAAGCTGGTCTCGGCGACGGCGGTGGAGAAGAACCGTTGCTGATCGTCATGTCGGACCACGGCTTCGCCTCCTGGCGCCGGGCCTTTCACCTCAACGCCTGGCTGCTCGAGAAGGGCTACCTGGCGGCCAAGAGCCCGGATCCGTACGCCGACCTCGGTTTCCTGCAGAACGTCGACTGGGAGCGCACCCGGGCTTACGGCATCGGCTTCTCTGGTCTCTATGTGAACCTTCGCGGGCGCGAGCGGGACGGCATGGTGACGGCGGCCGAGCGGCTCGATCTGGTCCAGGAGCTGAAGCGGGAACTGCTCGCGGTGGTCGATCCCGAGACCGGCGAGCAGGTGGTGACGGAGGTCCACCTGCGCGACGACTACGCGTACCAGCAGCAGAGCGCGATCGGGCCCGATCTGATCGTCGGCTACGCGAAGGGCTACCGGGGCGCGACGGAATCGGCGTCGGGCGAGGTCACAGGAACGGTGTTCACCGACAACGAGAGCGCCTGGAGCGGCGATCACATGATGGACCACCGGGTTGTGCCGGGTGTCCTTCTCACCAGTCGGCTGCTTGGCCGGCCGGCCCGGGGCATCACCGAGCTCGCGGCGTCGATCCTGGCCGAGTACGGCTTGGAGCAGTTCCCGCCCGCGCCCGGCGGCGCCGCGGCGGGCTCGCTCTGATCCGGCCGGCGGGAAGCGGACGGAAACGAAGGAGAAGAAGCATGTTTGGCGGCGGCAAGATCAAGCTCGACAAGGAACTCATCGCTCGTGTGAAGCGCTACAGCGACATCGCGGGCTACTCGTCGGTCGAGGAGTTCATCGCCCACGCACTGGAGAAGGAGCTGGCCAAGCTCGAGGGCGCCGAGTCGGTGGAGGAGATCGAGAAGCGGCTCCGCGGGCTGGGCTACATCTCCTAGCGGCCATCGCCGGTCCGTCTCCGCTCCCAATGTCGTTCGTCAACGCAGCTCTCAGGGCCGTCTTCGACCTGCTGCTCGGGCCGTTCGCGGCCCTGCCGCCGATCGTGCCGGTGACGCTGGTGGCGCTGGTGTCGGGCATCTTCGCGCTGCTCGTCTACCGCTGGACGTCGAACCAGGAGGCGCTCGCCGCGGTCAAACGGCGCCTGTTCGCGCACCTGCTCGAGGTGCGGCTGTTCAACGACGACCTGCGCGCGGTGCTGGCAGCCCAACTGCGGCTGCTGCGCGAGAACCTGACCTACCTGCGGCTCAACCTGGTGCCGCTGCTGTGGATGATCGTGCCCTTCATGCTGCTGATTGCCCAACTTCAGTTCCACTACGGCTACGAGGGACTGGAGATCGGCGACCGCACGCTCCTTACCGTCGACCTGGCTGGCCCGGCTTCGGATCCGGCGGCAGACGGCGGGCCGTTGCCGCGCCCCGTGGTCGAACTCGAGGCGCCGCCGGGGGTCGCGGTGGAAACGCCGGGCGTATGGGTGCCGAGCTTGCGCCAGATCGCGTGGCGCCTCCGCGCCCTTGAACCGGGACATCACGAACTCACAGTACGCACAGCCGGCGGGGAGTTCGCGAAGAGCCTCTTCGTGGAGGCCTCCGAGGGCGGCGCGCGCTGGGTCCGCCGTTCGCCGACGCGCCGGCGGGCGGCGATCCTCGACCAGTTGCTCTACCCGGCGGAGCCCTCGCTGCCCCGGGGCGGACCGGTCGAGCGGATCGATGTCCAGTACCCCACCGCCTCGATCTCGTTCTTCGGCCTGTTCGACGTCCACTGGCTGATCGCGTTCCTGGTCCTGTCGATCGCACTGGCGTTCGCGCTGCGGAACCGCTTCGGCGTCACGCTGTGACCGGCGCCCCGATCGTTGACGTCGTCATCCCGGCGTACAACGAGGAGGATTCGATCGGTCTGGTGCTCGCGGACATCCCGCCGGGCCTCGTGCGCCGGGTCGTCGTCGCCGACAACAACTCAGGGGACGCGACCGCGGTTCGGGCAGGGGAAGCGGGCGCCGAGGTCGTGCCGGCGCCGGTCCAGGGCTACGGCAGCGCCTGCCTGGCGGCGCTTGACCACGCGCGCCGGACCGGGCCGCCGCAGATCGTGGTCTTCCTGGACGCCGACTACTCGGACCACGCCGAGGAGATGCCGCGGCTCGTCGAGCCGGTCGCGCGCGGCGAGGCGGACCTCGTCATTGGGTCGCGGGTGCTGGGAGACGCCGAGCCCGGCGCCCTGCTGCCCCAGGCGCGGTGGGGGAACCGGTTCGCCTGCCTGCTCGTGCGCCTGCTCTACGGCCACCGCTACACCGACCTGGGACCGTTCCGCGCCATCTCGTGGCAGGCGCTGGAGTCTCTCCGGATGCGGGACACGAACTTCGGCTGGACGGCCGAGATGCAGGTCAAGGCCCTGCGGCTGGGACTGCGCGTGGTTGAGGCGCCCGTCAGCTACCGCCGCCGGACGGGCGTTTCCAAGATCACCGGCACGGTCACCGGTACGGTGCGAGCCGGCTGGAAGATCGTCACGACCGTTCTCCGCTACAGTCGCGGCCCGGTATGAGTGGGATGACGGGTACGGAAGTGAACTCCGCCGGCCGCGAAGTGCCGGCGAGCGAGGTCGAAATCGAGGTCCGCTACAAGGAAACGGACCAGATGGGCGTGGTCCATCACTCGAACTACCTGGTGTGGTTCGAGTTGGCCCGGACCCACCACTGCCGGGTCGCGGGCATGGCCTACCGGAACATGGAGGACGCGGGCTACTGGCTCATGGTTACCGGCGCCCAGCTCAAGTACCGGGGCTCGGCCCTCTACGGCGACCCGGTCCGCGTCCGCTGCTGGCTCGAGCGGCTTAAGAGCCGCGCCATGAGCTTCGGCTACCGGGTGGAGGCCAACGGCCGGGTCCTGGTCGAGGGCCGGACCGACCACGTCTGGGTCGACAAGGAGTCCGGCAACCACTGCCGCATGCCCGAGGTCGTCGCGCCGATCTTCCGTTCGATGGATCAGGCCTCAGACTAGAAGCAGGCGTAGCCGCCGTCGATCACGAACTCGTCGCCGGTGTGGTAGCTGGAGGCGTTGCTGGCCAGGTAGACGGCGATGCCGCTGAAGTCCGCTCCGACACCCCAGCGGCGGAGCGGGACGCGGCGCAGGACCTTGGTCTGGAAGGCCTCGGTGTGGATCGCCCGCTCGGTCATCGCGGTGACGATCCAGCCCGGCAGGATCGAGTTGACGCGAATGCCGTGGCGGGCGTGCTCGACCGCCAGACCGCGAACCATCGCGTTGAGCCCAGCCTTGGTCGACGCGTAGTGCTCGCTGCGGGGGGCGCCGAAGATCGCGGACAGGCTGCTGGTCGCGACCAGGGAGCCGCCTTCGCCGCGCTCGACCATGTGCCGGATCGCCTGCTGGAAGGTCTGGAAGACGCCCTCCATGTTGACCTGGAAGACGCGACGCCACTCTTCCATCGACATGTCGACGAAGGGCGTGCCGCGGCCGCCGATGCCGGCGTTGGCGAAGCAGGAATCGACCTTGCCCAGCAGTTCGACGGTGCGCTCGAACGATGCCGCCACCGCTTCGGCGTCGCCGACATCGCAACGCAGGGCCTCGACCTTCGTGCCATGGCGCTCCAACTGCTCCTTGGCGGCCGCGTTCTTCGTCTCGTTCGTTCCCCAGATGCAGACATCGGCCCCTGCCTGGGCCAGACCCTCGGCGAAGCCCAGTCCGATGCCGGAGTTGCCGCCGGTCACCAGCGCCATGGTGCCGCTCAGGTCGAATGCGTCGTAAGCCACGGTTGATCTCCTTGTATAAGCCCTGTTTGAGAGTGCGGCGCGGAGCATAGCCGCGCCGGCCGAGAGGCGCTCAGCCGAACCACAGCCGGATCGCGAACACGATCACGGTGATCGTGACCACCCGACCGATCCAGGCGTGACCCTTGAGCACGGTCAGCCGCACGCCGAGCCAGCCGCCCGCCATGTTGCCGACCGCGAGCGCCAGGCCGAGAGTCCAGTCGACCTTTCCCGAGAGCGCGAACACGGCCAGCGAGAGGGTGCTGAAGCAGAGGATGCTCAGGACCTTGACCGCGTTGCCGCGCACCAGGTCGAGGCCCGCCAGGGAGGTCGCGGCGAGGATGAAGAAGCCGACCCCTGCCTGCACGAACCCGCCGTAGATGCCGACACCGAAGAACCCGACCGCCAGCATGCCGACCCGCAGCGACGCCGGCTGCTCCTTCGGTTCCGAGCGGCGGGAGATCAGGGTCCAGAGAGTCACCACGACCATCAGCGCCGCCAGCAGCCTGCGGAAGGCGTCGTCGCTGATCGAGAGCGCGGCCCAGGCGCCGAAGCCGGCGCCGGCCGTCGCCGGCAGGGCCGCCCACAGGACCGCCTTGGGGTCGAGGACGCCGTGGCGGTGGAAACCCCAGGAAGCGACCACGTTCTGGAGCACGATCGCGACCCGGTTGGTGCCGTTGGCGACCCCGGGCGGCAGTCCGAAGAAGATCAGGATCGGCAGGGTCAGGAAGGAACCGCCGCCCGCGACGACGTTCAGGACCCCGGCAACGAAGCCGGCGAGCGCGAGGGCGGGGTAGACAATCGCTGGTTCGCTCACTGCCGCGCAGCCTAGGAGCCCGTGTCGCAGAACGCAACGGAGTGAGTTTCCCGGTCCGCTCCATTCCGGCGATAGAATGCGGCCTGATGCCCGATCAGCCTCCCGCAAAGAGCGGCGGCGGCCCGTCCCTGCTCTCCTTCCTGGGCGGACTGCGCTTCCCGCAGCTCTTCACTCTGCTGGCGATCGTCTTCCTCCTCGATCTCTTCGTTCCCGATCTTCTGCCCTTCGTCGACGAGGCGGTGCTGGGCCTGCTCACCCTGATGATGGGCATGTGGCGGGACCGGCGCCCGCCGCCCGACAAGCCTCCGGAGAAGAACGTGACACCGCCGGGGGCGCGTGGATGAGCGTGCGCCGGCGCCCGTTGGCCATGGCGGCGCTGCTTGCCGCCCTGCCGGTGGTCGCGGCGGCCCAGGACTGGAGCGGCGACCGCGCATTCCGCGTCACGGTGTCCGACGACGCGGGGCAACCGGTGCCGGAGGTCAGGGTCATCGTCCGGCTCGCCGAGGCCGACCGCTCCGGCGGCCCGCCGCCGCTGCTCACGAACGACGCTGGCATAGCCGAGGTCACAGGCTTGGCGGCCGGTGAATGGGAAGTCCAACTCATGCGCCAGGGGTTCATGATCGTGAACTCCTACCTGAGGCTGGAGGACGGGAAGCGGCCCCAGGTGGGGTTCACTTCGAGTCAACGAACGGGCCCCTTCTGGGCGCCCATGAAGGTGAGCTACTCGAGCCTCGGCGCGGCCACCCAGGCGGCGAGCGCCGGCTCGGCCCGGTCGATGAACAGGGCGCAGCGCCGGGCGGAGCGGCGGGCCGAACAGCGGGAGCGTCGGCTAGAGCGGGAGAACGTGGCTCGGGTCGTCGAGCCGGCGGAACCCGTCGTCGCAGTGGCGCAGCCGGAAGAGCCGCCGCCCGTGGTGGAGACACCCGCGCCCGAGCCGGCGGAAGTCGTGGAGCAGCCGGCGCCTGAACCCGAACCGGTCGCCGTGGCGGAGCAGCCCGCGCCTGAACCCGAACCGGCCCCCGAACCGGTCGTGGTCCGCTTGCTGGCGAACCCCACCCTGCTACGCGCCGGCGCCTGCCCCGAGTGCGCAGCCGGTGAGTGGTCCGTATCGAGCAACTGGCCGGCGGAAGCCCGGACCGGGGAGACGACGGCGTGCGCGGCCGATCTCGCCGGGCGTCTGGAGCGGGTGGCGGCGATCGTCGAGCGGTCGTTGCCGGAAGAGTTCCGTGCCTACATCGGCGCTCTGGCGTCGCCCGAAGACAACGACGTGTTGCGGCTGTTGCCGCCAGTGACCAGGGCCGAAGTCCAGGAGCAGTTGATCCCCGTCCTCGACCCGGAGCGCTCCTGTCAGGTCATCGGCATCCTGCTGCCGAGGGATGCGAGGTTCGTCGGTTTCCAGTACGAGGCCGCCGATCTGAGCACGCGGGGCGGTTGCCTCCCGGAGCAGCCGTGCGACATCGGCGACGCTCGATGGCGAGGCAATCCCGTCATCCACCGTGGCGATCACGGCACGTTCGTCTACGGCGTATTCGAGAACCTGTCTCCCGAGCGCCGGCGGGAAGCCAACCTGAAGGTCTACTTCCGGCCTCCGCGCGGTTGGTTGCCGCCGCGCTGAAGCCACTCTATGAGGAGAGTTGACATGTCCATCCGCAGCACGAACTCCGCGTTCATCGCTTTCGTCCTGGCGTCGCTTCTGGCAGCGCCCCTGGCCGCCGCCGGTGACGACGACACTCCGCGTACGGCAAGCGGCCGTCCCGACCTCTCGGGCAACTACGACGTCGGCAACCTGACGCCGTTCGAGCGGGATCCCCGCTTCGGGGACAAGCTGTACATGACCGTCGAGGAGGCGGAGCAGATCGCCACGGGGATGGCGGCGGTGCGGGCAGCCGCAGGCGCGGAGAGCGACCCCGGCCGCGAGGCGCCGCCGCCCGGAGGCGACGGCTCCGCGGGCGCGGCCGGCGCGGTCGGCGGCTACAACTTCTTCTGGCTCGACTTCGGCAACAAGACCTACCCGATCGACGGCCAGTACCGCACCTCGGTTCTGATCGACCCGCCGAACGGCCGCATGCCCGAGCTGACCGAGGCCGGCAAGGCGCGCAGAGCCACGGTCAACCCGTACATGTACCGCAATACCGGCGACGCCTGGTGGATCGAGGCCGGCGACGACCCCTACGACGGCCCCGAGTCGCTGACGCCCGGCGACCGCTGCATCTACACGAGCGTGGCCACCACACCGGTTCGCTCCCTGCCCTACAACAACCTGAAAACGATCACCCAGACCGATGACCACGTCGTCATCATGGTCGAGTGGATGCACTGGGCCAAGGTCGTGCGGCTGAACGCGGAGCACGCGCCGCCGGAGTACCGCTCCCTGGGCGGCGACTCGATCGGTTGGTGGGAAGGCGACACCCTGGTCGTCGAGACGACGAACTTCCTCGACAGTCAGAGCGATCCGCGCGACGGCCTGAAGGTGGTCGAGCGCTTCAGCCGCCACGGCCCGAAGGACCTGCTCTACGGGTTCACCGTCCATGACACGGACTACGCCGCGCCCTACGGCGGCGAGTTCATTTGGCCGGGGACCGACGATCTCCTCTACGAGTACGCCTGCCACGAAGGCAACTACGCGATGGGCAACATCCTGCGCGGCGCCCGGCTGCTGGAGACGGAGTACCACGAGAAGAAGGCGCAGGGCGCCAGCACGGGGTCGGGCTCGGGCCGGGAGTAGGCGGCAGGGCCGAGGTCTTGGCGCTGCCGCCCGCCGGCCTACCGGCCGTATAACCAGAGTTGAGAGAATACCGTCGCACCCGAAGCGGCAGTGAGCGGCACGGGCAGGGTGAGGGGCGGGGTCGCGTGTGACATGCGGCGCTTCGCGTGTCACTATTCGCGCTGTGACGGACCGACCGACCTTCGTCTTGGCCGCAATGGCCGCCGCGGGAGCGGACGCACGCTTCGACCCGGTGCGCCTGCAGAAGTACTTCTTCCTGCTCGACCGGGAGCTCGATGGGAAGTGGCATTCTCCGTACTTCGACTTTCAGCCGGACGAGTACGGGCCTTTCGACAGGGCGGTGTACGTCGAGCTCGAGAATCTGGCGCGGGCCGGTCTTGCCGTGGTTGACGCGCGCTTGCCGTATCGAATCTACGGTCTCACTGACGAGGGCTTTGAGCGGGGAAAGCGAAACGTCGCCAACATGCCGACGTACGTTCGGGACTACTTGGCGAGGGCTTCCAATTGGGTGCTATCCCTCGATTTGCGGGAGCTGCTGGAAGCCATCTACGAGTATGCGCCTGACATGGCTGGGCGTGCCGCCTTGCCTGCGTCCTTCACGCCAACCCGCGAAGAGGCTACGACCCATCCCTTCCTGCGCGGTATGGCCCGCGCGTTCGATTGGCCGGTGCCAAGCCGCGTCAATCCAAGCAGTCGAGAGAACGGCGCCAATGCGCTGGGCCGAGTCTGGGCCGAAGTCGGAGGCTACATTCGGGATGCCATGGACCGGACCAGGCCGACAGTCGAAGGATCGTGAGTCGTTCCAAGCGTCGCGGGCCCAAGAAGGCCGGCGTGCTGAGCCGTTCCCCGTCGGGCGATGTCGGGTCCCTTGAGCAACAGAATTCTCGCCAGGGGTCGGATTCAGATGACCAGACGCTGGTTGTCTCATCCTCAGCGTGGCGGCCGTGGTCTCCGCCGGCGCCTCCGCCTGTCGGCGGCATGTGCGGCCAGTGGCGCCTGAAGGCGTTCGTAGGCGGCGAGCAGGTGCTCAAGGCGGTCACTCTCGGTCTCGAAGCGGCGGGGGCGGTAGAGACGGTCGACCGCGCGGTCGATCATTCGGTGGGCGCGACGGAGGTCGGTGGGCATCAGATCGGGATCGTAGAGTTCGGCGAGCGTGGCGCCGGTGTGGTTGGCGCGAGCTTTGAGGACGGCGTCGGCGAGGGGCGCGAGGCGTTCGAGCGCCTCCGGTTCGGCCGGAGGCGGCGGGGATCACCAGGAAGGGCTTGGTGGGCAGGACTTCGACGTTGTAGCGCCGCGGTTGGTCCGCGATTGCCAGTGTGCTCTTCCTCTTGCTCCTGGAGCGAAACGCCTTGACCGCTCTCATTCGCCTCACGACCGATGGCATGGCTGCCAAGTCGTTTGGCTCGGCCTCCTGCAGGGCCAGAATCCAACGCTGCCGGCGCTGTATGTGCTCACGCGATCCAACATAGGGCCGGAGGAACTTCTCGGCCCCTGGTTCAGCCTCCAGGAAGGTGGCTCGTTGTGTCTCGTTGAAGATGTAGTTGCCGTCGTCGATCGGCTGGGATCCGCTCAGTAGGGGCGGCCAGCCGTTGAGCGGCGAAGGTGTCTCCTGCACGACCAAATGGGGATTGGCAAGGCCGCCGGCATCGAACAGGTACGGAGAGATCGCAGCGTGCCGACTTTCCACCGCATCGCCCTTGAGGTCGGGGTAGGAGAACAGCCTCCGGTCGGCGAGCGCGTCGGTGGCCAGGGTCAGGCCGATGATCACGACATGGACGTGCGCCATGCCGCGGATGTCGGACTGCCAGGAGACGTTCGATGGGCGAATGCGATCTCCAGGCTCAGCCGATCGAAGATCAGCGGCCACAACTGCGCCACCTGCTCGCCCTGGGTGATCGAATTCGTGGCGACGAAGCCGATTCTCATCGGTTTGGGGGCGGACGCCTTGGCCCTCCGGCCTGGTCTGCTCTCCGGCGTGCGGAGCCCCTCCCGGAGATACTCGCCGGCGCGCAGGAACCAGGCGGTGACGTAGTCGAGTGTGCCTCTTTGTGTCGCACCTTTGTGCGACAAACTGGTTTGTGAAGCACTTTAGACCTCGAATCGTCACACAACCGAGTTTGACGAACACTTGTGCGCGACAAACGGCGTCGTCGTCACTTGGTCGGGCTCCCTTCGGCGATGTCGAGAAGCTCGTCGAACACGAAGATGGCGGCGCGACGGCCCCTCGCCGGCCGTAGCGTCTGCAGCACGCCATCGTCCCGGAGGACGTTCAGGATGCGTCGGGCCGCGGGTGCAGGAACGTTGTCCTGAGCGATGAAGTCCGTGCTGCGGAACACTGGGAGTTCGAAGATGAAGTCCAGTGCCGCGATGGCGTACCGTGAGTGCGTGAGATCCGCGACGTGGCGTTTCATCCGGTCGTAGAGACTCAGAATCTGCCTTGCCTTGGCGATGTTGTCTTCGGCCTGGGCGCGCACGGCCTCCAGGAAGAACCGGCACCAGCCGGTCCAGTCGTCGTCGCGGGACACGGCGAGGAGCCGTTCGTAGTAGACGTCTCTGTTCGCCTCGAGGAAGGCGCTGATGTAGAACATGGGCCGCTTGATGAGACCCTTCTCCGAGAGGTAGAGGGGCACGAGCATGCGCCCCATGCGTCCGTTGCCGTCTAGAAACGGGTGGAGGGCCTCGAACTCTGCGTGGATTGCCGCGAGTTGCACCAGCGGGTCTCGGGTCTCTTCGTGCAGGTATCTCTCCCATCGGCTCAATCCGTCGGCCAGCTTGTCGGTGTCGATGGGGACGTAGCTGGCCTCGTCGATCGTGCAGCCGGGCGGGCCGATCCAGTTCGGGATGCGGCGAAACTCGCCCGGGGCCCGGCCCCGGCCCCGGGCGCCGTGGAGGAGGATTCGGTGCGCCCGACGGACGACCTTCAGGCAGATGGGCAGGTCTTTCAACAGGGCCTGCGCCTCGCGCATGGCGCCACGGTAGTTCATCACCTCGACGAAGTCGTCGCGGCGTTCCGGGGACGGCGCCTCCTGGCCTGCCTGGTACTCGAGGACTTCTCGCGTCGTCGCCTGCGTGCCCTCGATGCGGGAGGAAAGCACGGCTTCCTGGGCGCCGAGCGGCGCCAGCAGGACGTCCGGGTTCGGTACGGCTTCAAGCAGGCCGTCGTAGCGAGCGACGGCGGCCGTTGCCGGGCCGATTGCGGGCACGAGGTCGGCCCAGTCGAGTCGGTCGTCGGGAGGGAAGCTCCCAGGCTGGTAGTGGACGGCGGGCATACGGGGCGTTGGAGGAGCCGATCGCTCGTTGTGTGACACCTGTGTACGACAAACTGGTTTGTGTCACGAACTTGAGGCCAAAGTGTTGCACAAACTGGCTTGTCGTGCATAGGTGCAAGACAAGGAGAGCGCCGCCGGAACCGACGCCCGCTACTGCAGCGAGAAGTTGACGGTCAGGTTGATGTAGACCGGGACCGGCTCGCCGTTCAGAGTGGCGGGCTCGTAGCGCCACTGCTCGACGAACTGGACGGCGGACTCGGTGAGGCCTTCGGGAAGGCCCTTGAGCACCTTGACGTAGCCCACGTTGCCCAGGGAGTCGACCACGGCCTGGAGAATGACGACGCCCTGGACCCGCGCCCGGCGGGCTTCCTCGGTGTAATTGGGCCGCGGGGCGTAGGTTCTCTTCGGCGGCAGGACATCGCCTTCGACCCACATGGTTCCCGGCGGACCGGCGGGGGAGGGGGCTGCGGGGATGTCGAACAGGACGTCGCTGATGCCGTCGAAATCGACCTCCGGCGCGTTGAACACCTCTTCTTCGATCAGCGGCTCGGGATCGTCGGGGGTGGGATCCGGGATCGGGATCTTCCGCGTCTTGGGCTTCGGGATGGGCTTCGCCGTCGCGGGCGGCGGTGGTTTGAAACGGACGGTCTTGACCAGGAAGGTCTTCTGCGCCTGCGCCGCCTGGAGGGGACGGGGCTTCATGTTGGGGAAGGTGACCAGGAACAGCAGGGCGTGAAAGGCGATCGTGACGATGATGCCGACTCGAAGCGGGGTCCTGCTCTGCGGCGCCAGCTCGTAGGGCGCGCCTCCGAGATGGAGGGACGAGATCGCGGACTTGGACCCGGAGGTTTTGCGTTTCTCGAGTTTGAAGGCCATGTCGTCTTGCGGTAGCTGGACGTCCGTTGGCGGAGACCTGCGAAGAGCGTGGGATGTCCGCTCGCTGCCGGCCGCGTCCTGGCGCCGGCCGAGTGGGTTGCCGGCAGCGCTCATCCATCCCAACACGCCGGGCGCCACTTGGCTTCCCGGATTGTAGACCGACGGCGAGAATTCGTGCGTGGGCGCCGCGATTGCCGCTGCTAACCTCGCCCCGTCGTGTCCGCTCCGCCGACGCCGCCGACGAATCGCCGTCTGGCCGCGATGCTCCGCCGCATCCGGCTGCATCTGCGCGGTTCCCGGCTACCGGTCGTGACGCTGATCGCCGAGACCGAACGTAATCCGTTCAAGGTGCTCGTATCGACGATTCTGAGCGCGCGGACGAAGGACGACGCGACTGCGGCCGCGACCCGGCGGCTGTTCGACGCCGCCTCGACGCCGGAGGAGATCGGGGCCCTGCCGGCCGCGGAGCTTGAGCGCCTCATCTTCCCGGTCGGCTTCTACCGTACGAAGGCGGAGAATCTCCGTCTCGCGATGGGAGTGCTGCTCGACCGGTTCGGCGGCGAAGTTCCGCAGACGGTGGAGGAGCTGATCGAACTGCCGGGCGTCGGGCGCAAGACCGCGAACCTGGTCGTCACCGAGGGCTTCCGGCGCCCGGGCATCTGCGTCGACACCCACGTCCACCGGATCACGAACCTGTGGGGCTACGTGGATACCCGCAATCCCCTGGAGACCGAGGTGGCCCTGCGCGCGAAGCTGCCGCGGAGCCAGTGGATCGGCCTGAACAAGACGCTGGTCAGTTTCGGTCAGAAGCTGTGCGTGCCGGTCAGCCCCTGGTGCTCGCGCTGTCCGGTCGAGGAGTGGTGTCCGAAGCTGGGGGTGAAGCGGAGGCGTTAGCGCCGCCTGCTGCTAGGTGCCGATGCGGTCCAGGCGTAGGAGCCGGCGCGTTTCCGCCGCCCGGCCTTCGCGGTCGGCGGTGAGGGCGCCGAGGTCGATCACTCCTTCGAGCGACCACATGTTCTCGCCTTCCGGGTCGAGGAGCACGTGGCGGAAGGTCCAGCTCCGGGCGCCCGCCTCGTCGATCGCGGTCAGCCGGGCCTGGCGCGCGGCCGGTGAGGTGTCGATCCGTTCGTGTTCCGCGTAGAACGGTTCGAGCGCTTCCTGCAGGCGTTCGGGGGTCCAGGGATGGCCACCGCTGTCCGGTCCGACGAGGAGCGCCGCCTCTTCGTAGTCGCGTACGGCCAGGGCTCGCACGAGTTGGTGCAGTTCGCCGCGCACGCGGGCAGCGAAGGCGCGCCGGGAACTCCTGAGATCGTAGGCCTCGGCAGCGCGCTCGGCGCCCCCTGCCGGCCCTGGGCCCACGACCGGTTCGAGCAGCCGCTTCCACTCGTTGAGCAGGCTGCTGTCGACTCGGCTGAGCAGGGCGTGGAAGTAGCCGAGCTGGTCGAACACGGACTCCGTCTTGAAACGGTCGGGCACGCCGCGGCTCAGGACCTTGAACAACCGGCTCAGGTAGCGCAGCACGACGCCCTCGGAGCGCTGCAGCCCGTAGCGACCGATGAACTCGTCGAAGCTCAGGAAGTCCTCGTAGACTTCGCGGCCGACCCGCTTCGGCCGGATCGAATCGCCGAGGACCCAGGGGTGGGAACGGCGGAACTCCTGGAAGGTCGGTTCGATGAGATCGGCCAGCGGTCTCGGATGCGTGACCTCGCGCAGCCGTTCCATCCGCTCCTCGAACGGCACCCTCTCGGCCTTGAGTCTGGCGGCCAGCTCGTCGCGCAGCTTGCGGGCCTGCTGGCGGAGCACGATCTCGGGGTTCTCGAGGATCGCCTCGACCAGGCTGAGCAGGTCCAGGCCGTAGTCGGGATCCTCCGGGTCGAGCAGTTCCAGGGTCGCGACCAGGTAGAGCGACAGGTTCTGGTGCATCGAGAACTCGAACTGCAGGTCCCGGTCCGCCTCGACCCGGTAGCCGTCGTCGCGTGAGGGCGCCATGCGCACGATGCCGCCACGGTGGAGCGACCGGATCAGTTCCGCCGTTTGGCCGATCAGTTGCTTCTTCCTGGCCGGCTTCTCATGGCATGCGGCGATCAACCGCCGGATCGAAGTGAAGTTCTGGCGGGGACCGCCGTTCCCGCTCGCTTCGTCGGCCTGGACCAGGTCGAACACCATGCCGTGACTGAGTCGGAACCGCGATTCGAGCGTCTCCGGCGGACTGTGGATCAGCCGTCGGAAGGTGCGCTCGTCCCAGGGCAC
The DNA here is from genome assembly GCA_965216125.1 of Candidatus Multivorans sp. Lineage (GTDB taxonomy): Bacteria > Acidobacteriota > Thermoanaerobaculia > Multivoradales > Multivoraceae > Multivorans. Next base: position 4,946,939 of record OZ244152.1, on the reverse strand, counting down.
AAAACCCCGGGGCGGAGGCCGCTTGCGCAACTGACCGCGGCTTCTGCCGCGAGGTGAGGCTTGGGCCTTCATCCGGCGGCGCTGGTTGTCGATTTCGTGTTCCGGCGCCTGGCAGACGACCCAGCCCTGCTCGTCGAACCCCTTGCGCCCGGCCCGCCCGGCGATCTGCTGGAAGTCCCGCACCTTGAGGATGGCCACGTCCTGGCCGTCGTACTTGCTGAGCTGGCTGAACAGCACGGTGCGGATCGGCACGTTGACGCCGACGCCGAGAGTGTCCGTGCCGGCGATGACCTTGAGCAGCCCGAGTTGCGCGAGCTTCTCGACCAGCAACCGGTACTTCGGCAGCAACCCGGCGTGGTGAATGCCGATCCCGAAGCTGAGGAAGCGCCGCACCTGCTTGCCGTACGCGGTGTCGAAACGGAAGTCTCCTACGCCCTCGAAGATCGCCTTCTTTTCGTCTCGGGTGCAGAGCCTCAGGCTGGTCAGGCTCTGCGCGAGCTGGGCGCAGTCGCGCTGGGTGAAGTTGACGACGTAGATCGGCGCCCTGTCGGCGGCGACGAGCTCGTCGATCGTCGTACCCAGGCGTGTCTCGCGGTACTCGTACTCGAGCGGCACCGGACGGATCCGGCTGCTGATGAGCGCGACCGGCCGTTTCGTGGCCCGTTCGAGCGCCTCGCTGATCGGCGCCATGTTGCCCAGCGTCGCCGACATCAACAGGAAGGTCGTGTCGGGGAGGGTGATCAGGGGCACCTGCCACGAGACGCCGCGCTCCGGATCCGAGTAGTAGTGGAACTCGTCCATGACCACGTAGTCGACCGGCAGCCCCGCGCCCTGCCGGAGCGCCATGTTCGCGAGCACTTCGGCGGTGCAGCAGACGATCGGCGCTTCCGGGTTGATGCTCGCATCGCCGGTCAGCATGCCGACGCGCTCGGCGCCGAAGTCGTCGCACATGCGGAAGAACTGCTCGGAGGCGAGGGCCTTGACCGGCGCCGTGTAGAAACCGGTCCGCCCTTCGCACAGACCCTTGAACAGAAGGGCCATCGCGACCAGGGACTTGCCCGACCCGGTCGGCGTGTCGAGGACCACATGGCGCCCGGCCATCAGTTCGATCAGCGCCTCCTCCTGCGGTGGGAAGAGCTCGAAGCCGAGCTCGGCTACCCAGTCCAGGAATTGTCCCAGGATGTCGTCGGAAGAGATCGTCCCCGGGGTTTCGGGCAGCCGATCCGCCAGGTGGGCGGCAGTCACCTGTGTAGCCTAGCTATCCTGCGCGGGCGTAGCGCTACAAAGAAGAATGGCTAGTCAAGGATCAGAGGCGGAAGCCAGGGCGGCTGAGGCGCGGGACGACGCGCCAAGGGCCTCCCTGCAACCGGTGATCGTCCTGGTGGGCCCGCAGTTGGGCGAGAACATCGGGGCGGCGGCACGGGCGATGCTGAACTGCGGACTCGTCGAGTTGCGCCTGGTGTCGCCTCGCGACGGTTGGCCGAACGAGCGCGCCCAGGCGATGGCGACCGGGGCTTCCCGTGAGATCGTTGACCGGGCAGCGGTGTTCGAGACCACGGCCGAGGCCGTCGCCGATCTGCACCGGGTCTACGCCACGACCGCGCGCCGCCGCGATCTGCTCAAACCGGCGATCGGACCGCGCGAGCTGGCCGCCGAGATCCGGGACTGCGCCGCGCAGGGGCTCCGTTCGGGGGTGCTCTTCGGTCCTGAGCGGACGGGACTCGACAACGACGATGTCGCTCTGGCGTCACACATCGTCCACATTCCCCTCAATCCCGAGTACTCGTCGCTCAACCTGGCGCAGGCGGTGCTGCTGGTAGCCCACGCCTGGTTCGAGGCTGAGGCGGGCGGCTCGGCGGCAGCCGCTGGCCCGAAGTCGACGACGCCGCTCGCCACCGCGGCGCAACTCGTCAACCTCTTCGAGCACCTGGAGCAGGAGCTCGACGCCTCCGGGTTCCTGCGGGTGGCGGAGAAGCGCGGCATCATGGTCCGCAACCTGCGGAGTATCCTGCACCGTGCAGAGCTCAGGGAGCACGAGGTTCGGGCGCTTCACGGTGTGGTCAGCTCGCTGGTAGGTCGGCGCAAGGATGGCGGGTTGGTGCGGCAGCCGGGTCGGCGTGAAGACGCATGCGTCCGGGGTGAAGAGTCCTCGCGAGCGAACCGCGAACCGGAATCGCCGTAGGACGGGAAGGCTATGGCGCTGCGTAGCGTTGACTTGGGTACTGGCGGCCGGAAGTGAAACTAGACGATGAAGCTGCGTAGCCAACTGATCCTGGCCTTCCTGGTCCTGGCGGTTCTGCCCCTGGCAGGCATCGTCGGTTTTTCGTACGTCTCCTCGGCGAATGCGTTCCGCGCCGCGGTGCAGGCCGAGACGCTGGAAGTCGCCAGGCAGATCTCGGTCGGACTTCGCCGCACCCGGGATGATCTGCAGCGGTATGTAGGGGCGCTCGGCATGACGCTGCCCTTCGACGACCCCCAGTACGTCGACCGGGAGGCACTGGCCGACCATCTGCTGAGCAACCTGGGTGATGGCGCAAACTTCGTCGAAATGCTTGAGTTCGTGCCCGCCGGCGCGCCCGAGCCCGGACGAGTCGTTCCGCCGGGTGAGGAGCTCGGCGCCGACGCTCCCGGCGACTCGGAGCGGTTGGCCACGGCGAACCGACGTTTCCTGTGGTCGCGGTTCGGCGACCGGGACGGACTCCCGCCAGGGGCCCGCCCGGAGCGGTCTGGCATGACGCGGGGAGACGGGGAGCCGGGGACGGGGCTGGACGACCCGGAATGGATGCGCAGGGTGCGGGATGGAATGGCCCGGATCTTCGGTGGTCCGGTCTCGACTCCTGTCCACCGGGACGGTCACGTGGTCGGCGAGCTGCACGCCGGGATCCGGCCCGAAATGCTGATGCGCAACGTACTGAGCCGTATCCCTCGGGCGGGCGGAGCGGTGCCGTTCGCGATCGACGCGGAGGGCGAGATCTACACCTCGGCGCCGGAGGAGCTGGAGTTCCTCCAGGGAGTGCGCTGTCCGGGTGGGCAGCCGCTCCACGAGGCTCTCGTCGCCGGCGATGAGGCCCTTTGGCAGGGCATGAGCGATTGGGTGGTGGTGACTCAGGCCGCGGCGGAAGGCGACCTCGTCTACGGCATTGTCCGTCCGATCGGTGCGTCGCTGGCCGAGATGCGCAGCGCCTCTCTGCGGAACTTCGGCGTCGGTGTGGGCTTGATGAGCCTGTCTCTGTTCGCGGCCGCCCCGCTGGCCAATCGGCTTACGCGCCGGCTCAGTCACCTGACAAGACAGGTCGACCGACTGGCCAGAGGTGACGCCGCGGCCCGGGCGCGCTTGGGTGGGCGCGACGAGGTGGGCAAGCTGGGCGAGGCCTTCAATCGCATGGCCCGCGACCAGGAGAGGAACCGGCGGCAGTTGCTGGAGCAGGAACGGCTCCGCCGTCAGCAGGAGGTCGACCGCCGGCTCCTGGAAGCGGAGAACGAGCGGCAGACGATGGAGTTGGAGGAGGCGCGGCGATTCCAGCTCTCGTTGCTGCCCGCGGCGCTGCCGGAGCACCCCGACCTCGAAATCGCCGTGTTCCTGCGCACCGCCTCGGAAGTCGGAGGCGACTACTACGACTTCAGGCCCCGGGACGACGGCTCGCTGATCATTGCGGTCGGCGACGCCACCGGGCACGGCGCCCGGGCCGGCACCATGGTCACAGTGGTCAAGTCGCTGCTGGCGTCGGCGGATCTGGGCCTCGATCTGGCGGCGTTCCTGTCCCATGCGACGGCGACCATCAGGTCGATGAACCTGGGCCGGCGCGCGATGGCGCTGGTCCTGGCGCGGTACCACGAGGGCGTGCTCGACCTCGCCTCCGCCGGCATGCCGCCGGTGCTCGTCAGTCGCTGTCCATCCGGCGAGGTCGAGGAGATCATGAGTTCCGGGGTGCCGCTCGGCACCCTGGCCCATGCCTCGTACGAGGACCACCGGGTCCGGCTCGATCCGGGCGACGCGGCGCTCCTGATGAGCGACGGCTTGCCCGAGATGCTGGATGCGAGCGGTGAGCCGGTGAGCTACCCAACTGTTGCCGGCCGCTGGCGGGAGGTGGGTCAGCTCCCCGCGGCGGAGGCGGTGGCGGAGTTCGAGCGCTGGGTCGAAGAACTCTCTCCCGGGGGAGTTCCTTCGGACGACGTGACCTTCGTTGTGGTCCGGCGCCGCGCAGCCTCCTGACCGTCGCCTGCCCCGCGGACCGTCCGGCTGCCGGGCGGGGGCCGGAAGCGGTGTAGAATCAGCGGTTACCGTGGCGAACCCGGAGATTGCAGCCGCTGAGGATCTGGTCGAGCCGTCGCTTGCGCCGGTTCCGGCACGGGCTTGCGAAGCGAAACCCGAGGTGGAACCCCAGGTGGAACCCGAGGCGGCGACCGCGGCACGGCCTACGGCGATCACTCCGGGGCTGCCCGAGCACTACATCAACCGGGAGCTGAGCTGGCTGCAGTTCAACAGCCGGGTCCTGGAGGAAGCGCGCGATCCTCGACATCCGCTGCTGGAGCGGGTCAAGTTCCTGTCGATCTACGGCAGCAACCTGGACGAGTTCTTCATGGTGCGGGTGTCGGGGCTGTGCCGGCAGTTGGAGCGCGGCGCGCTGGAGGCGCCGCCGGACGGCATGACGCCGTCCGAGCAGTTGGCCGGTATCCGTTCGCATCTGCAGAGCGAGCGTGAACTCGCGCACGGCTGCTGGCACGACGATCTGCTGCCCAAGCTCCGGGACGAAGGCATAGAGATCGTCTCCTACGACAACCTCTCGGAAAAGAAGCGGCGCAAGCTGCGTGCCTACTTCGAGCGCGAGATCTTCCCGGTCCTGACGCCGCTCGCCTTCGATCCCAGTCACCCGTTCCCCCACGTCTCGAACCTGAGCCTGAACCTGGCGGTGGTGATCGACGACGGGAGCCAGGCCCAGCGCTTCGCCCGCGTCAAGGTTCCAACGCTCCTGCCGCGCCTGGTGCGCGCGCCGGGGGGCGGCCGGGACGAACTCGGGCTGGACCACTCGGCGCGCGGGAAGTTCGTGTGGATCGAGGAACTGATCGCCGCCAACCTCGATCTGCTGTTCCCGGGCTTCGGGATCGCGGCCGCCTACACCTTCCGGGTTACCCGCGATGTCGACCTGGAGATCGAGGAGGACGAGGCGGACGATCTGCTGACCGCGATCGTCGAGGTCGTCGGCCAGCGGCACTTCGGCTCGGTCGTGCGGCTCGAGGTGCGGGAGGACATGCCCAAGAAGATCCGCTCCATCCTCGAGCGCAACCTGGGACTGGCGCCCTTCCAGGTCGACACCCTGCCGTCGCCTCTGGGACTCTCGGACCTGAGTGAGATCGCCTTCCTCGACCGTCCGGAACTTCGGGACGTCCCGATCCGGTCTGCCAGCCATCCGGCGCTACGGTCCGACGAACCTCTGTTCCAGTCGATCCGGCGGCGGGACCATCTGCTGTACCACCCATACGACAGCTTCTCGCCGGTCGTGCGGCTGCTCCGCGAGGCGGTCGCCGATCCGGACGTGATCGCGATCAAGCAGACGCTCTACCGGGTGGGCGCGAACTCACCGGTGGTCGAGGCCTTGATGGAAGCGCGGGAGAAAGGGAAGCAGGTGTCGGTGCTGGTCGAGTTGAAGGCCCGTTTCGACGAGGAGTACAACATCGGTTGGGCCCGGGCGCTGGAAGCCGCGGGGGTTCATGTGGTCTACGGCGTGCAGGGACTGAAGACCCACGCCAAGCTATGTCTCGTGGTGCGCCGGGAGGCGGGGAAACTGCACTCCTACGTGCACCTGGCGACCGGTAACTACAACCCGGTCACGGCGCGCATCTACACCGACATCGGTCTCCTGACCGACGACGACAAGATCACTTCGGACGTGGCCAAGCTGTTCAACTCGATCACGGGCTATGCCCGCGAGGAGAGCTACAGCAAGCTGCTGGTCGCGCCCGTGCATATGCGCCGCGAGCTGATCCGGCGGATCGATCGGGAGATCGAGGGCCATCGCCGGCATGGCGGCGGCAGCCTGATCTTCAAGATGAACTCACTGGTCGACCGGGACTGCATCGACGCGCTGTACCGCGCTTCCCAGGAGGGCGTCGAGGTTGTTCTCCAGGTGAGGGGAATCTGCTGTTTGCGGCCCGGCGTGCCGGGCCTGTCCGAGAACATCTCGGTGACCTCGATCGTGGGCCGCTTCCTGGAGCACTCGCGCCTCTACTACTTCCGGAACGGCGGCGACGAAGAACTGTTCACGGGCAGCGCGGACCTGATGCCGCGCAACCTGAACGGCCGCGTCGAGCTGCTTTGCCCGATTCTGGATTCAGACCTGCGCCGGGCCGCGCTACGAGACATCCTGGCGCCGCACCTGGCTGATACGGCGAACTGCCGCCGCCTGGAATCGGACGGCAGCTACAGCCGGGTCGAGCCCGAGGCCGGCGAAGAACCGTTCGACTCCCAGCGTGCACAGCTCGAGGACAGCCACGGCTGGCACCTGGAGTAGCGGCGCACCCGCTATTTGTCAGTCGACGTCGGCGAAATCGGGCGTGCGCTTCTGCATGTTCGCCGTGACCGCCTCGACCTGATTCGGCGAACCGATCAGCCCCGCCTGCAGACGGTGCTCGGTCTCGAGCCCCTCGCGCACGCTGGCGGTCCGGGCCACATCGAGCAACTCCTTGGCGGCGCGGATCGCGTGCGGCGAGCGGCCGGCGATCTCCCGCGCGAGGGCGAGGGCGTCGTCGAGCGGCTGCTCCGAGAGGCGCGTGACCAAGCCGAGTTCGGCGGCCTCGACGCCGCTGACCACACGGCCGGTGAAGGTGAGCTCCTTCGCGATGTCGGCGCGCACGAGGTGCCGCAACAACTGGGGACCGGCCATGTCGGGAACGAGGCCCCAGACAATCTCGCGCACGGAGAGTCTCGCCTCCGGGTGGACGATCCGCAGGTCGGCGCCGAGGGCGATCTGGATGCCGCCGCCGTAGGCCACGCCGTGGACCGCGGCGATCACCGGTACCGGCATCGCGTGCCAGACCCAGGCCGCCGACTGGCCGCGGTTGGCGGGGTTGTCGTCCGTTCGCGACAGGAGTTGATCGGCGAGCGAGTTGCTGCCGGCACGGTCCGTCATGGCCTGGAAGCTGCCGAAGTCGAGGCCGGCGCAAAAGGCGCGACCGTTGCCGGAGACGACGACGGCGCGCACCGATGTGTCGGCGGCCAGCTCGCGGCCGGTCGTGGCCAACGCGTCGAACATCGCGGCGTCCAGTGCGTTCATCTTGTCGGGCCGGTCGAGGCGGACATCGGCGACGCCGTTCTCGATATCGACGGTGACGCGGGGGCGGGCGGCTATCTCGGTCATGGATTTCTCCGGGTGCTTGTGGGTGCTCGTTGCGGCGCCGACCGTGTGCGGCGCGTCGAAGGCTGGTCCAGGATTGTCGAAAGAGCGAGAGCGTACCGCAGCTACGGCTCCGCCCAGCCCCGCGACCTCTCGACCGCCCGCTGCCAACGTTCGGCGAGGCGGTCGCGCTCCTCCGCTGTGGACCGCGGTTCGAACTCGCGGTCGAGAGCCCAGTTCCTGGTCACGTCGGCCTGGTCGGACCAGAAGCCGACCGCGAGACCGGCCAGGTAGGCGGCGCCGAGCGCCGTGGTCTCGGCGACCACCGGTCGCTGGACCCGCGTGCCCAGCAGGTCGGCCTGGAACTGCATCAGGGCGTTGTTGACCGCCGCGCCGCCGTCGACCCGCAGGCCGCTCATGCGGGAACCGGCGTCGGCTTCCATGGCGCGGACGACGTCGAGGCTCTGATATGCCATCGATTCGACCGTGGCTCTGGCCACATGGCCGGCAGTGGTCGAGCGCTCCAGACCGATCAAAAGACCCCGCGCGTAGGGATCCCAGTACGGCGCGCCGAGGCCGACGAAGGCGGGCACCAGGTAGACCCCGCCGCTGTCCTCCTCGCTCGCCGCGAGGTCTTCGATCTGTTCGGACCTCTCGATCAGACCCAGGCCGTCCCGCAGCCACTGAACCGCGGCGCCGCCGACGAAGACCGAACCCTCCAGGCAGTAGGTGGGCCGCCCGTCGAGCACCCAGCCGACCGTGGACAGAAGGCCGTTGTCCGAGGCCACCGCCTGGTCGCCTGTGTTCATCAGGATGAAGCAGCCGGTGCCGTAGGTGTTCTTGACCATGCCGCGCTCGAAGCACCCCTGCCCGAAGGTCGCGGCCTGCTGGTCGCCCGCGATGCCGGCGATGGGAATCTCCCGGCCGAACAGACTCGCCTCCGTGTGGCCGAAGTCGCCGCTCGAATCACGGACCTCGGGCAGCATGGCCCGCGGCACGCGCAGGATGTCGAGCAGGTCGTCGTCCCAGTCCAGGTTGTGGATGTCGAACAGCAGGGTGCGCGAGGCGTTGCTCGCGTCGGTGGCGTGGACCTTGCCGCCGGTCAGCCGCCAGAGCAGGAAGCTGTCGATCGTCCCTGCCAGGATCTCACCGCGTGCCGCCCGCGCGTGCAGGTCGTGCTTGTCCAGCAGGTGGGAGATCTTGGTGCCGGAGAAATAGGGGTCGAGCACCAGGCCGGTCTTGCCGCGGAACAGATCCTCGTGACCCTGCTGCTTCAACTGTTCGCACAGCGGCGCGGTGATGCGGCTCTGCCAGACGATCGCGTTGTCGACCGGCTTGCCGCTGTCGCGCTCCCAGAGCACGACCGTCTCGCGCTGGTTGGCGATGCCGATGGCGGCGATGTCGGACGCTTCCGCGCCGGCGTTCTCGATGGCGGCGCGCGCCGTGTCGAGCTGGGTGTTCCAGATCGCTTCGGGATCGTGCTCGACGTGGCCGGGCGAGGGGTAGAGCTGCGGGAACTCCTGCTGCACGGAGGAAGCGGCTGTTCCCTGGTGCTCGAACAGGATGGAGCGGCTGGAGGTGGTGCCCTGGTCGAGGGCGAGGATGTAGCTCATGGCGTCGCCGGCTGTCTACCAGCCGAGGCCCTGAAAGGCCAGGGCGCCGAGGATGCCGCCGGTCAGCGGACCCAGGACCGGTACCCACGCGTAGCCCCAGTCGGAACCGCCCTTGCCGGGGATCGGCAGCACCGCGTGAGCGATGCGAGGTCCGAGGTCGCGGGCCGGGTTGATCGCGTAGCCGGTGGGACCGCCCAGGCTCAGGCCGATGCCCCAGACCAGGAAGCCGACCAGCAAGGGATTGATGCCGGTGGCGAACACGGCCGAAAGGTCGATCCCGCCGCCGCTGAGTTCAGAGGCGTTGGCCGCGATCGCGAGCACGCCGAAGACCAGCACGGCGGTGCCGACCACCTCGGTGATGAAGTTGGCGCCCCGGCGCCCCGGGATCTCGGGCGCCGTGCAGAACACGCCGAGCTTGGCCGCCTGGTCGGAGGTTGCGGCCCAGTGTGGACGGTAGGTCAGCCAGACGACCACCGCGCCGGCGAAGGCGCCGAGCATCTGGGCGCCGATGTAGGTCGGCAACAGGGCGGCGTCGAGTTCGCCGATCGCCCACATGCCGAGGCTGACCGCCGGGTTGATGTGCGCGCCGCTGATCCGGCCGACGGAGTAGACGGCGAGCGCGACGGCCAGACCCCAGCCGGTGGTGATGACGATCCAGCCGCTGTCGTTTCCCTTCGTGCGGGCGAGAACGACGTTGGCGACCACACCGTCGCCCAGGATCACCAGAAGCGCGGTGCCGACCAGTTCGGCGACGAAGATGTCCATGCGGGCCCTCCTTGTTCGAGCGCGTTCGAGAATACACTTCGCGCCGGCAGGTTCGCCCTCCGCCGGAACCACCAGCAGCAAAGCCCCCACGGAGCAGCATATGGATCAGTGGAAGAACCCGTTCTCGCGCGAGACGTTCGCCTTTCTGCGCGACCTCGCCCAGAACAACGACCGCGACTGGTTCAAGGCCAACAGCGAGCGCTACGAGGACGCTTTGCGGGAGCCGGCGTTCCAGTTCATCAGCGATTTCGGGACCCGGCTCGATGAGGTGTCGAGGCACTTCGACGCGGTGCCGAAGAAGGTCGGCGGGTCGCTCTTCCGCATCCACCGCGACGTGCGGTTCTCGCGCGACAAGCGGCCTTACAAGACCCAGGTGGGCATTCACTTCCGCCACAAGCAGCACAAGGACGCCCACGCGCCGGGCTTCTACCTCCACATCGAGCCCGGCAGCGTGTTCATGGGCGCCGGAATGTGGCGGCCCCACCCGGACGCCTTGCGGGCGATCCGGCAGCAGATCGTCGCGGACGGCGAGGGCTGGCGGGAGGTGACCGCGGATCCTGGGCTCGGCGACTCGCTGGAGCTCGGCGGCGAGAGTCTGAAGCGGGCGCCGCGGGGATTCGACGCCGCTCACCCGCGGATCGAAGACATCAAGCGCAAGTCCTTCATGGCCGTGGCGAATCTGAATCAGACCCGGCTGCTCGGCGCCGGCTTCCTCGACGACTTCACGGACCTCTGCGTGGCCGCCTCGCCCCTGATGCGCTTCGTCTGCCGGGCGACCGGCGTCCCGTACTGAGGCTCGGGCGCCTGCGCCCGGCGGTTGTCGACCGCGACCGAGAGGTTCTCGAAGGTGACGCCGAGTCGTTCCGCGGTGAGCGCGGCCAGAGACGTGCGGGCGACGCCGTCCTTGAACTGGTAGGTGCTCCGGCGCTCGTCGTCGAGTTGCACCTGGAGGAACTCGAGGCCCAGTTCCGCATGGTCCTGCTGGAGGGCGCGGGCGTGGTCGAGGAAGTGGGTGGTTACGTAGGCCACGGGCTGCACCCGCCGGAGGAGCTGGAGCACCAGGGTGAAGACCTCGATTCCCTCGGAAGGGTTGGTGCCCGAGCAGAGTTCGTCCAGGACCACCATGGAGCCGTGCCCCATCTCCTCGAACAGGGTGCGGATGCGCACGAGTTCGCGCCCCAGGCGGCCCTCGACCTGATCCGCGCTTTCGCGCTCGATCAGGGACACGAACAGCCCCTGCTGGACGCGCAGCCGGGCGCGGCTGCAGGGTGCGTAGAGGCCGGACTGAGCGAGCAGTTGAGCCAGCGCGATGGCCTGGATCAACCGCGTCTTGCCGCCCGAGTTCGGTCCGGTGACGACGGTGATCGGCACGCTTCCGACCGTTCTCACGGTACACGGTACGGGCGCCAGTTCCTGGCTCAGCAGCAGCGGGTTGAACAGGTGTTCGAACTCGATTGCGGGGCCGGCATCGTGATCCGACCGGAACTCGGGAATGCACATCGAGAGGCCGCGTTCGGCGGCGCGATCCCGGAGAGCCCGGGCGGCGAGGTAGAGCTCCAGTTGACCGAGCATCTGGACCAGGGGGATCAGGGCGGGTGACAGGGAGACGTAGACCCGCTCCACGACCCGGTTCATGAGTTCCCGGTTGCTCATCGAGTAGCCGCCGATGCCGAGTCGCAGGCGGCTCCAGAGGCGCTTGATCGGCCGGGTCCAGAAGGGATTGTCGCGGCACTCCTCGAGTGAGCGCACCTCGAGCCCGCGGATGCGCCCGTCGCCGCCCAGAGTGATGTCGAGGTTCAGTTCGGCGAGCTGGCTCTCGTAGTCGAGAAGGGCGGCGAGGGTCGCGTACTCCTCGGTTTCGCGGATGGCGACGGCGCCTTCGTACAGTCGTCGGAGCCCGGAGCGGGCCGACTCGAAGCGGTCGTGCATCAGGTCGATGACCAGCCGGCTCTGCTTGAGGATGTCCAGGTTGTGGGACGCCGTGTCGAGGACGCTGTGGTAACGGGGCATGCGGTGGAGCGAGAGCAGGCCGAACAGCTCGCGGTAGAGACGCCTCGCCGAGGCGAGGACTTCCTCGTCTTCGTCCATCTCGCGCAGCACCCCCTGACGGAACTCGATTGTCTCCAGGTCGGTCGGCGTCGCGGTGAGGGCGCGGCGCAGGAAGCGCTCGTTGATGGGGTAGTGAACGCCGTCGATTCGGAGCTCGAAGCTCTCCTCGATCAGGCGGTTGACGAACAGATCCTGTTCGAAGAACTCCGGGCGCCAGGTCGTCTCCGGCGTCTCGGCGTCCGCCATCAGGTCGTGGAACTCGGTGCCGATCTCGCGGCCCAGAATGGCGAGACCCAGCAGGTCCGACAGGGCTTTCTGGTCGATGCCGAGGAAGGGCGCCCGGTTGAGAAGATCCGGGATGGGAATCATGGCCGGCTGCCTGGTGCTGGTTGCTGGCGCTAACGGCGTAGCGGCGAGCGGCGGCGACGGTCCTTGAGGGAACGCATCTCGCGGTAGGGGGCCACGCCGTCCGCCTCGCAGCGGGGCAGAGGGTGTCCGAGTGCGGTCTCGATCTGCTTGATCAGGGACTTGTCGAGCCAGCTACCGATCGACGACACGACGCCTTCCGCGGCGCCGCGGGCGGTGCGGCCGGCGCGGTGGATGTAGTCCTCGGCCGAGTCGGGGAGGTCGTAGTTCAGGATGTGCTCGATGCCCCGGACGTCGATGCCGCGGGCCGCGATGTTCGTCGCCACGAGGATGCGGTGGCGGCCGGCGCGGAAGCTCTCCAGAGCAGCGACCCGGTGGCTCTGGGAGCGGTCGGAGTGGATGCGCGCGACGCTGTGGTCGCCGCCCTCCAGGATCCGGCACAGCCACTCGGCGTCGGACCTGCGCTTGGTGAATACCAGGGTCGAGCCGGGTACCTTGTCGAGCAGGGCCAGGGCGCAGCGCTTCTTATCCCTCTCGTCGATCAGGTAGAGGCGGTGCTCGATCCCCGACGCGGCCCCCTTCGGCGACAGGTCGATGCGCAACGGATCCTTCATGTAGCGCTGCGCCAGACGTTCGATGGGCGGCGGCATGGTGGCGGAGAAGAGCATCGTGTGCCGCTGCCTTGGCAGTTGACTCACGATGCGTTGAATCTGGGGCATGAATCCGAGGTCGAGCATGTGGTCGGCCTCGTCCAGGACCAGTTCCTCGACCCCGCCCAGGCTCGCCGTACCCCGCTCTACGTGGTCCAGCAGCCGTCCCGGCGTGACCACGAGGACATCGGGGTCGCCGCTCAACTGGTCGAACTGCGGACCGATCTTCACGCCGCCGATCAGGCAGGCGGAGTTCACGCGCAGACGGCTCTTGCGGAACAGGTCCAGGAAGGCCTTCGTCTGCAGGGCGATCTCGCGGGTCGGAGAGACGACCAAGGCGCGCACGCCGGTGCCGCGGCGCAAGCGCTGCACGATCGGCAGCACGAAGGCGGCCGTCTTGCCCGAGCCGGTTTCGGCGAGTCCGATCAGGTCCTTGCCGGCGATCGCGTCCGGGATCACCGCCGCCTGGATTGGCGTCGGATGCTCGAAACCGATCCGGGCTACAACGTCCAGAACCGCCGGTTCGAGGCCCAGATCGAGAAAGTCCCGGTCCGTCGTCTCGACCGGATGTTGTGGAATGGCGACCAGGGCGTCCGACGCCTCGAGATCCCCGTTCTCCGTACCCGTACCATCCGACACGCGGGGCATCATACCAGTGTCCGCGGCGCCGCTAAGTGACATGAACTCAGCGGCTTTACTGTGGCGCGGCTCATCGGTCACGGCGCAGCCCAAGGCGCCTCAGGAAGCCGCGCTTCTTACTGCGCGGCTCATCGGTCACGGCGCAGCCCAAGGCGCCGCAGGAAGCCGCGCTTTTCAGGTGTGAGTTCGCTGTCGGCGCTTCTCGCGGCGCGCCCGCCGCGGTCCGCCGCCTCGGCCCAGAACTGCAGGTTCCGGCCCCCGTGTTCAGCGGCGGTGATCGTGGCTTCGGACTCCACTTCGGCCGCCTCTGCGCCGGCCGCGCCCGTCGACTCCGCCGACCGGGTTCCGGTCGCTGGCCGCAGGGTCGCCTCGACGACCTCACCGGTGCCGTCGTTGTCGAACCAGCGCCAGAAGAACCGCACTGAGACCACCTCGTAGTCGTCTCTGGCGCGCACTCGTACGACGACATCCTTGTCCCGCTCGTACACGCCCCGGGTCTCCGCCGGGCGTTCCGGGATCAGGATCTCGACTTCCGGCTCGCCCTCGTCGAGGTCCTCCATCAGCATGGTCAGGGTCGACTCCAACTGGGCGAAACGGTCGCGGTTCTCCGGTGTCCGTTCCATCGCGGCCAGGAGTTCCAGCGCCTCGTGCGGCCGTTCCCAGCCCAGTGCCTCGACCTCGCGGACGGTGGCGTCCAGGGCGTTGCGCCGCAGAAACACCTCGTCGATGGCTGCCAGCTTGGCCTCGACGCCGAGGTTCTCGCCCGCCTGGTCGCCGCGCAGCGCCTTGAGTTCCAGCAGCAGTGCCCTGGCCTCGTCGAGGCGGTTGGCCGCGATCAGCCTGCCGGCCGTCTCGTTGATCGCTGCGGCGGCCCGGCGTTCGAAGTCGAGGCCTGCGGCGAACCGCGGGTGGCGGCGCCGGAAGTCCTGAGCCAGGCGCAGCGCCGCCAGACGGTCGCTGCCGAGACGCGCCCCGATCGCGTCCACCTCGGCCGCCAGCCGACGCGCGTCGTCGACGCGGCGAGCCGCTTGCGGATCACGCCGCAGGGCGATCATCTGTTGCCGCGTCAGAGAGCCCAGCGTGAGGCGCAGACGGTTCAGGTCCGCGTCTTCGAAGCCCCTGTCCAGTTCCACCGCGGCGGCCAGAACCCGGTCGTTCGCCAGCCTCGAGAGCATTGCCGTCATCGTTTCGCGATGTTCAGGCGGCAGCGCCCCGGCGTCCGGTCCGCGACTGAAGTCCAGCATCAGTAGCTGAGCCTCGCGCAGTCTGCCTTCCGTCATCAGATCGAGCGCCTCGCTGAGCTGACCCGGCAGTGGCGCGATGGGGGTCGGCGCCGGCCTTGGCGGCAGAGGCGGTGGGGTAACGCCGGCCGGATCGTTTGCGATTGCCGTGGGCTCGTCGGGCGCCGTCCACCTGAGGACGAGCAATGCGGCTGTGACGCCGATCGCGGCCGCTGCCAGCATCTGCCGCAGCCGCGACCGCGCAGCCGGATCGGGTTCGGGTGGCGGCATCCGGTCATCCTAGCCCCAGTTCCGTGAGGGACGTTGATAGACTCCTCGCCCACCACGAAGAGCCATCGACCCTCACCGACAACCGCCTCGGAGACGCCACGCATGACGAAGAGACTCCTGTTTCCGCTGCTGCTCGCCCCAACGCTGTTCATCGCCGGCCCGGTGCTGGGCCAGGATCCGGGCGCGGTCAACGTCGGCGGCGACCTGCGTGGCGGCGACGTGACCGGTGCGGTCGGCGGCCGGGACAACACCCGGGTGTTCGGCACGATCCTCGACTCGAGTGGCAATCCGCTGCCCGATGTGGACATCTGGTTCCAGAACGACAACTCGCCGGCGACCAGGTTGCGCGCCAAGGGGCGCAAGACCGGGACGTACCTGCTGCGCAACATGGCTCGCATCTACAGCCGCGAGGACTACGAAGGGATCGTGCTGCGCATCACGTTCGAACGCGACGGCTACCGCTCTGTCATTGCGCGGGTCGCGGTGCAGCGCGACGGAGTCCAACAGGTCTACCCGATCCTCTTCCGCGAGGGCGAATCGATGGAGGCCGAGGGCGTTCGCACCGTGCTCATCGGCCGGGTCGAGGACAAGCGGGGCAAGGCGGTCAAGGGCGGCGGCGAAGTCGCCGTCACCTCAGGCGACGGCTCCTTCTCGGTCACCGGCCCGATCGAGAAGAGCGGCGAATTCGCGGTCGTGCTCTGGGACGCGCCGGAGCTGGTGAACGTCTCCTTCAAGACGACCAAGAGCGGCGTCCGCGACGAGATCCTCGAAATCAAGGCCTCGCCTCAGCTCGATCTCGCCGTCGCGCAGTTCTACAACCCGGTGATGTAGGCGCGGCCCCCGAAGGGGCTCGCGCATCATCGGACGGAGTACGCCGCCGGAACTCGCCGCCGGAACTCGCCAAGGCCGGGTGGCGACCCTTGGCGGGGCCGACTGTTATTGAACTGCCGGGCCGCCTACCAGCGGGGCCGCCGCTCCTCGCGGGGTCTCGCTTCGTTCACGCGCAGGGTCCGGCCACCGAACTGCTGCTGGTCCAGCGCCGCAATCGCTTCCTGGCCGCCACTCGACATCTCGACGAAGCCGAAGCCTCGGGGGCGACCGGTCTCACGGTCGTTGATCAGCGAGATGTCGGAAACCTCGCCATGTGAGGAGAAGAGGTTCCGCACTGCCTCGTCCGTCGCGTCAAAGGGCAGGTTGCCCACATAAATTCTCGTTGCCATCAGTATGCTCCTGTTCTCGGCTTCCGGGGTTCCACATCAATCAACGCTCGAGAACAACAGGCGCATCCTGGTTCGCCGCGTGAGCTCTGCACCCACTGCCTAAGGAGCGGGAGGCTAGCACAAAACGCCCCCGCAGAGGCGCGGTGCTAGAGCCTTCGGCCCTCTTGGACACTTCAATCGACAATCCGACCGCTTCTCTGGAGGACTGATGAAGATGATCCGCTCAACGCGACCGCGACTTTCCAAGGCCGTCAGCCGCCGCTGCGCAGATCGTCGTAGTAGGCGTCGAAGGCGTCGAGGCGGTCCTTGAGCAGGCCCTGGATGACGCCGATCGTGTCGCCCAGCTCGAGGACGCCGTCGGCGCTCGGGTCGTACACCGGCCAGTCGGGGCGCCCGTCGCCGTTCGGGTCGCCGGTGGCGGCGAAGTTCGCCCAGTAGCTCGCCATGGTGCGGGCGAGTTCCCGGTCGGTGTCCTCCCAGGCATGGTTGAAGGGACCGATTTCGTCGCGGACGGCCGCGCTTGTGTGGAGATTGTCGAAGGCGTAGATGATCTCCGCGGCGTGGTAGGCGCCGTAGGTCTCGGCTTCGTCCCAGGGTGGGACGCGGGAGAAGTAGTACATCCGCACGGGTCTTGTGGCGGTGCTGCTCTGCAAACGGGCCCAGGTTCGCATCTGCCAGGCGAAGTAGTTGTCGGCCGTGTTCTCGTAGGCGGCTACGCGCGCCTGCTCGTCGGTCTCGGCGGGATAGACCGCGGACATCGCGTCGGCGTGCTCGACGTAGGTGTCCTGGAGCGACTGGCGGTAGTCGGCGACCGTGAGGCCGCCGGCGCCGGCGAACAGGGCCGTGCCCTCGTCGCTGTTGAAGCCCAGGATCGTGTCGACATCGTTCTGCTCGCCGGCCGCGAAGATGTCGTAGATGTCGCGCGGGAACACGCGGCCGTCGTTGACGCCCACGAGCAGGCCGGCGCCTGCCTCGCCCGCCGCCCGGTAGACCTCTTCGGCCGACGCCGCGCGCAGTGCTGTGAGGTCGGCGGCGCCGAGTTGCGCGGCGATCTGCTCGCCCTGGGACTCCGCGCCAGCGAGTTGTGGCATGGGCCAGAAGATGCCGCCGCTGTGTCCGATCGCGCGCTGAAACAGGCCCGCCGCCAGTGGCGTCGCGGTCAGGTAGTTGACGCTCCAGGAGCCGGCTGACTCGCCAAAGATCGTGACCCGGCCCGGGTCGCCGCCGAAGCGGGCGATGTTCGCCTGCACCCACTCGAGCGCGGCGATCTGGTCGAGAATGCCGTAGTTGCCGGAGGCCCCCGCCTCGTTCTCGGCCGAGAGTTCCGGATGCGCCAGGAAGCCCATCGGTCCGAGCCGGTAGTTGATCGTCACCAGGACGACGCCCCGCCCGGCCAGGCTCTCGCCGTCGTAGAGACTGGTGCTGCCGGCGCCGGTCTGGAGTCCTCCGCCGTGGATCCACACCATGACCGGGAGAGCGGCGTCGGCATGTTCAGCGCCCGTCCAGACGTTCAGGTAGAGGCAGTCCTCGCTGCGCTCGATCTCGCCGGCGTCGTAGAACGAGCCGGGCGGAGACAACGGCTGCCAGCAGGTCGAGGAGAACTCGGTCGCGTCGCGGGTTCCCTCCCAGGCAGAGGCGGCTTGGGGCGCCTTCCAGCGCAGGTCGCCGACCGGCGGCGCGGCGTAGGGGATGCCGCTGAACTTGAGGATTCCGGAGTCGAGTTCGGTTCCCTCGACGACGCCGAGCTCCGTCGCCACCGTGGAAGTCAGGGACTCGACCGACTCGCCGCCGCTGCAGGCCAGCGTCAGTGCGAGGGCGGCTGAAACCCCGGCGGTGGCACGGCGGGCGTTCGCGATGGTCGACATGTTCAGACCTCCTTGGCTAGCAGCGTGCGCGGCAGGAAAATCGGCGCACGCCATGTTCTTCGGCGCACGCTCATGGGGCTGGATCAAGAACCGGACCGCCGTCTTCCGCGGCCGGCCGGAAGCGCAGAGCGACCCCGTTGTTGCAGTAGCGCAGGCCCGTGGGCGCCGGACCGTCGCTGAAGACGTGGCCCTGATGTCCGCCGCAGCGGGCGCAGTGGTACTCGGCGCGCGGCACGAACAGCTTGAAGTCGCGCTTCGTTTCGACCGCGCCGGGCATCGAGTCGCAGAAGCTCGGCCAGCCGGTGCCGCTGTCGTACTTCGATTCGGACCGGAACAGCTCGGCGCCGCACCCGGCGCAGACAAAGACGCCGTCCCGGTGCTCCCCGTTGAGTGGCGAGGTGTATGCCGGTTCGGTCGCTTCCTTGCGCAGGACGCGGAACTCGGCGTCGGCGAGTCTGGCGCGCCATTCGGGTTCGGCGAGGTCGATCGGTTCGAGTTCGGCCGCGCCCGCAGGGTTCGGACCGCGCTCCTTGGGTAGCCGGTTCTGGGTGGTCATGCGGCTGGCATCCTATCGTCGCGCGGCCTTCGCAGCCCGTGGTGCAGACCCGCTCGAATGCAGCGCGACTTTCGCCACGGGCGGCCAGAGGGCAGAATGGGGAGCATGGGAACACGAAGACCGCCGGTCGACCACATCGTCCGTACCCGCGACCTGTACTCGAGCCTGGGCCACGGGCCCTACCGATGGGTTCGCAGCGAGACCCCGCCGCCGTGGACCCGACTGGCGAAGCCGCTTGAGGAATGCCGGGTCGGATTGGTGGCGTCCGGGGGCGTGTACCGAACGGGGCAGATCGCTTTCCATCATCGCGACGACACCTCGCTGCGGGTCATCGACGCCAGCGTGCCGGCCGCCGAACTGCGAACGAGCCACTTCGCCTACGACCAGACGGACGCCCGGATCGACCCGAACGTCGTCTTCCCGGTCGATACCCTGCGCGCTCTGGCGAAAGACGGCGTGATCGGGGACGTATCGCCTCGCGCGTACACGTTCATGGGCGGCATCTACTCGGCGCGCCGGGTGCGCGACACTCTGGCGCCCGAGATCAGCCGCCGGCTGGCGGCGGACCAGGTCGACCTGGCGTTGCTGGTCCCCGTGTGACCGGTCTGCCATCAGTCCGTGGGACTGATCGCACGCCGCATCGAGGCGGACGGCATTCCGACCCTGTCGATGAGTTCGGCGTTCTCGATCACGCGATCGGTCAATCCTCCCCGCGCCGCCTTTCTCGACTACCCGCTGGGTCACGCGACGGGCAAGCCGCTGGACACCGGCCTGCAGCGGGAGATCGTGGCCGCATCGCTCGCCGCCTTCCAGGAGTTGGATCGGCCGGGGGCGGTGAAGATGCTGCCCTACCGCTGGTCGGATGACGACGAGTGGAAGCGGGACGTGATGCTGAGCGGCGATACGCGGGCGGAACGCTCGGCGCGGCCCGTCTACCAGAGCGAAGCGGACCGCCGGCTTGCGCAGGATGCGGGCGAGTGCCCCACCTGCGTCTTCCTCTGAACCGCAGTTGGTGATCCGCCGCCAGATCCGGGCGGCGCCGGGGTGATGGCCCACTCCCCGGATATCGCGATCAGGGACACAAGAAGGTGGCGCCGGGCGGTGCGACACGCTCGCTCCGCCCGACGCCGATCGGATCCGTGCCTTGCCCCTTTAGGGCACGGACCCAATCTTGTGTACGAAAAGAAACAACCAGGGTTATGGCCGGATTCCCCGGTTGAAGGGGCTTGGACGTCATCTTCACAGTCGATAGCGCGAATTGGTCTGACCAGTTGCTGACGAAGAAATGACCGGGATCGGAAGGACCCGGTTCGCCCGCTGGGGCGAGCTTCACCGGACGTTGCGGAGCCGGTCGGATCGGCGCCGTTGCTGCCTTCGCCGTGAGGTTGGCCACGGAACCCGGGTCGTGTCGTTCTCTGGCGCCGACCTCCTAGAAGGGCTTGTACATCGCCAGGTAGGAGGCGATCGCGGCCAATAGCGGCAGCGCGACGACCAGTGCTCTGGCCAACGAGGTGTTGCGGTAGGGCAGGCTGAGCGCGGCGCCGAAGAAAAGCCAGATGACGAGCTTGGCCCAGGCCCAGGGCGGCGGCATGCCGCCTGCTCCGATCTTGGCGAGCAGCCCGAAGCCGGCCACGAGACTCAGGATCAGGCCGATGCCGTGCATCGACGCGAGGACGCCGCGCAGGTCGTTGTCCTCGCGTCGGCCTCCGTTCGCGGCGTGAACGGCGACGCCACCGGCGGCGGCCAGCACCATCAGTGCTCCCAGCACGTGCAGCACTTTGTAGGTGAGGTAGGACATGGTTACACCGTTTCCTGGACAGGTGTCCGTCGACTCCGCTGGTAGCGTATCGCCTGTGACGCCGCTTGAACGACTCGACGACTGGGACGACTTCGTGGCTGGACTCTACCCGGTGCCGGTGGAGGCCGGCGGCAAGCGCCGCGAGGACTACCGGGATTTCGACGAACCGCCCCGCGACATGGTGCGGGAGTTCTACCGTTTGAACCACCGCGGTCAGACCTGGAGCTTCGTGCAACAAAAGAAGGCGGAGTACCTGACCCTCGACCGTGCCGAACTGTCGACGTGGGAGGCGCTCGAGTTCCTGAACACCCTGGTCGACGACTCCGACCCGGACCTCGGCCTGTCGCAGCTCGACCACCTGCTTCAGACCGCCGAGGCGATCCGCGCCGACGCTCACCCGGATTGGTTCGTCTTGACCGGGCTGGTTCACGATCTGGGCAAGGTGCTTTGCCTGTGGAGTGAGCCGCAGTGGGCCGTGGTCGGCGACACGTTTCCGGTCGGCTGCGCGTTCTCCGACCGGATCGTCTACCCGGAGTTGTTCGCCGCCAACCCGGACACCGCGGAACCGACGTATGCGACGCCCCTGGGCGTGTACGAAGCGGGCTGCGGGCTGGACCGTGTCGACCTCTCCTGGGGGCACGACGAGTACCTGTACCAGGTCCTCGGCGACTACCTGCCCGAGCCGGCGCTGTACATGATCCGGTACCACTCGTTCTATGCCTGCCACCGGGAGGGCGCGTACGGGGAGCTGATGTCTGATCGCGA
The DNA here is from genome assembly GCA_965216125.1 of Candidatus Multivorans sp. Lineage (GTDB taxonomy): Bacteria > Acidobacteriota > Thermoanaerobaculia > Multivoradales > Multivoraceae > Multivorans. The sequence goes on along the minus strand of OZ244152.1, from coordinate 4,925,811 downwards.
CCGCGAGATGTTCGCCTGGGTGCGTTTGTTCAACAACTACGACCTGTACTCGAAGAGCGACAGCCCCCCCAGTGCCGCCGAGTTGCGGCCGTACTACCAGGGCCTGATCGACCGCTACCTGCCGGCGAAGCTGAATCTCTAGCTGCAGCGAGCGGCCGGTGCAGTCCGCTGCGGCCTACTCAAAGCGCACCAGGGCGGCGACCGCGAGTACGGCCATCGCGACCAGGTAGAGCTTGACGACTAGAGGCAGGATGAAGCGCAGCCAGCGCTGGTAGGGGATGCGCGCGAGCAGCAGCATGCCCATGAGCAGGGCGTTCGTGGGCACGATCAGGTTCATCAGCCCGTCGCCGAGCTGGTAGGCGAGCACCGAGGTCTCGCGCCCGACGCCGGTGAGGTCCGCGAGCGGCGCCATGATCGGCATCGTCACGTATGCCTGCCCGCTGCCGGACGGGATCAGGAAGTTGCACACGCTCTGGACCAGCAGCATTCCCCAGGCCGAGATGACCGCGGCGCCCGAACCCAGCGCTTCGGCTTTCGCGAGCAGCGAGGCGATGCCGTGGATCACCGTGTCGATGACCCGCGCGTCCGAGAGCACGACCTCGATCGTGCGCGCGAAGCCGATCAGGAGCGCGGTGCCGGTCAGCTCGGCGGCGCCGGTGGTGAACGCCCGCGCGGTGCGGTTCGGCGACACGCGGCCGAGGGCGGCCGCGATGATCGTGACGCCGAGGAACAGCGCCGCGAGTTCGACCAGGTACCAGCCGCGTGCGTTGACGCCCCAGATGAAGACGCCGATCATCGCGGCGAACACGGCGAGGATGCCGAGGCGTGCCGGCGTCAGTTCGGCGGCAGTCAGCTCGTGACCGCCGCCGCTGTAGTCGATGTCTCGAACCAGGCTCCGTCCCGGATCGGCGCCGATGCGACGCGCGTACCGGAGCAGGTGGTGGATGCCGACAACGAGGAGAAGCGCCAGCAGCACCCAGCGGAGTCCGAAGCCGACGCTCGGATCCTGGCCGGCGATGTCCTTGGCGATCATCACCGTGAACGGGTTGATCGCCGCCGCGCCGTAGCCGACGCCGGCGCCGATGTAGACCATGCCCAGGGCGACCACCGCGTCCATCTTGAGAGCGATGCACATCGCGACCAGGATGGGCACGAAGGGCATGTACTCCTCGGCCATGCCGATCGTCGACGAGCCGACCGCGAACAGGGTCGTCATTCCGCCGACCAGCAGGACCGGCCTCGCCCCGAGGGTGCTGATCGCGCGGCCGATCGCGGCATCGATGGCGCCGGTCGCGCGGATGACCCCGATCGCGCCCCCGACCAGAAAGACGAAGAAGATGATCTCGGCCGCCGCTTCCAGCCCCTTCGGCACCTTGGTCAGCGCCGCGTGCCAGGGCAGGGGAGCCGCCTCGACGGCGTGGTACGTGCCGGCCAGAACCTGCCGGTCCTCGCGTTCGTACTCGCCTGCCGGCAGCACATAGGTGAGCGCCTGGGCCGCCACGATCATGGCGAAGATCAGCACCAGGGCCTCCGGAAAACGGTTGCCGCTTGCGCTGGTCATGGCGGGGCCGCTCTCAATTTGCGTGTCGGCGGCTGCGAGCTTCCCGGCGTGCGTGCTGGCGGCGCTCGATATTGGCGATCGTGTCGTCCGGCACCGCCTCGATCAGGTGGCGGGTGTAGTCCTCGCGGGGCGTCCTGTAGATCGCCTCGGACGGCCCCTGTTCGATGATCTTGCCGTCGAGCATCACGGCCATCATGTCGGACATGAACTTGACCACCGACAGGTCGTGGCTGATGAAGATGTAGGTCAGGCCGTGCTCCTCCTGCAGGTCCTTGAGCAGGTTGAGCACCTGCGCCTGCACCGAGACGTCGAGCGCGGACACGGATTCGTCGCAGATGATCAACTTCGGCTGGACCGCGAGCGCTCGGGCCACCGATACCCGTTGGCGCTGGCCGCCTGAAAACTCGTGCGGGTAGCGGCGCAGGTGGCCGGCCTCCATGCCGACCTCTTCCAGCAGGCGGGCGGCACGGTCGCGCCGATCGCTCCGGCTGGCGCCGATCTTGTGGATCGCCATCGCCTCGCAGAGCATCGCCTCCACTGTCATGCGGGGATTGAGCGACGAGTAGGGGTCCTGGAGGATGATTTGCATCTGCCCGCGCAGGGCGCGCAGGCGGCTGGATGGGATCTCCGTGACGTTCTGGTCGTCGAAACGGACCTTGCCCCCGGTGATGTCGATCAGCCGCAGCAGCGCCAGGCCGGTGGTCGTTTTGCCGCACCCGGACTCGCCCACCAGCCCCAGGGTCTGACCCGGGTAGACGTCGAAGGAGATGCCGTCTACGGCCTTGACGTCGCCCACCTGCCGCCGCAGGAAGCCACTCCTGATCGGGTAGTAAACCTTGAGGTCGCGCACTGTAAGCAGTGGCGCCGTGCCGCCTTTGACCAGTTCGCCCGGTCCCGGATCCTCGGCGTAGCCGAGGCTCGCCAGAGCGGACCGCGGGTGGAGCAGGCGTCCGCGCCCACGACCAACCAACTCGTCGAGTGCCTCCGACGTCAGGCTGCGTTCGGTGATCCGGATTTCGCCGCCGTCGCCGTCCTCGTCGACATCCATGAAGTCGGCGACCGTGGGCAGGCGGCGGAAGGGCCGCTCGAGGTGGGGGCGGCAGGCGAGCAACCCCTTGGTGTATGGGTGCTGGGGGTTGTTGAACACCTCGGCGACGTTGCCGCGCTCGACGATCCGGCCCCGGAACATGACCGCGATCCGGTCGGCGATCTCGGCGATCACGCCCAGGTCGTGGCTGATGAACAGGATGGACATGCCGCGCTCGTCGCGCAGGCGGCGGATGAGGTCGAGAATCTGCGCCTGGATGGTGACGTCGAGGGCGGTCGTGGGCTCGTCGGCGATCAGCAGCTTCGGGTTGCACGACAACGCCATGGCGATCATCACGCGCTGTTTCTGACCGCCCGACATCTCGTGCGGATAGCTGTCCACTCGGCGCTCCGGCTCCGGTATGCCGACTTCTTCGAAGAGCTCGATCGTCCGCTGGCGGGCTTGCTTGCGGTTCATGCCGAGGTGGACGCGAAGCGCCTCGCCGACCTGGTCGCCGACCCGGAACACCGGGTTCAGCGAGGTGCCCGGCTCCTGGAAGATCATCCCGATCTCCTTGCCGCGCAGGTCCCGCATTTCCCGGCTGGGCAGGTGCACGAGGTCGCGGCCGAAGTAGGAGATCTCGCCGCTCTCGATGTTCGCCGTGCTCTCGAGCAGGCGCATCACCGACAGCGAGGTCACGGACTTGCCCGAACCCGACTCGCCGACCAGGCCGAGGGTCTCGCCTTCCTCGACCAGCAGGTCGATGTCGTCGACCGCGCGGACGGTCTCCCGCTTGCCGTGGAAGTAGGTGCGGAGTGCGCTGATCCGGAGCAGGGGCGGCGCCGCGGCGGCTGCCGGCGCGGTTGTGCCGGTCTCGGTCATCGTCGTGACTCTATCCGGCACTGGTCCAGGGCATAGTGTAGGGAGTCGCGGGTCAGATCAACCAAAGGGGGAGGGCCGGAATGGACAGACGCATCGCATTCGCGCTTCTGATCTTGGCGGTAGCCGCCTGTGGCGACCAGGGGACTGAACCCGGCGCCGACGGCGACGCCGAGGGGACACTGGCGGCGGCCGATGCCGCTCCGACTCACCTCGGCGGCTGTATCCTGCTGTCTCCAGTCGGCACCGTCCCCGACGACGTGTACCAGCACGGCGACGTCGTCGCCACCGACGCGATGCCGCCGTTCACGAAGGAACTGCAGATCTACGGGCTCAAGCTCGCGGCCCGTGACGACATATCGGACGACTTCATGCGACTGGTCGCGAAGACGATCGCCGAGGTGTTTCCGCGGGACGCCGGACTCGATCCCGATCTGCAGCGCAGGGTGCTTGAGAACCACTATCGCTACAACGCGCTGATCCCGGTTCCCCTCGGCGACGACATGAGCTTCACGGAGGAGAACGAGGAGCAGTGGGCGGAGATCGAGAACAACAACTCGGTGTGCGACATCATCATGCAGGACGGACCAGTAGGGCCGGAGGGGCAGGTGATGGAGGTCGTCGAGCACATCCTCCACTACGTCAGCGACATCGGCCTGCACTACGCCTTCCCGGAGGTGTGGGGAATCGCCGCGGACTCGGAACTCGCGCGGGCAATGAGGACGGCCGAGGACGAGGGCTACTACCAGGCGAGCAAGTACCTCGACATCGAGGACGAGGAGGCGCGTTTCCGCGTCCAGATGCAGGAGTTCGCGTACTGGTTCATCTCCACGGCCTGGAACCTGCAGGCGCCCTACGGTCCCGTATGGGAGGACGAGTGGGTGATCCGGGACCAGACCGAGCTGAGAGAGAAGCTGCCGGCGATGTACGCGGCCTACGAGGAAACCGCGGCTCGGGCGATGGTCGCTCCCAGCATGCAGACGCTCGCCGAGATCGGCCCCATGCGGGCGGAAGAACGGGCCAACTGAGGCAGGGAACCGGCGCGCGGGAATACGCTCGGAGCCGGCTAAGTTACACGTTGCCGGTCCTTTGCCACGCCGAGACCGAGTAGACTAGGCGGTTCGTATGACGATCCTGCTCCAGGGTCAGGCGGTCCCGGAACGAGGAGCGGTTGACCCCCTGTTCCGCGACGCGGAGGAGCGCGCGCGCGCGTTCTCGCTGTTCCCGGAGCCCCGTGATCCGCAGTTCGCTGCCGGCGGCGGGCGCATCGCCGGTCTGATCTCCGACCGACGCATCCGTCGGACCCTCAAGAGTCTTGCAGTTCTGGAGGTCGACGAGTACATCCGCCGCACGGTCGCTCCGGCCGAGGACCCGGGCCGGATTGGCGCCGGAGAGGTCCTGGCCGCCACCAGTTGGGAACTGGTCGAGGAGCGCCGCCACGGTCCCCTCTACGCGGCCGTCTTCGAGACCGAGATCGAGGGCTGGTGTAGCCGGTTCGGCGTTCTCGCGCAGGAGCGCTCGGTGCAGAACGGTGTCTGGATGCCGGAGCACCACCGTCTGGCGGTGGACGTGATCCGGTCGTACGCCGGCCGCAACCTGCCCATCGTCGCCCTGATGGACACGCCGGGAGCGGACGCCGGCGAAATGGCGAATCGCGGCAACCAGGCCCACGCGATCTCCCGGCTGATCGCCGAGATGGCGCAGCTTCACGCGCCGACCGTGGGCATCGTGCTCGGCAACGGCTACTCGGGCGGCGCCATCCCTCTGGCCACGACGAACGTGCTGCTGGCGGTGCGTGACGGCGTCTTCAACACGATTCAGCCCCGCGGGCTGGCCAACATCGTGCGCCGCTACGACCTGTCCTGGGAGGAGTGCGCCAAGGCGGTCGGCGTCTCGGCGTACGAGCTCTTCGATCAGGGCTACCTCGACGGCGTGATCGACTTCGTTCCGGGTGAGGGCGGCGACCGGCTGGCCTGTTTCGAGGCCGCGGTGGCTTCGTCGATCGCGGTGGTGGAGCAGCGCGCGAAGATCTTCGTGCGCGACGAACCGGCCGTGTTCGAGCACTACCGCCTGAACACCCGGCGCTACGTCGACCCCTCCCGCAGTCTGCTGGCGCTCGAGGAAGTCGCCCCCCTGTCACGGCTGCGGAGTCCGGCGGAGCAGGTCAACGTCTTCGGCGTCGCCTTCCGATACCTGCGCTATCTCGGTCTGCGACGCCGCCTGACCTCGACCACCGTGTCCAGCTACGGTCGGCTGGCGGCGGCCGAGGTTCCGGCCGGGGCGGCCAGGGCGCGCCGGGACCGGCAGCGCCGGTTGTCTTTCGAGCGCTGGTTCGAGAACCCGCTTGCGGTGCGGTACGACGATGTCCTGAGCCGCACGTACAAGCGGTACGCCGCGGCTCGCGATGCGCTTCACGATGGGCGGGGACGGCTCGCCTCCTTCCTGCTCGGCAGCCGCGAGTACCACTTCAACCGCGCCCGCGCCGAACTGCTGCTCGAGTTCGGTTTCCACCTCTACAACCAGTGGAAGGACGCGGCCGAGGACAACTTCGGTCGCCTGCTGGACGCGATGCGCGCCGTCGAGGCAGAGGGGATCGCCGAGGCGGATCCGGAAGCTAGGCAGGGCGCCGCTCCGGATCCGGCGGATTTCACCGTTGTCGACGTGATCCTCCAGCCGCAACTCCTGCGGCTGTTCCGGCGCGAATGCGAGAACTTCATCTCTTTCGACCGGCTCTACGATCACATCTTCGTGCACCTGCGGGAGATTGCTGCCGAGGCCCGCGAGGAGAACGTGATCGCCCGCGAGTCCGTTCACCTGTTGCTGCGCCACTCGTTGAACGCGGCGCTGGGCGAGTTGACGGCCGGACTCGAGGCGGAGGCAGCCGAGGAGGCGGAGGCGAGGCTGCGCCGGCAGTTCCGCTCCTGGCTGCGGCACTTCTCGCGGCACCCCCGCCGCGGCCGGCTGCTCAAGTCCGTGGCGGAGTGGAAGCGGCTTCAGATGCCCCGCATCTCCGAGCCGCTGTTCGGGCTGGTCACGTTCCTCTTCGAGCGTCTGCTGCCGAACTTCTACGAGGATGAGGAGGGGATTCGCACCTACGACGGCCGCATCTCCCCACGCAACATCGGCATCAAGGACTTCTGGAACCGGCTCGATGCGGCCTACCGCGATCTGCTCCTCGAGGACGTGCTCGCCGGGCAGAAGCGGAGGACGCCGCGGCGTCCACAGGCCATCCTGGACCGGTTCTTCGTCGATGTGCAGGAGATCGAACCGGATCGGATGACCGCCGATCCGGTGGGCTTCCCGGGACTGCGGGTTTCGATCGAGCGGGCGCTCGAACAAGGAGTGACGCCGTGTGGAACGGTGGCGGCTCTGGCCCGGATCAGGACCGGTGGAGCGGGTGACGCCGAGGGCGGCTCGGGGGGCAGCAGGGTCGGCGTGCTGGTCTCCAACCTGGCGTTCCAGGCCGGCTCGTTCGACATGGCGAGCGCGGAGAAGTTCTGCAAGCTCCTGCTGCGCTGCGCCGAGGAACGGCTGCCGGTCGTGTGCTTCATCTCGTCGGGCGGCATGTTGACGAAGGAAGGCGCCGGCGCCCTGTTCTCGATGTCGATCGTCAACGATCGGCTGACGCGGTTCGTGCGCGACAACGACCTGCCGGTGATCTGTTTCGGCTACGGCGACTGCACGGGCGGCGCGCAGGCGAGCCTGGTGACCCACCCCCTGGTCCAGACCTACTACTTCTCGGGTACGAACATGCCGTTCGCCGGCCAGATCGTCGTTCCGTCCCACCTGCCGATGGCCTCGACACTGTCGAACTATCTGGCCGAGGTCGAAGGCTCGATGCAGGGTCTCGTGCAGCATCCCTTCGGCGAGGATCTCGACGATCAGCTACGTCAGGTCGATTCGCAGATCCCGGTGCCGGAAGAAACGGTCGAGGATGTTCTCCAGCGGCTCCTGCAGGAGGAGCGGCGGGTCGAGTTCCTGTCCGCGCGGCGGCGCCGGCGGGCGCCGGAAGCGGCCCTCCCGGCGCCGGCGGTCGCGCCGCGCCCGGTGCGGCGGGCTCTGATCCATGCCCGGGGCTGCACCGCGGTCAAGCTGGTGCGGGTGGCCCAGCGCGCGGGCGTCGAGGTGGTCCTGGTGCAGTCGGATCCGGACATCGAGTCGCCGGCGGCGGCGATGTTGCGGAAGCGAGACAGCCTGGTTTGCATCGGTGGCAGCACCCCCGACGAGAGCTACCTGAACGCCCACTCGGTGATCCGGGTCGCCGAGCGGGAAGAGGTCGACGCGCTCCATCCGGGTATCGGCTTCCTGTCCGAGAGCGCTTCGTTCGCGGACCTGTGCCGGGGTCACGGCCTGAACTTCATCGGACCGACCGGCGAAGCGATGCGGCGCATGGGCAACAAGTCGAACGCGATCCAGACCGCGGTGCAGGTCGGTGTGCCGGTCGTGCCGGGCAGCGAGGGCATCCTCACCGACGCCGACACGGCGCTCGAGGTGGCCGAGTCGATCGGTTTCCCGGTCATGCTCAAGGCGGTCCACGGGGGCGGCGGCAAGGGCATTCGCCAGGTCGACAGGGTGGAGGACTTTCGGGAGGCGTTCGCCCAAATCCGGATCGAGGCGGAGAGCAGCTTCGGCAACGCGGACTGCTACCTCGAGAAGTGCGTCGTGTCGCTCCGCCACGTCGAGGTGCAGGTGCTGTGCGACCAGCACGGGACGGTCAGCGTTCTCGGCCTGCGCGACTGCAGCGTGCAGCGCAACAACCAGAAGCTGATCGAGGAGTCGGGATCCACCGCGCTGCCGGAGGCCCTGCGCGAGGAGAGTTTCCGTTCCGCAAGGGCGATTGCCCGGGAGATCGGCTACGTTGGCGCGGGCACGGTGGAGTTCATCTTCGACCTGGAAACGCAGAAGCTCTACTTCATGGAGATGAACACCCGCCTTCAGGTGGAACACCCGGTGACCGAGGCCACGACCGGCACGGACATCGTCAAGGCCCAGTTCGAGATCGCCGGAGGGTCGCGAATCAAGGGCGCACCGGTTGCCGAACACGGCTACGCGATGGAGGTCCGGATCAACGCCGAACGCGTCGTCGTAACGCCGGACGGGATCGACCTGCTGCCTTCGCCGGGGACGGTGAGCCGCTGCGAGTTCCCGCAGCGCCCGGACATCGACGTGCTGGCGGCGATCGACACAGGAACGGTGGTCTCGCCGTACTACGACAGCCTGGTGGTGCAGGTGGTCTGCCACGGCAAGGATCGCGCCGACACGATTGCCCGCTTGCGCTCCTACCTCGACCAGGTCACGATCGAGGGCGTCTGCACCAATCTTCCTCTGCTTTGCCGCGTGCTCGACGACGAGCAGTTCCGCACCGGCGACTACGACACGCGGTACCTGCCGGGCTTCCTGGCCCGTACCTGTGCCGGCGATCTGGTTCGTGAAGTCGAGCGTGCCGCTGGCGTCTTCGCGACGATGGATCGTGCTTCGATCGAGATCGAGGGCAGCGACGAACTGAAGGTCGGGGCGCCGTCCGGCGGCCTCTTCTTTTCCGCCGCCTCTCCCAACGATCCGCCATTCGTGCGGGTGGGTGACGTTCTGAACACCGAGAAGACCCTGTGCCTGATCGAGGCGATGAAGCTCTTCCGCCCGGTGTCCCTGTCGTCGATCGACGCCGGCGGCGACCTGTTCGCCCGGGACACCCGGTACGAAGTGATGCGGGTCAACGCGGCGAACGGCCAGGTCGTGAACCAGGGCGATCTGCTGTTTGTGGTCAGGCCGGCGGAGGGTTAGTCGGCGGCCGCACGCCGCGGAGGATCTCCTTGCCGCGGGGCCGCGTCTTGCCGGGGTGGAGGTATGCCACCTGGTCGGGTTCCAGGATGCGTTCCCGCCCGCCTTCCTTGCCGCGAACGACGACGTCCGAAGCGCCGATGACGTCGATGGGCGAGCCGCTCCGGAGCCGGCCGGCGGTTCAGGTTCGTCCTGATAGCTTGCGGTCTCATCGATTCCATCCTGGATCTGGCCGCGGACGCCTCCATGCTGAACCGCCTCTTTCATCTCGACCAGTACCGGACGACGGCCAGGAGAGAGATCGCAGCCGGTGTCACGACCTACAAGTTGCTCTCTGGCCGGTTCAACCAGCTTCGACCGGCGGTGGCGGTGCTGGCCGTGTTGTTCGTGGTCGAAATCGTCTTGCTGGGTACCTGAGGGAGCGAATGATGAGGGAGTCGATAGGCCGGCGTAAGTCGACAGGCCGGCGTACGGCGGTCCGAGCGCTGTTGCAGGGAGGGTTGACGCTCGTGGTGGCGTTGCCGCTGGCGGCGCAGAGCCCCGGATCCTGCGAGGCGAATGAGAACTACCGGGCCCTGGACTTCGTGCTTGGCGAATGGCGGCTCGTGTCGGGCGCCGATCCGGACGGCGGCGAGACGGTTGGGCGGAGCCGGATCGAGAAGCTGGAAGATGGTTGCCTGATCGCCGAGACCTGGGCGTTCGCCGACGGTCGGTCGGGACGGACCTACAGTTCGTTCGACGCGGCCGCGGGTTCGTGGCGGCGCTTCAGTGTCTCGAACCAGGGTGTCGTGGTCGAGACGTCCGGCGCGGTGGAGGGGAGCGCTCTGCTGGCGCGCGGTAAGCGCGCCACGGCCGACGGAGAAACGTCGAAGTGGCGGGAGCGGTTGGCTCTGGAAGCCCGCGGGCGAATCCGCGTGGTAGCGGGTCGCTCGACGGCGGGCGGTCGGGGCGATCGTGCCGGGAGCGTCGGGTTCGAGGGCTACTACGTTCCTGCCGGTGAGCCGGTGGCCCAGCCTTCGCGCCCGGCCGAGGCGCCCTCGCCGCCGCCGGCGCCCGTCGAAACGGCGCCTCGGCCCACGACGGTCGAAGTCGAACCGCAGGCGGTGCCGGTCACAGGCGAGGTGACGCCCGGCTCCGCACGCGCCGCCGATGCCGCCAACATCGAGCGCATTGCCATGGCGTCGCCGATGGTGCTGCGACTGCCGCTGGGGACGGTTGAGGCGCTTCCCTCGGGGTATGCCTGGATTACGCGAGACACCGAGCCCTATCTCTGCGAGGGCGTGACGATCGAGCGTCTCGAGGTTGCGCGGCAACAGCGACGCGACCGGGTGGAGCTTCAGGTGGAGCTGGCACTCCATGGCACACGGGGCGGTCGGCGCGTCAACGTGGAGATCGACTTGCTCCGTCCCGGTCAGCAGGGTGAGGGCGCCGTGGTGGCGTCGGGCACCGCTTCGGGCCGTGTTGGGCGCAACATTCCCGAACAGATACAGCAGGGTTCGATGGCGTTGACCGTCGTTCTGCCGATGGCGGCTGAGGTCTTTGATTCGGCGGTGGCGGGCGCGGAGCGGCCCGAACTCCTGATCACCCTCGCCGTAGAGAAGTGAGAAGGAAGAGGAGCGCGGAGGGAGAGCACTCCTCCGCGCCGGTCCCGTTCAGTCGGCTGTACGGGCTGGCACGGCCGTACCTGCTGCCGCTTTGTCTTGGGACAGTCCTGCTTCTCGCGGGCAGCGGCGTCTTCCTGCTGGTGCCGATGCGGGTCGGTGAGTTCGTCGACACCGCGCTTATGTCCGGGTCCAAACAGGAGCTTCGTGAGCTCGTCGTGTGGCTGATGGGCCTGTTCGCGGTCCTCGGTGTGCTCGGCTACTTCCAGACCTGGTTTCTCGGCGCCGCAGGCGCACGGTTGCTGCGCGATCTGCGGCGGCGCTTGTTCGGACACCTGGTCGGTCTGTCGATCGACTTCTTCGATCGGCGTCGCGTTGGCGAACTGCTGTCGCGCATGAGTTCGGACCTGACGGTCGTGCAGACCGCCTTGACCGAGCAGATTCCGTCCGGGCTCCAGGCAGCCGCGCGGTTTGTCGGCGTGCTGGCCATCCTCCTGGTGCTGCAGACCCGATTGACCGCGGTGGCCCTGCTGATCGTGCCGCCGGTCGTGTTGTTGGCGAGGGTCTTTGGCCAGCGGTTGGAGAGGGTGGCGGTTGAAGAGCGTGACGCTATCGCCGAGACCTCTGCCTGGGCCGAGGAAGCGCTGGCCGGCGTTCGCACCCTGCAGGCGTTCTCCGCGGAGAACCAGGCGCGAAGCCGCTACCAGGAACGGTTGGTTGATCTGCTCCTTGTCCAGCTCCGCAACGTCCGCCTCTATGCGGCCTTCGGCGGTCTGATGACGTTCCTCGGCTTCGCCGCCTTCGCCCTGGTGCTCGGATACGGCGGAAACCTCATGCTCGACGGGGAGCTGTCGGCAGGCCAGTTGATGTCGTTCCTGCTCTATACGTTCGCGATTGCGACCTCGGTGGGCCAGTTGGGATCGCTCTATGCTGGATTCCGGCGACTGCGGGGATCGAGTGAGCGTGTCTTCCAACTGCTCGACGAGGGTTCGGCGATCGTCGATTCACCGTCTCCCGTCCGGCTGGCCGAGGACGCTGCCGCACTGAGTATCCGTTCGGTCGGCTTCCGATACGAGGCCGCCGCGCAGCCGGCCCTCACCGACGTGTCGCTGGAGATCTCCCCGGGCGAGCTGGTGGCCCTGGTCGGGCCGTCCGGTTCCGGCAAGAGCACCCTCTTTTCCCTACTGCTCCGGTTTTATGAGCCGCAGCAAGGGGAAGTTCTGATCGACGGCCGGCCGCTCGGTGAGGTCGCGCTGGGCGATCTGCGGCGCCGGATCGCGCTGGTACCCCAGGACATCTTCCTGTTCACAGGTTCGGTGGCGGACAACATCCGCCTGGCCCGTCCGGACGCCGGCGACGACGACGTGCGGGCTGCCGCTGCGGCCGCCGGCGCGGCCGCGTTCATCGAGCGCCTCGACCACGGTTACGCCACAGAGGTCGGCGAGCGCGGCGTGCGGCTGTCGGCGGGGCAGCGTCAGCGGATCGCGATCGCCCGGGCCTTCCTGCGCGATCCCCAGATCCTGCTGCTGGACGAGGCGACCAGCGCGCTCGATCCGGACTCCGAGGCGACCGTTCAGCGCGCGATCGAGCACCTGCTGGAAGGCCGGACGACGATCGTCATCGCGCATCGTCTCGCCACCGCGCGCCGTGCCGGTCGCATTCACGTGCTCGATCAGGGCCGGCTGGTCGCCTCGGGCAGCCACGAGGAACTGTACGAGAGCAACGAGCTCTACCGCCGGTACTGGTTGCTCCAGAGTCTGGAGCGGGAGCGGCCGGCGACCCCAGAAACAGTTCACCCGGCGGGGCAGAAAGCCGTCGCCGGGTGAAACCGGGTCGGACGTGAAGCCTGCTGCTCGCTAGCGCCGCCAAACCCGTCGCAGACTCCGTGCTTGGCCCCAGCCCCCACCTCCCTACGAGTTCGCGCCGCAGAACTCACTCCGTCGCGTTCTGCGGCGCAAGCTCCTAGAAGCTCGAGCCCCAGGCGTAGTTCAAGCGGACGTAGTAGTAGGCGCCGTTGAAGCCGAACGGCGAGAACTGGCCGTACTGGTTGCCAACGTTGGCGGCAGCGCCGGGGTTCTCGTCCGGGTAGGTGTTCAGCAGGTTCTGCACGCCGATGGCGATTGACGTCTCGTTCGGCAGCTGAATGCCCAACTCGACATCGAGCAGGAACTCACCGCTGTAGTCCGGGTACATGGGCGCCGAGTTTCTGCCCAGAGTGTTCTGCGCGTCCTCGCTGTCCCACCAGCCGTCGTAGTAGTGCAGGCGCGTCAGCAGACTCCAGCGATCGGCCTTATGGTTCATCGCGATGTTCCAGCGCATCTCCGGCAGTCCGCGCTCCAGGGTGGCGATGCGGAAGGGGCCGACCGTGTCGGGGTTCGCCGCCGTGACTACCGTGTTGGTGTGGTTGAACACCAGACTGAACGTGGTGTTGCCGCCAAGTGCCGGCGGCGCCCAGGTGCCCACCAGGTCGAGGCCCTGCGTCCGGGTCGCGAAGTCGTTGACGAAGAACCGGAAGTTCTTCAGGTTCCTCGCCTCGACGAAGCCGCCCGCGAGCAGGTTGTCGATTTCGGGTTCGGTCACGCAGCCCGGCTCCTGGACGAGGGAGCACTGGCGGAACGTCTCCGAGATGGCGAGCCGGTCGTCGAGCTCGATCTGAAAAATGTCGGCAGTGAACGTGAACGGGCCGTTGTCGACCACCAGGCCGGCAGCGTAGTTCACGGCCTTCTCGGGCTGCAGCGGCTGACCGCCCCGGAGAGCGGCTGGCGCCGAGATCGAGGGCACGGTGCCGCTGTTCGACAGGCCGCCCGTCTCCGGGTCGAACGCCGTGGTCACGTTGAACGCGTTCTGCTGGCCGGGCGTCGGTGCGCGGAAGCCCGAACTCAGGGCGGCGCGGAGCGACACGGTGTCGGACACCGCCCGGCGCCCGGACAACTTGGCGTTGACCGTGTTGCCGAAGTCGTCGAACTCCTCGATCCGGACCGCGGCGGTGTAGGTCCACTTCTGGTCCGGGTCCTCGACCTCGATGTCCGTGTAGACGGCGACGTTGGCGCGGTCCCAGGTACCGGAGTTCTCGGGGCGGTAGCCGTTGAAGCCGTTGGAGCCCGAGCCGAAGCCCTGGACGGCGTAGGGGCCGATTTCCCAGGAAGGCGCGCCGCCGGCGCCGATCCGGAACTGTTCGTTCCGCCATTCCACGCCGGCGGCGAGGTTCACGTTGTCAACCAGCGGGTAGGAGATGTCGAAGTTGAGGTTCGTGTCGGTCTGCTCGTAGATGCCGGGGCTGAACGACGTGGGGGTGTCGTAGCCGAGCGAGGCGTTCACCGTGTTGTAGATGAACTGGTTGACCTCGCTGGAGCCGACGTTCGCGCTGAAGTCCCAGGACATGCCGCCCTGTGTGTAGCCGCGAATGCCGGCGACAAGCGACGTGTCGGTCAGGTCGCCGCCGAACTGGGGATTGAACCCGCCGGGGAAGCGGGAGTAGAGGGTGAAGCAGTTCGGATCCGCTTCGATCGCGGCCAGGGCCGCCGGGTCCGGCGCGTGGTTGATGACCCTGAGCACGGGGCAACCGCCGGCACCCTCGATGCCGGTCCGGGCCCATTCGCGGTCGCCGACCAGCAGCGACGCTCCGCCGTTGTTGCTGAAGACGCCGGACCGGGTGTGCGGATTGCGGAAGTAGAAGCCGCCGGTGGTCGTGCGTGTCGCGTAGTTCGTGTGGCCGTAGAACTGGATGCCGCTCGAGAACACGGTGCCGAAGTTGGCGAACACCTTGATGTCGTCCTCGAGCAGGGGCGAACCCCAGACCTGGGCGGGATTGCGGATGTGGGTGTTGCCGGCGTTGATCGCGTTGATCGCGTCGGTGCGCTGCACGCTGCGGCTCGTCGGATCGGCGGCACCGTACTCCATGCTCAGATTGAAGAAGCCGTTCGCGCCCATGGGCATGCCCAGGTTGGCGGCGACGGCGTACGACATGCCCTTGTCGCCGGCGAACGTGTACTGGCCTCCGAAGCCGGCGTCGGAACCGGGATTCGCGTCCTGGAACTGACCCGAGCGGATCTCGACGCTGCCGCCGGAACTCGCGTCCTTGAGCTGGAAGTTGATCACGCCGGCGATCGCGTCGGAGCCGTACTGCGCTGCCGCGCCGTCGCGCAACACTTCGACCTGCCGCAGCGCGATGGACGGGATGACGGAGACGTCTGGGCCCTGGGAACCGTCCGAGACCCCGTTGCCGAGCCAGGCGATGACCGCGGCGCGATGGCGGCGCTTGCCGTTGACCAGGATCAGGGTGTGGTCGGGGGCCAGACCGCGGAGGTTGACCGGGCGTACAAGCGTTGCCGCGTCGCTGATCGGCTGGGTTCCGACGTTGAACGAGGGAACGACGCTCCGGAGCCGGTTGATCAGGTCGTTGTCACCCTGACTCATCAACTCGACCGAGGGAATCACGTCGACCGCTACCGGAGACCGGGTGACGGTGCGTCCTTGGGTGCGGGTGCCGACGACGACGATCGCCTCGCCGAACTCGGGCGTTTCTTCCGCCTCCTCGCTCTCGTCCTGTGCGTCCGCCTCCTGCGCAAAGGCAGGGGCTAGTCCGCACAATGACAGCAGAAGGGCTGCGACAAGGAGCGGCAGAAGGGAGGGGGCGAGCTCAGTACGGTTCACGGTGGGACTCCTTCTTGTTCCAGAACACGTCGACTTGGACAAAGACTACACTAACGAGCACCGTTTCTCGCCTGTGTTGACCGCAAAAGGCGCGCCATTGTCCGGTTCGCCCCGGTTCGTTCGGTCGACACGGGAGCCTGCTACCGTCCCTCACCGGTATGAGCGTTCCCGGGAGCGGCGGGCAGCGACGGACCGTATGCCGGCGGCTGACCTGGCAACGGGCGGTGCTGTGGGTCCCGGTCCTGGTCGTGGCGACGGCCGTGGCCGTCTTCGACCCGGCGGACTGGCCGTACACGGTCGGCGACGAAGGCGTGTACTCGATGCAGGCCCAGAGTCTGGCCTTCGACTTCGACCGCCGGTACGAGGCGTCGGACTACCGGCGCTACCTGGAGACCACCGGCAAGGTTCCGGATCCGCTGATCCTGCAGAGCGCGGACGGCGGCCGCACCCTGGTGTACGCCAAACCGGTCTTCTACTCGCTCTACCTTGCGCCCTTCGTCCGCCTCGCGCCGGAGCGGGGGCCGATCGTGGCGAACCTGGTGTTGCTCATTCTCGCCGCCCTTCTGCTGGAGTGCCTGCTGCTGCGGCGCGTGGGCGCCGATGGACCGCTGGTGGCCGCTTTCCTGCTCTTTTTCTCGGTCACTTTCGGCCACGTGTTCTGGGTTCATGCCGACCTTTTCTACCTGGTCGTCACGGCGCTCGGGCTCTGCTGCCTCGATCCCTGGTTCGAGGACAGCCGGCCGCCGCCCTGGCGCCTGGTGGCGGGCGGCGCTTTGCTGGCAACGGCCGGGGCCGGGCGACCGTTCTACCTGGCCGTGCTGCTGGCGGTCCTGCTGGCGGCGGCGCCGACGTTGCGGCAGGCGTGGGCGCGAAGGATCGCCGCGATCGTCCTTGGCGCCGCCCTGGTGCTGCTGGCCGGCTCGGCCTGGTTTCATCGTGCCAGTGGCGGCGCATGGAGTCCGTACGTCGGCGAACGGCAGGGGTTCAGCAGTGCGACCGGCTATCCCGACATCGACTTCGACCGGGAAGGCTGGCCGGAGTTGCTGGCCGTGCGCGGGGACGCCTCCTGGGTTCGAGAGGGCTTTCTGCTGCCGTCCTTCGACGCCGCGCTGCTCGGACACAACGTCGTCTACGCCTTGCTCGGGAGGAGTATCGGCATCGTGCCCTACTTCCTGCCCCTGGTGCTTGCCTGCGCTTGCCTCCGGCCGGGTTCGCGGCGCCGCTGGCTGCTTGTCGCCATCGCCCTTGGCCTCGCTGCGTTTCTGATCAAGAGTCCGCACAACTTCTACGGCGGCGCCGGTGCGATCGCAAACCGCTGGTTCCTGCCGCTCTATCCGGTGTGCTGGTTCCTCATCGAGCGGCCGCCGTCGCGCCGCTGGCTGGTTGCCGCGTCGGTTGTCGCGGCCCTGTTCGTGGCGCCGCTCTGGTACTCCGCGGCTTCCTTTCCCGTCGAGATCGACGCCGACAGCGGCGCCCACCGGTTGCGATACGTGTCGCCGGCGGCGAAGCGGCTGCTGCCCCTCGAGACCTCCCAGGTTCACCTTGGTTCGGCGCCGGGGGATGTCCAGCACGGCGATCTCCGGGTGCGCCTGATCGGCAGTGGCGTCTGGCCGCATGGAACCGACGGCCTTCGCTACCGGCCCGGGGGGAGCGGCGAGCTGCTGATCGGGTCGCCGGTGCCCCTGGCCGGTCTGACGGTGGAACTCGTGCCGGTCGAGGCGGAAGCCGGCCAGACGGTGAGCATCGTGGTGGAGCGACCGCGCCGGATCGCGCGCCACCGGTACTGGTACGGCGCGATTCCGCTGAACTACTACCGGCTGACGCTGCCGGAGATCCCGGAGAGCGGTGACCGGGACGTATTCCTCACGCCGGCCTTCCGTTGGGAATGAACGGCGTTGGGAATGAAGACCGCTCCGCCGGCGCCCGGCATTGGTAGTCTGACGGGCGTGGATCGCCTCTTCCGTACATCTCTGCTGCTGGCGATGACAGCGTTCGCGGCCGGCGCCTGGGCCCAGGATCCCTGCGCCGACTGCCACGCGGCGCAGGAACTCGAGGAGACGGAGGAGTTCCATCTGCGCCAGTGGCGGAACTCGGCGCACGCTGTGGCCGGCGTCTCCTGTGCGGACTGTCACGGCGGCAACAACACGACCTTCGTCCAGCTTCGCGCGCACAAGGGGGTGCTGAACAGCGGCCACCCGAAGAGTCCGACCCACCAGTGGAACCTGCCCCGGACCTGCGGCCGCTGCCACGACGCCGAGTACCTGGCCTTGCAGCAGAGCACGCATTTCGCGCTCTTCGAACGAAGAGTCCGCGCCGCTCCCACCTGCCGCACCTGCCATGGCAGCGTGGCCGCGCAGTCGCTTGGCGAGGGCGGGTTGCAGGCGCGCTGCAACCGTTGCCACGGTCCCGAAGCCGATCACCGGGAGGCCGGAACGTCGGGACAGGAGGCGCTGGCGAAGGGCGGCCAACTGCTGGCGCGGATGCGGGCTCTGCGAGGCGCTCGCGCCAGGGTGTCGCGCGACATTCTGCGGGTGGAGGATCCGTCGGATCGGCACGAGGCCGCCGATGCCCTGTTCGAGGCGAACCGGGCCTGGGAGGAGGCGATCGAGGCCGGTCACGCCTTCCACTGGAGCGACTGGGATGCCGCGCTGGGCGAGCTGGAGGGGCTGCTCGGGGAAATCGAGGGGGCCCTCGCCCCCGACGGCGGCCGCTGACCCGTGTTGCGCGGCGCCGGCGCTCAGGCGCCGGCCGCGGATTCGTCGTCCTGCCGGAGCGACCGCAACAGGGAAATCGCCATCAGCACTCCCACGATGAGCAGCGGCAGGGAGACAACGAGGGTGGCGGACTGGATCACGCGCAGTTCGTCGTTGCCGCCTTCCTGGCCGATGAACATCAGCGTGATCGGAAGGATGCCGACGGCGACGGCCCAGAACAGGCGGTGCCAGCGGGCCGGATGGGTGCCTTCCGTCAGGTTGCGGGTCGCCGACGCCGCCAGGCAGTAGGAAGCGGAGTCATAGGTCGTGGCGATGAAGACGATGGCCACGAGCGCGAAGATCACGAGTGCCAGGGTGCCGAGCGGCAGGAAGCCGATCGTCTGAGCGATCGCGGTGTCGTTTCCTGCCGTCTGGGCGATCTCGCGCACGGGTAGAGCCCCCGACAGGTCCAGGCTCATGCCGTAGTTGCCGAGGATGCCGTAGAAGACGGCGCAGCCGAGAGTGCCCAGGACCAGCATCCCGAGGATCAACTCCCGCACCGTCCGGCCGCGCGAGATGCGGGTCACGAACAGGCCCATGAAGGGCCCGTAGGCGATCCACCACGCCCAGTAGAAGATGGTCATGTCCTCGATGAACCCCGTCCTGGCCACCGGGTCCGTCCAGGTGTTGAGCCGGATGAAGTTCTCGAGCATCAGGCCGATCGAGTTCGTGCCCGTGCGCAACAGGAAGTTGGTCGGGCCGACCATCAGCACGAAGGCCAGCAGGACGATGGCGGCGATGACGGAGCCGTCGGAAAGGGGCTTGATGCCGCGTTCGAGTCCCAGGTAGACGCTCACCGCGAACAGGGTGACGCAGACGACGAGGATCGCCACCTGGAGTCCGAAGGTCTGCTCGATGCCGAAGACCTCGCTGACGCAGGCGGCGACCATCGGGGTGCCGAGGCCCAGGGACGTGCCCGTACCGCCGACCATCGCCAGGATGAACAGGACATCGACGATCCGGGCGGGGGCACGGTCGTACCCCTCGCGGCCGATCAGGGCGTGCAGGCCGGTGCTCAGGCGCAGGGCCGGGGCGTGCTGGCGGTAGTAGGGGATGGCGATCGCCACCGCCGGGAAGCAGTACAGCGCCCAGGCCGATATCCCCCAGTGGAAGATGCCGTAGGTCGCCGCCCACTCGACGGCCTCGTTGGAGCTCGGCGCCAGACCGAAGGGTGGCGCATCGAGGTAGGTGACCCACTCGATCGTCGACCAGTAGAGCAGCCCCGCGCCGATGCCGGCGCAGAACAGCATGGCCATCCAACTGAATAGGTTGAAGTCCGGCCGGCTGTGCTCGTCCCCGAGTCGCTTCGTCCCGTGACGGCTGAAGGCCAGCCACAGCAGGAACACGGTGACTGCCAGCGTTGCCCACTGGTAGAGCAACCCGAACCGCTCGGTGAGGGACTCGTAGGCGCCTACGACCAGGGCGCCGCCCGTCTGGGGCGACAGTGCGAGCGGAATGCAGACCAGACCGATCAGCCCGGCGCTGACGCCGAAGGCGATGCGATCGAGGCGTGGTGGGCGGGGCGCCACGCGGTCAGCCAGCGGCGGGCGGGGCCGCGGCCAGGTTCCTCAGCGCAAGTTCCACGGTATCGACCGCCAGCAGGTACTCATCCAACTCCAGATGCTCGTTCGGGGTGTGGTCGAGTGTACTGTCTCCCGGGCCGTAGGCCACGATGGGGCATTGCCAGACCGGCCAGACGATGTTCATGTCGCAGGTTCCGGTCTTGACCACGAACTTGGGCCCGGTCTCTGGACCGCCAACGGCGCGGATGGCGCCGAGGAAGGCTCGCACCAGGGGGGAGTGACGGTCGGCGCGGACGCCCACTTCATAGCCGCGCAGGCGCAGCTCCAGGCTGGCGTCGCCCTGCTCGCAGCGGATGGTGCCGGTGGCGCGGACCGGGTCCAGGTCGGAGAACAGCGGCCCGTGGATGTCCGCCGCGGCATCGCCGAACCAGTCCCCGAGTTCGCCTATGAGGGCGCCGGTATCGAAATCGACGGGCAGCCGAAGGCCGTAGTCGGCCCGGACCGTGTCGTAGAGCCCGTCGCTCGTCGTGTTGATCGTGCGCAGGCTGGGCAGCACGCGCTCGAAGGAGGTTCTGCCGCCGCTTCGTTCCGCCGCCGCCTCCAGGCGTCGCCAGAGGTCGAAGGCGGTGATGCCGACGCCGGCCTCCGGGCCGGCGGTATGGCTGCTGGGCCGCCGGGCCAGCAGGTCGATCAACAGACGCCCCTTGTAGCCGAGCGTGACCCGGTGCCAGTGGCTGGGCTCGCCGACGATGCAGAAGTCGGGCATCGGTTCGTCGCGGCCGTTCAGCCGCTTGAGCAGGTGGTGCGCGCCCCGGGAACTCGCCGCCTCTTCCTCCGTCGCCCCGGCGACGATCAACCGCAGGTCGTGCGCGCGCGCCCAGTCGCCGCCGAGGCGTGCGGCCGCCGCGACGAAGGTGGCGAGCGGTCCCTTCGCGTCGACCGCGCCGCGGCCGTGAAGGATGCCGTGGGGCGATCCGTCGTCCTCGATGCGGACCGGGATGTTCCCCGGCACGGTGTCGATGTGTCCGAGCAGGACGATCAGGCGGGATGCGTCCGGCTCTCCCAGTTCGCCGACCGCGTTCAGTGCGCCGTCGACCTGACAGCGTTCGAGACCGCGAACCGCCATCTCGGAGGCCAGCCAGCCGCTGGCGGCGGCCTCGTGGCGGGAGAGCGACGGCACCGCGACCAGGCCGCGCACGAGGTCGATCTCGGTCCGGTCGCGGCCCGCCTTGCGGCGCCGGTAGGGAACAGCGTCGCGCCGGCCGGGGCTGCCTGCGTCCAATGTCATTCCTCCCCGAGGACGGCATCCAGGGCGTCGGCGGCGCGTTCCAGTTCCCCAACGCTTATGATCAGCGGCGGCAGCATCCGGATCACGTTCGGCCCGGCGGGCAGCGTCAGGATCCTGTGTTGCGAGGTCAGACGGGCGAGACGGCGGCCCGCGCGTTGGCGCAGGACGACGCCCAGCATCAGGCCGCGCCCGCGCACCTCCCGCACCCGCGGGTTGGTGGCCAGCCGGTCGCGCAGCGAGTCCAGGAAGCGCGCGCCGACCCTCGCCGCCCTGGCCGGCAGGTCGAGTGCCCGCAATGTCTCGATCACGGCCAGACCGGCGGCGCAGGCGAGCGGATTGCCGCCGTAGGTCGAGCCGTGGCAACCGGGCCGGAGCGCGGCCGCGACCCGCTCTCCGTAGGCGATCGCGCCGAGCGGGAAGCCGCCGCCGATTCCCTTGGCGAGCGGCATCAGGTCGGCTTCCAGACCGGGCGTTGCGCGGTGGGCGAACCAGGAACCGCAGCGCCCGAAGCCGGTCTGCACCTCGTCGAGGATGAGCAGCGCCCCGTGCCGGTCGCAGGCCCGGCGCGCCGCGAGCAGCACCTCGTCGCCGAGCACGTTGACTCCGCCCTCGCCCTGAACCGGTTCGAGGATGAGCGCCGCGGTCTTGGCGTCGACCGCCTCCTCGATCGCCTCGGGATCCGGCTCGACGAAGACGTTGTCGTGGAGCAGACCGGTGTAGAGCTTGCGGGCGGTGGGATTCCACATCGTCGCCTGCGCGCCCAGGGTGCGGCCGTGGAAGCTGTTCCGAAGCGCGACGGTGCGGCTGCGCCCGGTGACCAGGGCGGCGAACTTGAGCGCCCCCTCCACCGCCTCCGTGCCGCTGTTGCACAGGAACACCCGGTCGAGGGAGTCGGGCAGCACGCTCGCCAGGGCCTCGACGTACTCGGCCCGGCTCTGGCTGGACATGTTCATCGGGCAGTAGGTGAGCCGTTCAGCCTGGGTCTTGAGCGCCTCGACCATCGCCGGATGGTTGTAGCCGAGGCAGCAGACGCCGTAGCCGGCGGTCAGGTCCAGGTAGCGGTCGCCGTTCGCCGCGATCAACTCGCAGCCCTCGCCGCGGACGATCGGCGGAGTCGGCTTCCGTGGCGCCCAGGTGCCGAGGCGGCGATCCTCGGCGTTCGCAGCGTTCGGTATGGCATCGGCGCTCATGACGCACCCCCCTGGTTTGCCGACCTGACCACAACGTGGGTGCCGGCGCCGTCGAGCGCGGCCCGCACCGGACGTCCGATGCGGCCGTCGGCAAGGATCACCCGCTCCAGGCCCCCGCGCAGCGCCTCCGCGGCGCCCAGCACCTTCTTCTTCATCCGGTCCTGGGCCGCCGCCATCAGCGGTTCGAGCCCGGCATGCGCTTCGGGTCCGGTCAGGTCAGGTCGAGCGATGTCGAGGCGGGAGATCAGGGAGGCCTCGTCGGGAAAGTCGGCGAGCAGGCCCGGTGTGCCGGAGAGATAGACCAGGGTCCGGGCACCCAGAGCCGAGGCCACGGCGGCGGCCGCGCGGTCGCCGTCGACGTTGACCGCTTCGCCGTCGGTTGACGCTCCCGGCGGGGTCAGCACCGGCAGATACCCGCCGTCGAGCAGGAGGCGCAGCAGCTCCGCGTTGACCCGGTCGACCGTGCCCGTCCAGTCGTCGCGCAGCACGAGACGCCGGGCGCCGAGCCGGATGCGCAGCTTGTCCTTGCGCCGGCCCTCGAACAGGCGGCCGTCGAGGCCGCTCAGCCCGACCGCGGGGATGCCCTGCCGCTGCAGCAGCTCGACCCAGCGCTTGTTCAGCAGCCCGCAGTAGACCATCTCGAAGATCTCGAGCGTGCGCCGATCCGTACGGCGGCTGCTGTAGCCGCTCTCGCTGGTCACGAACTGCGGCGGATGCCCCAACTGCTCGGCGACCTCGTTGGTCGTCTCGGCGCCGCCGTGGACGAGCACCACCGAGCGGCGAGCGTTCCACAGCTCGGCGATGTCGGCGGCGATCGCGTCGAGGTCCAGCGACTTGCCGCCGCCGGCCTTGATCACCAGCGGGGCCTCGCCGGCCTGGCAGGGGCCGGGAGGAGCGTCGGTCGGGCGGGATTGGAGCACGAGCTGCTGCCTAGACCGGGTGCAGGCCAGGGAAGGCCAGGCCCTCGGTTTCGGGGAATCCGCACATCAGGTTCGCGCACTGGACGGCGTTGCCGGCGGCGCCCTTCATCAGGTTGTCGATGGCGCAGATGACGACCAGGCGTCCGGTACGGGGATCGAGTTCGAAGCCGACCTCGGCGTGGTTGCTGCCGGCGAGAATCTTCGGCTCGGGATAGCGGTGGATGCCGCGCCGGTCCTTGACCAGGCGAACGAACGGTTGCTGCCGGCAGAAGGAGCGGTAGACGCGGAAGAGTTCCCGGCCAGTGGGCTTGCCGATGTCGGGCTGGTTCAGGAACAGGTGGCTGGTGGCGAGGACGCCGCGCACCATCTCGACCGAGGTCACCGACAGGTGAACGCGGCCGCCCGCGTCCACGCCGCGCATGGCGAGCGCCTGCTCGATCTCGGCCGTATGGCGGTGCCCCGTCGGCTTGAAGCTGCGCACCACGCCGGACCGCTCGGGGTGGTGGGAGGCGTCCGACGACGACGCGCCGCCCTCGCTGCTGCCGACCTTCAGTTCGGTGACGACGCCCCGGCGCCAGTCGACGAGATCGCGTTTCAGAGCCTCGGGTTCGAGCAGCGGCAGCAGGCCGAGCAGGGTGGCGGCGGCGTTGCAGCCGACGCCGCTCGTGTGGGATGCGCCGGCGACGGCATCGCGGTCGAGCTCCGGCAGGCCGTAGACGAAGCGGTCGAGCCACTCCGGCGCGGGGTGCGGGTCGCCGTACCAGTCCGCGTAGGCCGACGGCGAGCGGAGCCGGAAGTCAGCCGAGAGGTCGACGATCCGCGGGGCGAGTTCGGAGTAGACGTCGATGTCGCCGGCCGCGCTGCCGTGCGGCACGCAGAGGAAGAGCAGGTCGCAGCGCTCGAGTTCGTCGAGGGTGCGGTAGCGGAGATCGGTGTGGCCCCGCAGGTTCGGGTGCGTGAAGTGAACGAAGGCGCCTGCCAGCCGCCGCGATGTGACCTGGGCGATCTCGAACTCGGGATGGCCGTGCAGCAGTCGCAGCAACTCGCCGCCGGCGTACCCGGAACCGCCGACGATGCTGGCGCGCACAGTCATGCGCCCTCCTGGTGCGTGGCGGCAGCCCAGCCAACGGTTGCCACCCGCTCGACGAAGTCGATCATGCGGGCGGGGATGTCGACACCTGTCGGTTCGATCGAGTTGCGGAACTCCATCGTGTGGTTGACCTCCAGCACCAGCAGCCCGCGCTGTGTGTCCTCCACGAGGTCGACCGCCACCAGCCCGCCGCCGACCGCCGCCGCCGCGCGCCCGCACAGGGCGGCCAGTTCGGGCGTCACCGGACAGTTCGCGGTTGAGGCGCCGCGGGCGGTGTTGGTGACCCAGTGGGGCGCCTTGCGGTAGATGGCGCAGATCGTTTCGCCGCCGGCGACGAAGGCGCGGATGTCGCGGTCCGGCTTGTCGACGTACCGCTGCAGGTAGAAGATCGAGTGCTGGTAGGAGCCGAGCGTGGTCTTGTGCTCGAGCAGCGCCTCGGCCGCGTCGCGATCGTTGACGCGGGCGATCAGGCGGCCCCAGGAGCCGACGGTCGGCTTGAGCACCACCGGGTAGCCGAGTTCCTCGATCGCCTGGAGGGCCGCTTCCGTCGTTGAGGCGACCCGGGTGTCCGGGGTCGGCACGCCCGCGGCGTGCAGCAGACTGGACGTGCGCAGCTTGTCCCCGCAGTTCTCGACCACTTCGATCCGGTTGACCGTCGGCACGCCACGGTCGGCCAGCACCCGCAGGTGCACGAGGGCGCGGCTGTGGCTGAGCGAACGGTCGAAGACGACGTCGAAGTCGAAGGCCGGTTCCAGCGTGCTCGCGCCGCCGAACGAGAGGACCACCTTGCGGTCGTCGATCAGCTCGACCTCCGCACGCCGCCGCTCGAGCTCCCTGAACAGGAGCTTCTCTTCGGGGCGGACCCGGCTGTACAGGACTCCGATGCGCATCGTCTACGGGGCTATTCGCCCCAGTCCTCTTCTTCTTCCGGCGCCAGTTCCAGGGTCACGGGGTCGAGTTCGACGACCTCCAGGTCGACGCCGCAGCCGGCGCACTGGACGATCTCGTTCTGCATCACGGCCTCGAGTTGGATCTCGTCGAAGCACTCGGGGCACTCGGACTGGGCGCTTACGGTCTGCAGTTCCATCACGGTTCTCCTCGGCGGGTGGGGAAGGCTCAGCAAGCGACTGATCCAAAAACAAAGGGCCGGCTCATCCTCCTGGATGGCCGGCCGCTCAGAGAAGGTCTCGTTCTCGATCTACCAGGTCATCCGGGAGTGTCCGTCAGGCGCTTCGCGCCCTTCACCCGGACCTTGCGGCAGGGAACGGTTGGTGCGGGCCGGGGGGCGGAGTGACTGAGCATTCGGTGCGAATTCGGTTCTGGGGACGTCTTGGGGGAAACGGTCGAAGAGGCTAAGGAACAGTCGCGCTGCTGTCAAGCCGCCAGGCGTTCGCGCTCCAGAGCGTCACCTCGGTTCGCGGCCGTCCGCGGTCTTTTCTACCTGCGCACCCGCTTTCTTCCAGGCGCCAAAGCCGCCGCCGATGTGGCATACCGGTTCCAACCCCATGTCTTGCACTGCCTTCGTCGCCAGGGCCGAACGCCAGCCGCTGGCGCAGTGGAAGATGAACTCGCGGCCGCTGCCGAAGATGTCCTTGAAGTAGGGGCTGTCGGGATCGACCCAGAATTCGATCATGCCCCGAGGCGCATGGAAGGAGCCGGGGATGAAGCCGTCGCGGGCCCGCTCGCGGATGTCCCGCAGGTCGACGATGACCGCTCCCTGAGCCTGACGCTCCCGGGCTTCGGCAACCGTCACGGTCTCGATCCCGGCGTCGGCCTCGGCCACGAGTTGCCGGATGCCCTTGGTGATCGCCATTTCGTTACCCGATCCTGTGCACGGTGTCGCCGACCCGGACCGTTCCCGGCACGACGAGCCGCGCGTTGACGCCACGCAGATTCCGCCGCTTCCCTTCGGGCGTGGCGGTGAACTGAAGCGCCGGCAGGCCGAAACGCTGCCGGTACTTGCTGCATCCGGTGTGCGGAACGGCGGTGACCTCGATCACGGCGCCGCCGATGCGGAGCCGGCTGCCGGGCGGCAGGTTGTCCAGGCTCAGGTCGATGTCGACGTAGAGCTGGTCGCCGGCCAGGGCCCAGCGTTCGCGGTTGCCCGCGATCAGGGCGGTGAAGCGGGAGTTCGTCAGAGTGAGTTGCGCGTCCGGATCGGCGGCGCCGTCAGGGGTCCCGTAGCCACCGCGGGCGAGCCAGGAGTCGCCCTCCAGGCCGGCCTCGAAGGTAAGCCGGCCCTCGTCGATCGCCTCGCGGCGGTTCACTCCCGGACGCCGGACGATCATCTCGAGCGTGCCGCCGTCGCCGGGTGAGGCGAGGACGTGGGCAAAGCCGGCTTCCAGGTCCGCATCGGTGACGTGGCCCGTCGCTTCGGCGGCAGTTCGACCGTCCATGGTGTCAGCGGACATCGAACTCGCGGCGGATGTAGGAGCCGCTGCCGCCGTTCTCGTCCCACAGACCGACGGCCACGCGGTGGTGGCCGCGCGGGATCGGGTATTCGAAGTTGACGGCGAAGAACTGGTCCTTCGCCTGCGCCCAGTCGCGGGCGGGAATGGCCAGCGGCAGGACGATGTGGCTGGGGGCCAGTTGCTCGCCCTCCTCGGTCAGCACGGTGGCGACGACCCGCACCTGGTCGGTGCGATCGCCGCCTTGTTCGATCATCGCCAGTTTGCCGAGGGGTACCGAGACGGTGAAGTCGACATCGTAGAAGCCGCCTCCTCCGGTGCCCCATTCGATGCTGTCGATGTGCAATCCGTGGGGATTCTCGGTCCACCCCAACAGGAGAGCGCCGATCGTCCGTTCGGCGATCCGCTCGCGGAGCGAGCGCGCGATGTAGCTGGTGCGGTGCCTGAGGCGCAGTTGCCGCGGCCGCGGTTTGACGCGGACCTGGTGCATGGAGCCTTCGATGAACTCGTCGAGCACGTAGCCGAGCGAGTAGTAGGAGCGCAGATCGTTCGCCGCCTGGTCGAAGAACGCGTCCACGTCGCGTCCTGAAACCCAGGCGCGGCCGCCGGTATCGCCGGCGAGCTGGTGAAGGACGCCGCGCAGATCGGACAGGTACGTCAGTTTCTGCTGATCGGCCACTCTCTCGGAGAGCGATGCCGTGGCGACCTCGGTTTCGGGAGGCTTGAAGGCGTAGAAGGAGACCCGGTGCGAGTTCGCGCGGGCGGCGATCTCGGAAAAGCGGGAGCTGAGGTCAAAGTCGGAAAGACGCTGCTGGAAGGAGGTGGTCGCGAGGGCCGCGGTGCCCTGGATGTTCGAGTTCCTGGTGTAGATGTTGTTCGGGGCGTCGAAGCCTTCCGGGGCGTCGACGGAGCGGGTCTCCATCAACTCGATGCCGGTCTGTTCCCGTTGGCCGGCAACGCGTTTCTGGACGTTCTGCAGAAGGCGATCGAACGGGCGCGCCGCGAAGCCGTCGCTGATCAGGAAGAAGGCCTTGCGCCCGGGAACCAGCGCCAGGGAATTCACGATGTCCTCGATCGCGCCCGCGGTGCGGGCACTGTCCTCCTGGAGGACCCTGGCGTATGCAATCATTTCGGAGAGCGTTGCCCGCAGCGCGCCGATGCTGCCGGCCGAGCGCCGCGGGTCGGCGTTCAGTTGTTCCATCAACTGCAGGAAGCTCTCCTGGGATCGCCGCTTCAGGTTGTGGGCTTCCGTGTAGATCTGGTGGGCGGCTTCGGCCCGGTTCAGCCCCTGAGCCAGGGCGAAGTAGTCCGTAGTCAGGTCCTGAAGCAGCCGCAGTTCGCCGTCGAAGGCGACGACCATGGCATGGACGGGGGCGCCGTCGCCCCCCGCTTCAAGCTGGCCGCGGCCGAACCTCTTGATCTGATCGATGACCTCGGAGCGGCTGGCCGCCGAGAGGTGCGTGTTGTCGAAGAAGAAGGCGATCGACAGGGGTTCGTGCAGCAGCTCCATGGCGGCAGGATCGCCGCCGGCGCCGCCGCGGCCGAAGTAGTCGATCTGGACCGGCTTGTCGTTGTCGAAGACGAGGAAGTTCTGGCGCGTCAGATCGCGGGCCGGCCGCCCGTCGCGGTCGGTGGCGATGACGTCCACGTTGACCACGGTGACCTCGACCACGTCGCTCAGGTCGCCGACGCCGCGGCCGATCGGAGCGTCCTGCTGGGCTTCGGGCACGGCGGGCGGTTGCGGTGGGGCGCCCAGGACCAGAAGCAGGCCGAAGAGAGTTGCTCCGATCATGCTCAACTTGGCCGCTAGCTGCTCAAGGGCGTGTGCCGTTCGAGGAAAGTTGTGACCTTTGCCGCGGCTGCCGGCGCCGCGTCGTCACTCTTCCACTCGAGGATCAACTCGTTGTTCGGCGCCAGCGAGGCGATCTCCTCGGCCACCGGGCGAGGGTGGTAGGCGTCGTTTCCGGCCAGGATCAAGAACGGCGTCTCGATGCCGGCCACGAAGTCTCGATCGACGTTGAAGGTGAAGTCGCCCCCGTACATGCGTTCGCGGAACGGGGGCAGGGCCCCCGCGTCCACGTCGTCGCGCTCGTCCAGGAGCGCTTCGGCCCAGGTGTCGAACATGGCGTAGAACAGATCCTGGTTCTCGTGGTGGCCGATCGGGTTCTGGAGCACCGCGGCGCTGACCCGCGAGGCGTCGGCCTGAAGGACGCCAAGGCAGTACGAGGAGCCGATGCAGCCGCCCATCAGGTGGCAGTGCTCGATGCCCAGATGATCGAGCAGCGCCAGATGGTCGCCGGCGTAGGTATGCCAACCGTCGTCGGCCGTGATCGGCGCGCTGGACCTGCCGGCATTCCGTTGGTCCATCGAGATGACCCGGAAGGATTGCGCCAGCTCGCGGCGGGGGTCGAACGGGCTGGTCCCCCATATCTCGGCGGCGGAGCGCATGCCGCCGGGCGCGAACAGCAGCACCGGGTAGCCGGCGCCGACCTCGGACCAGTGAATCCGGACCTCGTCCCGCTCGAAGATCGGCATGGGGCTAGCGTAACAGTCACGGTCGGCGGGAGGCGCTGGCGTGAACTCGCTGGAACCTGGCGGCATCCGGCTGCGTAGAGTGTCTGGAGCACCTTGTTTCGGCACTAGGGGGTTACGCAATGGAACACGAAGAGATGAACCGCGAAACAACGGCAGCCGCCGCGCAGGCTGAGTCCGGATCGGCGCCGCCGCCCGCCGAGCCGCCGCCCCCGCCGGTCGAAGACGCGGGACCCGGCCTGGCCGGTCAGGTTGCCGCTGGCCTGGCTCTGATCGTCCTGGGCGGCGCGTTGCTGGCGCTCGAGCGATTCGACGGCGCCCCCGAACACCTGTTCCTGATACTGGTCGGCGGAGTCTTTGCGGCGGGCTACTTCTACAAGCGGGCGTACGGACTCCTGATCCCGGCCGGGATCCTGATCGGGCTCGGCTCTGGTCTGGCCTTCGACGATCTCTACTCAGGCTGGTTCTCGGACGACAACAGCGCCGCTTTCGGCCTCGGCGTTGGCTTCCTCCTGATCTACGTCGCCTCCCTGCTCTACGAGCGCGCGAACCGTTGGTGGCCGCTGATTCCCGGTGGCGTTCTGGTGATCGCGGGCTTCCCGAACTGGGAGTGGGCGGATCAGGTTCTTGACTACTGGCCCATCGCGGTCATGGCGGTTGGCCTGTTCCTGCTCTTTCGCGGTGTGCTTTCACGGCAGAGGGATAGGGAGTCGCGCCGCTTCAACCCCTGAACAGTCTCTCGCGCGGTTGAGCCCGCATGCGGATAACATGCGCTGCCACGACGAGAGGAGGCTGCTGTGGGCGTAGACGTTAACTGGGTCGAGCTGCTGCAGGTCGGCTGACGGACTGCTAGACCTTGCCGCTCAGCGAGAGAGAAGCCGACCGGCTGAGTTCGCGTGGCGGCCGCCGGTCGCCCTGGGCTGCCGCGTTCGGGCTCGGGGCCGTGGTGCTCGCCGCGGCGGCAGCGGTTCTGTGGTTCCGGGTGGCGCCGGAACCGGACCTCACGATCACCGCTGACCTCCCCGGAATCGGTCCGCGCACGATGCTGACGGCCACGGCGCGGGCCGGCGGCCGCGGCCTCGGCTCGATCCGGGTCGAGCTGATCCAGGACGGGGAATCGTTGCTGCTTGAAGAGCGCGCGCTCACGCCCCCAAATCCCTGGTCCTTCGGCGGCGAACCGGTCCGGGAGGCGGTCCTCGAGGTCGAAGTCGGTCGCGAGTCGACGCCGAGTCTGGTGGAGGGCGAGGCTACGGTGCGCGTCACGGTCGAGCGGCCGGGCACCCTGCTACGGCGGCCACCGCCGGCAGTGGCCGAACTGTCACTGCCGGTTCGCTTGCGCCCGCCGGCGCTCGGATCGGTGGGGGTGACGGCGACGCCCACCCAGTCCGGCAGCGGGGTGCTGCGCTACACAGTCGGTGCAAGCGCCGTGGAGAGCGGCGTCGAGGTCGGGGGCTACTGGTTCCCCGGTTACCTCCTGGCCGGAGGCAGCGTCCGGGACCGGTTCGTTCTCTTCGGCGTGCCGTACGACAACGCCGATCCATCGGCCTTCCGGCTCGTGGCGCGGGACGAACTTGGCAACGAGGCGCGAACACCCTTCCTGGGTACGGTGGAGCCGTTGCCGCTCTTGTCGTCGACGATCCGGCTGAGCGACAACTTCATGGCCCGGGTCGTGCCGGCGATCATGGCGGAGACGCCGGAGCTTGCAGATCGCGGCAGCCTGCTCGACAACTACCTGATGCTGAACGGCGAGTTGCGGACGATGAATGCCGAACGGCTGGTCGAGTTGGCGTCCGGCTCGGCGTCGCGGCAGCTCTGGAGAGGGCCGTTCCGGCAGATGCGGAACACCCAGGTCATGGACCGGTTCGCAACCCGGCGGCAGTACCTCTACGAGGACCGCGTGGTCGACACGCAGGATCACCTGGGCTTCGATCTCGCCTCCAGGCTCCAGGACGAGGTGCCCGCCGCGAACTCCGGCATCGCGGTGTTTGGGGAGTACCTCGGCATCTACGGCAACACCGTGATCGTGGACCACGGTTACGGCCTGCAGACCCTCTATGCGCACCTGTCGCGGATCGACGTCGAGGTGGGGCAGGTAGTCGCGGCGGGCGAACGGCTGGGTCTGAGCGGCCAGACGGGGCTCGCCGGCGGTGACCATCTGCACTTCGCGGTGTTGCTCGGGGGGCTGCCCGTCAATCCGCTGGAGTGGTTCGACGCGAAGTGGATCCGGGACCACGTCGGTGGCGTGCTGCCGCTCGAGGGAGGCGCCGCAGCGGTACGCAGGCGGTGAGCGGGGACACGGCCGCTTGTTGCTAAACTCCCGCGAGAAACCCGCGTACAAGAGGAACTGGCATACCAGAGATAGTCAATCGGCCGAACGACGGCCGAAGGTGGAGTGTGAAGTGAATGTCCCCAAGCGTTTCGCGGCCGCTGTCGTGCCGCTCCTCGTGTTCGTACCAGTCGCCCCGGCCCAAGGCCCGGGAGAGACCGCACCGTTCTTCGAGGGCGTGGCGCCACTCGTCGACCGGTCCTGTATCCGGTGTCACGGGGGCCGGACCGCGACGCCGCTCAGCATTCCCCGTCTCAGTCAGGATCTCTCGGACGCCAAGACGTTTCGTACCTGGCAGCGCATTCACGATCGGGTGGCGAACGGCGAGATGCCGCCTGCCGAGGCCCCCAAGCCCGAGGTGGAACTGATCGATGCGGCCCTCGCCTCGCTCAATGGAGCGTTGGTCGAAGCGAATCTCGCCGCCCGCGGCGGCCAGCGCGCGCCGCTTCGCCGGCTGACCAGACTCGAGTACGGCTACACCATCCAGGACCTTCTTTCGATCGACGAAGCGGCGGCGACGGAACTGAGCCAGGGCCTTCCGGCCGAGGCGGACTCCGGCGGTTTCGACACCGTGGCCGCGAACCAGAGCATGTCGCCATTCCATGTGCGGAGCTACCTGGAAGCCGCGGATCGGGCACTCGACGAGGCGATCAAGATCGGGCCGCGGCCCGCCACCGGCCGGCGCGAGATCGCCTACGCGGATTCGACCTACCTCACGTACATGAGCAGGGCCGAGATCCTGGGCGGCGGGATCACGAAGATGCTCGACGACGCCGCGGTCATGTTCTTCGATGGCGGCGCGACATACCTGATGCACAGCGAGACCGAGGGCTACAACGTGCCCTATGCCGGCCGCTATCGCGCCACGATCGAAGGGTGGGCGTACCAGGCTCGTACGCCGGTGACGCTCACGCTCTATCGGGGTACGAAGCAGGCGGCCGCCGCCGCGCTCGAGGAACTGATCCTGTCCACCGATCTCATCGGCGAGACGCCGCGAACCGTTCAGGTCGAGACGTACCTGCGGCCCAACGACATCCTCGCTCCGTCGCTGGCCGACGCGGAACGAATCGACTACACCAACTACTACGCCCCGGAACACACGGTCGAGAACTACAAGGGCGAGGGGGTCGCGCTCCGCTCGATGACAATCGAGGGGCCGCTGTTCGAGTCGTGGCCGCCGCCGAGCACCCGCGAACTTCTGGTCGGGGTCGAGTTCGATGACGAGGGCGGGTTGCGCCTGACGAAGGCGCCCTACGAGCACATCGTCGACATCGTCGCCCGGTTCGCGCCGCTCGCGTTTCGGCGCCCCCTCATGGAGGGCGAACTCGAGGCCTACGCGAGCCTGGCCCAGCCGATGCTGGAGGACGGCAGGCCCTTCATCGACGCCGTCAGCGTACCGCTCCGGGCGATCCTCAGCGCGCCGCCCTTCCTCTTCCAGGCAGGGGATCCGGGACGGCTGGACGACTTCGCGCTGGCGTCCCGTCTCTCCTACTTCCTGTGGCGGAGCATGCCGGACGGCGGGCTGTTGGCCACAGCAACCGATGACAGCCTGTCCGATCCGGCCATCTTCGCGGCCCAGGTCGACCGCCTGCTCGACGATCCCAGGTCGGAGCGATTCATCAAGGACTTCGCGGGCCAGGCGTTCCGACTCTACGAGTTGACGGCGACGAGTCCCGACGCCAGCCTCTATCCCGAGTACGACGACCGCCTGGGGCAGGCGATAGCCCAGGAGACGGAGCTGTTCCTGGCCGAACTGATCGCCGAAGACCACGGCGTGGGCGGCCTGATCGACGCCGACTTCACGTTCCTCAACCGGCGGCTCGCCGAGCATTACGGCGTGCCCGGGATCGAGGGGCAGCACATGCGCAAGGTGACGCTGCCGCCGGACAGTCCCCGCGGCGGGCTCATCACCCAGGCGAGCATTCACAAGGTCACGGCCAACGGCACGACCAGCTCACCGATACCGCGCGGCAACTTCGTGCTGACGAACCTGCTCGGTCAACCGGCGCCGCCGCCGCCCGAGAGCGTCACGGCGCTCGAACCGGACACGCGCGGAGCGACGACGATTCGGGAGCAGTTGGCCAAGCACCGCAACGAACCGGTGTGCAACAGTTGCCACCGGGTGATCGATCCGCCGGGTTTCGCGCTCGAGTCCTTCGACCCGATCGGCGGCTTCCGCACCCGCTACCGTGCGGCTGGCGGCGAAGCCACGACCCCGGACGGATTCACCTATCCGATGCCATACAAGCAGGGGCTCCCGGTCGACGCCGCCGGCGTAACCGCCGATGGCGAGCCCTTCGCCGGGA
This sequence comes from Candidatus Multivorans sp., assembly GCA_965216125.1. Classification (GTDB taxonomy): domain Bacteria; phylum Acidobacteriota; class Thermoanaerobaculia; order Multivoradales; family Multivoraceae; genus Multivorans. The sequence goes on along the minus strand of OZ244152.1, from coordinate 4,891,976 downwards.
TCGAGGAATACAAGCGGCTACTCGCCAGGGATGTGGAGCAGGTGGCCCGCCACCTGGTGTCCCAGCTCCTCGTCTACTCGACCGGCGCCGAGATCGAGTTCGCGGATCGGGACGATGTGGAGCGGGTCGTGGCGCAAATCGCCGACGCCGGGTACCCGCTGAGAACGATGATTCACGAGGTCACAAAGAGCGACCTCTTCAGGAGCCGCTAACGATGAACCTGACCCGACCCCTGGATCGCCGCACCTTCCTGCGTGCTTCGGGCGTGGCGCTCGCGTTGCCCATGCTCGAGTCGATGACCCCGGCGTTCGGCCATGCCGCAACTGCGGGGCCGCGGCGGATGGTCAACATCTGCAACACGCTCGGCCTCTATCGCGAGGCCTGGTTCCCCAAGACCGCCGGCGCCGGCTACGAGACGACGGAGTACCTGTCGCTGCTCGAGAAGCACCGGCAGAACTTCACCCTGTTCACGGGCTTCTCGCACGAGGACCAGTCGGGACGGCAGCCGCACAACTCGGAGGTCACGTTCCTGACCGCGGCCCGGCGCCCCGGCCTCGACGGGTTCCGCAACACGATTTCGATGGACCAGGTGGCGGCCAGCCACCTCGGGTACACGACCCGCTTTCCGTCGGTCGTGCTCGGCACCGCGTCGCCGCAGAGTCAGTCCTACACGAGAAGCGGCGCCATGGTGACGGCGGAGACCAGCCCGGAGAACCTGTTCCGCCAGTTGTTCCTGCAAGGCACGCCGGAGGAAGTCGAACGGGAGAAGCTGAGCCTGAACGACGGCGGCAGCATCCTGGACCGGCTCAAGTCGCAGACCGCGTCGCTGCGCCGGCGGGTGAGTCTGGCCGATCAGACGAAGCTGGATGCGTACTACAACGCGGTGCGGACCGCCGAACTCGACCTGGCCGAGGTCAAGGCCTGGCAGCAGAAGCCGAAGCCGGTGGTCAACGCGCAGGCGCCCACCGACATCCCCTCCCGCTCGGACCTGATCGGCCGCGTCAAGCTCATGCTCCGGATGATCCCGCTGATCCTCGAGACCGACTCGTCCCGGGTCATCAGCCTGATGATCCAGGATCACGGGGTCGTGATCGACGTTCCGGGCGTGAACTTCGACCAGCACAGCCTGTCCCATCACGGCCAGGACCCGTCGAAGATCGCGCAGCTCAAGAAGATCGAGACCGGGATCGTCCAGGGCTTCTCCGACCTGTTGACCGACCTGGGCGAGCACAGCGACGGCAACGGTTCCCTCCTCGACCAGACCACGGTCCTGTTCGGCAGCAACCTGGGCAACGCGAACTCGCACGAGCCGAAGGACCTGCCAATCCTGGTCGCCGGCGGCGGCTACAGCCACGGCCAGCACATCGTCCACGACGGCAAGCACAACGCACCGCTTTGCAACCTGTACGTGACCATTCTGCAGGGCATGGGCGTGGAGACGGACGCCTTCGGCCAGAGCACCAGCACGTTGACCTGGGCGTAACGAGCGCTACCGCGCTGACCGCGCCCGCCGCAGCCGCTCGACGTCGCCGGCTTCGACGCCGACCAGGTTTGCCGCATTCCGTCGAACCTTGAGCACCGCCTCGACGATGTCGTCGACGTCGGCGGCGGTCCCCAGCAGGAGTTGGTGGGGTAGCCAGACGGACTCCCGGTAGGCGGCTCGCTCGGCGTTCGGGCAATCGGTAGCCGGCGATCGGGCGAGGGCCGCGCTCCACGCCGGGTAGCGGGCCGCGTCGGGTCGGAGGAGTTCGCTCTTCGGCAGCGCCTCGTAGAAGCGGCCGTCGGCGGGCACGCCCTCGGCCTCGATCGCGGCGACGAAGACGTCGCGGTCGATGCCGGCGAACGCGTCGCCGTCGAAGCGGAAGACGAACTGGTAGATGGCCTGGGTTGTCACCCGCGGGTCGATTCGCAGGTTGGTGAGCCCTGGAATCTCGTCGATGGCCGCGCGGAGGCGCCGGGCGTTTCTTGCTCGGACCTCGTGCTGGCGATCGAGTCGTTCGAGCTGGATACCGAGGATGGCTGCCTGGAGGTCCGTCATCCGGTAGTTGTGCCCGATCACTGCGGCGGGTGCCGCTGCACCGGGGCGTTGCCGGCCGCAATTCACCAAGGCGTGCAGGCGGTCCAGGACCGCGTCGTCGGAAGTGGTCACGATGCCGCCTTCGCCGGCGGTCATCAGCTTCGAGCTCTGGAAGCTGAACGAGCCCGCGTCGCCCCAGGAGCCGACGCCGCGGCCGCGCCAGCGGGCGCCGTGGGCGTGGGCGCAGTCCTCGAGCACGGCGAGTCCGTGCTTCTCGGCGAGTGCCCCGATTGCGTCCAGGTCGGCCACGGTCATCGCCAGGTGGACCGGGACGATTGCCTGCGTTCGCTCGGTGATCAGCGCCTCCGCCGCGCTCACGTCGATGCAGTACGTCTCCGGATCGATGTCGGCGAACACCGGCGCACAGCCGGCGAACAGGGCGGCCGACGCGGTCGCCTCGAAGGTGTAGGCCGGCACGATGACCTCGGCGCCGGGCTCGACGCCCATCGCCTGGAGCGCTACTTCGAGGGAAACCGTGCCGTTCGCGACGCACAATGCGTGGTCGCAGTCGTGGCGCTCGGCGAACGCCCGGCCGAAGGCCTCAGCGCGCTCGTTGGGTAGCGGGAAGCCGCCCCAGTCACCGTCGCGTAAGGCGGCGGTGACCGCGTGTTCCTCCTCCGGTCCTCGCGCCGGCCACTGCGGCCAGGGCTCGGTGCGGACAGGGTCTCCGCCCAGCAGAGCCAGCTTGGAAGATGAGCCCGGAGCGGCCACGGCGCTACGGTACTACCAGCGGGCGAAGGAGGTCTGCGTGCCGTGCCGGGTGACCGAGTCGCTGGCGTAGCGGACGCCGAAAGCGACGGCCTCGCGGCTGCTCGACGCCTTGCCGGCGGCAGCGAGCAGGGCGGCCGCGAAGGCGCCGTTGAAGGCGTCGCCGGCGCCGGTCGTGTCGACAGCCTCGACCTGCGGCGCGGGAACCAGGGTCGGCGCCGATCCTGGTTCGGCCAGCAGGACTCCCGCCGCGCCGAGCGTCAGGGCGGCGCCGCCGTAGCCCATCGCCAGCAGCTCCGTGGCGGCGTCGGCGGCGCTGCCGGCATCGATTCGCTCGCCGGCCCGGCCGAGAAGCACTGCGCATTCGACCTCGTTGGGTGTCACCCAGGCGATCTGGCCCGGGTCCAGACCCGGGTCGTTGTGTTCGTCGATGGGCGCCGGGTTCCAGATCACCGGCACGCCGGCGCCGGCGGCTCGCGTGACGGCGCTGCGGACCCCGTCGGCCGGCGTCTCGTTCTGGATCAGGAGCAGCCCGGCCTCTTCGATCGGGACTGTGGCCAGGGCCTCGGCAGTCAACAGGCTGTTCGCCCCGGGCGAGTTCATGATCCGGTTGTCGCCGCTGCCGGCCTCGACCCAGACCGCGGACAGGCCGGTGTGGATGTCGTCGAGGACCAGCAGGTGTTGGGTGTCGAGGTCGTCCCCGGCGAACACCGAGCGTTGAGCGTCGCCGTGAGCGTCGTTGCCGACGGCGCCGGCGAACGAGACGGGGCTCGCCGCCTCGCCGAGCGCTCCGCGGCAGCGGACGGCGGCGACCGCCTGGTTCGCTCCCTTGCCGCCGCAGGATTCGAACAGCTCCGCGCCGGTAATCGTCTCGCCCTGCCGGGGCAGCCGCGGATGACGGAAGATCAGGTCGTAGTTGACCGAGCCGATGACGAGCAGGGCGCCGGTCAAGGGGTCAACCGGTCTCCCAGCGCAGGAACCTGGCGCCGATGGAAAAGGCGACGACCCCGATGACCACCAGTACTGCGCACGGCAGCAGCATCTCGTTCAGCGTGAAGCCGCGCCAGATCGCGCCCTCGTAGGCGATCAGCGCCCACTTCATCGGGCTGATGCTGCCGAGGCGCTGCATCCACTCGGACATCAGGAACAGGGGAACCATGCCGCCGCCGAGCATGGCGAACGGGAGGGAGAGACCCCAGCCGACGCCGGCCGCTGCCTGCTCCGTGCGACCGATCACGCTCAAGGCCATCATGATGCCGCAGAAGCAGATCGAACCGCTGAGGAGCGCCAGTGCCAGCAATGGGTAGGAGGTGGGTCTCACACCGAAGACGGTGATTCCGAGCGTGATCAGGGCCGAGCTGGTCACCAGGATCGTGGTCAGGCAAGCGAGGCCCTTCGCAGCCAGCAGGTGGCGGTTGGTGATCGGGGACACGAGCAGGCGCATCAACGTGCCGCGGCTGCGTTCGATTGCGATCGACATGCTGAAGGACACGGATCCGCCGATCAGGGTCCAGAGCATCGCCTGGGCAAAGGAGGTGGCGTAGGAGTTGGTTGGGCCGAGCTGCACCGCCTGGACAAGGGTCTGTTCGATCTCGAGTGGGGCGCCGAACCCACCGCTGACGGCGTCGGTCGTGGCGTCGTCCAGGCCGAGCTGTTCGACGAGTGACGGCACGCGGGTGGCAAGGTCGATGAAGGTGAGGAAGTCGTCGCGGGCGGGGGAAGGGGGCGAGAACTGCTCGATCAGGCGGCGGTTCTGTTCGTTGGTTGCCTGGATGCGCGAGGTATCGCTCATCAGCGCCTGCAGTTCGGCTCCGGCTGCTTCAAGCAGGATGCCGCGGATCATCCCCGCTGCAGCGAACTGCGTCGGATCGACAGCCAGCTCGACTTCGGGCGTGGTGCGGAACGGATTGTCCAGCGCGGTGCCGAACCCGGGAGTCAGGGTGACCATGACCCCGGTCTGGCCCCGGCGCACCTGATCGAGGGCCTGCTCGCGCGGGATCTGCTCCAGATCGAGCCCGCCCGCGGCTTCGAGCCTGGCGACGAAGCGTTCTGAACCGGAAGTCCGGTCCTCGTCGACGAGGGCGACAGGGATGCTCTCCGGCCCGCGGCTCAGGTTGGCGAACATGGCGCCGAAGAAGATCGCCATCATCAGCGGGAAGAACACCGTGAAGAAGAAGCCCTGCTTGTCCCGAAAGAGGATCTTGATGTCCTTCGCGGCCATGGCGAGGATGGTTCTCACGGTTTTCTCCTGGCGCTTGCGCGCCCCTAGTCTCGCAGGGCGCGGCCGGTGAGGTTGAGGAACACGGTTTCGAGGTTGGGCGGGCGGTACTGGAAGTGCTCGACCGTCTGCCGTTCCTGAAGTTCGGCAAGCGTTCCAAGCGGATCGGTCGTCTCATGGATGCTCTCGCCGTCGCCGGTGTGGACCACGAGGTTGCCGGGACCACCGTGCGCTTCGATCAGTGCCGGCACGCGGTCGAGCGCCATCAGCCGGCCGTGATCGATGATCGCGACCCGATCGCAGAGGCGCTGCGCCTCCTCCATGTAGTGGGTCGTGTAGACGATGTGCTTGCCATCGTCCCGGAGCTGCTCGACACGATCGAAGATCGCGTTCCTCGATTGGGGGTCGACACCGACCGTCGGTTCGTCGAGCAGCACCAGGTCCGGGTCGTGGATGATGGCGACCGCCAGGTTCAGGCGGCGCTTCATGCCTCCGGAGTACTTGGAGACGGCTTTCTTCCCGACGTCCGTCAGATCGGCAAAGTCGAGACAGGCGGCGACCCGATCGTCCAGCTCGGATCCCCTAAGGCGGTGCAGGCGGCCGAAGAAACGCAGGTTGTCGGCGGCGCTGAGCTCCTCGTAGAGGGCGACCGACTGCGGCGCCAGCCCCAGCGCCCGGCGGTTGTCGGCCTCGGTTGGGTCCAGGTCGACCGTCGAGCCGAGAAAGCGGACCACGCCTTCGTCCGGCTTGAGCAGGCCGACGGCCATGTTGATCGCGGTCGTCTTGCCGGCGCCGTTGGGCCCCAGGAGGCCGAACACCTCGCCGGCCTTGAGCTCGAATGACAGGTCGTCGACCGCGCGCAGGTCGCCAAAGCACTTGCTGACATGGTCGAACAGAAGCATGGGTGGCTGCTGAGTTCCTGTTACGGAACGGTGAGGCGCTTGTTGCGGTCGGATCGTGACCGCGGCCCAAGTGTGGGAGCGCGTCGTCAGATCGCTAGCGTACCGCCCGGCGCCATCACCTTGACCTCGACGCCGGCGGGGGCGAAGTCGGTGGGATCCTGTGCGATCGGCGGCCAGGTGCCGTAGTGGATCGGAATCGCCACCGGCGCGCCGATCATCTCGGCGGCCCGGGTGGCTAGCTCCGGGCCCATCGTGAAGCGGTCGCCGATCGGCACGCAGGCGGCGTCGGGCCGGTAGATCTCGCCGATCAGCTTCATGTCGCCGAACAGGCCGGTGTCGCCGCAGTGGTAGACCGTCTTGCCGCCCATGTGGACGACCAGGCCGCAGGGCATCCCCATGTAGCGGCCCTCGTAGGAGGACGAGTGGAAGGCGTGTGTGAACGCGACCCAGCCGAACCCGGTGTCGATCCTGCCGCCGGGGTTGCCCGGATTCACGTTGTCGTGGCCCAGCTCCTGCAGGTAGTTGCAGATCTCGAACGCGGCGATCACGTTCGCGTTGTTGGCCTGGGCGATGGCCAGCGTGTCGCCGAAATGGTCCGAGTGGCCGTGCGTGAGGGCGATATGCCCGCACTCGACATCCCCGGCTCCGATCGTCGCCACCGGGTTGCCGGTCAGGAAGGGATCGATCGCGAGGGTGTGGTTGCCAGAGCGGAACAGGAAGCCGGAGTGACCGAGGAAGGTGAGCTCGAGGGTCATGGCGTGCTGTCTCCTTCGGACGCGTCGCTGGGCGCGCCGGGGCGTGATGTCGTGGTTGGCCTAGGTGTTGTGTCTACCGATGCGGCTTTCGTGTAGCCGTCTCGACAGCGGCCACCCGTTAGCCACTTCATGTGGCAGGTCAGGTGGGAAACACAACACTAATCGGCCTGTTCGGCGGGCATGTGGACGACGAGGCCGTCGAGGGCTTCGGTCACGTCGATCTGGCAGCTCAGACGGCTGTTGTGCCGGACGTCGATGCCCTGCTCCAGGACGAAGTCCTCTTCGGCGTGGCGCGGGCCGACGGCCTCGATCCAGGCCTCGTCGACGTAGACGTGGCAGGTGCTGCAGGAGCAGGAGCCGCCGCAGATGGCGACGATGCCGTCCACGTCGTTGTCCAGCGCACCTTCCATCACGGTGTGTCCCACCGGCGCCTCGACCACGCGCGAGCTGCCGTCCTGGGCGATGTAGGTGATCCTGGGCATCTGGACCGTAGGCATCACGGCGTCGTCAGACGCACCCGTTCCCCGTCCAGTTCGAGCGTGGTCTTGGAGTAGGTGAGCTTCTGAATGATCTTGCCGTCCTTGAAGTGCAGGACATCGATGCCGCGCCGGGCTTCGTGTTTGTCCTCCTGGCCCTTCTCGAACGAGGGCGAGTCGAGCTGCCAGCGGTAGAGCATCTTCTGTTCGATCTCGTCGATGAAGGTCTCTTCGTCCGTGAACTGGAAGTCTCCATGATTGGCAAACCAGGGTGCCCAGGCCTGACGCAGCTTCTCCTTGCCCCTGACCCAGCCTCCGGTCCAGTTCTCGAAGTAGATCTCGTCGTGAAACAGGTCCATCACGCCGTCGAGGTCGTGCTCGTTCCAGGCAGCTCCCCATTTCGCGAACGCGCTCGACATTTCTTCTCGTGTCAGCATGGTCTTCTCCTCCTTCGTAACGGCAAGAGGCCGGTTCCTGGGTCCAGGCAGGTGATCCTGGGCATCTGGACCCTTCCTGTCGTCAGGCCGACCTTCGCCGCCGCCGGACGGAGTCTAGTCGACCGGCTCGGCGTTCAGTCGGCGAACCGCTCGACGATCCAGCTTCCAATCAGATCGAGGACTTCGGGCGCGATCGTCTCCTCGATCGTCCCGTACTCGGTCGGCGATCCGGTGCTGGCGGTCTGGAACAGGTGGTTCATCTCGGGGAAGCGCCGCACCGTGATGTCCCTGTTGCTGGAGCCGGCGAAGGCGGCCTCCATGGCGGACTGGTTCTGGTCCGCGTCGACCTGGGTGTCCTTGTCGCCGAACAGGGCGAGGGTCGGGACGGCGAGGCCTCCCAGGGCGGGCCGTGGGTCGTAGCGGATGAAGAACCTGAACCAGGGACTGAGGTTCGATTCGACTGCGGCCGACACGGTCGATTCGAGCGCTTCACCGCTCAACTGCGTCGTGTCGGGCGAGGCGGCCAACTGTTCCCGGACGACCTCGCGCAGTGCGGCCTCGGCTTCGACTGGAGGCACTTCGCCGCCGATGATCCTGAGCGCCCGGTCCTGCAGGGAGGCGAGTTCCTCGATCATCTCGGCGGTGGCCCCATTCGCGGCGGCGATCCTCCGGAGCTGCCGGCGCAGCAGATCGCCGCCTGGGACGCCGGGACCGGCGAGCAGCACCGCGAACGCGACGGTGCCGGGGGGAACCCGATTGAGCGCCAGCGGGGCCACCAGGCCGCCCTCGGAGATGCCGATCAGGCCGACCCGTTCCGGGTCGATCCGATCGTGTGCGCGCAGGAAACGGACGCCGGCGAGAACGTCGTCCGCCTTGTTCCGGGACGTCGATTGCCACGTGCTGCCGGTGGAACCGCCGACGCCGCGGTCGTCGACTCTGAGTACGGCGATGCCGAGTCGCGTCAGGTGGTCGGCCAGCACCAGAAAGGGCTTGTGCCCGGCGAGTTCGAGATCGCGGTTCAGTGCGCCGCTGCCTGAGATCAGCAGCGCGGCGGGGACTTTCTCTTCGCCGGGCGGCAGCGTCAAAGTGCCGGCGATCGTCACGTCGCCGTTTCGGTACTCGACTTCCTCCTCGTCGTAGGGGAGGGGCGGCTTGGGTTCTTGTGGCCTCGGCGGCGCCTCGACTTTGACCGCCTCGCGGCCGAGTTTGAACGGGAGCCGGGCCGGACCCTGAGTGAAATCGCCGGTGATCTCGCCGTCGGCCAGCGTGCCCTCGAAAGTCGGCTCGCCGAGGACCCCGTCGATCGTGAAGCGAACCGCGCCGCTGTCCACGTCCACCGTGACATCCGACAGCGGCAGGTCGTCGGCGCCCTGGGCGGGAATGTCGATCGTCCCGGACCACGCGCCGTCAGCCTGCTCCAGGTCGACCAAGACCACGAGGGGCTGGTCCGGCGCCTCGATCGAGCCTTCCCAGTGCCCGGCGGCGTTGACCGTCTGTGCGACGAGCGGGGTGGCGGTAGCGAGAACCGACACGATGGCAACGGGCACGGCTATGTTGACGAACTTCGCGGTTCTGAACGGGGTCACGCGGACGCTCCTCTCGGCGTTTGAATTCGTAGCTGCCTCACGGCTTCGAAGTCGCCGTGATTGCGGGTCAAGAGTCGCAGGCGGTGCTCGATGGCCGTCGCCGCGATCAGCGCGTCGGGCGTCGCGATGCCCGTCTCGCGACGGATCCTGCCTGCGCGCTCGGCCACCTTGCGGTCTACGTCAAGCTCCCGATGCGGACTGAGCAGTTTCCCGATGAGTGCCGAGCCCACCTTGCCAGCGAGGAGTTCGCAACGGGTGACGACCGAGTAGTGGAGCCTGTCGCGGCCGGCTGTGAGCTCCCGGAAACCGCGCAGGTGATCGATGAAGACGTCGGTGTCGACGAGAAGGCCGGCCATGCTGTCAGTCCGTGCTCCAAAGCCTCTGTTCCCGCAGGTCCCATTCGTCCCGGCTGGGCACGGTGGCGTCCGGAGCGGCGCCGAACGTGCCCTTGAGGGCGGTGGCCGCGTCGGTCGGCGCCTTGGCGAGGTAGAGGTCGACCGCTTCGCGGATCACGGAGGCGAGACTCAGGCCCCGCGCGCCGGCAATCTCGTCGAGGCGCTGCCGCTGCAGCGGCTGGAGGTAGATCTGGGTGCGTGTAGCGGACATACAGCGCAGTATACAGCTACGCCTTTTGCCGTGCCGCTCACGGCGACTCCTCAATCCGGTAGAGATGCGTACCGGTGCGGACGAAGAAGGCGCCGTCGGCTACGGCGATCGAGGCGAGTGTAGAAGCGTCGAGCTCGTTGCGGGCCAGTTGTTCGAACTGCCGGCCCGGCGCGATGACGGTCGTGACGCCCTCCTCGTTCTGGAAGTAGATCCGGCCTCCGGCATGGACCGGCGAAGCGGAGTGGTTGCCGCCGAGACGCTGCTGCCAGTGGATCGCGCCGGTCAGTGCATCGATGCAGGTGGCGATGCCGGTGTCGGTGACCGTGTACAACTCGTCGCCGACCAGGATCGGGGAGACCGTGAGCGGGGCGCCACGGCGGAGCCGCCAGGCGATCTCCGACTCCGTGACGTTGCCTTCGCCGGTCGGGCGGACGGCGAGCAGGACCGGTTCGTTGAAGCCGGTCGAGAGATAGACGAGCCCGTGACCGTAGACCGGGCGCGAGACGTTCGAGAAGCCGCCCGGGTACTCGACCCGCCAGATCTCGCGGCCGGTCGCCGGCTCGTGGGCCGTCGCGCGGAAGGCGCTCACGCCTATGATCTGCTCGGTCTCCCCAACGCGAACGGCGAGGGGCGTGGAGTAGGCCTGCGAGATCGGCGCCTGCCGCACGGACCGCCAGCGCTCCTCGCCGGTCCCGGCGTCCACGGCGACCAGGAAGGCGGTGTCGTAGCCGTCGATGCTCACGATCAGGAGCCCGTCGTGAAGGATCGGCGAGCCGCCGTTCCCGTGTTGCGACGTGTAGGGGAAGCGGGTTCGCCAGAGAACCTCCCCGGCAGAGGCGCCGCCCGCGGCGACCGCGGCCGTGCCCTGAGCGCCGAAGTGGACGTAGACCCGCTCGCCGTCCGGATCGATGACCGGCGTGGGCGAGGCGAAGCTGTTCTTCTGGTTCAGAAGCGTGGTGTCGGAGATGGCGAACACCTCGATGTCCATCGCCGCATCGCCGCTCGTTGTGTCGTAGGCCAGCAGTCGGAGCGAGGTTCCGGCTTCGCGGTCGGTCACCGCGGTCGTGACCCACGCCAGTCCGCCGGCGATCACCGGCGACGACCAGCCCCGTCCTGGAACCGCCGTCTTCCAGGCGACGTTCTCCGTTTCGCTCCATGTGAGCGGAACCGCCTCGTCGGGCGCGTGGCCCTGCCCGGTCGGCCCCCGGAACTGCGGCCAGTCGCCAGCGTGCGCGACGGGAGCCGCGAGCAGCGCCGCCACGATGAACCGGTACGCGTTCACGGTCCCAACGCCCCGGTAGCGGCAGTTGCGGTGTTCCGCGCCAGGGACCTCAGGAGCATCCCCTTCTGGGCTGGTAGCTCATCGAGTCCACCATCGTCCTAGCTGTCGACGATGGCCGGAAGATACCAGCCGCGAAGGTCTACGGGACGCTCAACGGCAGATTCGGCGGGTTTCCAACGGCATGAATGGCTGTCATTGACCGGCAGATTCTACTGGTGGCAACATCGGACAATGCGGTAGCGAGAGCCTCGGGCCAAGACTAAGATGACGAACGACCGGGGGAGAGCCTCAGATTCTGAGACCGGGGGGCCCTGATGACTGAAGAGAACACAGTGTCGATCGGTGAAGTGGTAGGGCGGATTCACCCTCATCTGAAAACGTCCGCTGAGGATGTCGCCGCGTTCTGCCGGCGCTGGGAGGTGGAGGAGATGGCACTCTTTGGCTCAATCCTCAGGGACGACTTCCGCACGGACAGTGACATTGACGTGTTGATCCGGTTCGCTGCAGAGCCAACACCGGGCCTGTTCGGACTCGTTCGCATGGAGGACGAACTCGCCGGGCTGTTTGGCCGTCCGGTCGACCTCTTGACTCGTGACGCGATCGAGAACAGCAGGAACTACATTCGTCGGCGAGCGATTCTCGAATCCCTGAAGGTTGTGTATGCCGCGTGAAGAGGCCGCGCTCCTGCTGGACATGCTGGAGTCTGCGAGGGACGCGGTGTCATTCGCAGAAGGGCTGGAGTACGCAGACAACTCTCGCCAGCGAAAACACGACGTCACATGGTCGTTCACCATCCCGACCGCCTGCATGAAGGCGTAGCAGATGGTAGGCCCGACAAAGCGGAAGCCGCGCGCCTTGAGCGCCCTGCTCATCGCCTCGGAGGCCGGGGTCGCGGCGGGAATCTCCTCGAGCTGGCGCCAGGCGTTGACGACGGGCGCGCCGCCGGCGAATTTCCACAGAAAGTCGGAGAACCTCACGCCCGACTCGCGCAGATCCAGCCACGCTTGTGCGTTGCCAATCGCGGCACGCACCTTGAGGCGGTTGCGCACGATCCCCGGGTCCTGGAGGAGCGATGCGACCTTCTGCTCGTCGTAGCGCGCGATGCGTTCCGGATCGAATCCGTCGAACGCGCGCCGGTACCCCTCGCGCTTCTTCAGAATCGTGTACCAGCTCAGGCCGGCCTGGGCGCCTTCGAGCACCAGCATCTCGTAGAGCCGGCGGTCGTCGCGGACCGGCACTCCCCACTCCTCGTCGTGATAGGCGACGTAGAGCGCATCGTCGTTGACCCAGCCGCAGCGGGTCCGAGTCATCTCCTGCACTCGAGTCGCCAGGCCGCCGGCACTACGGGTAGTAGCCGCGAATCGTCCGTGCCTTCGCGCCCTTGGCGTCGACGACGACTTCGACCCGGCGGAACTCGTCGCTCGGTTGGTCGCTCGACGACTGGTAGGCGAGGAAGTACTTCGAGCGGAGCTCCAGGGCGATCTGGTCGTAGACGGCGCCGAGCTGGTTCGTCTCGTCGACGAAGAACGCGCGACCGCCGGTTTCGGTCGCCAACTGCTCCAGCACCTTTCTCGGGTTCTCCTTCGCCTTGCGCGGCAGCGCGAGGCCGATCGCGTAGATCGCGGCCTCCGACCGGCGGGCGTACTCGAGCGCGTCGTCGAGGTCGTAGCGGCTGTGCTCGTCGACGCCGTCGGAGAGCAGCAGTACCGCGCGCTGTCCGGGCAGCCCGTTCAGGTGGTAGAGGGTGAAGATGAGGCTGTCGTAGAGCGCGGTGCCGCGCTCGGCGCGCAGGCCCATCAGGCCCTTGGCGAACTCGATGCGGTCACGGGTGAAGGGCGCCGCCAGGTGCGGGCGGTCGTTGAAGGTGACGATCGAGAGTTCGTCGCGCTCGGTGATTACCTGCTGGAAGAAGTCGGCGGCGGCCTGAACGGACTGCTGCAGGCGCTCCTCCATCGACGCCGACACGTCGAGCAGGATGGTGCCGATGAGCGGCGTGTCGTCGACCCGTTCGAAGCGCACGATCTCCTGGGCCACGCCGTTCTCGAGCACCTGGAAGGCGTCCTCCCCGAGGTCGAGCAGGGGACGGCGATCGCGGTCGTCGACGGTCGTGTAGAGCTCGACGAAGTCGACCTGGAGTTCTTCGAGGGTGGCCGGTCCGTTGATGATCGCCGTGTCCTCGACGAGGGCGGCCGGCCCCTCGGCGTCGAGCAGCTTGCCGACGATGCGGACGATGGTCAGCTCCGGTCCGTCCGGCAACTCGATCGGCACGGTGAAGGGCGCCTCGTAGAGCGTCGCCACCCGGTCGTCGTTGCGGAAGACCTGGAGCTCCTCGAGGCTCCGTCCCTCGGGCACCGTCACCTGGGCTCGCATGCGGACGCTGTCGTTGTAACGGTTGCCGGGAATCGGTTCGATGATGCGCACGTCGAAGCGGTGGGGCGAGCCGTTGATCAGGTAGGAGTCGCTGGCGATCTGGTTGCCCCCCACGTCGTAGGCGATGGCGCGCAGCATCTGGCTGCGGGGCAGTTCGCCCAGCCGCACGTCGACGCTGAAGGGCGCCCGCTTGGTGGTGAAGAGATCCTTGTCGTCCAGGGTGAACCGCACCTTCTGGACCGGTCCCGTGACCGCGGTGTCGAGGCGGAGGTAGCCGGAAACGAGGTCGCCTCCGGGCGAGATGATCCGGATCGACGGTTCTCCGGCGGCCAGCGCGCGGTTCGCTTCGGCGAAGATCGGCTCCAGGTCGGCTTCGGTCCAGCCGGCGGCCTCTTCGACCCGGGGCACCTCGAGGGGCTGGGCGTGGCGCCACACCGCGTCGCCGTTCAGATCGTCGATGCGCAGGATGAGCTTGAAGTTCCCGGGTCGCAGATACCGCTGGGCGACCAGGGGCATGGCCGGCAGCCCGCCGTCGCCGCCGTTGGAATCGGCCTCCTCGACCGGGAACTCGAAGCGGTAGCGGAAGCTCTCGAACAATCGGTCGGCGCCGGTGTCCGCGTCCGCGCGCAGGATCTCTCCGATCAGTTCGAAGCCGTAGGACCGGGCGCCTGCCAGGTCGGCGAGTGTTGCGCTTGCCGCCTCGACCTGGACCAGGGTCTGGACCACGGTGCGGTTCTCCTTGCGCCCCGGGAAGGTCACGTCGAGCGAGGCTTCAAGCTGCGGCGCGCCCGAAGGCAGGTCGGTGGAGTAGGACTCGAAGGTGAGTAGCCATTCGTTGGACGGCGCCTCGATCGGCTCCAGCTTCTCACCGATCAGCCGGTCGTAGTGGAAGCCGAGCGCGCCGCCCCAGTCATTCAGGATCTTGATGATGCCGAGCGCGTACCCGAGTTCCTCCTCCTTGCACCCGGCGCCGAGGTCCTCGCTGCTGAGCCGGTCGATCCCTTCGTTCGGCAGCCAGGCGCGCCAGGGGGCGACGCCCAGGCGCCGGTAGAAGATGACCGCGTACTGCTGGGGCCGCAGCCGGCGGCTGTAGATCGCGCCGATCACCTCGCTCATGTCCTGGAAGCCGTAGAACCAGGCCTCGATCTTGGTGGCGGAGCGTTGGGGACAGATGTCGACGTGGATGTCGGGCGGTCCGTTGAGCAGGTAGTAGCGGGCCCGCTCGTCGTCCGTGCTGTCGAACAACTGGCGGATCATGGAGAGCCGTTCGCTCCAGTGCTCCCGGAACTCGTTGCGGGCGGTCTCGGGGTAGGGGTCGCGGGCCTTCCAGAACTCCTCGATGAAGGCGTCCCGCTGGTAGTCCTGGGACAGGCAGAGGAAGGACTGCAACTCGTCGTCCGTGAGCAGCAGGGCGACCTCCTCGACCCACTGCCAGTGGTGGGCCGGCAGGGCGTTGGGATCGGGCTGGCTGCCGTCGTGGCAGGGGGGGCGCTTCTTGGCGGCCGTTGCCGGGCCGGCGGCCAGAAGGGCCAGGGCGGTCGCGATTGGGAGGACTTTGGTGAGGGCGTTGCTGCGCACGGTGAGTTTCCCCAAGGGCGGGGTGTCTAGTCTAGTCAGCGCAGAGAGGCCTCAGGGGCGGTAGGTGAAGGCTTGGGGACCCGTCGTCAGCGACCCGGCGGCCAGTTTGGCCCAGCGGCAGAGGATGGGGCGCGTGTCGCGCGGATCGATGATCTCCTCGATTTCGAAGTACTCGGCCGAGCGGAACGGCGAGCGGACGCGGTTCAGACGCTCCTTGATGCGGGCGAGGTGGGCGTCGTAGTCGTCGGCTTCGGCGAGTTCCGCCTTGTAGGCGACCTCGATGCCGCCCTCGATCGGCAGCGAGCCCCAGTCGCCCGAAGGCCAGGCGTAGCGGAAGTGGTAGCTGCCGGGCTTGTGGTTGGCGCCGCCGGCGACGCCGAACGCCTTGCGGATCACGACGCAGCAGAACGGCGTGGTGCACTGCCCCAGTGCCGCCAGGACCTGGGAACCGAAGCGGATCGTGGCGGTGTGCTCGGACTCCCGGCCGATCAGGAAGCCCGGGCAGTCCTCCAGGTGGAGCAGCGGCAGGTGGAAGGTGGCGGCCAGGTCGATCAGCCGGGACAGCTTGCGGCAGGAGTCGGCGTCCCAGCCGCCGCCGTAGACGTTCACGTCCTCGGCGAAGATCGCGATCGGCCAACCGTCCAGGCGCGCCAGACCGGTGATGATGGACCGTCCCCAGTCGCGGCCGATCTCGAAGAAGGAGTCACGGTCGACGATGCGTCCCATCACCTCGCGCATCTTGTATGTCCGCTTCGGATCCCGGGGCACGATGTCGAGGAGTTCCGGGTCGCGCCGCTCCGGATCGTCGGTGCGCTGCGATTCGGGCAGCCGCGGCGGCAGCTCGTCCACGTTCGTCGGCAGGTAGGAGAGGAAACGCCGGGCCCGTTCGAACGCCTCCGCTTCCGAGTCCACAGCGTCGTCGATCGCTCCGTTCGAGGTGTGGATGCGGGCGTGGCCGAGTTCCTCCTTGGGCACCACTCCGCCGCCGGCCCACTCGACCAGGGCCGGTCCGGCGATCATCATCTGGGCGGTGTCGCGGACGATGACCGAATAGTGCGCCGTGCAGACGCGGGCGGCGCCGATGCCGGCCACCGAGCCGAGGGCCAGGGACACCGACGGCGCCACCGCCAGGTGCTTGACGACCACCTCCCAACCGCGGAGCTGGGGGATGTAGGTGCGGCCCGCCATCTCGATCGTCTTGACCGATCCGCCGCCGCCCATGCCGTCGACCAGACGCACGTGGGGGAGCTTCATCTCCAGCGCCAGACCCTCGGCGTGGGTGCGCTTGGCCGGGATCGAGGCGTCGGCCGATCCGCCGCGCACGGTGAAGTCGTCGCCGGAGACGATCGCCGACCGGCCGTCGATCTCCGCCATCCCGAAGACGAAGTTCGAGGGCCGGAAGGCCACAAGCTCGCCGTCGTCCGTGTACTCGGCGCGCCCCGCGATCTCGCCGACTTCGTGGAAGCTGCCGGAGTCGCTCACCGCGTCGATGCGCTCGCGCACGGTCAGCTTGCCGAAGTAGTGCTGGCGCTCGACCTTCTCCCGGCCGCCCATCTCCCCCGCCAGTGCCCTGCGGCGCTCCAGTTCGTCGATTTCGGGCTTCCAGCTCACGCCGCACTCCTCAGTCCGTCTCGCCTTGACGTTCCATTCGGCGCAACAGCGCGCGCAGGTCGCGTTCCATCTGGGGCAGGCGATTCAGGACCGCCTCGATGCGCAACTGGTGGGACTTCGGCCGCGCCGGATTGCCGTAGAGCACGGCGCCCGCCGGCACGTCGCGGTAGGCCACCGTGGTGCCGCCGAGCACCGCGCCGTCGCCGATCACAACGCCGTCCGCGACGCCGGCGCCGCCGGCAAGCACGACGCCCTTGCCGATCGTGACCCTGCCGGCGATCCTGACCGTTGGCACGACCAGGGTGTGCTCGCCGATCGTCACGTTGTGGGCGATGTGAACCAGGTCGCCGATCTTGCAGCCGCGGCCGATCACGGTTGCATCGAGTGCGGCGCGGTCGATCGTGACCTGGGCGCCGATCTCCACGTCGTCGCCGATCTCGACGGTGCCGACCTGCGGGATCTTGACGTGGCGGCCCTGCCGCTGCAGGTAGCCGTAGCCGTCGCAGCCGATCACGGTGGCGCCGTGGACGGTAACGCGCGCACCGACGGTCACGTCCTCCATGACCACAACGCCGGGGAACAGGACGCAGTCGGGGCCGATCCGGCTGTGCCGGCCGACGTAGGAGTTGGCGTGGAGCACCGTGCGGTCGCCGATCGAGGCGCCGGCCCGCACCGTGACGCCGGCGCCGATCGAGACGTCCGCGCCGATCGAGGCGTTGCCGGCGACCACGGCGGTTGGATGAACTCCCGCGGCTTCACGCCGGCGCTCGTCGTCGATATGGCGGAGCACGGTGACGAAGGCGAGGAAGGGGTCGTCGACCACGAGTTGGTGGGCCGCAAGCCGGCTCGTTGCAGCCGCTACGACGAGCGCTCCGGCGCGTGTGTCCGTGGCGCCTAGGGTCCGCTCGTCCTTGGCGAACGACAACTGGTCGGGGCCGGCCTGGTCCAGGGAAGCGACCGAGCGGCACCGGAACCCGCCGTCACCGTGCAGTTCGGACGCAATGCCGTCCTCCGCGATCAGGGCGCGGACTTCGTCGAGCGTCTTCTCGAGTCGCGACATGGGGGACCAGCCGAACCCGGGGCTCAGTCTCCCAGCCGGTACACGCGTCGCGCGGTGTCGCGGAAGAGTGCCGTCTTCTCGTCCTCGGAGAAGTCCGCCACGATGCGCTGGAAGGAGTTCCAGAGCAGGGTGTAGGCGCCGCCCGCCCGGTCGACCGGGAAGTTCGACTCGAACATGCAGCGATCGACGCCGAAGCGGTCGATGCAGTGGAGGCAGTAGGGGCGGTGGGCCTCCGCGGTCTCGGCCGAGGACGGCGGCTGGTCCCGCTTGTGCCAGCCGAAGCCGCAGATCTTCATCGCCAGACCGCCGAGCTTGACTACCACGTTGTCGCAGCGCGCCAGCTCGGTGATCGACTTGCGCCAGTCCGCCTCGACTTCGCGCCGGCGGCCCCGGTAGGGCCCGATTCCGAGCGGACCGCCGACGTGATCCAGGATGATCCGGGTGTCGGGGAAGGCGTGGGCGAGGTCGGTCAACTGGTCGATCTGCGGGTGGTAGAGCCAGGCGTCGAAGCTCAGCTCCAGCGGCCCCAGGCAGGCGAAGCCGCGCCGGAAGTCGGATTGAAGCAACATGCCTTCGGGCGGCTTGGAGTGCGAGACGCGGATCTCCGGGCTGGGGTCGAAGGCGGCGGAGTGCCGGATGCCCCGGAAGCGTCCGCCGCCGGCCTCGATGTGCGCCTCGAGCACGCCCTTGGCGCGATCCCCCAAGAGCATGTTGGCGTGGCTGACGATGCCGGCGATGGAGGCGTCGCCGGCATCACTTCGCTCGGCCACCTCCAGGACGAACTCGGTCTCGCCGACTACCCGCATCTCCTCGGGGCCGTCCTCGCGGTAGCCGGAGGCGCACTCCACAAACACGGTCGAGGTCACGTTGTGCCCGGCGCCGGTGTCTCCGTGCAACTCCTCCAGCATGTACCGGGACTCGGGATGGTCCCAGAGATGGTGGTGCGGGTCGCAGATCTCCCGGTTCGGGTCGATCGGCTCTTCCTGAGTGCGGGCCAGCCAGGCCGCTTCCTGTTCGTTCATGCGCGTGATTCCTACCTTCGTGAAGACGGGTGGCGGTCCTTGACCCATCTACCGGATCTGCTAGTCAGGAGTTGTCCTTGCGGGTTCGGATCTCGCCGAAGACCTCGGCGTCGGAAGCGCCGGCCATGCCGAGCAGCGCACGGATGCCGGGGTCGTTGGGACGCAGGAAGGGGTTGGTCCGCTTCTCGACCCCGAGACTCGAGGGCACAGTTGGCTTGCCTTCCGCCCGCAGTTGCTCGATCTCCTCGACCCGCTCCATCAACTCCTCGTTGTCCGGGTCCACGGTGACCGCGAAGCGGGCATTGGAGAGCGTGTACTCATGGCCGCAGTGGACGACCGCGTCGTCGGGCAGGGCGCGCAGCTTGGCCAGGGAAGACCACATCTGCTCCATCGTGCCCTCGAACACCCGGCCGCAGCCGAGCGCGAACAGAGTGTCGGCGCAGAACAGCGCGCGGTCGTCCTCGAACCAGTAGCTGATGTGCCCAGTGGTGTGGCCGGGCGTGTCGATGACCTCCGCTTCAGCCTCGCCGAGCTGGAAGCGGTCGCCCTCGACGACGGTCAGATCGAGGTCCGGAATGCGGTGCTCGTCGGCGGCGGGGCCGACCACCTGGCAGCCGTACTTCGCCTTCAGAGCCGGCACGGCGGCGATGTGGTCCATGTGGTGGTGGGTGATCACGATCCAGTCGATGCCGAGACCCCGGGCGCCGAGCGCCGCCTCGATCGGCCCGGCCTCCGGCGGGTCGACGACCGCCGTCTTGCCGCTCCCGGTCTCGTGGAGCAGGTAGGAGTAGTTGTCGCTCAGGACTGGGATCGTCTGGATCTCAAGCACGGGTTTCTCCGCGAGTCGTTGAAGTGCCGACTCAGCGCCCTGGAGGGCTGCGGAGCGGCGCCGGGACTATATCTTCTGGCTTCGTGGCTGGGCCGTGGCGGAGTGTCGGTGGATTGCCGTTCGCTTGAGTTGGCCAAGACTATTTGTACGGTCTATTTGTACGGTACTTTTTATGGCGCCGTGAGCAGACGGGCGCCATCGCCATGTGATGGACTTGGCGTACTTCCATCCGTGGGCGTCTACGAGCAATCCGCGACCCCGATGGCCGGTGGCGAAGCTCCCGCCGCTGGGTGAACGAGTACAAGAGGAGACGCTACCGGCGAGAGCCGCCATCGCCACGATGACTCGAAGCCCGGGCTGACATCGGGGTACACCGGACTCAAGCGTGCTCCCGCGCCACCGCGTCGTTCAGCTCGACGCCGAGACCGGGACCTTCGGGCACCGCGATCGAGCCGTTCTCGAAGCGTTCGGGCGGCTCGACCAGGTCGCCCCGCCACCCGGCTTCGCCCCACTGCATCTCGAGGATCTCGAAGTTGGCCAAGCCCGCGCAGAGTTGGGCGGAGGCGGCGGTGGCGACCGGGCCGCTCGGGTTGTGGGGCGACACGGCGACGCCGTCGAGTTCGGCGATGGCGGCGATCTTGCGCGCTTCGTGGAGCCCGCCGCAGTGCTTCACGTCGGGCATGATCACGTCGACGGCGCGCTCCCGGCACAGCGGGCCGAAGCCCTCGATCCCGAACAGGAACTCGCCGCCGGCGATGCGTTGCTCGATGCTGCGTTCGATCGCCTTCGTCGCGGCGACATCGGTGGGGGCGACCGGCTCCTCGTACCAGGCGAGGTTCTGGGGTTCGAGTCGTCCGGCGAGGTCGATCGCGAGGTCGACGTCGAAGAAGCTGTGGCAGTCGATCAGGATGTCCACGTCCGGTCCGACCGCGGCGCGGATCGCTTCGACGCAGGCGACGCCGAGGTCGGCGGCTGCGGCTACCTCGGCCGCGGGCCCGTCGAGCGTGGGGAAGCCGTCGAAGGGGGCGGCCTTGATCGCCGTGAAGCCTTCCTCGACCGCGGCGCGGGCATTCGCGGCGAAAGCGGCGGGAGCGCGCTCCCGGGTGGCGCGGTTGATGTTCGCGTAGGCGCGCAGGTTCTCGCGCAGCAGGCCGCCGGTCAACTGGTGGACGGGTGCGTCGACGGCTTTGCCGACCAGGTCCCAGAGCGCCTGCTCGATCGCCGAGAACGCGGTCGCTTCGAACCGGTCGCCGGCGGCCGCCCGCTCACGCCCGGCGGCGCGGTAGGCCTCGATGTCGAAGGGCGAGCGGCCGCGGGCGGCCTCGAAGGCGTCATCGAGAGCCGGCAACTCGCGCCGGTTGCCGAGCGAGCATTCGCCGAGACCCTCAAGGCCGAGGTTCGTGCGCAGGTGAACGAACATCCATGCCGTGCGTTCGCTGACCCGTACGGAGGAGAGTTGCAGCCCTTCGACGCGCAGCGACCGTTCGGCTGCTCCAGAGGGCTGGATGGCAAGCGCTGGGGAGGCAGCGAACGGCAATGTCGCCGCGGCGGTCGCCGCGGCCAGCGCCTGCCGGCGCGTGACCGGCTCAGCCCGCCGGTTCACCGCTCAGCCGCAGTCCATGCCGTTCGAGCGCACGTACGCGATCACCTGCCAGATCGTTTCGTCGGGGATCTTGCCTTCGAAGGGGAGCATCTCCGTGTCGGGAACGCCCTTCGTGATCACGCGGAAGAGATCGGCGTCCTCGCTGCCGTGCGTCCAGACGCAGTCGAAGAGGTTCGGCGCGTCCTTCGTGACCCCCGGCGTGGTCGAGTGGCAGTAGCCGGTGCAGACGGCCCGGAACATGCGCCGGCCGGCGGTGATCGCTTCGGGATCATCGATGTAGGCGGCGATAGGAGAGGAACTCGCGGCAAGTTCGGCTGCGGGCGGTTCGTCGGCGGTTGCCGGCTGAACCGCGGCTGGAGCCTGCGCCTCGGTAGCAGCCGGAGTTTCGGGCTGGTCGGGAGACGGTCCGCCGCCGGTTGCACACGCGGCCAGCAGCAGTGGCAAGACGATCGCCGCGTGCGGGGCGGAACGGATCGGCTCGGTACGTGTTTCGTTGGTCATGGACAAGGCGTCGGCTCCATCGGGGCTACTCACCACCCACGCCGAGCGCGCGGATCGCGGCCGGCGAGGACACGGTGGAGAAGGGTTCGGTGCGGAAGATGCCGTATCGGTCGGCGAGCCGTTTCAGCGTGCCGTCGCGGCGCAGCTCGTCGAGCATCCGCCCGATCTCGGGAGCCAGGCTGTCGCCGGAGCGCATGGCGGCGTGCTCGTTGAAACGTAGACCGGGCGGTGGTTCGAAGTCGCGGACCGGCTGCTTCCGGAGTCGGCCGAGCGCTGGTCCCCAGATCAGCGCCGCGACGGCCTGGCCGTCGTCAACGGCGGCCACTACATCAGCCGCGGTGGGCTGCGAGGTCCAGTCGAGCCCCGCCGCCTGGGCCGCGAAATGGCCAAGCGACTGCAAGCGCACCGCTACTTTGCGACCGGCTGCGGCCTCCGGCAGACCGGACCATTCGAGACCCTCTGTAGTCGGCATGTAGATCTCGAAGGCGGCCGCGTAGTACGGCGGCGTCAGGTCGATCGCGGCTCGCAACCGCCCCAGCGCCAGCTCACCGGGCACGGAGGGCAAGAGATGGCAGTCGCCGGCCACAAGATCGTCAAGCGGCAGATCCGTGTCGTCGATCTCGGAGTAGGGCGGGGCGTTCGGGCGCCACACGGGCACGAAGTCGCGCCCGAGGCGCTGGGCCGCCTCCCTGAACAGGTCGTGGTCGAAACCGGAGGCGTCGGTTCGGTCGGCCCGAGGCAGGTCGTCCTCAAGCAGGCAGACCCGCAGATCGTCCGCCTGGGCGGGAACGACCGCCCAGAGGAGGATCGACAGCACACCGGCAAGGGGCGCCAGTCGGGTCACTGCGCGAGTTCGAAGACCAGCAGGACGCTGCCCTCCGGCAGCGACGGGGCGGTTCCGACCGTGGTCTGAACGATGCCGCCGCCGCCGGAGCCGACGGCCATGAAGGTGCGCCCGTCGTGCTGGTAGGCGATCGGATGGCTGCGGATTCCGGAGCCGGTCTGGTAGCGCCACACCTCGTCGCCGGTCTCGGCGTCGAAGCCGAGCAGGTGGCCGCTCGCGTTGCCGGTGATGACGAGGCCGCCTTCGGTGCTGAGGACGCCGGCCAGCATCGGCGTCGGATCCCGGTAGCTCCAGCGGGTCTCGCCGGTGCTCACGTCGATGGCCGACAGGTGACCGTAGGACTTGCCTTCGGCGGTGTCGGACGGAATCGGTTCACCGCCGAAGAAGGGGATGCCCTCGACGAAGACGACGAGGCCTTTGCGGAACATCATGCAGCTCTCGATCGTCGGCACGTAGGCCAGGCCCGTGACCGGACTGTAGGCGCCGGCGTAGGCCGCGTTGTTGCCGCCGGCGAGGCCCGGGCAGACGCGCTGGGTCGGCTCGTCGGCGGGCATCATCGCCGGGTTGACCACGGGACGGCCATTCTCGTCCAGCGTCGCCCAGTTCAACTGGTGGACGTACTGGCTGGCATGCAGGAAGCCGCCGTCACGCCGGTCCAGGACGTAGAAATAACCGTTCCGGTTCGCCTGGACGAGGGCGGGAATCGTCTGCTCGTTGACCTGTACGTCGACCAGCCACACCTCCGAGTTGCCGTCGTAGTCCCAGACGTCGTGGGGCGTGAACTGGAAGTGCCACTTGCGCTCGCCGGTTGCGATGTCGACCGCCAGAACGCTGTCGCTGTAGAGGTTGTCGCCCTCGCGCGTGTCGCCGTTCCAGTCGGGAGACGGATTGCCCGTGGTCCAGAACAGGGTCCTGGTCGCCGGGTCGTAGCTGCCGGTGGCCCAGGTGGGGGCGCCGCCGGTCTTGTACGAATCGCCGGCCCAGGTCTCGACGCCGGGCTGGCCTTCGTCGGGCACCGTGTAGTGACGCCAGAGCCGCTTGCCCGTCTCAACGTCGTAGCCGTCGAAGAAGCCGCGCACGCCGTACTCGCCGCCGCCGATGCCGATCACGGCGACGCCTTCCGCGATGAGCGGCGCCGAAGTGATCGAGAAGCCGGACGCGTAGGGCTCTACTTCGGTGTTCCAGAGCAACTCGCCGCTCTTGCGGTTGAAGGCGAGCAGCCGGGCGTCGAGGGTGCCCATGACGACCACGTCTCCGGAGATGCCCACGCCCCGGTTCACCGGTCCGCAGCAGATGCGCAGATCGGAGGGGTTCTGGTGGTCGTAACGCCACAGGAGGCTGCCGTTGCTGGCGTCGTAGGCGAGCAGGCGGTTCATCGACGAGGTCAGGTAGAGCACGCCGTCGTAGACCACGGGCGAGGACTCGAGCTGGCCCGAGACGCCGGTCTGGGCGATCCAGGCCAGCCGCAACCTGGAGGCGCTCTCGGGTGTCAGTTCGGTGATCGGCGAATGGCGCCAGCTTCCGTAATTGCCGCCGTAGTGAAGCCAGGACTCACGGGTCGGCGCCGCTTCGAGCAGCGATTGCTCGACGGGACCGGCGCCGTCGCCTATCGCGCCGGTCGCCGTCCAGTGGGTTTGCGGGCCCGCGGCTACGCCTTCTTCCTGAGCAGCGAGGGGGGGCGCCAGAGCCGCCAAAACGATCGTTGCGTAGAAGATCGCGGAGCGCCATCGGTGAGCTCCTGGCCGAATCTTCGTGGTCCCGGCGTGCGCTGTCCCTTGAAGCGGCATGGCTCGCATCTCTAACTCCCTCCTGTGCAACGTCCAAGATGTCGCGGTACGGCGCTGTCGTGCCGCCGCTGACGCGAACCGCGGATGATACCGTGCAGCGCGTTTTCCGGCCTCGGCGACACCGGGTCCGGCGACCGATCTGCTTGCCACGCTAAGGAGAAGATCAGAATGACGGACGACGACAGCGGCACCCAGAGCCTCTACGGCCGGCTCGACCCGGACCAGGTCAGCGCCTTCGCCTTGAAGGTGTGGAAGTACAAGCAGGGCGAACTGGTCTCCCTGATGATCCACCTCGGTGACCGTCTGGGCATCTACCGGACGCTGCAGGGTCTCGGGCCCGTCACCGTGTCGGGACTTGCCGAAGCGAGCGGGCTCAAGGAGCGCTGGCTGCTGGAGTGGCTGCGCGGTCAGACCGCGGCCGGGCTGATCGAGTACCACGGTGCGGAGAACGGCGGTGAGCCGCGCTTCGAGCTCAGCGACGTGGGGGCCGCGGTCCTGGCCGACGAGGAGAGCTCGGTTGCCTTTGCGGGCGGCGCCTTCGGCTATCCGCCGAGCCATGACGTGATCGACGGTTTGGCGGAAGCGTTCCAGACCGGTGTCGGCCTCTCCTATCAGCGGCTCGGACCCTGTGCCGCCCATCGCACCGAGCGGATGCTCGGTCCGTGGACTCGCCAGGCGCTGGTGCCGCGGATCATTCCGGCGCTTGACGGTGTCGAGGAACGCCTGCGTGCAGGCATCGACGTCGTCGACATCGGCTGCGGCGGTGGAGTGGCGCTTCTCTCCCTGGCCCGCGCCTTTCCGGCTTCGCGGTTCGTAGGGATCGACCCTTCCGAGTATGCGATCGAGATTGCCCGTGAGCGGACCCGGGAAGCAGGAGTGAACAACGCGGAGTGGCGGATCGCACGGGGCGAGAATCTGCCGGCCGAGAAGGCCTTCGACCTGGTCGTCACCTTCGATTGTGTACACGACATGACGCGGCCGGATCTCGTGATCGCCGCGATTCGCCGCGCCATCCGGGACGACGGCACGTGGCTGATCAAGGACATCCGGAGCAGCCCCCGGTTCGAGGACAACCTGCGCAATCCGGTGCTCGCGCTGCTCTACGGTTTCTCCGTCTCGGCCTGCATGTCGTCCGCCTTGTCCGAACCGGATGGCCTCGGTCTCGGAACCCTGGGTTTCAACCCGGTGGTGGCGGAGCGGATGGTGCGTGAAGGCGGCTTCACGCGCTTCCGGATGCATGACTTCGAGGATCCGGCGAACCTGTACTACGAGGTCCGGCCCTGATTCGGCCTGCACCGGCGTCGGTGTATGGGTTGGCTCACTGCCAGTGAAGGTCGACCCGGTCGATCGCCACGCCGTTCTGCGGCAGCGCTTCGCCGGCGCCGTGCGGGACTTCGAGGACGAGGGGAGCGCCTGAGAGCCACGGCGCGGCGGGCAGCTTGCGCGTCTGCCAACCGGTCGCGTCGCTGCCGTCATCATCGTTGAAGGTCAGGCGGCCGATTTCGCGTATGCCGGAGCGCGCGATCAGGGTCAATGGCGCGGGACGGTTCAGGACCGGCCGGACGGTCAGGGACAGTTCCACCTTGTTGCCGCCTGGAATCACGGGCGCTTCGGCACGCGTGCCTTCCGGGAACACCCACGCTTCCGGGTACCGCGTACGGTCCATGATCCAGGGTTCCGGGTCCAGGTTTCCGCCGCTTCGCTGGATCGCGGCGCTCTCGATCTCCAATCGCCGCGTCGGCAGGGAGCCGGCGAGGACAGGGAGGACGGCGAGGGCGAGCACGGGGATGCCGGCAAGCGCCGCCGCGATTGCCTTGTGCCGGACGCGCCCCGCAACGAGAGCGAGGCAGACGGCGACGATGGGGACCAGCCAGGTCGCACTCCGGGGCCGTGTGGCCGAAGGCAGGAAGCGCGCGAAGTCCACACCGCTGCGAGCCTCCAGGTAGTGGATCAGGTGGTGGCGGCCGTCGGCCAGGTTGTAGGTCCAGCCGGGTTCCACCACGTAGAGCACGGCCAGCGCCCCGCTTAGCAGGGCCAGGACGAGGGCCAGTGCCGTAACGCCCGCCGGGAGGCCACCGGCGGCGGCCTTGGATGCCGAGGCGGCGCGGCCGGAATTGAATCGCCGCTCGAACAGCGGCACCAGCAGCAGGGCGAGGAAGGGCAGCACGACGAGGCCGTAGCGAAACGGCGGCGACCAGCCGCCGTACCATTCGCGGCGCGAGGCGATCAGCAGCAGCGTCGGCGCGGCGATCAGCGCGACTTCGAACAGAAGGCGGCGGTTGCGCCGCCAGGCGACCACGGCGGCGGGAAAAAGGAGGAGCCAGATCGGTGCGCAGGCGACCAGGCCGTAGGCGAGATCGAAGAACAGCCCGTTCAGGCCCAGCGCCAGCTTCACTGCCGACTCGCGGTCGAACGCCAGTTCGCTCCAGGAGTGCATTCCGAGGACGGTGCCGAAGACGCTGCGGTTCAGCCACAGGACAAGGGCGCCGGCGGGAGCGAGCACGGTCGTCAGCACCACCGCGCCACGACCGCGGAGGCCCGGTCCGAGACGGAGCACGCAGATCAGAGCCAGCACCGCGCTGATCAGGACGAATCGGAGCTTGAGCGCCGGTAGCAGGGCCAATGCCCCGGCGAGCAGTAGCCAGGAGCCCCAGTTCGCTCGGAAGGCGTCGAGTGATCGGCCTTGCGGGCCGGCTGTGAGGCGGGTGATCTGCCGGTACGCGGAAACGGCGAGCAGAACGGCGGCGACTTCGGCCCAGATCTGCTGGCTGTAGATCAGGAAGGGGGCGGTGAAGCTGAATGTCAGGTAGACGAGGAGTCTTGCCCGGGCATCCTGGCTGAACGCGGTGAGATCGAGCAGGAGCCAGGCGCTGAGCGCGGCCACCGCCGCGATCACGATCATGGCGCCGGCCCTGCCGCCCAGGCGGTACGCCGGCGCCATGACTGTCTGCAGCAGGGCGCCGTGCCGGGAGTGGACGACGTCGTCCGGCTTCTCGGGGTCTCCCGGCTGCGGCTCGATCGCGCGGGGCATGAAGGTGAGCGAGTCCCGGTCGCGATAGTTGTTCGCCAGGTCGAGGTCGAAGTCGTGGGCGATGCTGTGGGTGACCAGGAGGAACCAGGGCTCGTCGCCGTCGGGCGCCCGCGTACTGATCGACCACGGAATCAGCGCCAGGAAGAAGGCGAAGGGCAGGAGCAGAAAGACGAGCGGCGGCCGTTTCGAGGCCGCGGAACGGTCGAGGAGGGGTTCCAGCGCCAGAACGCGGCAAACGACGTAGAGCAGACCCAACGCCACGGCGGCACCCACGCCCAAGGGCTGCCATCCGGCAACGCCCAGGAGCGGCGCACCGAGCGCCGCCGCGGCGAGTAGCCCGGCGGCCGCCAGCGCCCAAGTCTCGATGCCGCCGCGGACCATCTTCGTCCGGCAGTGTACCGGCGCTCGGATGCTGTCGCTCAGGCTCCGTTGACGGTGCTGAGCGCCGCGAGAACCCTGGGTGGCGTCATCGGCAGCTCGGTGAGCCGGACGCCGCAGGCATCGGCGATCGCATTGGCGACCGCGGCCGCGGTAGGAATGACCGGCGGTTCCCCGACGCCCCGGGCGCCGAACGGACCGGCCTCCGCGGGTACCTCGACCAGCACCGTCTCTACCTCGGTCGGTCCGTGGACGAAGTGAGGCAGGGCGTAGTCGTTCAGGGTCGCCGTCAGCAGTTGGCCGTCGTCGCTGTAGGCCATCTCCTCGTAGAGCGCCCAGCCGATGCCCTGCATGGCGCCGCCCATCATCTGCCCTTCGACCGCCGGTGGGTTGATCGCGCGTCCGCAGTCCTGGACGATCACCACTTTCTCGACCTTCACGCGGCCCGTTTCCCGGTCGACCGCCACCTCGGCGAGCTGGGCGCAGAAGCCGGGCGCCTGCCCGGTCTGGGCGTGGCGTCCGTGACCGAACACCGGCGCCTGCCGGCTGCCGAAGCGCATCGTGCGTTGGGCGATCTTCTTGAGTGGAATGGCCTTGTCGGGCGATCCCTTGACCCGGACTTCGCCGTCCACGATCTCCAGGTCTTCCGGGGCGGCCTCGAAGGTCGCCGCTGCGAGTTCCAGGGTCTGCTGCCTGGCCTCACGGGCGGCCTGGATGACCGGCGGGCCGACCGTGTAGAGGATCTTGCTGCCGCCGGAGGAGCCCGCGAAGGGACCGCTCGAGGTGTCGCCGGTGGCGATCGTGACCCGTTCCGGTTCGACGCCGAAGGCCTCGGCCGCGATCAGGGCCAGACTCGTGTTGGTGCCGGTGATGTCGGCCGAACTGATGTGAACCTTGAGCGTACCGTCGCCCTGGAGTGCACAGGCGGCAGCCGCGGGCTCCGTGCCGCCGGGCCAGGCGCCGAGCGCGATGCCGACTCCGCGGCCCTTCGCCCTTGCCTGCTCGCGGTTCTGCCACGAGGGGTGGGCCTTAAGCGCCTCCAGCACCTGGCGTTGGCCCATGCCGGCCCAGGGCATCCCGGAGGCCATCGGCTGGCCGGGCTCCGAGGCGTTCTGCAACCGCATCTCGAGCGGGTCGAGCCCCAGCTCCTGGGCCAGTTGATCGAGCACGGTCTCGACCACGAACGCCGCCTGCGGGGCCAGCGGCGCCCGGTAGGCGCCGATCGACGGCTTGTTCGTGACCACCTCGTAGCCGCCGACGGACTGATTCGGCGTCTGGTAGGAACTGCCGAGCAGGGTGCCGGCGAGTGCGGTCATGGACGATGGGAAGCAGCCGCAGTCCATCGCCAGCTCGGCTTCCAGCGCCGTCAGTTCGCCGCTCCGCTTGGCGCCGGCGCGGATCGTGATCCGGGTCGAAGGCGCCGGAGTGGCGGCCAGCATTTCCTCGGTGCGGCTCATCATCAGTCGCACCGGGCGCCGGAGCTGGGTGGCGGCGATGGCCAGGAGCGGTTCGTAGAGCAGGAACTTGCCGCCGAAGCCGCCGCCGACCGGCGTGCCGACCACGCGCACCTGATCGTGGGACAGGCCGAGCACATAGGCGACCGTGTCCCGGATGTAGAACGTCGCCTGGGTGGAGCTGTAGATCGTCATCCCGGTGCCCATTGGGTCCGGGTCGACCAATGCCACGTGCGGTTCGATGTAGGACTGGTGAACCCCCGCGGTGGAGAAGCTCCGTTCGACTACGGCGTCGGCGGCGGCGAAGCCGGCCGCGAGGTCGCCGCGGTCGAAGCGCATGCGGTTCGTTACGTTGGGCGACGAGGGACCCTCGCCGCCGTCGTCGCCGCCGCCTCCGGCGCCGTGCGCTGCCGCCTCCGCGGACTGGCCGGGCAGGCCATTGGGCCACACCGGCGGCGCCGAAGGCGCCTCGGCCTGTTCCAGGGTGACCGAGGCGTCGAGCGGCCGATAGTCGACCTCGACCGCTTCCGCTGCATCCGCGCCCCGGGCCTCGTCCTCGGCCAGGACCAGGGCGACCGGATGGCCGACGAAGATCGCCCGATCGCGCGCGAGCATGAGCATCGCCCGGCTATTGGCCGGGAGTTCGGGCAGATCCGCTGCCGTGATGACGGCGGCGACGCCGGGCAGGGCCTCCGCCGCCGCGGTATCGATACTCAGCACTTCGGCGTGCGCGTGCGGGCTGGTGACCAGACGGGCATGGAGCAGGCCGGGCCGTTCGAGGTCGCCGCAGTAGCGCAGCGAGCCCTTGACCTTGGGTCTGCCCTCAAGCAGTTTTGTGGGGGTGCCGATTGCCGCCATGTTCGTCTCCGCAGGTGAATCCGCACGCACGTCATCGGGCGCTTTGGATGGAGCCAGGATTGTGGGGGTGGCGATTGTACGGAACTGAGCCCTGAGCGGTAAGGGCCTGCGGCAAATCGGAAAGGAAAGAGCCCCGAGGGCGTCTGCTCCTCGGGGCTCCGCTGACGCTCTTGGACCGCGGTTTGCGCGGCTCGGTCAAGCGTTTGGCCGATGGGATGGCGTGGGATCGCTTCCCGAAGGAGGTGCCCTACGCCAGGTAGGGGTTACCTAGGGAGCCGCCACCTCCATCAAGCCGCATCTACAGTATTCCACTAGACCACCTCCTTTCCGGGCACATCCACAAAGCGGTGGGTCCCACCCCACCCGGTCGCGGGATCGCCCCGATTGACCCCGGGACCGCCGCCACGCCTCGCGACGCGAGCGGAACGATTTGTCACGATGCTGTTCGATCGGTCGGGCAGTTGTCAAACCCTCGTGTTTTCAGGGGGTTGCGCTGTCTGGCGTCGCCGCTACGGGTTGCCGCCGTCCGAGGGCTGCGACTCGCCGCCCTCGGTCGCGGTCGGGGCTCGCCGGGGTCGCCGCCGGCGTCGCCGCCGCTTGGTCGGCCGCGGTGCGCCGTTGCCGGTGGCCGCTTCGGCCGCGGCGGGCTGGTCGTTGGCGGCCGGTGCTGCTCCTGCAGCCGGCGTGTCGATGCCGGGCACCTTGATGGCGGCCGTGTCCGCGCTCGGTCCCGGCGTGGGCGCCGACGCGATCGCGGCCGCTGCCTCCCTGCCGTCCTTCGAGGCGGCGTCGCCGTTCTTCGGCTGCTCCTTCGCCTTCGCCTTTCGCCCGGCAGCGGAACGGCGTCTGCGACCGCCTCGACGCCCACGTTTCTTCGGCGTTGCCTGGGCCACGCTGTCCGGTCTGTCCTTGGCCGCGCCGTCCGGTCCGTCCTCGTCCACCTCCTGCGGCTGGTGGACGTCCTCGTTGTCGCCGATCGACGGCGTGGCCAACATCTCCTGTTCGAGCTTCTTCTCCTGCGCCTCTTCCCGCTCGCGCTTCTTCACTTCGTCCAGATCGCGAGCGATCCAACTGATCTCCGGCTCGCGGCCCTGCATTTGAGGCTCGCCCGAGATCTCGATCTCGAGATCGAACTCCCGTTCGAACTTCGCGAGCGCTTCGCGGTTCCGGTTCTGCAGGTAGTCGGCAAGCTGCGGCGTCAGGGCCATCCGCACGCCCCGCATGTAGCCGGCGGCGCCGTGGGATTCGATGTTGCGCAGCAGGCGCAGTGCGACAAGGTCCGGACTGGCGACGCGGCCGGTGCCGCCGCAGTTCGGGCAGTCGCTGTGAGTACGCAACTGGAGCGCCTGGTGGATCCGCTGGCGGTTGATCTCGAGCAACCCGTTGTCGCTGATCCGGCCGACGCTGGAGCGCGCCTTGTCGGCCTTCATCGCGTCCTTCATCGCCTTCTCGACCTTGCGGCGATTGCGGGGACTGCGCATGTCGATGAAATCGACCACGATCAGGCCGCCGATGTCGCGCAAGCGAAGCTGCCGGCCGACTTCGGCCGCGGCCTCGATGTTCGTGTTGACCGCGGTCTCTTCCTGACTCGATGCCTTCTTTGAGCGGCCGGAGTTGACGTCGATCGCGGTCAGAGCCTCGGTCGGGTCGATGACGATCGAGCCGCCGGCGGGCAGTTCCGCCCGGCGTTCGAAGATGTTCTCGATCTGAGGCTCCAGTTCGTAGACCGAGAACAACGGCTTGCGGCCGGTGTAGCGGTGCAACACCGTCTTGCTGCGCGGCATGAAGGCCCGCATGTACAGCTCGGCGCGTCCGTGGGCGCCGTCCTCGTCGACCCAGACCTCCTCAATCGCGCTGTCGAGGTAGTCCCGCAGTCCCTGCAGGACGATGTCCTGGTCGCTGTAGAGCAGCCTCGTGCCCTTCGCGTCGCGGGCGTCCCGGGAGATGCGCTTCCACAGCCGGAGCAGCGCGTTCATGTCCCGGCTCAGCGCCATCTTCGTCTGGCCGAGGGCGTTGGTGCGTACGATCACACCGCCGCCCTCCGGCACCGGCAGTGATTCCGCCATCGCTTTCAGCTTGAGGCGGACCTCCTCGCTGTCGACCTTGCGGGAAACGCCACTGGTCTTGTCGAAGGGCGAAAGCACCAGGTAGCGCCCCGCCAGACTCAGGTTCGTGGTCAGGGCAGCGCCCTTGTTGCCCTCCGGCTCGCGCGTGGTCTGAACCACGATCGGGCGGCCGCGGACGAGTACGTCCCCGATCTTGGGCCGCTGGCTCTTAGACGCCGCCTGGTAGTACGCGTCCGGCACGACATCCTGGA
The DNA here is from genome assembly GCA_965216125.1 of Candidatus Multivorans sp. GTDB lineage: Bacteria > Acidobacteriota > Thermoanaerobaculia > Multivoradales > Multivoraceae > Multivorans. The sequence goes on along the minus strand of OZ244152.1, from coordinate 4,859,686 downwards.
TGGCCAGGAAGCCGTGTTTCGGGGCGCCGTAGTCGATGAAGGCGGCGTTCAGGCTCGGCTCGATGTTGGCGATCTTGCCGTAGTAGATGTTGCCGCGGGTCAGCCCCCGCTCGGCGATATCGATCTTGAGGTCTTCGAGTATCGAGTCGTTGGCGATGGCGATGCGGAGCTCGCTCGAGCTTCGCGCGTTGATGAGCATTCTTCGGGTCACAAAGTCTCCGGGGGACGGCGAGTGCGCCGTCGGTTGAATCGGTGTGGACGTCTCCGGTTGCGCGGGCGCCAAGCCGCGACGGGATTCCATGAACGGAACCCGCTGGACGGCTGCCCTGCGTTCGCTGCAGTTCCACCTGCGCGAGTCGGTTGGTGTACCGGAGCGTCATTTCGGGCGGCGGGTGTAGCCTTGAGTGCACCACGGGCTGTTCAGTTGGCCCTCGGGCGACGTGAGTCGTCTCAGAATGGACGGACCGTCTAGAGGACAAAGGCTGAAGCCAAACGCTGACTCGTGCTATCGAGTTGCGCGGCGCTTGCCGAGTGGGGCCAGCGTCGCCGCCGAGGCGGCAAGCATAGCAGTTTCTTGACTTTGCGATTCAAACACGGCCACTGCCCTTAGATGAAACCTCTGCACGGCGACATTCGCGGGCTGAAGGCCGCGCAGCGCGGCGCGCTCGAACGGACCTACCGGCGGAAGGTGCGGCCCGACCAGGTGGTCTCCACCGAACTGGCTCGCCACCTGTGCGCGCTCTCGCGTGAGATCGGACGCCAGGTCGGGGTGCTCCTTACGCGTGACGGCGCCGTCAGCAAGGTGATCGTCGGCGATGCCAGGCAGCTCGAGATTCCCGATATCGGGCGCCTGCGGGGCGGCCCCGGACGCTTCCGGCGGCTGCGTCTCGTCCACACCCACCTGCGTGGCGAGAGTCTGACCGCCGACGATCTCAATGACCTGGCGCTGCTGCGACTGGACATGGTCGCGGTGCTTCAGGCCCTGAAGGACGGCTCGGCGGGCGGTATCGAAGTCGCGTATCTGGCGCCCGAGCCGACCGCGGACGGCGGCGGCGAGAGCGCGCAGTTCCTCCGTGTACAGGCGCCGCAGGTCTACCAACTGGAACTCGACTTCGCGGCAACCATCCGGGCGGTCGAGCGGGAGATGGGCCGACGGCGCAGCGGACGCGAGGCTCAGCTCGAGCGCGCGCTGGTGATCGGCGTCCGGCCGGACGACGGCCACTTTCAGGAGACGGTGGAGCTCGTGCGCTCGGCGGGTGTCGAAGTGGCGGGCGTGATGCGCCAGCGCCGGTCGCGCATTCACCCACGGACCGTTGTCGGCCGCGGCAAGCTGACTGAGATCGTGTTGCAGAGCATGCGGGCCGGCGCCGAAGTGGCGATCTTCGACATCGACCTCAAGCCGGGGCAGGCCCGCGCGTTCGAGGACGCGACCGGCCTCAAGGCGATCGATCGCACCCAACTGATCCTTGACGTGTTCGCGCAGCGCGCCCGCTCCCGGGACGGAAAGCTGCAGGTCGAGCTGGCCCAGTTGCGGTACTCCCTGCCGCGGCTGACCGAGAGGGATGAGGGCCTGTCACGGCTTACTGGAGGTATCGGTGGCCGCGGGCCGGGCGAAACGGTGCTGGAGGTGGGCCGCCGGCGTATCCGCGACCGGATCCGCAAGCTCGAGAAGCAGGTCGAGCGGCTGTCGCGGCAGCGGGACGTGGCCCGCAGCCGGCGGCGCGACCGGAAGGTGCCGGTGCTGTCCCTGATCGGCTACACCAACGCCGGCAAGAGCACGCTGCTCAATGCGATGACCCGGAGTTCGGTGGAGACCGCGCCGCAACTGTTCGTGACGCTCGACCCGACCAGCCGGCGGATTCGCTTTCCGAGGGAGGGCGAAGTGGTGATCACCGACACGGTCGGTTTTATTGCCGAGCTTCCGTCCGACCTGGTGCGGGCGTTCCGCGCCACGTTGGAGGAACTCGGCGACGCGGATCTGCTGCTGCACGTCGTCGATGCCTCCGATCCGTCCTGGCGCACCAAGGCGAAGGCGGTCGAAGGGCTGATCGACGAACTGTCGCTCACCTCGAAGCCGCTCCTGGTGGTGCTGAACAAGTGCGATCTGGTGACCGAGGAGCGGGCCCGGCTACTGGCGGATCCGCTCGAAGCGATCGCGGTCAGCGCGCGCACGCGCATGGGCCTGGACCGGCTCGTCGAACGCGCGGAGGAAGCGATGGGACGGGCTACGCCCCTGCTGCCGGGGGCGGCCCCGAACCGGGGCACGGCGGCGGCCGGAAACGCGGGTGACGCCGCGACCGTAGAATGAAGGGCCATGGACAAGCGTCGCGAGCCTTGGCCAGCCAGGGTCATCGTCTACTACGACGGCGAGTGCGCGCTCTGCAACTGGTCGGTGGCGCGGTGTCTGGCTCGGGGCGTACCGTCGGGGGTCCGCTTCGCGCCCCAGGACGGTGAGTTGTTCAAGCGCCTGACCGCGATGCGGCCCGACCTCGCCGGGCTCGACAGCATGGTGATCCAGAGCTTGCCCGCGGCGACCGATGGCGGGTCGGTGGAAGCGGGCGAAGGCGCCCCGTCGGCCGAGACTTCGGCGGCGGGCGAGATCCGGGTGCGCAGCGAGGCGGTGATCTGGCTGGCGTCGCAGTTGCGCGGGCCGGAACGCTGGCTCGCGCTGCTGCCGTGGATGGCGCCCCGGCCGGTCCTCGACTGGGGCTACAGGCTGGTGGCGCGGAATCGCCAACACGTCGGGCGACGGCTGGCCGAGTGCCCCGTGCCGACGCCGGAGCAGCGGCGCTACTTCCTGGCGTGAGCACGGCTACGGGAATCCCCGCGAGGCTGGCTCGGGCTCTTCCTCGAGACATTGCCGTGGCCGCGAAGCTGATCGGCAGCCTGGACGACCTGATCGAGGAAGCGCGAAGTCTGGCGATCGAGTTGCCGGGCGCCCTCGAAGGAGCCATCGACAAGCGCCGGCGGGAGTACCTGGCCGGCCGGATCGCCGCCCGGCTTGCGCTCAGGGAACTGCTCGGGGCGTGTGCTTCACAGGGTGGCCTCGGCGCCGACGAGGACGACGTACCGCTTTGGCCGGAGGGTGTCGTCGGTTCGATCTCCCACGGCGCGGGCGCCGGGTTCGCCGCGGTTGCGGCGGCGAACCGGTACATGGGTCTGGGTGTCGATGTAGAGCGCGTCGTGTCGGCGAGGCAGGCTGCGCGTCTCGGGCCGCGGGTGTTGACCGATCGGGAATGGGAGCTTCGTCACGGCGGGAACGGCGGCTTGAGCGAGGAGGAGATGTTCACGCTGGCGTTCTCGGCCAAGGAGAGTGCGTACAAGGCCCTGTTTCCGGTCCACCGGCGCGTACTCGGGTTCTCGGATGTCGAGCTCGAACGCCGGGCCGGCGCGGCGGGAACCGAGCGGGGCGGTGACTTGCAACTCCGTGCGACGGTGAACCACGACGCGGGCGCCACGGCGGCCCTCGTTGGCTGGTACGCGGTCACGTGCGATGCCGACGGTACGGACGGTGCCGAAATCCGTCGCATGTGGACCCTGGTGCTGGCTGGAGCGGACTCCGCCGCTAGCCGCAAGGTCCGGTCGCAGGAGATGGCCGGCGCGTAGTCTGTCGAGGCGCGCGGGGAAGGATCAGCCCTTGACGTGCGCCAAATGACTGCCGTAGGGTCGTCAAATGACGAAAGCCGATGCCTCCGCCGTACTTGAGACCTACGCCAACTCGGCCGACCTGCCGGTAACCGAGGCTGCCTGTCTGGGAGCGCTCCTCGGGATCGAGGATGCCGAAGTCCTGAGCAACCTGGAACTCGCGCGCCGGGTTGGCCGCGGCCTGCCCACGGCCGCGGTGTCTGTGCTGACGGAGATTCTGGGCACCAGGAACATCGTAGGACCGGTGATCCCCGAGGCCACGCTGCGGCGTGCCCGCAACGCAGGCAAGCCCCTGTCGAGGGAGATGAGCGAGCGGCTCTACGAGCTCAGCCGCGTCGTCAATGCGCTGAGCCGGGTGTACCACGGAGAGAGGGAGGGAATCGAGGCCTACCTGACGTCGCGGCATGCTCTGCTGGATGGCGAGAGGCCGCTCGATGTCGCCTGCTCGAGTTCCGCCGGCGCGCGGGCGGTGCTCGATGTGATTCATCAGGCCGAGGCCGGCTTTCCCGTCTGATGGTGCGGCGGCTGGCGTCGCCGATGTGGGCGTATCGCATCGGCGACGCCGACGGGAGGTTCCCGGTGTGGAGCGCGGAAGGCGCCAGGCGCGCTGCCGGTAGATGGCACGAGGCAGGCGCCGAGGTGATCTACGCCTCGCGGAACTACTCGACGGCCATGCTGGAGATGCTGGTCGGCTGGTCAGCGCGGGTTCCACCGAACCAACACTCCGTGGAGATCGTCCTGCCCGCGGGAACCAGCTACGAGGTCGTGACGACCGACGTCCTGCCGGACTGGCATCGGCAGACCCGCGCAGCGTCCCAGCGCTTTGGCCGGGACTGGTACCGGGAGCGCCGAAGCGTGATCCTCGTCGTGCCTTCGGTTGTGGCCCGCACGGACAGCAACATCGTCATCAACACGCGTCACCCCGACTACGAGGGTCTGCCGGTTGAGGTCGGGCTGGAGACGCCCGTCTGGTGGGACCGGCGTCTGTTCCCGTGAACGGCCGGGGCCGATCGGAGAACGAGTCAAACGGAAGTTGTTTGTAGCGCTGCTTCCAGGGACAGCTCCGGCGCCAGGCGCCGCAGGAATCCCTCGCAAGGCAAGCAAAGAACGCCGCGCCGGAGCGTCCGCGGTCCGCCGTAAAGGAGGACGGGGGTCGCTTCCGGATAGTCCTCGACGAAGGCTTTGAGTCCCCTGAAGTCGCGGGGATGGATTGTGCGGCGGTTCTTGACCTCGATCGCGAACAGCCCGCTTTCGCCGTAGAGGACGAAGTCGACTTCGCTGCCGGATCTGGTGCGCCAAGAGAACAGGGCGTCGTCGCGTCCTGAGTAGGCGATCCATGCTCGAAGATGCTGCGCCACGAGACCTTCGAGCGCCGGTCCAGCCAGTTCGTCGGCGCGGTCGAACGGCCCCTTTGGGCGGAGCGAACGGAACACGCCGGCATCAACGAAGTAGAGCTTCGGGTGAACCGTCAACCGCCTCCGAGCCCGTCGTCTGAAGACCGGAAGCGTGAACGCAAGGAGGAGGTCCTCCAGCACGGACAGGTAGCTCGTCGTGACCTTCCGTTCGACCTGGCATTCGCGGGCCAGGTTGGAGACGTTCAGGACCGATGCGTGGCTGACGCTCGCGGCTTCGAGGAAGCGGGCGAATGCACCGACGTTTCTCAGCAGACCTTCGGCCTGCACTTCCTCGCGGACGTAGATGCCCGCGTAGGTGCGGAGAGCCGCTTCGGGCTCGGGCGCGTCCACGACCAGTGGAATCAGGCCCAGCTCCAGAGCCCTGCCAAGGCTGAAGGCAGTGCCGAGCTCAGCCGCCATGAAGGGGTGCATCGTGGTGAGGAGGGCACGACCCGCCAGCAGATCCACACCCGTACGCCGGAGGTTTCGGGCACTGGAGCCGGTGAGCACGAAGCGAAGGGTCTTGTCGCGCTCGATCAGTTGGTGCACGACCTGGAGAAGCTGCGGTACCCGTTGGACCTCGTCGATGACAACCGGCCGTCTCGCCGGGTTCGCAGCTACCGTCCGCGAAAGCTGATGAGGTTGGCTCAGGAGTCTAAGGAGCCACCGGCACCTCGAGCCACGAGCCACTCTCGCCGCCCCGGTGGACCGAGATCGTCGGCGCGGCGACGCCTTCCGGGTCGGGGTACAGCGCGTGATTCGCGGCGTCGGCGCCGGCGATGGTCAGCCGCAGGCGGTGGCCCGCGTCGATCGTGATGGCGGTGCCCATCAGGTCGATCACGAGTTCGGCGGGCTCGTCGGGCAAGGGCTCGAGGTCTTCCGCGTGGCCGCGGTGGAAGGGGAGGCCGAAGTCCTCCCAGGGCGCTTCGTCGACCGCCCGGTAGGACGCGCGCAGCGCGCCCTCGGTGACGTAGTGCGAGCGTCCGTCGGCGTCGATTTCCTCCAGGTAGACGAAGAAGTCGCCGTCGTCGTGGGTCGAGGTGACGTTCAGGCGCAGCACCGGATAGCCGACGATGGTCATCGCTTCCACCATGGGTTCGGTGGTGTAGGTGAGCGCCTTCGCGTTCTCGGCCGAGCGCTCGTCGAAGAAGGTCGTTCCACGCCGGTCCTGCCGCCGGGAGCTGTGGCCGTTCATCCACCGGGAGAAGGAGCCCATGGCCGACGTGTAGTCGACGGTGTACTCGTCCTGGCCGGGGTCGCCGGCGGAGTCGCCCAGCAGACCGCTGCCGGCGAGCTCGAAGCGCTGGGCGGTCAGCCCCGCTGGCGGCCAGACATCCGTGCCGATCCACGTCGAGCCGTCCTCGGAACGCTCCTCGTCCAGGCTGGCAGTGACTTCGGAGTCCTCGGGCAGCGTGTGGTTGCCCTCCATGACGTAGTAGTGGACAGGCGGTTCGTCCATGACCCCGTTCTCGATGCCCTTCAGCCAGTAGTCGTACCAGCGCAGGAACTCGGCCTTGTGCACCGCGCCGCCGTAGCCGCCGCTGTGGACCCAGGGGCCGACCATCATCTTCTGCGGCGCGGCCTCGAGACTGGCGTGGAGCATCGGCTGTTGCGAGGTGTAGATGTCGTACCAGCCGACCAGGTGGTAGATCGCGATCTCTGAGGCGTCGATCGCCTCCAGGTCGTCGATGGTGCCTGTGGTGTCCCAATCCGCGCGGGCGTTCTCCGTCTGGTAGGTCCAGTCGCGGAGAGAGGCGGCCCCGGTGCCGACGAGGTCCTGCGCCCAGATGTTGGCGGCGTGCTCGGCCACCGCCGCGTCGCGCATGGCGCCAGAGGCGTCGTCGTCGACGGGGGCGGGAGCGGTCGACAGATCCGCTTGCCTGGTGCCGGAGCCCCACGTGTCGATGAACTCGTTCTTGTAGGTGCCGCCCCGGAACACGAAGTCGTAGGGCGTCGGCCCGGCCATCTCGGCGAAGATCGCCTTGAGCGCCGGCGGCGCCTGGGTTGCGGCCTGGTACTGGGTCATGCCGGGATAGGAGCGCCCGTGCATGCCGACGTTGCCGTCCGACCAGGGCTGCGCCGCGATCCACTCGATGATGTGGAACGAGTCGGCGGTCTCCTCGATCGAGAAGGCGCCGTTGTGCACACCAAAGGAGGCGCCGGTGCCGCGAGCGTCGGCGACGACGACCGTGTAGCCGCGGTGGAGCATGTGCTGGAGGACGGGATCCTGCTCGCCTGTGGCGAGGAGCCGGGGTTCTCCGTTCTCGTCCTCGATCAGGAACGCGCGGGTGTAGCGGGTGTAGTGGAGGATCGTCGGCAGCGGTTCCGAAGCCTCCTCGCCGCCCGCCGTCGGTACGAAGTAGTCGACCGAGATGCGGACGCCGTCCGGCATCGGCACGTAGACGGAGTAGCGGTTCGCGCCGTCGTAGGTCGCTTCACGGGTGTAGGCGCCGAAACTGCTCGTCGTCTCGCCGTCCATCGAGGACGGATCGCCGCCGGGCGCACACCCGGCGCCGGCGACGAGGACCGCGGCCGTGACAAGGGACAGGGCCGATCGGTAGAGGTGCTTCTCGGTTCTCATCTTGCTGCTCCTCGTGCTTTTTTTCTGTCTCTCTGGCTGCGAGGGGGTGTCCGTAGCTGTAGCCAGCGCGCCTGCGTGGATCAGACCGGCAGCCGGTAGGCGACCAACTCGAACGGCGCGCCGCGCCCGCCGAGCGCGAACACCAGGTACTGCCGGCCGCGATGGAGGAAGGTGACGGGACTGCCGTCGGTGTGCGCGGGCAGCTCGATCTCGCCGACGAGTTCGCCGGTCGCCTTGTCGAACGCGCGCAGCGCCGGGGTCTCGACGCGCCAGTCGTCACGGCCCGCGCCCGCAGCCGTCGCCTCCTGGTCGATGGCGCGGAAGGCGAGCGACCGGCCGGAGGTCACGAACAGGAGCGTCTTCGTCGCCACGACGTGCCCGCGGGCACCGGAGCCCAGGGCCGGCAGGTCGAGCCCGGCGAGCGCCGGATGGCGGCGCGGGCCGTAGCCCAGGGGCGCCGTCCATGCGATCTCGCCGCGGTTCATGTCGTAGGCGGTGACCCTGGAGTAGGGCGGTTTGACCAGGGGCAGGTCGCGCGGGCCGCGGACATCGCTGGTGATGCGGCCGATGTAGTCGAAGGACGAGCGGCTGGCGTCCGGCTCACGGAGCGTATTGACCACGGGCCACGTGAAGGACGGCACGTAGAGCATGCCGGTCTCCGGGTCGAAGGCGCCTCCTGGCCAGCTCGCGCCGCCGCCGTAGCCGGGCATCAGAAACGTGCCGCGTTCGGTGGGCGGCGTGAACATCGGGCCGTACTGGTACCGGGAGAGGATGGCCCGCGCCTCGCTGCGGAGCTTGGGCGTGAAGTCGATCAGATCGTCCGGGCCGATGCCTTGGCGGTCGAAGGCCGGCGGCTTGGTGGGGAAGGGCTGGGTCGGCGACGTGCGCTCGCCGACGATGCCCGTCTGGGGCACTTCGCGCTCCAGGATCGGCCACACCGGCTCGCCGGTCCGGGCGTCGAAGACGTAGAGGAAGCCTTGCTTGGAGAGCTGCATCGCGGCGCGGATCGTCGTGCCTTCGACCTCGATGTCGCCGAGGATGGCCGGAGTCGGCAGGTCGTAGTCCCACAGGCCGTGGTGGACCATCTGGAAGTGCCAGCGCCGCTCCCCGGTCTCGCAGTCGACCGCGACCAGCGACTCGGCGTAGAGGTTGTCGCCGAGACGGTGGCCGCCGTACCAGTCGTTCGTCGGCGTGCCGAACGGCAGATAGGCGAGGCCGAGCTCAGAGTCGGCGCTCATCAGCGTCCACACGTTCGTGTTGCCGCTGATCTTCCACGACCCCTTCTCCCAGGTACCACGCCCGGGTTCGCCCTCCTGCGGTGTCGAGTGGAAGGTCCAGAGTTGCTCGCCGGTGCGGACATCGAATCCGCGCACGTCGCCCGGCGGCGCCTCCGGCGCGCGGGGACCGTCCGAGATCGAAGAGCCGACGATCACCACGTCGCGACACAGGGTGACCGGCGAACTGACGCTGTAGACCCGGCGCGCCACCGCGCGGCGCAGCCCCAGGGTCAGATCGACTCCGCCACCGTCGCCGAACGTGGCGATCGGTTCGCCGCTCAGGGTGTCCACGGCGCGCAGGAAGGAGTCGCCCCCGGCCCAAAGCAGGCGGCCCCCGTCACCCGGAAGGTCGGGGTCGTCCCAGTAGGTCGCTCCGCGATGGACGAAGCCGAGGTTCGCGGGACGGCCGTGGAAGTAGGCCTGCGGATCGTAGGTCCAGAGGCTCGTGCCCTGTTCGATGTCGATGGCCGCGATCTGGCCGTAGCCGGTCGTCACGTACAGGCGATCGCCGACCTTGATCGGGATCGCTTCGTGGTTTCGCGGCGCCATGCGCCGCCCGCCCTGGCCACCCTCTCCTGTCATCAAGTCGTTATCGGGCGACGACCAGCGCCAGGCGACTTCCAGTTCGGCAAAGTTGTCGCGATCGATCTGCTCAAGCGGCGCGTACCGCTGACTCGCGTTGTTGCCGGTAACGACCGACCAGTCGGTTTCGGCAAGTTCCTGACCAGAACCAGCGACCCCGAGCGCCACCGTCACCCCGACTGGTAGCCACCTCAGACCCCGACAACGCTTCTGGCCAAGCATCGGGGAACAGTAGCAGCGGCCACAGGGATGCCGGTCAGTGTGCAAACCGCTTCGCTGGTTTCGTGCCTTCGTCTCAGCTACCACCTCTGGAAGCCCACCGCACCGACAATCCGGTGCGGTGAACGCCAAGCCGACCCCGTCCAGCCTGCGCAGGGCCTCAGGGGGTAAGGGACCCAGCGGGCTCGAAGCGAGCGACGCCCGATGACACAACGCCGGGCGATGTCCAACCGGAGCGAGCGTAGTGAAGTGCGCGCCAACCTCCCCGTATCCGAGAAAGCGCGCACGTCCGCTGGGTCCCTTACCCCCTGTGGCCCGGAGCGGGCGGGTGAGCCCCGCGCCCCGGGCCGCCGCCGCTAACCGCTCAGCCGGCCGCCCGCTGCGGCGGTCTCGCGCAACAGCGGCGCGGCCTGCCACTGGTCGGGGTCGAAGCGGGCGGCGTAGTCGTCGAGGATGTCGACGATGTTGCCGAGGCCGAACTCGTCGGCCCAGAACATGGGGCCGCCTCGGTAGACGGGCCAGCCGTAGCCGTTGATCCAGATCACGTCGATGTCGCTGGCGCGGATGGCGATGCCTTCTTCGAGGATCTTCGCTCCCTCGTTGACGGAGGAGAGCAGGCAGCGGTTCAGGATCTCCTCGTCGTCGATCTCGCGCTGCTCGATGCCGAGCCGTTTCGCCAGGTCGCGGGCCAGGTCCATGACCTCCGGGTCCGGCGCCGCGGCGCGCGTGGCGGGGTCGTACACGTAGTAGCCGCGGCCCGTCTTCTGCCCGCGCCGGTCCCGCTCGCAGAGCATCTCACGCAGGGTGCTGGACGAGGAGGTCGCCGCGTTCCAGCCCACGTCCAGGCCGGCGAGGTCGCTCATGCGGAACGGACCCATCGGCATGCCGAAGTCGTAGAGCACGCGGTCGATGTCCCACGGCAGCGCGCCCTCCAGCACCAGGCGGTCGGCCTGGAGCCGGCGCTGGAAGAGCATGCGGTTGCCGACGAAGCCGTGGCAGACGCCGACCAGGACCGGCGCCTTGCCGATCGTCCGGGAGATCGACATCGCGGTCGCGACGGCGTCGGGCGCCGACTTCTCGCCGCGGACGACCTCGACCAGCTTCATGACGTTCGCGGGACTGAAGAAGTGCATGCCGACCACATCCTCGGGCCGCCCAGTCTCGGCGCCGATCGCGTTGACGTCGAGGTAGGAGGTGTTCGTCGCCAGCAGCGCGCCCGGTTTGGCAATCCGGTCGAGTCCGGCGAACACGCGCTTCTTGAGCTCCATGTCCTCGAATACGGCCTCGATGACGAGGTCGCACTCACCCAGGGCATCCTGGTCCGTGCCGCCGTCGAGAAGCCCCATCCGCTCCTCGACCTGGTCCAGGGTGAACCGGCCGCGGGACGCGCTGCGCTCGTAGTTGCGCCGGACCGTGGCCAGACCGCGGTCGAGCGCATCGCGGTGCTGCTCGACGATCGACACCGGCAGGCCGGCGTTGGCGAAGGCCATCGAGATGCCGCCGCCCATCGTGCCGGCGCCGAGGACGCCGACGCGGCGGATCTCCCGGACCTGGGTGTCGGCCGGGATGTCCGGGATCTTGCGCGCCGCGCGCTCGGCGAAGAAGTAGTAGCGCTGCGCCCGCGATTGCGGATCCGCGTGCAGTTGCCGCGACAGCTCGGCCTCCCGCAGGAGGCCCTCGTCGAACGGCAGCTCGGCGGCCGCCTCAACGCACCGGATGCAGGCCTCGGGGGCATTGAAGCCCCGGGTCTTGCGGGCGATCCGCCGCCGGAAGTCGTCGAAGATGCCGGGGTTCTCGCGTACCGCGTCCCGGTGGCTCTCGATGTCCCGGACCCGCGGCAGGCCCCGTCCCTCGGCAACGGCGCGGAGCGCGAAACGAAATGCTCCGACCGCGAGGCCGCTTCCCTCCAGCACATCGACGACGCCGTCGATCAGCCCCAGGTCGAGCGCTTCGGCGGCGGTGATGTGTTCACCGCTGGTGATCATTTCGAGCGCCCGCGGCACGCCGACCAGGCGCGGCAGGCGCTGGGTGCCGCCGCCGCCCGGCAGAATGCCGAGCTTGACTTCCGGCAGGCCGAGACGGGCCCGCGCGTCGGCGACCCGGAAGTGGCACGCCATCGCCATCTCCAGCCCGCCGCCCAGCGCGGTGCCGTGGATGGCCGCGACGAAGGGCTTGGGGGACTTCTCGATCATGCGCCGGACCTCGTTCGTGTCCGGGGGCAGGCGCGGCTTGCCGAACTCGCGGATGTCGGCGCCGGCGATGAACGTCCGGCCGCGGCAGACGATCACCGCGGCCTGCATCTCGGGGTCGTTCGCAACCGTAGGCACGGCCGCCGCGAGTCCCTCGCGGACGTGCTGGCTGAGCGCGTTGACCGGCGGGTTGTCGATCCAGATCGCGCCGACGACGCCAAGACCCGGCTCCTCGTATCGTTCGACGGCTACGGACTGGCTGAGCTGCATGGCGGTGACCTCCCTTGGGATTGGCGCGGGGAGGATAACCGGCCGTCCGTATACTGGGTGTTCGGCATAACAAGGAGGCTGAGACGATGCCGAGATTTTGTTCGGGCCGGGTTCTGATGCCGGTGCTTCCGCTTCTGTTCATGGCCGCCGGGGCGGCGGCCGCGGAGGAGTGGTCCGTTCCCCGGACCGGCGACGGCCACCCCGACCTGCAGGGCATCTGGGCCAACAACGGCGCCACGCCGCTCGAGCGGCCGGAGGCGTTTGGCGAGAAGGCGACCCTGTCCGACGAGGAACTCGCCGAGCTCAAGCGGCGGCTCAGCGAGATCCGCGAGAGCTCCCAGGCGGGCGACCTGCTTGGCGACTACCTGATCCAGCGCGTGCTGGAGGATCCCGAATTCCGCGGCTTCGACCAGGTGACCGGGAACTACAATTCGTTCTGGCTCGTCGACCGGGAACTCGACAACCGCACCTCGCTGGTCGTCGATCCACCGAACGGCCGCATTCCGGCCCTGACGGACCAGGCCATGGAACGTGTGCGGGCTGGGGTGGCCTACGGCGACGAGGTGCCCGCCGGTCCTGAGGACATGCCGGTCAGCGTGCGCTGCATCTCCTACGGCGTGCCGAACACGCTGGCCGGGTACAACAGCTACTTCCAGATCCTCCAGACGGCGGACCACGTCGCCATCCTGCAGGAGCTGATTCACGACGTGCGCGTCATCCCGCTGGGGCAGCAGGCGCCGCTTGCCGACGATCTGCGGCTCTGGCACGGCGACTCGCGCGGCTGGTTCGAGGGCGACACGCTGGTAGTCGAGACGAAGAACTACTCCGCCGACGGCGGTTCGAGAAACAGGGCGACGGAGGGGCTGCGAGTGCTGGAGCGCTTCAGCCGCACCGGCCCGAACGTCATCGAGTGGGAGATCACCTACGAGGACGAGGCGACCTGGGTCAGTCCCTGGACGATGATGATCCGCCTCGCCCGCACCGAGGACCCGATCTTCGAGTACGCCTGCCACGAGGGCAACTACGGCCTGACCAACATCCTCTCCGGCGCCCGCGCCCAGGAGCGCGAGGCGGTGGCGACCGGGGGCGGGAAGTGAGGTACGCGGGCTAGACGTCCCTGGGAACGCGGGCATCCTGCCCGCATCCGGCGCGAAGCGCGGGCACCGCAGCCTCCAACCGGCCGGCGTTACTCGATGGCCTCCAGCGGCACCGCGCTGCGCAGCTTGAGCCCGGGCCGAATGACCCGGACCTCGGGTCTGATCGGGGCGCCCTGCGGCTGGTTGCTGTAGTACGTCAGAACGTACTGGTGCCGCAGATCGTCCTGGATCTGGTCGAACACATCCTTGAGTTGTTCGGTCCAGGGCGAAGTACTTGTGAAGAGCCCGATCGTGAAGAGGCGGCCACCGGTCTGCCGGCTGATCCGTTGGAGACGCCGGCGGGCTTTCCGCTGTTCCGCCGTCGTGTGGAGGACGCGGTTGCCGTTGCCGCCGAATCCCCCGGACCGGACCCACCTGCTCGACTGATCCAGTTGGATGAAGTAGATCGGAAGGCCGAGACGCACCGCGTAGTCGGCGGACTGCTTGGGTTCGGACCGGCTGTGTTCGTCGACGCCGTCGGTAACCACGATCAGCGCGCGCCGGCCCGGCTCGTTTCGGTACTGCAGCAGAGAGAACAGGAGCCCGTCATTCAGCGCCGTGCCGCCCAGCGGAATCAGATGGTCAAGTCGGCTCCGGAGCAGCGGTTGGTCTGACGTCAGTGGTTGGACGAGGCGCACCGTGCCGTCGAAGTCGACCAGGAAGGACCGGTCGTCAGGCCGAAGGGCGGCCTCGAGGAAGCCCCGGGCAATGCGCTTCAAGCGACGCCAGGTCGAGAGCATGCTGTCCGACGAGTCGATCGCCAGCCCCAGGACCAGGGGCACGTCCCGGGCGGTGTGGACGCCCACCGCCTGACGCTTCCTTCCCTTCTCCCGGATTGCGAAGTCTTCGGGCGAGAGCCCGCCGGCAGGATTCCCGTCGCGATCGGTCACCAGCACCTGGAACTGAGCCAATTGGACGTCGATCTCGCTCTGGTACTCCGCTCCCTGGAGGAGTTCCGCGTCCTCCCGCTCACGGCCGTCGGCGAGCGTCGCCACGACACGGATGAAATCGTCCGGTCGGCCGTCCTCGATCAGTGCTTCGACGGGAATGGTGCGCGCGACGCCGGGCGCCCCTCCTTCGCCGAAGGTGTGCGTTGCCGCCACGAGATCGTCGCTGCGGTAGAACTCGACCCGTTCGAGTGTCGCCGAGCGCGGCAGCGACACGGAAGCCGCCACCCGGATCGCGGGGCCCCCGTTTGTCTCTGCGCCGAGGATCTTCGCGATGGTCACGGCGAAAGGCCTGTCGATCTGGTTCAGGAGGATCTCGTCCCTTCCGATGTACTCGTTCTCTCTGTCGTAGGCCAGGGCCTCGAGCTTCTGCTCGCGGGGTGGGTCGGCCAAACCGATGCGGGTCGTGAATGGGCGCATGCGAACGCGCCTGGTCCGCTTGCCGTCGAGCAGGAACTCCACTTCACCAACTCGCGGATCGACGATCAGGGTCTGGATTTCGATTCGGCCGCCGAGCAGTTCGCCGACCCTGCGTTCGGGCGGCACAATGCGGATCGTGGCGGGCTGGGCGGCACCGGCGGCCAGGGAATCCGAGACCGGCGCCACTTCCGGGCGGTCGTAGACCGTACTGAACTCCAGGCGGGGTTGGGACCGGACTTTGAGGTCGGTCATCCGCACCAGCCGGTCGTTCAGCAGGAAGAAGGTGTCGGACCGCTGCCAGTCCGAAGCGGCCATCTCGATCGTGAGCGTTTCGTCGGTGTCGAGAATGCGCCCCTTGACGCCGCGGCCAAGCGGGTGCTGCCGGCCGTCGAGCGCCAGGACACGGGCGGCGCCACGGTCGTCGAGGAGCGCGAGGGCGTCCTCGAAAACCCGGATCATGACCGTGCCGTAGCGCTCCGCGAGAGCTTGGGCCAGCTCGTGCACGGTCGGCGATCTGCGTTTCGTCGCCACTCGCATGCCCTGGACCTTCCGAACCGGATCGTCGCTGAGTTGCTCGTTCCTTATCCAGGGGCCCTGCAGATCGGAAAAGGGGACGTCCGGATGGACGCCGGTCCTGCCCGGTACCCGAACGCTCTGGGCGGATGCCCCGGGAGCCCACACGGAGACCGCGAGCGTGAGTGCTGTCGAGGCTGCCGCGCAGCCGATCGTGGCACGGCGTAGGGCTCCGGCTCTCACCCGCGTCTCTTCCCGGCAGGCTACTCGATCGCGTCGAGCGGCAGGGCGCTTCTCACCTTGAGCCCCTTCCTGGTCACCCTGACTTCCGGTTCGAGTGCGGTGCCGAAGGGGCGCTCGCTGTAGTAGGTCAGCACGTACTGGCGCCTGAGTTCGTCCTCGATGTGGTCGAACACGTTCGCCATCTGGTCGATGGACTCGATCTGGAACAGCCGGCCGCCGGTGGGACCGGTGATCAGCCGCATGCTGTTGCGCAGGTTCGCGTCCTCCATCGTCGTCGGGCCGAAGCCGAGCGAGCGCATGGCGACGACGTAGATCGGAACGCCCAGCCGTTTGCCGAAGTCGATCGCCCGGGTCGGATCGGAGCGGCTGTTCGAGTCGAAGCCGTCTGTGACGACGACCAGAGCCCGGCGGCCCGGCGCCTCGCCGTACTGGAGCAGGGAGAACAGGATCGCGTCGTAGAGGGCGGTGTTGCCCTGCGGAAAGAGGCGTCCGAGGCCGCGCGCCAGCAGCGGCTTGCTGCCCGTGAGTGGCTGCACGAGCCGCAGGGTGGAGTCGAAGTCGACCAGAAACGCCTGGTCGCGAAAGGTCAGGGCGCCGTTGAGGAACGCCTCGGCGATCGCGTTCGTCTGTTGCCAGATCGGCTCCATGCTGCCTGACGAGTCGATTGCGAGGCCCAGGGCGAGGGGCACGTCGTTCGAGACGTAGAGCTTCTCGACCTGACGGAGTTCCCCGTCCTCGCGCACCTCGAAGTCTGCCG
Organism: Candidatus Multivorans sp.; assembly: GCA_965216125.1. Classification (GTDB taxonomy): domain Bacteria; phylum Acidobacteriota; class Thermoanaerobaculia; order Multivoradales; family Multivoraceae; genus Multivorans. The sequence continues at coordinate 4,843,513 of OZ244152.1, read as the reverse complement.
GTTTGAGGCCGCCGACCGGGCTGCCCGAGCGGTCCACCACGAGGACCTGGAGTTGCACGAGCTGGACGTCGATCTCGCTGCTGAACTCCGCGCCCTGGAGCAGTTCGACATCCTCGAGTTCGCGGCCGTCGCCGAGGCGCGCCACAACACGGATGAAGTCCTGGGGCGTCACGCCGGACGTGGGAACGTCGGCGATCACGTTGCGCACGCCGCTCGGCCCCGCCTCTCCCTCGAAGTGCTCGTAGGCGGCAACAAGCTGCTCCGTGCGGTAAAACTCGACCCGTTCCAGCATCTCGGCGCGCGGGACCGAGATGCCGGCCTCGACCCGCACCGCCTGTTCGTCAGCGCCGCCGGTGGGGCCGATGCGTGCGATCCGTACCGCGAACGGCGGATCGAGGCGGTTCAGGACGATCTTGTCGCTGCCCGCGTAGGCGCCCCGGGCGCCGTAGGCCTTGACCTCGATGGTGTGCTCGCGCGGCGGGTCGGCGAGCTCGATCCGGGCCTCGAAGGGTGGCCGGGTCGAGCGGGCGGCTTCCTTGCCGTCAAGGAGAAACTCGACCACGGCGATCTGCGGGTCGATGGTCAGGGTCTGGATCTGGACGCGGCCGCTGAGCAGTTCGCGGTAGCCCTTCTCGGGCGGCAGGATACGGATGGTGGCGGGCCGGGCGCTCCGGGACGTGTCGGTGCGTTCGGCCTGCCGGTCCCGACCTCTGACCGGCGGCAGGTAGTCCGCCTTGTTGAAGCCGCCGTCGTCGTCTGGCCCTGGGGTGGCGTCGGCCGCGCGCGCCGTGGGCGTGGGCGTCGGAGACGGGGGGGCCTCGCCTGAGCGCTCGTACACAGTACGGAACGAGAGATCCGCGAAGCGGCCGCCCTGCAGGTCGGTCACGAGCACGAGCTGATCGCCCTCCAGGTAGAAGGTCTCGATCCGTTGACGGCCCTGGGAGGACGATTCCACTTCGAGCGAGTCGCCGACGAAACGGGCGCGGCTGTGGCCGCCGAAGCCGTCGACGATCTCGCGTCCGTCGAGGAAGAGGACGCGGTCTTCGCGCTTCGCGTTGCGGATGAGGACCTGAGGGTCGTCGATTCGGATCATGAGCACGTCCAGCCGCTCGGCGAGATCCCGCGCCATCTCCCGCATCCCGGACGGGCCGCCCTGGCCGCCGCCGCTTCCGCTGCGCCCGCGGCCGAAACCGCCCTGGCCGGCGCGGCCGAAGCCGCCGGTGGGGCCACCGCCGGGCGTTGCGCCCTGGGATCGTCCGGGTCCGCCTCCGAAGGTCTGGCCGTAGGACTCCTCGAGCTTCTCGACCGGGTTCTCACTCAGCCGCTCGTCGCGAATCCAGATGCCCGGGATGGCGGCGATCGGATCACCCGTGGCCGCGGCTGCGGGTTCTTCCTGGGCGGCCGGGTCCTGGGCGCCGGCCGGGTTCCCGATCGGCAGGAAAAGGGCAAAGCCGAGGATGCCCGCAGTCAGGGCTGCCGGCCGGATGCGGTGCGAGCGCCGCCGTCGGCGCCAGTTGTCGGTGTTCCTGGTCATGCTGAGACGAAAGCCGAGACGAATGATTGCAGGATACAGGCCAACGGACGCCTTGGTGGCGACGATCGTGCGCCGGTCCACGTCGGTCTCGAGGTAGAACGCGTCCAGCAGCGGTCCGGAGGCGCCGGCGAGGAGCTGCGCCGCGGTCACAGTGGCGCCGCAGGCGATGGCGGTCCTGGGGTTGCGCACGTCCAGCCCCCGCAGCGTCGGCAGCAGCCGGGCAAGCCAAGGGAAGCTACCGACCAGGATCAGCACCAGCGCCGGGTCGGGAACGACGGCAAGCGATACGAAGACGAGGATCGAGAGGGCGGCGCCGGCGGCGTACCAGGGCAGGACGATCCACATCATGCGATCGCGCAGAAACACGAACCGCGCGCCGTTCGAAGTCGCCTGAACGGCGCCGTGCAGGATCATCGCGCCGCTTATGGGGAGGAGGCTCGTGAGCACGGCCATCAGGGCCAGGCCCCCGGCCATGCCGAGCACGCCCGAGACGATCGCCGTCGCGAGCACCGTCAACAGGATGACGGTCGCGATCACGCGGGAGAGCGCACCGGTGCTATCAAGGTCTGTGGCGGCAGGCAGGCGTTTGGCGGCGCTACTGAAGCGCCTCGAGCGGCAGCACGCTCTTCACGGTGAGGCCCTTCCGCGTCGTCCGGACCTCCGGCTCGACGCCCGCGCCCGGCGGGTGCTCGCTGTAGTAGGTCAGCACGTGCTGGTGCCGGAGGTCCTCGTTGATCCGGTCGAAGACCTGCTGCATGTCTCTGGCCAGGACGGCCCGGGACTGGCCAGGGTGGATACGGAACAGGCGGCCGCCGGTTTGACGGCTGAGTCTCTTGATCAGGGGACCCCGGGGATCATTCCAACCGAGAGCGATGAAGTAGATGGGGACCCCCATTCGTTCGGCGTACTCGGTGACCTGCGCGCGCTTGGAGCGGCTGTGGAGATCGTCGCCGTCGGTCACGACGATCAGGGCGCGGCGGCCCGGTTCGTTCCGGAACTGGAGGAGGGAGAACAGGACCCCGTCGTTCAGCGCGGTGCCGCCCTGGGCGAGCAGCCGATGGAGTCTGGCCTTGAGCAGGGGCCGGCTTCCAGTCAGGGGCTGGAGCGGCCGGACCGTGTGGTCGAAGTCGACCAGGAAGGCTCGATCGTCGTCGGCCAGAGCCCCTTCGAAGAAGACCCGGAGCACGTCGTGCAACTGGCGCCAGACCAGGTACATGCTCTCCGACGAGTCGATGGCGACGCCGAGAACCAGGGGGACGTCGTCCGAGACGTGCAGGTTCTCCGCCGGGCGCCAGGCGCCGCTCTCGCGAATCTCGAAGTCCTCCGCCTTGAGGTCGCCTACCGGGTCGCCGTCGCGGTCGACAACGAGGACCTGGAGCTGCACGAGTTGCACGTCGATCTCGCTGCGGTGCTCGGCGCCCTGGAGGAGTTCGGCGTCCTCCATCTCCCGGCCGTCGGCGAGCTGCGCCGTGACGCGGACGAAGTCGCCGGGCGAGATGCCCTCGATCAGCGCGTCGACTGGGATGGTGCGTGCCTCACCGCGATCCGCGGCTGGGTCGAGGTCGTCGAACGTGGCAACCGGATGGTCGCCGCGATAGAACGCAACGCGTTCGAGGGCCGCGGCACGCGGCACGGAGACGCTGGCTGCGACGCGGAGCGCCGAAGAGCCTGCCCGGCCTACCGATCGAATTTCTGCAATGCGGACTCCGAAAGCCGAGTCGAGACTGTTGAGAATGATGCGGTCGGTGCCGGCGAGCTTTCCCGGGTCGGTGTAGGCCCGAACCTCCAGCGTCTGTGGGCGGGGAGGGTCGTCGAGCCGGACGCGGGCCACATACGGCGGTTTCCTAGCTTCCTTCGCCCGCACGCCGTCGAGGAAGAACTCGACCGACTGGATCAACGGATCGATGACCAGGGTCTGGACCTCGACCGGACCGGAGAGTAGTCCCCGGTACTGGCGTCGTGGCGGCACGATGCGGATCGCGGCCGGCCTCACGAAGCGGCCCTGCTCGACCTTGGCAGGCCGCCCCGGGGGCGGCTTGCCGTCGGCGTGGTCGTACACGGTCTGGAAGAGGAACTCGGGGGTCGAGAAGTTCTGGGTCTCGGTCAGGTGGACCAGCCGCTCGCCCCGCCGGTAGATCGTCTCGATCCAGAGCCAAGCCTGACCGGTTCCCTGCGTGACGATCTCGAGCGAATCCTCGGCGAGGAAGACGGTGGTCAGGTTGCCCTCGCTGTCGTACCGGGCGTAGCCGTCGGTCCGTACATTGAGGTTCTCGCGCTTGGCGTTTCGAACCAGAACGTCCTGCCCAGCGAAGTCGATCACGAGGCTGCGGCGGCGGTTGGCAAGGTCTTCGGCGAACTCCCGCAGCCAGCCCGAGACGAAGCCTTCAACGAAGTGGCTGGCGAGGCGCTCGACCGGGTCGTCGCTGAGTTGCGCGTTCCGGACCCAGGAGCCTTCCAGGGCAACGGAAACTTCGGCGGCGCCGGACTCGGGGGCGCCGCTGGCAGGCTCCACCTGGGCGCGAGTGGGCGGCGCGGTCGCAGCCCCGAAGGCGAGGACGGCCGCCAGCGATGCTGCCCGGCAGAGGCCAGGCGATGTTGGAGCATGGAGGAGCATCACTGCGCGCAGAGGTTAACCGCCGGCTGTCGCCCTTCGGGGACAGCGGTGTCCCCACGAGGTTCCGCGCGCCTGTATTCTCTGACGCCTTCCATGAAGACATACATCCTGCGGCGGTTGTTGGCGATGGCGCCGACCCTCTTCTTCGCCAGCCTGATCGTCTTCGTGTCGATGCGGGTCATCCCCGGCGACGTGATCGACCTGATGCTGGCCCAGAACGACGTCTCGACCAGCCTTGACCGGGAGGCACTCGAGGCGGCGATGGGGCTCGATCAGCCGATGGCCACGCAGTATCTGCGCTGGGCCGGCGACGCGCTGCGCGGTGATCTCGGCCAGTCGCTCTGGCGCAGCACGCCGGTGGCGGAGCAGATCATGGACCGGCTGCCGGTGACCTTCGAGCTTGGTCTGCTGGCGCTGGTCGTGGCGCTGTCCGTCGCGGTGCCGATCGGCATCTACTCGGCCACGCGGCAGGACTCCGCGCTCGACTACACGGCGCGGTCGTTCTCGCTCCTGATGCTGGCGATTCCCGGATTCTGGCTCGGCACCCTGGTCATGGTCTTCCCGTCGGTGTGGTGGCGCTGGGCGCCTGCGATCGAGTACACGCCGTTCCTTGCCGATCCGATCGCGAACCTGAGCCACCTGATCGTGCCGGCGATCCTGCTCGGGCTGTCGATGTCCGCGATCACCATGCGGATGACCCGGACGATGATGCTCGAGGTGATGCGTCAGGACTACGTGCGCACGGCGCGCGCCAAGGGTCTGAGCGAGCGGGCGGTCGTCGTCCAGCACGCGCTGAAGAACGGACTGATCCCGGTGGTGACACTGATCGGGCTGCAGGCGCCGCTTCTCATCGGCGGGGCGGTCGTGATGGAGCAGATCTTCGTCATCCCCGGCATGGGGCAGTTGCTCCTGGAGGGCGTCTACGAGCGGGACTATCCGGTGATCTCCGGCGTCTTCCTGGTCGTCGGAGTCGCGATCCTGCTGATCAACCTGGTCGTGGACCTGAGCTACGGCTGGCTCGATCCGAAGGTGCGGTACGGATGAGCGGCGCGTGACGACGGTCGCCGCCACCGCCGCGGATGCCCTGCCGGCGCGGAACCAGCCTCGCTGGTGGCGCTTCGTCGTTCGCCTGTTCCGGACCAAGCCGCTGGGCGCCGCCGGCGCCGTGCTGTTCCTGATCTTCCTGCTGAGCGGCGTCTTCGCCGGCGTGCTCGCCCCGTACGGCATCAACGAGACCGACCTGACGCACCGCCTCGAGCCCCCGTCCCGGCAGTTCCTGCTCGGCACCGACCACCTCGGCCGCGACCTGTTCTCGCGGGTGCTGATGGGCGCCCGCCTGTCGATGATCGTCGGTTTCTGCGCTGCCGCCCTGGCGACCGTGGTGTCGATCGTGATCGGGGTGCTCTCGGGCTACCTCGGCGGCTGGTTCGACATGCTCTCGCAGCGCCTGGTCGATGCCTGGATGACCTTCCCGGACCTGGTGCTGCTGATCGTCATCGTCTCCGTGGTCGGTCCGGGTATCACCCAGATCGTCATCATCCTGGGTCTGCTCTACGGCATCGCCGGGTCGCGGATCGTGCGGGGCGCTACGACCTCGGTGCGCGAGCACGTCTATACCCAGGCCGCGCAGTCGATCGGCGCCGGCACCTTCCACATCCTCCGGCGTCACATCCTGCCCAACGTGATGCCGGTCGTCATCGTGCTGTTCACGACCCGCGTCGGCGCCGTCATCCTGTCGGAGGCGGCGCTTTCGTTTCTGGGCCTGGGGGTGCCGCCGCCGGCGCCCACCTGGGGCGGCATGCTGAGCGGCGACGGCCGCACTTATCTCTACCTGGGGCCCTGGCTGGCGCTGGCGCCGGGCGTCTGTCTGACGGTGGTCGTCTATTCGGCGAATGTCTTCGGCGACGCCCTGCGCGACCTTCTGGATCCGAGAATGAGGGGCACGTGAGCGCGTTCGAGGACCATGCGGGCGCATCGTTCCTGGAGTGCCAGGCCCAGAGTGCCAAGTAGAATACGGCCGTGAACGCCGACGAGCCATGGCGTTGGACGCCGCTTGAGAGCATGCCTGAAGGCGCCGAGTCCTGGGCTCTGCCGGGCCAGGCGGAGCAGGAGGCGGCCTGGGCCGATCATCTCGATGCGCTCAAGCGGGATGCGGCCAGGGAGCGCTTCATGCAGGGCTGGTTGCGCGAGCGCGTGCGGGCCTTCGCCATCGAGACCGGGCAGATCGAAGGGCTCTACACGTTGCGCTACGGCGTCACCGAGCAGTTGGTGGCGGAGGGCTTCGCGGGGGTAGTGGGCGCACACACACAGGAAGCGCTTGACGACAAGACCATCCGCGGTCTGCTCGAGGACCAGGAAGCCGCCTACGACATGGTGTTCGAGGATGTCGCAAGCGGCCGCGCTCTTTCGGAGCACATGGTCAAGAGCTGGCATCAGTTGCTGGCGCGCCACCAGGAGACGGTCACCGCGCTGGACCTTGCGGGCCGCCGGGTCGCCGTGCCTTTCAGGACCAAGGGGCGGTGGAAGACTCAGCCCAACAATCCGAGGCGCGCTGACGGCCAGGTTCATGAGTACTGCCCACCGGAGCAGGTCCAGTCGGAAATGGACCGTTTCTTCGCTGTGTACGAGGGCGTGCAGAATCGCGGCTATCCGGTCAACGTGGAGGCGGCGTGGCTGCACCATCGCTTCGTGCGCACCCATCCGTTCCAGGACGGCAACGGGCGAGTGTCCCGGCTGCTCATGGCATGGGCGTACCTGAAACGCTCCCTGCCGCCGCCAGTCATCACCGCAGAGGGAAAGCCCGCGTACCTGAACGCCTTGGAGATCGCCGACGGGGGCGACCTCAAGGCGCTTTCGGACCACATCGGCGGCCTTGCGGTTGTCTCCATGATCGGTGCCAACCAGTTGGCCCAACAGGCACTTGCGGGCAGGCTCGACCGGCCCAACGGAAACGGCGGGCGCACGATCGGCGACCGCTACCACTCGCCACCGGACGGCGGAGGCTCTGGCTCGGCATGAGATCCAAGCTCCCGCACGCGGGCATCCTCGCCGTCCTCCTGACCGCCTGCCTCGACGGACCTGATCGCCGTCACACCACGGCCTCGGGCACCGACATGGGGAACGGCGGACTGACGTCGGGCTCGCTCGCGCCCGAGGCGCCGCGCTACGGCGGCGAGCTGAACGTTGGCACGGTCTACGTCACCCTGTCGGCGCTGTCATGGGACACGGCGGACTGGAACTGGAAGCAGAACCACGACACCGGGATGTTCTACGAGCAGCTCTTCGTCGGTGACCTCAATCAGGCGGCGGTGCGGGGCGGTGACCAGCGATTCGTTTCCGAGGCGTACCTGTCTCCCGAGACGATTCGCGGCGAGCTGGCCGAGAGCTGGGAGTGGGAGGATCCGCTGACGCTGGCCATCGCGCTGCGGCGCGTCTACTTTCCCGACAAGCCCGGCGTCATGGCGCGGCGCGAGTTGGACGCCCACGACGTCGTCTTCAGCTTCGAGCGGCTGCGCGACAGCCCGAAGGCGATCCCGACCTACTTCGATCACATCGACCGCGTCACAGCGCGGGACGACCACACGGTGGTGTTCGAGTTCGGCGAGTTCAACGCCGAGTGGGACTACCGCTTCGGCTACGGTTACTTCTCCGGCATCGTGCCGCGCGAGCTGGGCAACGTGGACCCGAAGGACTGGCGCAATGTCACAGGATCCGGCCCCTTCTCGCTCGAGCGGTTCATCGCGGGCAACTCCCAGACCTACGTCCGCAGTCCGGACTACTGGGACCGGACGACAGTAGGCGGCGAGAGCTACGAGATCCCCTTCATCGACCGGCTTGTCTACCGCACGATCAAGGACGAGGCGACGTTCCTGACGGCGCTGCGCACTGGCAAGATCGACATTCTCGAGCCCATCCGCTGGATCGCCGTCGACCACCTGAAGAAGACGACGCCGGAGCTGCGCTGGTCGCGCTGGTTGTCCACCGGCGGCAACTTCATGGTCATGCGGGTCGACCAGTCGCCGTTCGACGACCGGAGAGTGCGACGGGCGATGAACCTGGCAATCGATCAGCGCGAGATCGTCGACCTGTTCTTCGGCGGCAACGCCGAGCTGTTCGCCTATCCGCAGCACCCCACCTTCGAGGGCTACTACGAGCCGCTCGAGGCGATGCCGCCGTCGGTGCAGGAGCTGTTCGAGTACAAGCCCGAAAAGGCGCGCCGTCTGATCGCCGAGGCGGGCTACCCGGACGGCTTCACGTTCCGGGCGCAGGTGTCGGCCAACAACGCGATGCGAATGGAGTTGGCGCCCCTGCTGGCGAGCTACCTGGATCGGATCGGGGTGACGATGGAGATCGAGGTCGTGGAGTACGCGGCGTACCTTTCGATGATGACCACTCGCACCCACGGTCCCGGCTACCTGATGGGCAGCGGCCACGTGAACCCCACCACCACGCTGCGCAAGAACTTCGTCACCGGCCAGACCTGGAACCCGTCGATGTGGTCCGACCCGGAACTCGACCGGCGCATCCACGAGATGTTCCTCACCCGCGACGACGCCGACAGGCAGGAGATCATCAAGCAGATCACGAAGGAGATGCTCGACGAGGCGCCCTATATCTGGCTGCCGGTGCCGTACATCTACACCGCCTGGTGGCCGTGGGTGAAGAACTACGGCGGCGAGTTGCGCGCAGGCGCCGTGCGTCCGGGTCCGATCTACGCCCGGCTCTGGATCGACGAGGAGATGAAGCGGGAGATGGGATTTTGATGGCGACTCCGTCACCGCACGTTGGCGGAGGCGCCTGACCCGTCGTGAGCGAACCGCTGCTCCGGATCGAGGATCTGACCGTCACCTTCCGCGGCGGGGATGGCGGCAGGCGGCCGCCGGTGCGCGCGGTGACGTCGCTGTCGCTGGAAGTCGCGCCCGGCGAGACCCTGGCGATTGTGGGGGAGAGCGGGTCGGGCAAGAGCGTCACCGCGCTCTCCATCCTGCGGCTGATTCCCGAGCCGGGACGGATCGAGAACGGCCGCATCCTGTTCGAGGGCCGGGACCTGCTGGCCGTCGACGACGCGGGTATCCGAAGGGTCAGGGGCAACCGGATCGCGATGATCTTCCAGGAACCGATGTCGTCGCTCAACCCGGTGCTGACGATCGGCCGGCAGGTCGCCGAGCCGCTGCGGCTGCACCGGGGGCTCAAGCGGCGTGAGGCGCTGGAGCAGGCCGTGGAACACTTGAACTCGGTGGCGATTCCAGACGCCGGGAAGCGTCTCGGCGACTATCCGCACCAGTTTTCGGGCGGGATGAGGCAGCGCGTGATGATCGCCATGGCGCTGGCCTGCCATCCGCGCCTGATCATCGCCGACGAGCCGACCACCGCGCTCGACGTGACGGTTCAGGCGCAGATCCTGGAGCTGCTCAAGGAGCGCACACGGGAGGCGGATTCGGCGCTCATCCTGATCACCCACGACCTGGGCGTCGTTGCGCGCTACGCCGACCGCGTGGCGGTGATGTACGGCGGCAGAGTCATAGAAAGCGGGCCTGCCGCGGCGCTCTACCGCGACCCGCGGCACCCCTATACCCAGGGTCTGTTGCGCTCCGTGCCCCGGCTCGAAGGCGAATGCGTCGGTCGGCTGGCGTCGATCGACGGTCAGCCGCCGGACCTTGCCGCGCTGCCTTCTGGCTGCGCTTTCTCGCCGCGCTGCCCGTTCACCCACGAGCGCTGCCTCGAGGCGCCGCCGCCGCTTGAAGTCGCGCCAGGAGAGCGGGCCTGGGCCTGCTACGGCTACGACGGGAAACCGGCGCCCCGACCGGACGGGCGGCTGCAGGTTTGATGGGGCAGGAAGCCGCGGCGCGCCCGGCGCCAGAACAGGTGGGCAACGGCGTTGGCGCGGCCGCCGGGCGAGCGGATCCGCTGCTAAGGGTTCAAGACCTGAAGGTCCACTTCCCGGTCAACGAGGGAGTCCTGAGGCACCGCCGGATGGCGTCGATCAAGGCGGTCGACGGCGTTTCGTTCGAGCTCAACCGGGGCGAGACCTTCGGCCTGGTGGGGGAGAGCGGCTGCGGCAAGTCGACCACCGCACTGGCGATTCTGCGCATGCTGGAGCCGACGGCGGGCCGTATCGTCTTCGACGGCGAGGATCTTTCCGCCTGCAGCCAGCGCCAGTTACGCCCGGTTCGCCGCCGGATGCAGATGGTGTTCCAGGACCCGTTCGGGTCGCTCAATCCGCGCATGCGGGTGCGGGAGATCGTCGGTGAGCCGCTGAAGGTCCACGGCGTGGCCGGCAGTCGCCGCCGTTTCCGGGAGCGGGTCGCGGAGTTGCTCGACCTGGTCGGCCTGCTGCCGGCGATGGGCGATCGCTACCCGCACCAGTTCTCGGGCGGCCAGCGGCAGCGGATCGGCATCGCCCGCGCCCTGGCGCTCGAGCCCGATCTGTTGATCTGCGACGAGGCGGTCTCGGCCCTCGACGTCTCGATCCAGGCGCAGGTACTGAACCTGTTGATGGACCTGCAGGAGCAGCTCGGCCTGACCTACCTGTTCATCGCCCACGACCTGTCGGTGGTACGCCACATCAGCGACCGAATCGGCGTGATGTACCTGGGGCGGATCGTCGAGGTCGCCGACCGCGACGAGCTGTTCGAACGTCCGCGACATCCGTACACCGAGGCTCTCCTGGCCTCGGTTCCCACCCCCGACCCGGTGGTCGAGGCGGCGAGGCCGCACCAAGTCATCGAAGGCGAGGTGCCGAGCGTCCGCAACCCGCCGCCGGGTTGCGCCTTCCATCCCCGGTGCCCGAAGCTGCTCGACGAGTGCAGCCACGTGCGACCGGGCCTGGAAACGGTTGGCGGCGCCCAGGTCGCCTGCCATCTCTATCCCGCGGCGCGGCTCGGCGGGGCGGGAACGGGGCCGGGGTGAGCGTTTGCCGTCCATGAACATTCGGCGGCTCTTCCGGCCGAATTTCTACGGCTGGCACATGGTCGGGGTCGGTTTCCTGATCTACGGTCTGGGGATCGGCCCGGCCTACTACAGTTGGGGTTTCTTCGCCCCCGAGCTGATCGCGGAACTCGGCCTGTCGCGACAGCAGATCGGTCAGATCTTCGGGGCCTTCACCGTGGCTTTCGCCTTGGCCAGTCCGGTGGCGGCAGTCGCCATCCGGCGCGTCGGCGTCCGCACTACGGTCACCGGCGGCGCGCTGCTCGCTGCGGCCGGTTTCTGGATGGTAAGCCGCGCGGAGTCGGCGCCGGAGCTCTACATCGGCTACTCCTTGATCGGTGGTCTGGGCATCGGCTTCTCGACTCTGCTGCCGGCGCAGTCGCTGCCCGTGTTCTGGTTCCGGACGTATCGGGCCCGTGCCACCGCGGTGGTCCTTCTGGGTGCTGGAATCGTTGGCGGCCTGGTGACGCCGGTCGACGCCCTCATCCTGCGCCACTGGGACTGGCGTACCGGCTGGCAGATCATCGCCGGTGTCTCGGTGCTGGTGGCCGTGATCGCTGCTCTGTTCATTCGCAACCAACCGAGCGACCTCGGCCAGCGGCGCGACGGCCGAGCTGTTGAGGATCCGAGTGAGGCGGACGCCCCGGCGGCGGCGAAAGCGCCGCGGGGAACCGTACTCAGAGCGGTTCGGACTCCCCACTTCTGGATCGCCAGTTTCGCGGCTGCGACGAATACCATTCCATGGCGCGTGATGACGGCGCACGGTGCGTTGCACCTGGAGGATCTGGACTTTGGCACGACTGCGGCTGGAGCGATTCTCGGTGTCCGGGTAGGCGCCAGCTCGTTCGGTCGGCTGACCGGTTCTCTAGGCGACTTCATGGCGCCGACCCGAGTCCTGGCACTCGCCCTGATCGTCAACGCGGTCGGCCTGGCCTTTCTCGTCTCTGCCGACACGGCCCTGATCGCCTATCCCTGCGTCTTCGCCCTGGGAGTTGCGTACGGCGCCGCCTACACAAGTGTGCCGGTCGTGTTCGCCGAGTTCTTCGGGCGAGCCGCGTTCGTCGGCACTTCTGGTGTGCGGATCGCGCTGATCGGAGTTATCGGCTACGTGGGTCCGACATGGGCGGGCGCTGCCGCCGACCGCACCGGATCCTACGCCGGCACGCTCTGGGTTCTCGTCGTCCTTGCCCTCCTGGGCGCGGCGTCGATCTGGTTCTGCAGGCCGCCGGACCGGTCACTGTTCGTGGGTCACCGCTAAACTGCCGGAAACGTCTGGGAGGAACTCGCATGAGCAAGCAGAGGGTGTCGATCGGTGTGCTCGCGGCGGCCCTGCTGGTCTCGTCGCCGCTCGCCGCGCAGGACGAGGCCTTGAAACTGGCGCGCACGCCCTGGGGTGCGCCTGACCTCCGCGGCGTCTGGGACTTCCGCACGATCACCCCGCTTGAGCGCCCCGAGGAGTTTGGCGAGCGGGAGCAGCTCAGCGAGGAGGAGGCCAGCGACTTCGAAGAGCAGACGCTGGCGCGGCGGAACAAGGATCGCCGCACCGACGACGGTCTCTCCGCCCAGGCCGACGTGGCGAACGCCTACAACCAGTTCTGGTGGGACTACGGCGACAAGCTGACGGACGACCGGCGGACATCACTGATCGTCGATCCGCCCGACGGCCGGATTCCCGAGCTGACGGATGCAGCGAAGGGCCGGATCGCCGAGCGCACCGCGGCGCGGCGCCGGCCCGCGCACGGCCCGGAAGACCGCGGCGTCGCCGAGCGCTGCATCCTCGGCTTCAATGCCGGACCGCCGATGAGCCCCAGTGCGTACAACAACAACGTCCAGGTCTTTCAGACCGAAGACACGGTCGTGCTGCTGGTCGAAATGGTCCACGACTCACGGATCGTGCCTCTCGACGGGCGTGCACCGCTGCCGGAGGATGTTCGCCAGTGGCGGGGTGACTCGCGCGGGCACTGGGACGGTGACACGCTGGTTGTCGTGACGACGAACTTCACCGCCCAGACCAGCTTTCGGGGTTCTGGCCCGAACCTGCGTCTGACCGAGAGGTTCACCCGGGTGGGGGAGGATCGGCTGGTCTACGAGTACACGATCGACGACCCGGAGTCCTTTGCGCGTCCGTGGACCGCCGTCGTGCCTATGTCGAAGAACCCGTTGCCGATGTTCGAGTACGCGTGCCACGAGGGGAACTACGGCATGTTCAACTTGCTGTCCGGCGCCCGTGCTGAGGATGCCGAAGCGGAGGCGGCCGCCAAGGCGGCCGAGACTTCGGGCGGTTGACGCCAGCCGAAGCGCGGCAATGGAGCCCTTGACCATCGCCACCGTCGGCCTGCTCCATCCCGGAGCGATGGGCGTCACCGTCGGCGCTGCGGTGGCGGCGCCGGCCCAGGTCGTGTGGGCGTCCGAGGGGCGAAGCCGCGCCACCCGTGCCCGGGCCGAAGGCGCCGGTTTCGTGGACCTGGAGACGCTCGGCGCGGTGACCGCGGCGGCCGACGCGGTGGTGTCTGTCTGCCCGCCGCACGGCGCCCTGGCGCTCGCCGAGGCGGTTGCCGCGACCGGCTACGACGGTCTCTACCTCGATGCGAACGCGGTCTCTCCCGCCACCGCCCTTGAGATCGCGGGGGCTGCCGCGGTTGGCGGCGCCCGCTTCGTGGACGGCGGCATCGTCGGCCCGCCCGCGGTTCGACCCGGCACGACGCGGCTCTATCTCTCCGGCGACGGTGCCGCGGAGATGGCGGCTCTGTTCGCCGGTTCGTCGCTCGAGGCCATCGACCTCGAGGCGGAGGTCGGCGCCGCGTCGGCGCTCAAGATGTGTTACGCAGGTTTCACGAAGGGCAGCGCGGCGCTTCTCCTGTCGCTTCGCGCCGCGGCGCACGCCTACGGCGTCGAGGACGGCCTGCTCGGGGAGTGGGCCCGGTCTCAGCCGGGATTGGAGAAGCGCAGCGTGAGGTCGGCGTCGGCGACTGCCCCGAAGGCATGGCGCTTTGCCGGCGAGATGGAGGAGATCGCCGACACCTTGGCGGCAGTGGGTCTGCCCGAGGGCTTCCACCGGGCTGCGGCTGAGGCCTACCGTCAGTTGGCGGGGTTCCGGGGCGAGCCGGAGAGCGTGCCAATCGACGAGGTGATCGCAGCCTTGCTGGGCGGCGGTCGTCGTGCTGGTGGCGGCGCCTGAGGCGAGCGAGGCCGCGACGGCGTCGTGTCCGCTGGTCGCCGGGAATTGTCCGCTAGTGGACTTTCCCGGTCCGGTGGAATTGGTCTCGGGTTCACTAGCCTTGTTACGCACAGAGAACCGGGCGCCCGAAGACGCTGAGCAGTCGGCGTGAGGCGATCCGGGGATCTTCGTTCCAGTCTAAATGATGCCCTACGCCGAGGGGTCAATGTTTGTGAATAGAGAAGAGGCATCCGGTGGTCACTCCGGGTTCCCATCCAGTGAGCTTCAAGGGGTGGTCAGCGCCTTGGTCGATCAGACGCTTGTGGGTCTGATCTGTCTTGACCGTCGCGGAGTGATCGTCGAATCGAACGCTCGCGCGCGGCAAGTGCTTGGCGCGGACGGCGGTCTCCGCGAACGGAATGGACGGTTGGGTACTCATCGTCCCGACGACGCTGCGGTCTTCGGGCGTTTGCTGCAGGCCGCACTCGATGGTTCTACGGTTCCCGGGGGCGGTGCCTCGGCCGTCCTCGGAGCGTGGCCGGGCCAGCGACCGCTGACCGTTCATGTCAACCCTGTGACTCTCGTTCGGGATGACGGCTCGAGCGTGGCGGTTCTGGTGACGATCGTCGATCCGTGGGTCAGGATTTCCGTGGATCCGGAACAGGTCGGCATTTGTCTGGGGCTGACACCTGCGGAGAGCGGTGTTGCGGCGTCGCTTGCCGAGGGAAGAATGGTCAACGAGATTGCCGAAGCTACGAACCGGTCTCCCCAGACGATCCGCTGGTTGGTCAAACGGGCTCTGGCCAAGACGTGGTGTCGCCGGCAGGCCGATCTGGTCCGGTTGGTGCTTTCGACCTCCCGGCTACCGGTTCCTCAACCGGTTCCCGAACATGCACAGCGGGAGTGAGAGGGTGGGGCCGACCGAAGCGCATCGTGAACGGCGTCAGGCGTAGGACGCGAGGAACACGCTCTCCCCCGTGGACTGTTCGGTCCTCCCCCGTGGACTGTTCGGTCCGTCCCTCCCAATTTAGGGGGTTCATCGGGGTGTTGCCGTCTTCCTGTGAAGTTCTTAGGTTTCAACCCAAGCACTCCACAGGCCGGGACTGTAGATGAATGGGCCCCGCCTGGGTTTGCGAAGGGCGGGCGCCGACTCCCACGGCCACCCGCTTGACGCGACCAGCCCCGATTGATGTCTGTTGCAAGGCATGGCTCCTCTCACGGTGAGTCTGACCGAAGCCCCGGCAAGCTGGCTGGCGTCGTGGGCACCTTGGTCGACCAGGACCTGGTCGGGTTGATTTGCCTCGACCGTGAAGGCGCGGTCGTCGAGGTCAACGCCCGCGGGCGCGACGTGCTTCTGGCCGATGGGGGACTCCGCGAACGGAACGGGCGGCTGGCTGCGCATCGCTTCCGGGACGCCGAAGCCTTCGAGGAGCTCCTGACCGCCGCGCTCAGCGGAACAGACGATCGACCGCGCGCGTTGGTGGCGGTCCTCGGTGGTTGGCCCGATCAGCGTCCTCTGACCGCTTGGGTCAATCCGGTAGAGAGGAGCCCCGGTTCCGACCCGCGGCTTGCGGCGTTGGTGGTGATCGTTGACCCGTGGCAAGTGAGTCCGGTGAATCCGGAACAGGTTGCGAGGTCGCTCGGACTGACGCCAGCCGAGAGCCGCGTCGCGGCTTCCCTGGCCGAAGGCAAGACCGTGGCCGAGATCGCGCGGGCCACGAATCGCAAGCCCGAGTCGGTTCGCCAACTGGTCAAGCAGGCCCTCTCCAAGACCTGGTGTTCCCGACAGGCCGAACTGGTTCGTGTGGTTCTGTCGACCTCGCGGCTACCGGTGCCGGCGCCAAGGGTAGCTGTAGGCGAATAGATCCCGGCGAAGCCGACGAGTCGGTGGACGAGGTGGTCGCGGCCTTGCTGGGCGGTGGCGTGGCAGGCCGAGGAGATCAGCCGCGTCCACCCCGTACTTGCGAACGGAACCGGGACGGAGTACAGCCGAATCGCCCCTGGAACAGCCTGCGGAACGTTCGTTCAGAGCCGAAACCGATGGCCTCGGCCACTCGACCGATCGGTTCGTTGTGGTCGCGGAGAAGGACGACGGCTCGCTCAAGCCGGCGGCCGACCACCCAATCGTGGACCGACTGGCCGGTCGCTTCGCGAAAGAACCTCCCGAACCCACCGGCGCTCATGGCCGCGACGGGCGCCAGCGTGGACAGGTCGAGAGGCTCCTCGAGATGTTGATCGACGTGTTCGCGAACCCGCCGCAGCCTGGCGTAGTAGTCGAACGGGTCGTTGCCGGCCTTTGGGCGGTGGGCTGTTTCCTCCTTCGGTTTCCGAGAGGACTCCTCCATCTCCGCGAACCCGAAGCCGTAGCACTCGATCCTGGCGCCGGAGATCGTCGGAACCCGCGACGACCACTCAGGGGCCCACTCGACGAAGGTGTGAAACTCGCCGTCCTCGCCGCAGGGGTCGACGTCTCGGGGCAGCGCCGCGACGAAGTCTTCGTCGAAGCGGCAGCCCGCGCGGTCCGCCGGCAATCGGTCCGTCTCCACGGAGCACACCCAGGCCTTCAGTCCGGCCCGCAGGATCTCCGCAGCGTGGTCGGCCGGGTCGCGGCCCCACAGCGGGAACACAAGGTGGAGTCCGAGGCGGCCGAGAAGCGCTGAACGGCGCTTCATGGCCCGGCCTGGCAGAAGCTCGCTGAACGCAACGCACTTCCCGTTGTCGCCTTGGCACAAGCGCAGGAGGCCCTCCTCGATGGCGGCGTCGTGATCGTTCTCGGCGGCGAACCAGTCGAACTCGATGATGTGGAGCGGGAGGTCGACCACGGCCGCCTGCCGCTCGATCATCTGTCGACGGACTCCATGCATGGCCACCCGGCCGTTGTGCCGGTTGACCTGGGTCACAAGCCCGCGTACTTCCCACTTCGGATCGTTCCGTAGCGTGTGCAGGGCCCACGCGGAGTCCTTGCCGCCACTCCACCAGAGCCAGACGGGTTGTGGAGCCGATGACATGGGAGGGGGGTGTCTTCCGTTCTCGACGGACGGTGCGTAGAACGGGTTGACGATACCAGCGTCAGGTAGCCGGACCGCGTGTGACGAGACTGGCGGAGATCGCGAGAGTCTGGCTGCCGGAAGGTCCCGGTTCTCTGTTGTCCGATTCCCGTCGGCTCTTGTCCGGTGCCTGTTGCGGCCGAGCGTGTCCGTAGGCGCCGAAGGCTCGCTAACGTGATTGCTGTCAGAGGCGCCAGAGCATCATGAACAACACGTAGGAGGAATAGTGTGACACACATGAACCGGAACCTGGTCAGCCTTGGGCTGCTGGCGCCGTTGGCGCTGGTGGCCCTGTTGGCCAACGCCCAAGACTCAGACAGCGTCGTACCCGCCCCGCTAAGGAGCCTGCCTGCTCTCATTGAGGCGCAGTACGCATCGAACCCGATTTCGGTGGCGCCTGTGCTCGCCGAGGAAGCTCTCTTGGTCGACGATGTCTTCGTGACGCCCCAGGACAAGGTTCAGGTGACACTCCGCAACGGAAGTCAGAGGACGATTACCGCCTGGTCTCTTGATCTCGTGGCTGGCTCTGATTCGGGGGCCGCCCGCGTTTCCAGTTTCGCAGTGGACAAGTACACGGGGCTACTGGCGCCGAACGCGCCCACCGAGTACTCCCCGCTGCGCCCGAACGAGACTCGGTTCGTTGAATATGACCTGCCCGTCGTGCAGCAACCGGACGCTTCCGGCGACACGCGAGGGAACTACTCGGTCGTAGGTGTAGAGGTTGGAGCAGTTGTGCTCGACGACGGAACTGTTGCTGGGCGGGACGTACGCGACGTTCTCGGTTTCGTGCTCGATCGCTACGCGAGAGCGGCAGCGTTGTCCAGGTTGTTGGGCCGAGTCGCTTCAGCGGAGCGGGCCGGAGCGTTGGACCAGCTTCTTGAGGACAGCCTGAACTCTCTGGGTCGGGAGCAACAGGCGGTTGCCGCGGCCATACTGTATGGACCGGGACCGATCACCCTCCTGGATTCTCAGCGTCAACAGGACTCCATCTTGACCCAGCAGTGGCTGCAGTCGCTGCTCAGCGTCGTCGTGCGCAGGGCCTCGCCGCCGGAGCTGGAAGAGTTGGGCCTCGGGGCGACAAGGCGCCGCGCGCCGGAGTTCGTCGATCTTCTGAGAACGATCAGCGGTAGTCGCCCTGAGATGCTACGATCAGCCATCGACGATACAAGACCGGCCTACGAAGCGGAACTGGATTTGCTTAGGGACAACATGCCAGCATCGCTCCGGGCTGAGATTGACGGCCTCGCGTCTCGATTCCTTGAACGATGAGAGTCGCGATCACACCAAGACACAGGCCGTTCTTCCTTCTTCTGGTCGCCATAACGGCGTGGGGCATGGGCCCTGTCGGCGCACAGGTCGGTACGGACGTTGACCCCAAGCCTGTCGGGTCGCCTACGGCCGGCGTTGGCGGCGCCGTTGGGCGCATTGGGGGGGGGGGGCATTTGTGCATTTGGAGCGCTGCTTCATGACATCCCGACGCCTTGGGCATGTCCGGATCCGGGAAGCACGACCAGAACATGGAGCGTGGAGTGCAATCCTCTTTGCTACACCACCACACACCAGCATGACCACACGACGAAGGGACACTGTCTCGATTTAGTAGAAGAAATCCCCTATCTTCCTCCCGTTTGGCAAGGTTGTCCATACGTGCCAGCTTATCAACTGATTACGTTCGGTGACACGTTTCGAACAAGGGGGGCAAATGGGTGGGGTTACATGTTCGTGCCCCCCATTGCTTTCAACTGTACTCAGACCTACTTCATCAGGAGGTCGTTCTGTCTCAATTGCGACATCGACTTCTGGGAGTGCCTGGAGGACCCCGTGATCATCTCGACCGAGGATAGCCACTACGAGTTGACCGGCACCAAGGGCGGAGTCGGGTTTGATCTGAACGGTGACGGCAAGACCGAGCAGATACCGTG
The DNA here is from genome assembly GCA_965216125.1 of Candidatus Multivorans sp. Classification (GTDB taxonomy): domain Bacteria; phylum Acidobacteriota; class Thermoanaerobaculia; order Multivoradales; family Multivoraceae; genus Multivorans. The sequence goes on along the minus strand of OZ244152.1, from coordinate 4,824,312 downwards.
GACTGCGGGCAAGGACGATGCGTTTCTCGTCCTGGACCGGAACGGCAACGGGCTGATTGACGACGGACGAGAGCTGTTCAGCCACGTCTCACCCCAGCAGCCGAGTCGCACTCCAAACGGATTTCAGGCGCTCAGGATGTTCGACGACCCGTTGAACGGCGGCAACGATGACGGAAGACTCAACGCGAGCGATGAGATCTACGGATCCTTGAGGCTGTGGTTGGATGCTGACAGCGATGGAAGCACAGACGTCGGCGAGTTGGTCTCGCTGTCTTCGGTCGGATTGGCCGAGATCGAGCTGGATTACACCGACGAACTCGCGCACGACGACGAGCACGGAAACACGTTCAAGTACTCAGCGGCCGCGCACTTCGACGATGGGCGCTCGGTTCTCGCTTGGGCTGTTTTCTTCAACATAGAGGAGTGCTCTGCGGAAGATTGACGCAGCGCCGGCCACTCCGCGAACGCGAAGCCGTAGCGCTCGATCGCGGCGCGAGCTCCCGGACGAAGAAGGGCGGCCCCGAAAGGCCGCCCCGATTCGTTCCGCAGGCTGTCGACCTGAGGGTCGATTACCTACATCATGCCGCCCATGCCGCCCATGCCGCCCATGTCGGCCCCGCCCGGGCTTTGCGGCTTGTCTTCCTTGATCTCGGAGACGAGGGCCTCCGTGGTCAGCATCAGGCCGGCGATCGACGCGGCGTTCTGCAGCGCCGTCTTGGTGACCTTGGCCGGGTCGATGACGCCGGCAGCGAGCAGGTCCTCCATCTCGTTGGTCGCGGCGTTGTAGCCGATCGAACCGGTCTGCAGCATCGCATCGCGGACGATGACCGAGCCCTCGACGCCGGCGTTCTCGGCGATCTGACGGGTCGGCTCTTCGAGCGCCCGCTTGACGATGGCGATGCCGACACCCAGGTCGCCTTCCTCTTCCAGCTCGGTCACGGCGTCGATCGCGCGCAGCAGCGCCACGCCGCCGCCCGGGACCACACCTTCTTCGACCGCCGCCTTGGTGGCGTGCATTGCGTCCTCAACCCGAGCCTTCTTCTCCTTCATCTCGGTCTCGGTCGCGGCGCCAACCCGGATCACGGCGACGCCGCCGACCAGCTTCGCCAGACGCTCCTGGAGCTTCTCGCGGTCGTAGTCGGAGGTGGTCTCTTCGATCTGGTTGCGGATTTGCTTGACCCGGCCGGCGATCGCAGCCTGACGGCTCGTGTCGCTCGCCTCGGTGACGATCGTCGTGTCGTCCTTGGTGAGAACGACCTTCTTCGCCTCGCCGAGGTCCTGCCACTGGACGTTCTCGAGCTTGATGCCGAGGTCCTCGGTGATCACCCGGCCGCCGGTGAGGATCCCGATGTCCTCAAGCATCGCCTTGCGGCGATCGCCGAAGCCCGGCGCCTTGACCGCGGCCGCCTGCAGCGTGCCGCGCAGCTTGTTGACGACCAGGGTGGCCAGAGCCTCGCCCTCGACGTCCTCGGCGATGATCAGCATCGGCTGGCCCTGCTTGGCCACCTGCTCGAGGATCGGCAGCAGGTCCTTCATCGAGCTGATCTTCTTCTCGTGCAGGAGCACGACGCAGTTCTCGACGACGCACTCCATGCGGTCGGCGTCGCTGACGAAGTAGGGCGACAGGTAACCGCGGTCGAACTGCATGCCCTCGACCACCTCGAGCTCGGTCTGCAGGCCCTTGGCCTCCTCGACCGTGATCACGCCGTCCTTGCCGACCTTGTCCATCGCCTCGGCGATGATCTGGCCGATCTCGGGGTCGTTGTTCGCCGAGATGGTGCCGACGTTGGCGATCTCCGCGTTGTCCATGACGTCCGTGGACAGGGCGTCGATGGCCTCGACCGCGGCGACGACCGCGACCTCGATGCCGCGCTTGAGCTCCATCGGGTTGGCGCCGGCGGTCACGTTCTTGGAGCCCTCGCGCAGGATGGCCTGCGCCAGGACGGTGGCGGTGGTGGTGCCGTCACCGGCAACGTCGGAGGTCTTCGAGGCCACCTCGCGCACCATCTGTGCACCCATGTTCTCGAGCCCGTCCTTCAGTTCGATCTCCTTGGCGACGGTGACGCCGTCCTTGGTGATCGTGGGGGAGCCGAACGACTTCTCAATGACGACGTTCCGGCCCTTGGGGCCGAGCGTCACCCTGACTGCGTCGGCGAGTTTGTTGACTCCGCGCAGGATCGCGCCGCGCGCGTCCTCGGAGTAGACGATCTGCTTTGCCATGTACCTTTTGTCTCCAGCCTTGGTTCCGGCCTTATCCCACGACCGCGAGGATCTCGTCCTCGCGCAGGATGACCATGTCTTCGTCGTCGATCTTGATGTCGCTGCCCGAGTATTTGCCGATCAGAACGCGGTCGCCGGCGCTGACGTCCATCGCCGCGCGCTCGCCGTTGTCCTGCATCTTGCCGGGGCCGACGGCAACTACTTCGGCCTCCTGCGGCTTCTCCTTGGCAGAGTCCGGGATGATGATTCCTCCCCGAACCTGCTCTTCCTCTTCGAGCCTCTTGACGAGGACCCGATCGTGAAGCGGACGTACATTCACCAGTACTCTCCTCCTTCTTGCTTGGTGTTCAACATGGGATTCGTTCGGACCATTCGGGGCCCGCCCGCCCTTGGCGTTCGTGGCTGCCGTTTCCGTCCCGTTTCCCGGCCATTCGGCAGGAGTGCTGTTAGCACTCAAACCGGACGAGTGCTAACAGTAGAGCGGTTGGCGGCCGAATGTCAACCGTCCCTGACAGTTCGTTTGACAGTTCGGCGGGCGAGAGCGGAGGAATCGAGTGGAAGCGGTAGAGTCGCTTGGCCCTAAGGTTGGAAGGACGCCCCGTGGGTCTACGGGAAGTCGCGAAGGAAGGAAGGGGGAGAACCGTCTGTGAGGAAACCACCCGGCAGCAGAGCAGGTCTGCCCTCTACCGCCATCGTTCGTGGACTCGCCATGGTGCTGGTCGCCGCCTTGGCGCCCTTGGCCTTCTCGCCTTCGAGCGTGTCCGCTCAGGAGGACGCGCCGAGCGCGGCGGCCGTGCCGGTCGAGGAGTTCGAACTCGACAACGGCATGCGCTTCCTGCTCGTGCGGCGCCCGGAGCTGACCACGGTGGCGGCCGCCTGGGCGGCCCATGTGGGCTCGGCGAACGAGCGGCCGGGAATCACCGGCCTCGCCCACTTCTTCGAGCACATGATGTTCAAGGGCACGCATACGATCGGCACGAGGGACATCGAGCGGGACCTCGAGATCATCGCGGAACAGGAGGCGGTCCAGGAGAAGATCCGCGCCGAACTGCGCGAGCAGCGCCGTCGCTACAGGCTGGGTGAGATCGACGATCCCTACGATCCGGCCCACCGCACCGACACCCTGAACGCCCTGCGCGCCGAGTACCAGGAGCTCGTCGAAGAGCAGCGGGAACTCATGGTCAAGGACGAGCTGGACAAGGTCTACACCGACGGCGGAGGTTCGAGCCTGAACGCCTTCACCAGCAACGACTTCACCGTCTACATCAACCAGTTGCCGGCGAACAGGCTCGAGCTCTGGTTCTGGATCGAGTCCGACCGGCTGCTGAATCCGGTGTTTCGGGAGTTCTACTCCGAACGCGACGTGGTCTACGAAGAGCGCCGCCTGCGCACCGAGTCGACGCCGACGGGCCGCTACGACGAGCAGGCGGACGCCATGTTCTGGCAGTCCCACCCCTACAGTTGGCCGGTCGTCGGGTGGCCGTCCGACCTGGAAGTGATCAGCAAGGCCCAGGCCGACGAGTTCTTCGGCAGCTACTACGCCCCGAACAACCTGACCGGCGTTCTGGTCGGCAACTTCGATCCGGCCGAGGTCCGGCAACTGGCCGAACGCTACTTCGGCCGGCTGGAGCGGAGCGAACACGAGGTCCCGGATGTCGTCACGCTCGAGGCCGAGCAACTGGCCGAGAAGCGGCTCACCGCCGAGTGCGATTGCCAGCCGCAACTCCAGGTCCGGTACCACGCGGTGCCGTTCGGACACGCGGACGGGTACGCGCTCGACGTGATCGCGGGCGTCCTCAATGGCCGCACCGGGCGCCTGTACGAGGAGATGGTCGAGGGCGCCGAGATCGCCTCCAGCGCCAGCGCCTTCTACGAGGCGAGGAAGTACGCCGGCGTCTTCAACCTGCGGTCCGAGACCAAGGGCGAGGCGACGCCCGAACAACTCCTCGCCGCCTGGGACCAGGTCGTGGCGGAACTGATCGCCGAACCGGTGCCGGAGGACGAACTGGCGAAGGTCAAGAACCGGGTGTCGGCGGATACCTATCGCCAACTCCGGGATCCGTTCTTCCTGATGATCCAGTTGGCGGTCAGCGACGCGCTGGGCGACTGGCGCTACCTGAACACGGTGGCGGACCGCACGAACCAGGTCACCGCGGAAGACGTGCAGCGGGTCGCGGCGAAGTACTTCGAGCCGTCGAACCGGCTGGTCAGCCTCTACTACCGCAAGGCCGGCACGGAAGCAGAAGAGACGCCCGCCGAGTTGGAGGCGTTGCCGCCTGAGATGCGGACGGCCCTGATTTCCCAGGCGAAGGCGATTGAGGCGATCGAGGACCCGGCCCAACTGGAGGCGGTTCTCCAGCAGATCGAGGCCCAGGCCGGGCAGGTGCCGGAAGAGATGCGGCCGGCGCTCGACTGGATGCGGAGTGTGATCGAGGAACGGCTCGCCGCACTGGGGGAAGGCGAAGGGAGTGAGCAATGATCGGCCGCCGGCAATTGAGGCACTTGAGTGTTCCCGTCTTCCTGGCCCTCCTCCTCGTCGGCTCGGCGTCTCTCGTCGGCGCCCAGGGCGGCGCCGAGATCGTCGATCATCCGACCAAACTGACCTACGGTCCGCTCGACTTCGAACTCCCTGACGCCGCCTCCTACCGGCGCGAACTCGTGGGCGGCGTTCCGGCCTACCTGGTCGAGGACCACGCGCTGCCGCTGGTCGACATCACGGTGCGCCTCCGCATCGGCGCCTACCTGGAGCCGGCGGAGAAGACGGGGCTGGCCGGCCTCACCGGCAACCTGATGCGGACGGGCGGCGCCGGCGAACTCGAAGCGAAGGCGTTCGACGAGGCAGTGGAAGCGGTCGCCGGCAACTTCTCGTCCCGGCTCGGCAGCACCGGCGCCCGGATGTCGATGAACTGCCTGTCCACGGTGCTCGACGAGTGCCTGGACCTGTTCTTCTCCATGCTCAGCGAGCCTCGCTTCGATGCCGACCGCCTCGATCTCGCGAAGCAGAACGAGTTGGAGAACCTGAAGCAGCGCAACGACAATCCGGTCGACGTCGCGGGTCGCGAAGGCCAGTGGTTGCTCTACGGACGCGACCACGTCGAATCCCGGTTCGTCACCGAAGCCTCGCTTTCGACGATCGAGCGGGGAGACCTCGCCTCGTTCCACCGCAGCTACGTCCATCCTCGGCACATGGTCATCGCGGCCGCCGGAGACTTCGACAGCGACGAACTCGAGGCCAAGCTGTCGGCGCTGCTCGACCGTTTCGATGGCGAAGGGGCGCAGCAGGCGCCGTGGCCGCCGCAGGGGGCGGAGCACGAGTCCCCGGCGGGTGTCTACGTTGCCCAGCAGGACATTCCGCAGGGGCGCGTGCAGATCGGCCACCGGACCTTCCAGCGCCGGGATTGGGATGACCCGGACCACTTTGCCCTGACGATGATGGACAGTGTTCTCGGCAACGGCGGCTTCACCACCCGGTTGATGAAGAGGATCCGCTCGGACGAGGGACTGGCCTACGGCGCCTACTCGAACTTCGGTATCGGCAACTACTGGCCCGGCAATCTCAGTGTCACCTTCCAATCGAAGAGCGAGACGGTGGCCTTCGCGGCGAAGATCGCGCTCGAGGAGATCGACCGCCTGCGGGCAGAACCGGTCCCGGAGGACGAACTCCAGACGGTCAAGGCGTCCGCGATCGAGACCTTCCCAAGCAACTTCGAATCGGCGCTGGCGGTGGCGTCCCTCTTCGCCCAGGACGAGTTCCTGGGCCGGCCTCACAGCTACTGGCGGGCGTACCGCCGGAACGTCGAGGCCGTGACGCCGGCGGACGTTCAGCGGGTGGCCGAGCGGTACCTCGCCCCGGACAAGCTGGTGATGCTGATCGTCGGCGACTGGGAGGCGATCGAGCCGGGCGACAGTGACGGTCGCGCCACGATGGCGGAGATCGCGCAGCAGATCGGCGGCGGGGTCACCATGCTGCCGGCGCGGGATCCGCTGAGTCTGGACGTCGTCGAGTGACCGGTTCGGAAGCGGAGTGCCGCGGGCGGACACCTGGCGGTGAGCAGGACGTGATCGTTTGCAGGCGCTAGACAACTTCCTGCAAGTCGTCGTCGGGTACGCCTGGGGCATGCCCCTGGTCATCCTGCTGATCGGTTCGGGGGCCTTTTTCTGCCTCTACCTGCGCCTGCGGCCCCTTTTCCACATGGGGCACGCCACGGCGGTCACGCTCGGGAGGTACGACTCCGACGACGATCCGGGGCACATCAGCCATTTCCAGGCCCTCTCCACGGCCCTGGCGGCGACCATCGGCGTCGGCAACATCGGCGGCGTGGCGATCGCCGTGACCCAGGGCGGCGCCGGCGCTGTGTTCTGGATGTGGGTGGCGGCGGTGGTCGGCATGGGGACCAAGTTCTTCTCCTGCACCCTGTCGCAGATCTACCGTGGCCGGGACGAGAGGGGTGCGCTCCAGGGCGGTCCGATGTACACGATCGAACTGGGCCTGGGGCGGAAGTTCCGGCCGCTCGCGATCATGTTCTGCTCGTTCGGCCTGTTCGGTTGTCTGCCGATGTTCCAGAGCAACCAGGTGGCGGAGCTGCTGAATTCCCAGTTCGGACTCGATCCGCTGCTGACCGGCGTGGGCTGCGTGGCCCTGGTGGCGCTGGTCGCATTCGGCGGCGTCGAGCGGATCGGCGCGGTGACGGCTCGCTTCGTGCCCGCGATGTGCCTGCTGTACCTGGGCATGGCCCTCTGCGTGCTGTTCGTGCGCTCGGACGTGGCCGTCGAGGTGTTCAGCCGCATCTTCCGTGAAGCGTTCACCGGCACCGCCGCGGTCGGCGGCGCGATGGGCATCGGCTTCCAGCAGGCCATGATGATCGGCGTCCGGCGCGCGGCGTTCTCGAACGAGGCCGGACTGGGCACGGCGCCGCTCGCGCACGGCGCGGCGAAGACGAACGAGCCCGTGCGCGAGGGCCTGGTCGCGATGCTGGGGCCGTTTATCGACACCATCGTCGTTTGCAGCCTGACCGCCTTCGTCATCCTGTCAAGCGGCCTCGAGACCGTCGGCAAGATCACCGGCGTGTCGCTGACCGCGGACGCGGTCGAGAGCACGCTCGGTGCACCCGGCCGCGCGTTGCTCGTCCTGATCGTGATGATGTTCGCGATCTCGACGATGGTCAGCTACTCGTACTACGGCAAGCGCTGCTTCGCCTACCTGTTCGGCGCCAAGCATGACGGTCTGTACACCTGGTTCTACCTCGGGGGCATCTTCCTCGGCGCCTGGTGGAGCGCCGGCATGGTGATCAACCTGATCGACACCGCCCTGGCTCTGATGGCGATACCGAACCTGATCGCGACCCTGCTGCTGGCGCCGAAGGTGAAACGGGCGGCGTACGACTACTTCGGGCGCTTGCGGGCGTCCCGCCGGGGCGCTTGAGGGCAGCGGCGGTTGCCGGCTACCTGGGGAAGTAGCGAACGTCCCGCAGACCCTCGATGACCCTTCCCTGGTGCATCGCCACCATGGCCTGTAGAGCGTCGGCCAGCGCGGTCGCGGTTTGTCTGGCTCTACATGTCGCACCTGCGCCGGCCCTTGATCCTTGTAGCCTTGATCTCGCTTCGATCGGTGGGATCACGCAAGGCGGCGAACTTGACCTGCCCCCTGCCGGGCGCTGGCACGTGTCGAGTCGGGATGCCGGCAGCCGGGTGCGCGAGGGCTGCGGCGTGGGAGTCATCGAGGCTCCGCTGGCGAGGGTCCGCGAAGTGGTCGACGCAGCAGCGGCCTTCGACGAGTTCATGCCGCGCATGATCGAGTCTGACGTCGAGCCGGTCTCGCCGGGCGTGTACCTGAACCGACAGGTTCTGGACATGCCCTTCCCGGCCCAGGATCGCCGCTACACGGTCCGGGTTGAGACCGAGGCGTTCGAGACCAGTGCAGGCCCGGGCTGGCAAGCTCGCTGGACTTACGTCAAGGACTCGGGCGATATCCGCGAGAGTACGGGTTCCTGGACGCTGCTTCCACTCGACCGAGGACGTACAGTTGTCGTCTACCAGGTGCTCACGGACCCCGGAGGCACGCTCCCAGCTTGGATCGTCGACTTCGCGGTGCCTCGTACGCTCCGCGGCGTACTGGATGCGGTTCGGGACCGGGTGTTGAGCGGCGAGTAGGTGGGCGCCGTCAGAACGCGACGGCGGCGCTGTTGCTGCGGTTGTGGGAGGCGGCGCGGAGTTCGCCGGTCTCCGGGTCGCGGCTGATCGCGATCCACACGCCCTCGCCGCCGAAGCGGGCGCCTTCGGTGTCGAACTCGACGTAGTCGTAGCCCGTCTCGTCCAGAACGTGCGTGGGGAAGCGGCCCTTGGGGACCGCGACCTTGACGCCGGCGGGCGTGAACGAGGGCATGAAGAAGTCGGGGGCGTCGATCGCCTCGTCGACGGTCATGCCGAAGTGAATGACGTTGACGAGTCCCTGGAAGGTGCGGTGGTGGAGGCCGGAACCCATCGAGGCGAAGCCGAGCACGGCCTTGCCGTCGCGGAACAGGATGCCGGTCTCGGTGGGGGACTCGAGTCGGTTGCCGGGACCGGCGCGGGCGATCTGCGTCTGCTGGAAGGAGGCGGGGTCGCCGATCGTGATGCCGCCTGTGACGATCGCGGTCTTGCCCCAGAGGACGCAGTTGATGCTCTGGGTCATCGCGGCGATGTTGCCGTGACTGGCCGACCATCGCTTCGGGCAGAAAGTCCAGGGCGTAGAGCTGGGTGATGTCGAGCGCCTTCTTGAGCGCTGTGCCCGATTCGGACCAGTGGCCGTCGGCGACCAGGCCCGAAGCGGTTGCCAGGTGCTGGGCGAGGATCAGGGAGGCGCCGCCGTTGTTGGGCGGCGGGTTGGTGTAGACGCGGTAGCCGTTGCCGAGGTCGGCCTGGAGCGGTTCGCCCCAGATCACGTCGTAGGCGGCGAGATCCTCGAGTGTCATCAAGCCGCCGTCGGCCTGTACCGCCGCTACAAGGCGTTCGGCCCACGGCCCTGTGTACATGTAGTCGACGCCTTCGGCGGCCACCGCCCGCAGGGTTTCGGCCAAGGCCGGTTGGCGCAACGTGTCGCCCGCCGCGTACGCCGATCCATCGTGGAGCAGCGTGTCGCGGGTCTCCGGCAGGCGGGCCAGGTCTTCGGCGCGCAGGGTCCAGTAGGACGCCATCCGCTCCGAGATGGCGAAGCCCTCCTCGGCAACGGCGACCGCCGGCTGGAACAACTGCTCGAACGGGAGCTCACCGAACCGCTCGTGCGCCGCGCCGACGCCCTTCATGAAGCCGCCGACCAGGGCCGTCCGGCCGCTCGGATCGCGGCCCAGCATGCCGCGCTCGGGATCGCTCAGGTCGACGCCGCCGGGGATCGACATCGGGTTCGTTTCCGCGAGCACTGTGTTCCACTCGGCGTTCATCGTGTACACGGTGTCGGTCGAGGCGTCGTAGTAGACGAGCGACATGATGCCGAAGTAGCTGATCGGCGCGCCCGCGGTCAGGGCTACCTGGGCGAGCGCCGAGGTGAGCAAGGCGTCCATCGCGTTGCCGCCCTGCTTCAACGCTTCGAGGCCGGCGCGCGCGGCGAGCGCGTTGTAGGCGACACTGACGGCGCCGTTCCTGCCCGTCGCGACGCCGGCGTCCCGCCGGTACTCGCTCTGGGCTTCGAGGTAGCGGTCGTAGTCCTGCCGCCACTGTGCCGGTCGCAGGTCGGCGTCGTCGTCTGCGGCCACGGCCGGCAGCGGCAGCACGAGGAGGACCAGGAGGGCGGTCAGGGTCGGTCGAACCACGGCGGCGTCAACCGGCCCCGGCAAGCACGACGACCACATTCTGACCGCCGAAGCCGAAGGCGTTCACGAGCGCCACGTCGGTGGGGTGGGCCCGTGCCCGCTTCGGGACGTAGTCCAGGTCGCATTCGGGGTCCGGTCGTTCCAGGTTGATCGTCGGGGGGATCGTGCCCTCCTCGATCGTCTTGACCGCGGCCGCGACCGATACCGCGCCGGCCGCCCCCAGCATGTGGCCGACCTGGGACTTGGTGGCGGTCACCGCGACATCCCGGGCGCGTTCGCCGAGGGCTGCCTTGATCGCCAGGGTCTCGGCAACGTCGCCCAGCGGCGTCGCCGTGCCGTGGGCGAACACGGCGTCGACTGCGCCGGGGTCGACATCGCTCGACTCGAGGGCGCGGGTCATCGCGGCGGCAGCGCCGGCGCCGTCGGGACGCGGCGCGGTCAGGTGGTGCGCGTCGGCGGTGACGGCGCCGCCCCTGACCTCGGCGTACACGCGTGCGCCCCGCTGCTCCGCGTGCCGTTCGGTCTCGACCACGAACGCGGCGGCGCCCTCGCCGAACACGAAGCCGTCGCGATCGGCATCGAACGGTCGGCTCGCGGCCTGCGGGTCGTCGTTGCGCGTCGAGAGGGCTTGCAGACGGGAGAACGTGGCGACGATCAGCGGCGTGATGCACGCCTCTGTACCGCCGGCGACCACCGCGTCGACTTCTCCCGAGCGCAGCAGCCGGTAGGCCTCCAGCAGGGCGTAGTTGCCGCTCGCGCAGGCCAGGGTCGAGGTGGTGGTGGGGCCGGTGACGCCGAGTTCGATTGAGATCAGGCACGAGACGGCGTTCGGCATCACGTCGGTGATCAGGAAGGGGTTCGCCTTGCGTGGGCCGTGCTCGACCAGTTGCCGGGTGCCGGTCTCCATGCTCGCCACGCCGCCGCCGCCGGTGTTGAACGTGATCCCGTAGCGGTGAGCGGCGGCGGGGTCGATCTCCAGATCGGCGTCCAGGAGGGCCTGCTTGGCCGATGCCACCGCGAAGTGGGTCGAGCGCGCGAGGCGGCGGGCCGCCTTGCCGGTCAGCCACTCGGTGGGGTCGAAGTCCCGTACCTCGCAGGCGATCTTCACCTTGAAGGCCTCGGTGTCGAACGCGGTGATCGGCCCGGCGCCCGAGTCGCCGGCCTTCATCCGTCGCCAGAAGGTCTCCACGTCGTTGCCAACCGGCGTCACGGCGCCGAGCCCGGTGATCACGATCCGGCCGTTGTCGGTCGCAGGCATCTGGCGAGGATAGCGCCGTTCCTCCTGCGCTACGCTCGCCGCTCGCTATCAGCAAGAGGCCCTAAGCCGGGGAGTCCGAATATGAGTCGAGAGCGTTTCCTTCGATTGACCCTGCGGATTGCCGCGGCGACGGCGCTCGTGTCCCTGGTGGCCCCCGCGGCCGGCGCCCAGTCGGACGGCGCCTTCGTTCCCGTCACCGACGCGATGCTGGAGGAGCCGGAGGCAGGCGACTGGCTGCACTGGCGCCGGACCCAAAACGGTTGGGCCTATAGCCCGCTCGACCAGATCGACCGGGAGAACGTCGGCGACCTGACCATGGCCTGGTCTCGCGGTCTGCAGCCGGGCAGTCAGCAGGGAACGCCGCTGGTCTACGACGGCGTCATGTACTACCCGAATCCGAGCAGCGTGACCCAGGCCATCGACGCGGCGACCGGCGACCTGCTGTGGGAGTACAAGCGGCCGATCCCGAAGGACATCGCGACGTACGTCGGCGGTCTGGAGACGGTCAATCGGAGCCTCGCGATTTACGGGGGATTGATCATCGACACCGCGAACGACGGCTACGTCTACGCGCTGGACGCGGTGACCGGCGAACTCGTGTGGGAGACCGAGATCGTCGACTACGAAACGGAGCCGGCCAGGCACTCGACCGGGCCGATCGTCGCCGCCGGCCGCGTGATCTCAGGGCGGAGTTGCCGGCCCAACCGGGGTCCCGAAGCCTGCTTCATCGCGGCCCATAGTGCTGTGACCGGCGAAGAACTCTGGCGCCGGCCGCTGATTCCCGGACCGGGCGAGCCCGGCAACGAGACCTGGGGCGATTTGCCGTTCGAGGACCGGCACCACGTCGGGTCCTGGATGGCGCCGAGCTACGACCCGGAGCTCGAGCTGCTCATTCTTGGCACGTCGGTCACTTCGCCGGCGCCCAAGTTCCTTCTCGGCGGCCACGAGAAGAGGCACCTCTTCCACAACTCGACCCTGGCCCTGGAGGTCGATACCGGCAACGTGCGCTGGTACTACCAGCACCTGAACGACCACTGGGATCTGGACCATCCCTTCGAACGGTTGCTCGTCGATACGGTCGTGGCGCCGGACGCCGAAGCCGTCGCGTGGCGGAATCCCCGGATCGAAGCGGGTGAGATGCGGAAGGTCGTGACCGGCGTTCCCGGCAAGACCGGTCTCGTCTACACCCTCGACCGCGAGACCGGGGAGTTCCTGTGGGCGCGGCCGACGGTGCCCCAGAACGTGATCGAGCGGATCGACGGCGCGACCGGCGCCGTGGTCGAGAACCCCGAAGTCGTGTTCACCGAACTGGAGCAGGAGCGACTGATCTGTCCGTCGCTTCTCGGCGGCAAGGACTGGGAAGCCGGCGCCTACAGTCCGCTGACGAACACGATGTACTACCCGCTCCGGAACCTCTGCTCCCAGATGACGACGCGCGTGGGTCGTGGGGCCATGCACTACGCGCTGGTGAACGAGACCCAGCCTGCGCCTGGGAAGGAACTGCTCGGCACGGTCTACGCGATCTCGGCGGAGACCGGCGAAACGCGCTGGCTCCACGAGCGCTTCGCGGTGACGATGTCGCTCGTCGCGACCGGGGGCGGTCTCGTCTTCGGCGGCGATGTGGGCGGTCGGTTCTGGGCTCTGGACCAGGAAACCGGCGAGGTGCTGTGGGAGATCAATCTCGGCTCCTCGGTGACCGGTTTCCCGGTCAGCTACGCGGTGGACGGCCGGCAGTACGTGGCGGTCGGCACCGGCGCCGAGGGCGGGTCGACCTCGACCTTCCGGAGGCTGACCTCGGAACTCCGTCCGAGCTCCAACAACACGCTGTTCGTGTTCGCGCTGCCCCGGTAGTCCCTGCAGGTCCGGCCTCACTTGATCATCAGCATGAGGAAAGCCAATGAACGCGAACGAACGCTCTACGGCCCCAGATTCTGAGAAGGACCTCGCTCCGGACCTTTCCGCCGACGGCTGGCCGGAGAAGTTCGCTCAGGCCAGAGTTCGCCGGGGCAGGCCGCCAAGCGCGAATCCGAAGGTGTCGACGACCATCCGTCTGTCACGCGACGTGATCGATCACTTCAAGGCCGGCGGTCGCGGATGGCAAACGCGGATCGACGCGGCGCTTCGCGAGTGGATCGGCAAGGGCGACGCCGCCTGATTTCGCGCTAGCAGTTAGCACCGGGCCGGCGTGGAGATGTCCACCACGCAGGCCGACATCAACGGGCGTTCCCGATAGTCGAGCAACTGCTCGACATCGGTGGACTCAAGTTGCCGCACATCGTCGCGTCCGGTGCCAGCGGGTCGGGAGTTGTCGGACGGCCATGATAACCCGGTGGCGAAGCTGGCTGCGCCGGCGCCCGGCGATCGGCGATTCCGACATCGAGGAACTGGAAGGCCACCTGCGCGACGTGGTCGCTGATCTTCGTGCCACTGGCCTTGCCGCGGACGAGGCGTTCCTGGTGGCCGTCAAGCGGATGGGCAACCTCGACGCCGTGTCGCGCGAGTTCGCGCGCGAACATTCGGAGCGGCTGTGGAAGCAACTCGTGATGGACACGGCCGCGGATGGAGCGGCCGATCGAACCGCGCTGCGCGAGACCGTTGTCGCGGTGGCACTGGCGTTTGTGGCGGGTGCGCTGGCCATCAACGTCTTCCCGTCCGCGCCGCCCGGTCACACGGTGACGCTAGCGGCGCTCCATCTGCCGACCGCGCTGTGGCTGGTCGTGGGCATCGCCTACACCGGAGGACGCTGGCGCGACGGCAGCGGCCGGATGGACTTCGTGCGCTTCTCCGGCGAGCTGTTCATCTACTACGTGCTCATGGCCCTCGGCGGCGGTGTCCTCATGAGTTTCACCGGCCTCACGTTTGCGGCCATCGGCACGGACGCCGGGTCGTTCCTATTCCTGTGGCTGCTCCCGTGCGGCGCGATGGGGGCCGTCATCGTCGGCGCGTGGCTGGTGGAAGCCAAGCAGGGCGTCATCGAGAACATGGCGCCCGTGCTGACGCGCCTGTTCACGCCGCTGTTCGCCGCGGTGCTGCTCGCCTTCCTCGTCACCATGGTGTGGACGCGCAACGGCATCGACTTGGAGAGGGAGGTGCTCATCTCCTTCGATCTGCTCCTGGTGGTCGTGCTCGGTCTGCTGCTCTATTCGGTCTCGGCGCGCGACCCGCAGGCCCCGCCGGGCCTCTTCGACGCGCTGCAGCTTCTCCTCGTCCTGTCCGCCCTGGTCGTCGACGTCGTCGCACTGGCCGCCATCGCCGGGCGAATCTCCGAGTTCGGCGTCAGTCCGAACAAGTTGGCTGCGCTGGGCGAGAACCTCGTTCTGTTGGTCAGCCTGTCGTGGTCCGCCTGGCTGTATGCCCGCTTCTTCACCGGCCGCGGCTCGTTCTCTGCCCTCGAGCGCTGGCAGACGGCCTACCTGCCTGTCTATGCCGCATGGCCGGCTGTGCTGGCCATCGTCGGCTTTCTTGGGGGTGCGGTCTGTTCTGCGGTGCTCTGGGTGGCAAGAGACCACAGCCGGTGATCCGAGGGGCCGTGCTGCGCTGCTAGAGGACTGATCGACCATTGTGTCGGCTCCTTGCCCACGGCACCACGGAAGCCCCGGCGGGCGACCGAAGAACTCGACTGCCTCTGCACGCGAAACCGCCGGCCCCGGTTGCCCGGAGACCGGCGGCGCGAATAGGAATCGCGGGGCTGCAGGGCGGTGCCGGAAGGGCAAAGAACCCCGAAGACCGACCGGCAGCCCCGCAGAACCGGCCCTAGAGCAACACCAGAAAGACAGCCGAGAGGAACAGCCCGCTCACTGCTACTAACAGAGCGGCACCGCGACGCGGCAGTCCGAATCTCGTTTGTCTTCCGTAACGGGCTTTTACAACTTCCAGCATTCGCCATCAACCCATTGATAGGCACCGAAGACGCCCACGAACGCGCCAATGGCGGCAGCCCCGGTGGAGAGTAGGGTTATCGGCCAGATGCCCGTAGCACCAGAGAACAGTGCTCCGAGACTTCCGAGCAATGCCAATGCGCCGCTACCGGCCGCCATCAACGCCGACGTTTCGCAGCTGAGAACGTCCTGCACTTCGCCGAACGGCAAACAACCCCTGTCTGTATAGACGCCGCCGTTCTGACACGGTCCCTCCAGAAGCTCGATTGTACTCGAAACCGACTGCACATCAGCAGTGGTAGGAGCACCGCCCGTTTGCAGTGCGACCGGCGCCGGGGTCCGAAGCGTCCGTTTCCCCGGCGCTACACGAAGGCGGACATCGGCCTGCTGGCGGAGGTGGACGAGACCCTGGGCGGTCTGTGCGGCGCGGTGACCCGGCGCATGATGCAGCGCCAGTACGCGGTGTTCGGGGATGTGCGGTTCGAGCGTCTGGCCGGGCTTTCTGCGAGTGGATTCGGTCCATCAGGGCGACCTGGACGGGGAGAAGGGTCTGTACGAGATCAATCTCGTGGACGAGGTCACGCAGTACGAGTTCGTGGCCGCCGCGGAGGGCACATCGGAGCGTTTCCTGGTTTCCGGCCCTGCCACTTCCCCGGCGAGACGATCGACGCCGAGAGACGCAAGCGGAAGACCTACTCCTTCGACAACGTCACCACGCCCTACCTCAAGCTGAAGTCGCTCGATGGCGCCGCCCTCACCCTGCGGCCCGGCGTCAACTTCGTGCAGCTCGACCAGCAGGCCCTGGCACCCGACGATCTCGCCTCATGTAGCGCCGTCAACGAGGCCCGCGTCGTACTGTTCGCCGAAATCCACCGTCGCGATGCAACCGTCGCTTGAGCAAAACGCCGCCGCCTCGCCGTCCCCGCGCTACCGTTGGTCCTTGGTGCTGATCTCCGCTTCACCCCGATCAGCAGCCCTGAAACCCACCGCCGCACTTCTCGGCACAACTCCCCAAGAACCCCCGTCGTTCAGGCTCATCTCTGGATGCGACGACGCTCCAATGAGGAATGATCGTGAACGAGGTGCGTGAGTCCAGGCGGTGCTTCGCGATTGAATCGCTAAACCCGACGCCGTTTGAGCTCGCGGTGATGGTGCGGGTGCGTGGGTTAGGCTCTACCGGTCCACGAACAGCGCGTAGCAGGAGGTCGAGAATGAGGTTCCGAGGATTCTCCCTGTCTTTCAGTCTGTGTGTAGCGACGAGCTTGCTCGTCGCTCCGGCCTTGGCGGTCGATGAGATTCCGCGGACGCCGAGCGGCAGACCGGATTTTTCCGGCAACTATGACGTCTCATTCCTGACGCCGCTGGAGCGCGATCCCGGCTTCGGCGACCGGCTGTACCTGACCGAGGAGGAAGCGGGCGGCATGGCGGATGGCACCGCGGCCGCCAATGCCCGCGACCTGGAAGCCCGCGACGCGAACCGCGACGTGATCGCGGGACGGTCGGAGGAGGGGTTCCGCGGCGTCGGCGGCTACAACCTCTTCTGGCTCGACCGCGGTACGGCGGCCTTTACCGTCGACGGCAAGTACCGGACCTCGGTGCTCACCGATCCGCCGAACGGCCGTTTCCCGCCGCGGACGGAGGCGGGCGAGGCGCGCTTCGCGACGCTGCCGCCGTTCAGCTACGAGAACACGGGCGCCGCCTGGTGGCTCGAGGACGGTGACGACCCCTACGACGGGCCGGAGTCGCTCACCCTGGGTAACCGGTGCGTCTTCCACCAGGGTTCGACGCTCCCGATCGGTCCTCGGGCCTACAACAATCTGAAGACGATCATTCAGACCGACACCCACGTCGTCATCATGATCGAGTGGATGCACTGGGCCCGGATCGTCCGCCTCGACGCCGAGCACTTGCCGCCCGAGTACCGTTCCTATGCCGGCGATTCGATCGGAAGCTGGGACGGCGACACGCTGGTGATCGACACGACGAACATCCTCGGTGACTGGGGCTTTCACCGGGAAGGCCTCCACATCGTCGAGCGCCTCCGCTTCCAGGACGCCAACAATCTGTTCTACGAGTACACGGTCAACGACCCGGAGTTCACGGCGCCCTACAGCGGGTCGCTGCCGTGGCCGCGCACCGACAGCCAGCTCTACGAGTTCGCTTGCCAGGAGGGAAACTACTCGATGGGCAACACGCTGCGCGGCGCACGCTACCTCGAGCAGGAGTACCACGAGAAGCACGGGCGGTGACGGTCCGGCGGCCCGTTCCTGCGACCCTGCGCACGACGGCTCGCTCCGGGGTTGACCCCATGCGCCGAAGCTGACAGGGTTCGCGCATTCTGCTCAGACAACCCGGCGTCCTGCCGAAGAGGAGTATGGCCAACGTCATGAAAGTGGGAACTAGCGTGTCTTCTCGAATTGCCGTGGCCGTGGTCGCGGTTCTTGCCGTGGCGGCGTCGCCGCTTGCGGCCCAGTCCTTCGAACCGGAGCGGCTGTCGGACGGTCACCCGGATCTGAACGGCATCTGGCAGGCCCTGAACGAGGCCAACTACGACCTGGAACTGCACATGGCGCGCGCCGCCATGCAGTTGCGCGAGGGTCCGCACGGCCCGCTGCCCGCGGCCGAGGTTCTGAACTTCGGCGCGATCGGTTCGGTGCCGCCGGGCATGGGCGTGGTCAAGGGTGGCGGGAAGATCCCGTACACCGACGAGGCGGCCGCCAAGAAGATGGAGAACATGGCGAACTGGTCCACCCGCGACCAGGAGATCTTCTGCTACCTGCCGGGCGTGCCGCGGGCGACATACATGGCCCAGCCGTTCCAGCTCTTCCAGAGCGAGAACGCGGTCTTCATCGCCTACCAGTACGCCGGCGCTGTCCGCGACATCTACATGGAGGATCCGAAGCCCTCCCAGGTCGATAGTTGGATGGGCACGTCTTACGGCCGCTGGGATGGCGACACGCTGGTCGTGGACGTGAGCGGGCTGCTGGCGAAGGACTGTGCGATGCGCGAGGGCGACATGTCCGGTTGCGGCGGTTGGCTCGATCGTTCGGGCAACCACTTCAGCAACCAGTTGCAGGTCGAGGAGCGCTACACGCTGGCCGGTCCGAACCACATTCACTACGAGGCGACGCTTACCGACCCGATGACCTACACCGAGCCGTGGACGATTGAGATGCCGCTCTACCGGCGGATGGAACCGAACGCCCGGCTGATGGACTTCCGCTGCGTCGAGTTCGTCGAGGAGTTGATGTACGGCGAGTACCGGCGCAACCCGCTGCCGCGGATGAAGCTGGTCGACTAGCGATTGAGGCGACTCAGGCGGTTGGGGCCGAGGCCCTGGCGGTCCCGCCGGAACGCACACCGAAGCGAGAAGCACTATGCGTGAACCCCGACGGCGTGAACCCCAACGGAAGGCAGCTCTGGCTCTGGTCGCCTTGGTCGGAATGGCCGCGCCCATGCTTGCCGCTGGCGACGAGGACATTCCCCGCACTGCCTCCGGGCACCCCGACTTCTCGGGGCACTACGATGTCGCCACGCTGACGCCCTTGATGCGGCCTCAGGCCTTTGGCGACAACTTGTTCATGAGTCGCGAAGAGGCCGATCGGAGGGTGAAGCAGGCCGCTTTGCGCCGTGCGGCGACGTCTCAGGCCAGCGATCCGGACCGCGAGGCGCCTCCCGACGGCGGCGACGGTTCGCCGGGCGCCGCCGGCAACGTGGGCGGCTACAACTCGTTCTGGATCGACAACGGCACCGACGTGTTCGAGGTGGACGGCAAGTTCCGGACCTCGATCATCACGCACCCGAAGAACGGGCGCTTTCCGCCGGTGACCGAGGCTGTCCGGGAGCGCTTCGCCGCTCGCAGGGGCTTCTTCCGGCGCAACACGGGTGAGGCATGGTGGCTGGAGCGCGAGGGGCCGGGTCCCTACGATGATCCGGAGTTGCGGCCCCTTGCGGAACGGTGCCTGCTCGGCTTCAGCTCGACGGCGGGACCGCCGATGCTGCCGGCGCTCTACAACAACCTGAAGCGGATCGTGCAGACCGAGGATCACGTGATGATCCTGGTCGAAATGGTTCACGACGCACGCATCGTGCGCATTGGCGGCGAGCATATGCCGGCGACGGAGCGGCGGTGGTTGGGCGACTCGATCGGCCGGTGGGACGGTGACACCCTCGTTATCGACACGAAGAACTTCGGCGATCGGGTGGCGTTGCGCTCGGCGACGCGGGATCTGCACACGGTCGAGCGCTTCTCGCCGATGGGCGCGGATCATGTGCTCTATCAGTTCACGGTCGAGGACCCGAGCGTGTGGACCGAGTCGTGGAGCGGCGAATACGTCTGGCCGCGCACCGACACGCTCCTCTACGAGTACGCCTGCCACGAGGGAAACTACGCGCTTGGCAACATCATGCGCGGCGCCCGGCTGCTGGAGGAAGATGCCGCAGCCAAGGCCGCCAGCTCGGGCGGTTCAGGAGAGTAGCCCGCGTTCGGATCCTGCTAGAGTCGGTTCACCGCCCGCTGGAGTCGGAGCGAAGCACGCTCCCCTGATCGAGAAACCTAAGGACAACCCACTGACAACAAGACAGAGGAGCGAGAGACGTCCATGAGTAAGCGAGCCATCATCATCACGGGTATCGGCTTCGTCGTCGCGGCAATCGCGGTGACGGTGCCCCTGGCAGCTCACCACGCTTTCGGCGCCGAGTTCGATCCCAACCGTCCGCTGTTGCTGAAGGGCCCGGTCGTCAAGGTCGAGTGGGTCAATCCGCACACCTGGATTCACATCGAGCACACCGAGGAAGACGGCACAGCGCACGTCTGGATGGTCGAGGGCGGCACGCCCAACACCCTGCTGCGCCGCGGTCTTTCCCGGGATGACCTGCAGCCGGGCACGGTGATCGTCGTCGACGGCTACCAGAGCAAGGATCGCTCCCGGCGTGCGAACGGTCGCGACGTGACCTTCGAGGACGGAAGCAAGATCTTCATGGGCTCGTCGGGTACCGGCGCACCGCGCGACGGTCGCGATCAGACCGAGCCGCCGCAGTAGCTGAATCCCAGCAGAGGACAGCCAACTCACCGCGTCCCTCAGAAGGGCGCGGTGAGTTGTTGGCCCTTCTATAGCTGCTTACGCCTCAGCCGCGCCGCAAGTCTTCGGAAGGTGCGCCTGAGGCGTTTTGCCGCTGGGGCGAAAGAAGAGGCCGCGGAGAACAGGCCGCCCAGCAGCAGGACGATCACGACGACGTCCCACAGCGGCCGCCGGTGGTAGAAGCCCGGGAAGTCGAGCCGGTGCAGACCGCGGTACAGCCAGCGGTCGACGCGACTCCGCCGCTGTTCGCGGTGGACGATGCGGCCTAGCGCCGGGTCGAGATAGAGCCAGGTCCGTTCCGCATCGTCGAAGCGAAGCCGGAGTACCGGCAGGGGAGCGCGGCGATGCCTGCGGTCGCCGTAGTAGGCGTCGTACTCGGTGAGCTCGTGCACGGCGACGACCTCCGCGTCGGGCATGGCCGCGGTGGCCGCGGCCAGGAGTTCGTCGCGGTCGAACCGGTGCGTCTCTCCGCTGCCGAGTACTGTGAGCCGGTGCTCGAAGGGCTGCACGGTGGCGAGAAACTCGGAGGGACCGCCGCCGTAGGAGGCGCCCCGGTAGCGATCGTCGTCGGATGGAAATGGCGGGCGGTAGGCCAGGAGCAGCGGCGCCTCGTCGAACGACAGGAACTCGACCTCGCGCGCCGGGAACTCGCCTGGGAGCGACTCCAGGCTGGTCCGGATCGAGGTCAGATCGAAATCGTCGAGCCGCAGCCCACCGCCAGCGACCGCGGCGTGCTGTCCCGGGCTGGTCGTCCTCCCGGCGTGCCAGCCGAAGGGATCCATCGACAGCGCGCCGCTCAGCACCCAGGTGAACGCCGCGGCGCCGAAGACCAGGCCGCTGTAGTGGTGCCAGCGCATGATGCCCGAGTACGGCGAGCGCCGCCGCCGTGTCAGGCGGATCACGCCCACGGCGAGCCCGGACAGGGTCAGCACGCAGCCGGCGGCGGAGGCCCAGACGACCAACTGGTACCACAGCGTGGAGTGTGAACGCAGCGGCGTGAAGTAGAGCCAGTGGAAGACGGCGCCGCTGGTACCCCAGAACCGGGATGTCGCTGTCGTTTCCATCACGACCTCGGCGGTGCGATCGGAGACGTAGAGCACATCGCAGCCGGAGCGGATGCGGTGTAGGGGAAACAGGGAGGGAAGTTCCAGCGTCCACTGGTCTGGGCGGGGCAGCAGCCGGTCGTAGTGGGGTTCGCGCGGCGCCGCCATGCCGGCCGGTGTTCGAGCGAACTGCGCCGCGATTGCCGTCGCTTGGGGTTCCGAGAGCTGGAGCATCGGACTGCCGGTGTCCGCGTATACCGCGGTCCAGCCGGCCGCGGTGCGCAGCCGGTAGATCGGCCGTTCGCCGGCCATGCCCAGCCGGATCTGGAGCGCCACTTCGCCGCTTGCGCCCAGGCGCGCCGCCGCCGCGGCCTGCGCCGGGTCGATGCGGACCGCCTCGAGATCGAGGGGCGGCAGCCGGTTCAGACGGTCGCCGGGGTCGAGAGCCGGCATCCGCGCGTACATCATGACCAGCGCCGAAGCGAACCAGACCACGAACAGCAGGTTGCCGGCGATGCCGAGCCAGCGGTGGAGGAGGATCAGCGTGCGCCGCAACGGGGTCCTCCCAGTTCCCGCCGCCGTTTCCAGCCGGCGCG
Organism: Candidatus Multivorans sp.; assembly: GCA_965216125.1. Taxonomy (GTDB): domain Bacteria; phylum Acidobacteriota; class Thermoanaerobaculia; order Multivoradales; family Multivoraceae; genus Multivorans. Next base: position 4,802,452 of record OZ244152.1, on the reverse strand, counting down.
CCTACGGACGGAACTGATTCGGATCGTTGACCCAGTACTGCGCGTGACAGCCGGCGCAGGAGAAGTAGATCTGCTCGCCGGTATCGAAGATGCCCTGGACATCCCGGGCGTCGGCCGCCTGCATCGCGGCGTCGCCCGCTTCGATCATTTGCCGGCACCAGGCGAGCCAGTCGCCGTCGTCCATCTTGCGCCGGTCCATCATCAGCAGATTGCCCGCCTCTGCGACTGCGACGGTCGAGTTGCGAACGCGAATCCAGTCCTCGTCCGTCTCGGGCTGGAGCTCGATCGTCTCCTCGGCCGTGATGATCGTGCCGGCCGATGCCCAGATGTGGTCGGCCGCTGGCTCGATCATCGAGGCCATGAGCAGCCGCACGCCCGCGACCTCGCGGAAGGGCGGTCCGGAGTCCTCGCTGCCACACGACGCGAGGGACAGGGCCGCTGCAGTGGCGGTGAGGGCGAGCAAGGTGCGGGGGACGGTCATGACGGTGGCGGAGTGTACCGGAGTGGGCCGGCGAGCCGGCTCAATCGACCTGGGTCTTCCATACGTCGCCGTGCGCGGTGAGCAGCACTCCGGTAGGCGCCGCCCAGTGGGTGCCGACGATGGTGATGCCGGTATCGCTGAAGCGCCCGCAGAAGCTGCGGCGGGCGGCGACCGCGGCCTCGCGGTCGATGTCGGCGATCGAACACCACTCGGGGTGCGCGCATTGACACGGGTGGTGCATCACGTCGCCCGAGATCACGCCCTCCTCGCTGCCGGAGGAGATGGCGATGCTGCAGTGGCCGGGCGTGTGACCGGGAGTGGGGAAGAACTGGAGTTCGGGGTTGATCTGGTGGTCGCAGTCGACGAGATCGACCAGGCCGGCCTCGAACACCGGCGCCACGGAATCGCCGAAGACGTCGCCCCAGGCGCTCTCTCCGGCGTCCTTCCAGTAGTCGAACTCGGGCCGCGCCATGATGTAGCGCGCATTGGGGAAGGTGGGCACCCACTTGCCGTCGACCTTCATCGTGTTCCAGCCCACGTGGTCGATGTGCAGGTGGGTGCAGACCACCAGGTCGACCTGTTCGCGGGGGAACCCGGCGTCGCGGATCTCCTGGAGGAAGGGACCGTCGAGCTCGTTCCAGGCCGGCAGGGCGCGCTGCTTGTCGTTGCCGACGCAGGTGTCGACGACGATCTTGAGGCCCCTCGACTCGACCAGGAAGGCCTGGATGATCATCTTGAGCCGTTCGCCGTTCGGGGTCACGAAGTGCGGTTCGAGCCAGTCCAGGTCAGGCGCGAGGTTCTCCGGCGTGGCGTCCGGCAGCAGGAACGACGCCGGCACCGGATAGTCGATCTCGATGATCGGGGTGATCGATACGTCGCCGATCTTGGTGCCCATGGGTATACCTCTCCTGCTCTGGGTGCTCTGAACCGCGGCCTCGCTGCCCGCCGTCAGCGGGTGAGCCAGGCGAACTTCTGCGGCTTCCGCTGCGCCTTCGGATCGATCAGCACGTTGACCAGCGCCGGCCGGTCGGAGGCGAGGGCCTTATCGAGCGTCGGCCCGAGGTCGGCCACCTTCTCGACCAGATAGCCCGTGCCGCCGAAGGCCTCGATCACGCGCTCGTAGCGGGCGCCGAGGGTGTAGGTGGACGTCGGCAGCGGCTTGCCGGGAATGTACTCGCTGACGCCGCTGCCGATGCCGTTGTTGTTGATGACGACGAAAGTGATCGGCAGGTTGTACCGGCACGCCACTTCGACCTCCATGCCTGAGAAGCCGAAGGCGGAATCGCCCTGGACGCAGATCGTGCGGCGGTCCGGATGGACCACGGCCGCCGCGATCGCCAGCCCCGTGCCGACGCCCATGGTGCCGAAGGTGCCGGCGTCGAGTCGCTTGCGCGGTTCCATGTTCGGCAGCACGGTGCGCGAGATGTCCATCGTGTTCGCGCCTTCAGCGATCAGCATGTCCTGCGGCTCGAGGCGGTCGGCGATCTCACGCAGGGCGCGGTAGTAGCCCATCGGCTCGCTGTCGTCATCGAGCATCGCCTGGACCGCGGCCTGGTTCTGCGTCGCGCTCTCGTGCAGGCTCGTCAGCCATTCGCTGTCGGCGGGCAGCGTGAAGGGATCGGCGTCGAGCGCCGCGTTCAACTGCGCGGTCACCGCCCGGGCGTCGCCGACCATGCCGACCTCGGTCGGGACGTTGGTGCCGATCTCCTCCGCATTGAGGTCGATCTGGAGCACCCGCACGCCCTTCTTGAAGCGTGGCGGCAGGCCGAAGTGGAGGATCCAGTTCAGGCGGGCGCCGATCAGCAGGATCGCGTCGGCGTTCTGAAGCGCGAAGGAACGCGCCGGGGCGACCAGGTGGGGATCGTCGTCCGAGACGACGCCCTTGCCCATCGGCGTCGGCAGCACGGGTAGGTTGGTGCGTGCAACGAAGCGGCGCACTTCGCTCTCGGCGCGGGCGTAGGCGGCGCCCTTGCCGACGATCACCAGCGGGTTCTTCGCTTCCCGCAGAATCGCCACGGCGCGCTCGACCTCCCGCGGGTCGGCGAAAGAGGTTGGTGGTTCGGGACAGCGGGGTGGGAACTCCGCGTCGCCTTCGTCGACCTGGGCCGTCAACACGTCGTTCGTCAGGTTCAGGTAGGCGGCGCCGGGACGGCCGTAGATCGAGGTGCGGACCGCCTGCTCGACGTAGAAGGGGGCACGGTGAGCGGCGTCGATCTCCGCCGAGTACTTCGTGAACGGACGTGCCGCCTCGACCTGGGGGCACTCCTGGAAGGCGCCCTGGCCGTTCTGGTAGCGGTCGTTGGCGCCGCCGAGCAGCAGCATCGGCCAGCAGTTCTTCTGCGCGTTGGCCAGGCCGGCAATGCCGTGCACCATGCCGGGACCCGACACCCCGAGGCACGCGCCGGGACGGCCGGTCAGATAGCCGACCGCGCCAGCCGCATAGCTGGCCGCCTGCTCGTTGCGGAAACCGAAGTACTGGATGCCGGCCTGCTGCGCGGCGTGGGCGACCCCATAGACGGGGAAGCCGACGATGCCGAACATGTAGTCGACACCCTGCTGCTTCAGGCTGCGGGCGATCAGGGTGTCTCCGGTCAGGGTCGTCATGTCGTGGTCTCCTGACCACCAGCAGCTTCGGGCTTGGGCATTGCGCCCAGCACACCGTCCGCGCGCAGCCGGTCGATTTCGGTTTGCGAGAGGTTCAGTTCGGCGGCCAGGACGCTGTCGGTGTGGCGGCCCAGGAGCGGGGCCGCCTCGATGTCGACCTTGCTGTCGCTGAGATTCATCGGTGAGCCGAGAACGCGGACCGGACCCCTGGACTCGTGGTGAACGGTGTGCACGAACCCGCGTTCGACGAGGTGCGGATCGGAGAACAGGTCGAGCGTGTCGAGTACCGCGCTCCCCGGGACGCCGGCGTCGCCGAGCATGGCCATCGCCTCGTGTTTCGTGTGCCGGCCGGTCCACTCGGAGATGACGTCCTTCAGCTCGTCGCTGGTTTCGAGGCGCAGCTTGGGGGTCGCGAAACGGGGATCGGCGGCGAGGTCATCGCGGCCGATGGCCGTGCAGAGCGCCTGCCACATCCGGTTCGTGACCACGCAAATGTAGACGTAGTCATTCGGGCCGAACGGTTTGCAGGCGTAGATGTTCATCATCGCTCCGCGCCCGGTGCCGCTGCGCGGGGCAGCCTGACCGCCGAAGTCGCCTCCCATGGCGATCGCAGTTCTCATGAACCAGGTCACTCCCTCCTGCATCGAGATCTCGACCAGTTGACCCTTGCCGGTTCGCAGCTTGTGAGCGTAGGCCGCGCACAGCGCCAGGGCCATCTGCACGCCGGTTCCGCAATCCCCGATCGTCGTGCCGGGACGGAGCGGCGGTCCGTCGGGATCGCCGGTGATCGACATCGCACCGCCCGCGGCCTGGGCCACCGGATCGAAGCACTTGAAGTCACTGTAGGGCCCGCTGTTGCCGAAGCCCTTGATCCGGCCGTAGATCACCTCCGGGTGAACCTCGCGGATCGAGTCGTAGTCGAGCCGCAGCTTCTCGACCACACCGGGGCCGAAGTTCTCGACCAGGATGTCGAATCGGGGCGCGAGCCCGAGCAGCAGGTCGCGGCCTTCTTCGGTGCCGAGGTTGATCGCGATGCTGCGCTTGTTGCTGTTCCAGTTCATGAAGTACTCGGAGTCATCCGTGGTCCGCCCACCCGCGAGACCGCGTCCGGGATCGCCGGTCCCCGGGCGCTCCACCTTGACCACGTCGGCGCCCAGCCAGGCCAGGGCCTGGGTACACGAAGTTCCGGCTTCGTACTGCGTCAGGTCGAGAATTCGCAGACCGTCGAGTGCTGGCATGGGTGGCCTCCTGGCGGACCGTGTGCGTTGCGGGCGCCTACGATAACCCGGTTCGGGGCTCGACGCGGGCGGGTCTCGCGGGCGCGGTGACGAGCGGGCGATAGGCTCCGGCGAAACTTTGAAGAGGGTTGTTGAATGCAGATCGGAAAGCGCTTCGGCCACGGGATTCGGATTGGGGTAGCCGCTGCAGTCTTCATGGCTCTGGCGCCGCCGGGCAGCGCCCAGGACGGCGGAGCGATGGTGGAGTGGCCGGCGTTCGGCAACGACCTGATCGACCTGACTCCCGAACTGCTCGCCGAAGCGAAGAAGATCGCCGCCGGGTTCCACATGGGCCCGTTGTTCACGCCCCCGAGCACGGGCGCCGGCACGCTGATGCTGCCGAGCGCGGGCGGCGGGGCGAACTGGCCCGGCGCCGCGGTCGATCCGGAGACCGGGGTGCTCTACGTGCCTTCGTCGACCTCGATCAGCGTGCATCCGTTAGCCAAGCCCGACCCGGCGCGGTCCAACCTGGACTACGTCGGCTCGTTTTTCGCCAATGCCGGTGGCCCTCGGGGGCTGCCCCTGGTCAAGCCGCCCTGGACCTCACGGAGGAAGAGATGGGGGCGCTGATCGGCGGGACCACGCCGAAGCTGGTGGCCCTGGCGCTGCCGTGACGGTCGACCTGTTGTCCGAGCCGGCCGGCGCACCGGCCGCAGAGCCCCGACCCCCGGTGCGCGGGGTTTCGGTCGATGCCCAGACCCGCTGCGCCCACTACCACGGTCCGACCGACGTGATCGCCATGCGCTTCAGGTGCTGCGGCGAGTGGTTTCCGTGCATCGACTGTCATCGGGAGGTGGCGGGTCACGAAGTAACGGTCTGGCCGCTCGGCGAACGGGACCGGGAGGCCGTGCTGTGCGGGGTTTGTAGTCGCAGGCTCACGATCGCCGGGTACCTGGGCTGCGATTCGAGTTGCCCGGCTTGCGGCGCCGCGTTCAACCCGGGGTGTTCGAACCACTGGCACCACTACTTCGAAATGGAGGAGATCTAGCAGCCCATGATCGACGCCGACGTTCACATCCCCAATCCGCGCCTCGGGGATCTGCTGCCCTTGCTGCCCGGCCACTGGGTTGAGCACTTCAACAACACGGTGGACAAGGGCGCCTCCCAGGAGTACTACCCGCCGCGGTCGCCCGTAGCAGGCCGCCGCGGCGGGCTGGAAGAGCTTCGCGAGGCTGTCTTCGAGCAGGGCGGCGCCGAGTTGGCGATCTCGAGCTGCCTCTATGCGGTCGACAGCATCCACAACCCGGACGCGGCCATCGCACTCGCGAGCGCTGTCAACGACTGGCAGGCGCGGGAGTGGCTGGAGCAGGAACCGCGGCTGCGCGGTTCGGTTGTGGCGCCGATCCAACTGCCGGCAGCCGCGGCCGAGGAGGTGGAGCGTTGCGCTGGCCGGCCCGGCTTCGTCCAGATCCTGATTCCGGTCCGCACCGAGCACCCGCTCGGAAGCCGGCACTACCACCCGCTCTGGAAGACGATCGAACAGAGCGGCCTGGTGGCGGCGGTCCACTTCGGCGGCGCACCCGTCATGCCGCCGACGCCGACCGGTTGGCCGTCCTTCTTCCTGGAGGAGTACACGGCGATGGCGCAGGTGTTCGCGACCCAGCTCACGAGCATGATCGTCGAGGGGGTGTTCGACGCCTGTCCGAATCTGCGGGTCGTCTTCCTGGAGTCGGGGTTCACCTGGATTCCGGCCCACCTCTGGCGCATGGACAAGGAGTGGCGGAACCTGAGGCGGCTGGTGCCCTGGGTGCGCCGCCCGCCGTCCGACTACTTCCGTGAGCACGTCCGGGTCGGCATCCAACCGCTCGATGCGCCGCCCGACCCGGCGCACCTGTGCGAGGTCGTCGACCAGCTCGGTTCCGAAGACCTGTTGCTCTACGCCAGCGACTATCCCCACGTCCACGCCTGCGACGCCGGCGATCTGCTGCTGCGCCTGCTGCCGGATGAGCTTGGGCGTAAGATCAGGTCAGAGAACGCGCGCAGCTTCTACGGCTTGTCCGAAGGAGGGTAACCATGACCGTGACCCTGATGGAGCCATCCACGCAAACCTCGGCGCTTCCTACCGCGCTGGGGCCGAAGCGACCGCCGATCATCGACTGCGACTTCCACAACGAGCTCGACTCGATCAAGGACCTGTACCCGTATCTCTCGAAGCGCTGGCGCAGCCACCTCGAGACGTTCGGGGTGCGCCACCCGAACAGCGGCTACTACCCGCGCTTCATGGACCATCGCGAGGCGGCGCGGCCGCCGTCAGGCCGTACCCCGGGTTCGGAAGTCGGCTTCGCCGCCGAGGACTTCCTCGATCCGTACAACGTGGAGTACGCGATCCTGAACCCGCTGACCCCGGTGACCTCGGCGCTCGATCTGGAACTGGGCGCCGCGCTCGCCACTGCCGCGAACGACTGGCAGATCGCGGAGTGGCTGGACCCGGAGCCGCGGCTGCGCGCGTCCGTGGTCGTCACGCCGCAGGATCCGGTCGCCGCGGCCGCCGAGATCCGGCGCTGCGGCGCCGACGGTCGGTTCGTCCAGGTGCTGTTCCTGGGCCGGATGCAGGAGCCGATGGGCCGTCGCAAGTACTGGCCGATCTATGAGGCCTGCGCCGAGACCGGCATGCACGTCGCGTCGCATGCCTTCGGCGCCTACGGTCACCCGATCACCGGCGCCGGGCACGCCTCGTACTACATCGAGGACCACACGAGCCCGCCCCAGGCGGTGCAGGCGAACATCACCAGCATGGTGGTCGAAGGCGTCTTCGATCGCTTCCCAAGCCTGCGGATGATCTCGGTCGAGAACGGTTTCGGCTGGCTGCCGCCCCTGGTCTGGCGTCTGGATTCCGCCTGGAGTCTGCTGCGCGCCGAAGCGCCGCACCTCGATCGTTTGCCGTCCGAGGTCATCGCGGAGCACGTCTACGCGACGACTCAGCCGATCGAGGAGCCGCCCCGGCGCCGCGATTTCCTGGCCCTGATCGAGTACTTCGGCGACCTGGCAAGCCACATCCTCATTGCGAGCGACTACCCGCACTGGGACGGAGACAATCCCGACGTCGTGCTGCCCTCCGGGCTCGACGAGGAACTCGTCCGCGGCATCCAGTCCGAGAACGCCCGCGCTCTCTACGGGCTCTAGGGTCCTTGGCGGGCTTGATCTCGGCGTAGGCGATTCGCGCATGAAGTACGTCGTCGCCGAGGCGTCCGAGATCGAATCGGGCGAGCGCAAGATCGTGACCGTCGCCGGCCGCTCGATCGGCGTCTTCAACCTGGACGGCGAGTTCTTCGCGCTGCGCAACCGCTGCCCGCACCAGGGCGGGAAGTTGTGCGAGGGCAAGCTCTGGGGCGTCCTCCGCTCCGAGCGTCCCGGCGCCTTCGAGTACCGCCCGAGCCGGGAGATCCTCTGCTGCCCCTGGCACGGCTGGGAGTTCCACGTCCGCACCGGCCAGTCCTGGTGCGCGCCCGAGCGATTGCGCGTGCGCCGCTACGAGGTCGAGACCGTCGCCGGCGAAGAACTCGCCGAAGCGGCCGCCGCCCCCGAGGCCGCGACCGTCTCGATCGAGGATCCCGAAGCCCCGGCCCCCGGCATGGTCAAGGGCCCCTACACGGCCGAGACCTACCCGGTGAGGCAGGAGGGCGAGTACCTGGTCGTCGAGATCCCGGGCTAGCGGCGTCGGCGAGGCGGCGGATGGTGTCGGCGGGACGCCGGATGGCGGCGGTGACACCCGCCTGGCCTCTGCCCGGGCTGGAGAGCGTGCGCAGGGCGGAACGCTCGGTCGGGCCCGGTTGGTGGCCGTAGTAGCCTGAGTGTGTCCCCGTGTCGTGACGAAGATAGCGGGCTTTCTTGTCCCAACAATGAGGGTCATGTGATGACGACCGTGCAGTCAGCCGGCTACGGCCCAAGGGCCCCGATGGGGATGATGCCGACATCGGGGTCTCGGACGGAGCCGTAGCCGTTCGGCACGATCACGGCCAGAGCGGACGGCTTGCTTTGCGTGTCCCTCGCTGCGCGCGGTTCGCGCAGGGCGAGGCGGCGGAGGTTCTTCGCGCCTTCATCGAACCAGCGGTGGCCCAACTTGATCTCGAACGCCGCCCAGCGCCCGTCGGCGGCTTGCACGATCGCGTCGACTTCCAGGCCGTTCTTTTCTCGATAGTGGAAGACCTCGGCGTCGTTGGCCTGGGCGTAGATGCGGAGGTCGCGGATGACGAGCGACTCGAAGAGCAGGCCGAGGAAGGGCAGATCATCCAGCAGCCGGGTCGGGGTGGCTTGCAGGGCGGCTACGGCCAGGGAAGGGTCGACGAAGTGTCTCTTTGGAGCCTCGCGCAGCACTGCCCGCGAGCGTAGGTGGGGCGACCAGGACGGCTGGTCCTCGATGACCATGAGCTGTTCCAGCGCGTCCAGGTAGCCGGCTGCGGTGTCAGGTTTCATGGCGATGTGGTTGGCGCCGACGTCAGCGGCCAGCTTCGATACGGAAACCTGCGTCGCGGTATTCCTGGCGAGAGAGCGGAGAAGCCGGCCGACCCGGACCGGATCCGTTCGGCGATCTGTGACTCTTGAGAGGTCCGTCCGACGGATCTCATTCAGGTAATTGCGGTTCACACGGAGGGTTTGGCGTGTGGACTGAGTGTGGTTGCCCGGCCAGCCTCCGGCCGCCACGAGCTCTGCGATCGCCGGAACGGAGAGGGAGGATTGGGGGGCCCCTTGGGGTGAGGCGTCCAGCAGCTTGGCCAGGGAGATCGCGCCATTGGAATGCCCCGACTCGAAGAGCGACAGCGGACGCATGCGGATTCTGGTGAAGCGGCCGGCTCCTGTGTGACGGGTAACGTCGTCGGTGGGCACAGCGGAGCCGGTCAGAATGAACTGACCAGGGCTAGCGCGATCGTCCACTTTCCGGCGAACGTGGTTCCAGATCGACGGCTCGAGTTGCCACTCGTCGATCAGCCGCGGCGTTTCACCGTCGAGCACGGCGGCAGGCTCGACAGCCGTCAACCGCCGGGCGTTGTCGTCGATGTCGAGGAGTACCTCGCTTTCGGCGTGTTGACGGGCAGTAGCGGTCTTGCCGCAGGCTCTCGGACCTTCGATGACGACCGCGCCGGAAGCGGCCAGGCACTCCCCGAGTTCCCCGTCGACGACTCGTGGCATGTACTTCACAGACAGACTCATCGGGATGCCGAACAGTGTTCAGCGGGACAAACGGCCAAAGTGTAACGGGATATACGGCTAAAGTCTAGCGGGACAAACGGCCACTGTTTAGCGGGATAAACGGCTAAAGTGTAGCGGGACAAACGGCTAAAATCTAACGGGGCAAACGGCCAAGAACTAACGGGACAAACGGCCAAGAGCCAGCGGGACGAACGGCGGCCCTCCGCCGGCAGGCGCCGCCGATCGGTCTCAGGTCTGCGGCCGCAGATCGAACGCCACGGCTTCGCGGTCGTTCCTCACCAGCAGGATGCCCTCGGCGATCGCGGGGTTGTTCCAGGTGCGGCCCGCCACGGCCGGCAGGGCGGCGACCTCCTGGTGCCCTTCGGGGGTGGCGCGCACCAGGACGAGGTGGCCGCGTTCGGTGGTGATGACCAGGTGGCCTGAGGCGAGCAGGACCTGGCCGTGGCCGTAGCGGCCGCCCTTCCAGACGCGGTCGCCGGTGGCCGGGTCGATGCAGGCGAGGATGCCCTCGTCGAGACCGTAGATGTAACCCTCGTGGAGCACGGAACTGGAGAACTTGTTCTTCATCGCGTTGCTGAACCAGATCTCGCTGACGGCGGCGGTGTTGGCCTCGACGTCCGCATCGACCTCGAGCATCGCGGCGCCGTGGCCGTAGCCCGACGACACGAACACGCGGTTCGTCGCGATCTGCAGCGGCTGCGCGGCGTTGATCCCGTTCATCGTTTCCCAGGGCCGGGTCCAGTAGGTCCGGCTGCCGTCGGTTGCCAGTGAGATGACCTGGTCCCCACCGATCAGGACGATCTGGGAAAGTCCATCCAGGGTGAACACGGCTGGCGCGGTGTAGGCGCCCTGCGCGTCGAGCGCCCGCCAACGGATGGCGCCGGTGGCGAGCTCGTAGGCGATCACCGCGCCGTCCGGGCCGCCAGGTGCGGTGAGCACGACGTCGTTCATGATCGAGGGTGACGCCGCCATGCCCCAGGTCAGGTTGGTGGAGCCCGCGTCGTCAAGGATGTTGGTGCGCCAGATCCCTTCGCCGGTGGCGGCGTCGAGCGCCCGGAACTCACCCGTGGCGCCGAGCGCAAGCAGGGTGTTGCCGTGGAGGGCCGGCGTGGCCCGGGGACCGTTGCCGCCCATTGACTCCTCGAAGCGGGCGTCCCAGCTCACTGCCCAGCGTTCGACACCGGTCAGGACGTCGTAGGCCGCGACGACTTCCTGCTCGCGGCGCTGCTCGATCGTGTAGGCGAGTCCGTGGCCGACGACGAAGGAAGCGTAGCCGCCGCCGACGGGAATCCGCCACAGCTCGGGTGGGCCGGTCTTGGGCCAGGCGGTGTTGATCGGCTCGGGATAGTGGCCGTCCATGTGGAGGCCGCGGTAGTAGGGCCAGGAGCCGGCAGGTGGAGCTTCTTCGACCGGCGGATCCGGCTGGGTTGCGTCTTCCGGCAGGTCTGTTGCGGCGACGGCGGCTGGGGCGTCGCCTGCGCCCGTTTCGGGTCTGGCGGCGTCGCCTTCGTCGGCCTCGGGACCCGGAGCGTTGTCGCTGACGGGAGCCTCGGTCGGTTCCGGTTGCCCCGGATCGGCGGCCGGCACGAGTTCCGCGCTCCGGTCCCGATGGGCCTCCAGCGCCCGGTAGTGCCGGTCCTCGTCGTGGAAGTCCAGTTGCGGCATGAAGTTGCCGGTCATCTGGAGGTGCATTCCAGTGGTCAGGTTCAGCACCAGCGCTAGTCCGGCGAGGCCGGCCACGGTGATGCCGGTCCACTTCAGAAAGGCGAAAAATCGTCTGGGTTTGCGGGTTTCGGTCATGGGTTGCATCCTATTCGCTGTAGTTCCACCCAAGCCGGCGCTCCGCACCGGATGCGGGCGAGACGCCCGCGTGCCATCCGTGCATCCGCTGACGGGCGCACGGAGTGGTTCGCGGGTGGCGCGGAACGCGCCACCCGGGTTCCCGGGCGCTCGTTGGTACGCTGCCGCCCCGCTGTGAAGGCCCCGAGCATTCATCTTCGTTTCTCGCCGGCCGTCCTGCCGGAGACTGGCGGAAACCTGCGCTCGCAGGTCCGCCACCTACTGGAAGAAACGCGCGCCGCGGGCGTCTGGTTGGAGGACGGACTGTCGTGGTGGGGTCGCAACCCGAAGCTCAGCCGCGCGCTCGGCGACTCCGGGTTCATCGGCATGACCTGGCCGCGGCAGTACGGCGGTTCGGAACGGAGCTACCTGGAGCGCTACGTCGTCACCGAGGAACTGCTGGCGGCGGGAGCGCCGACCGCCTTCCACTGGTTCGCCGACCGCCAGATCGGCCCGAGCATCCTGCGCTTCGGCACCGAGGAGCAGAAGCAACGCTTCCTGCCGCCGATTGCCCGCGGCGAGATCTCGTTCGCCGTCGGCATGAGCGAGCCCGACTCGGGTTCGGACCTGGCGTCGATCCGCAGCCGCGCCGAGCGCACCGACGGGGGCTGGCGGCTCAACGGATCGAAGATCTGGACCTCGTATGCACATCAGGCGGAGTACTGCGTCGCCCTGATCCGCACCGAGCCGAAGTCGGACAAGCGCCATGCCGGCATGAGCCAGGTGATCGTCGACCTCAAGAGCTCGAACGGGATCACGGTTCGTCCGATCGTCGACCTGCCCGGCCGACACGACTTCAACGAGGTGTTCTTTGAGGACACGTTCGTGCCGGACGACTGCCTGCTCGGCAGTCCCGGCGACGGTTGGGCGCAGGTGACGTCCGAGCTGGCCTACGAACGCAGCGGTCCGGAGCGGTTCCTCACCAACTTCCATCTGCTGCGGTCGCTCGTCGACGTGCTGGGTGAGAGTGCGTCGCCGGCGGCCCGGCGCGAGGCCGGCCGGCTCGTCAGCCGGCTCTGGACGTTGCGGGCCGCTTCGATCTCCGTGGCGGCAGAGCTCGAGGCCGGCGGCACGCCGAATGTGGAGTCGGCCCTGGTCAAGGACCTCGGCACCAACTTCCAGCAGGAACTGTCGGAGGCGGTGCGACGGATCGCGGCCGACGAGGGGATAGGCGATCGGACGCTCCTCGACCTGCTCCAACAGGTGGTCATGGCCGCGCCGTCCTACACCATCCAGGGCGGCGCAACCGAGATCTTACGGGGCATCGTCGCCCGCGGTTTGAGGCTGCGGTGAGCGCGTTGCGCCAGCTCCTCCTCGACACAGCGGCCCGGCTCTTCGAGGCGGCGTCGGACGACACGGTGTTCGAAGGCGTCGAGACCGGCCTCTTCCCGACCGACCACTGGCGGACGATCGAGGAGAACGGCTTGGTGGACATGCTGCTGCCCGAAGAGGCCGGGGGCGCCGACGTCGACTTCGGCGACGCGATGGCGGTGGCGCGGGCGGCCGGGGCCTTCGCCCTGCCGTTGCCCCTGGTCGAGACGATGATCGGACGGCGGGTGCTCTTCGGAGCCGGACTCGAGGCGCCGTCCGGGCCGCTGGGGCTCGTCACCAGCGTCGGCGCGATGGAGGTGCTCTGGCCGGGAGCGATCGCGGCCGTGGTCGTCGCCGATGGCGCCGGCGGCGTGGGTTGGATCGCCGCCGGCGATATCGACTTCAAATGCGGCACGAACAGCGCCGGCGAACCGGTGGGGCGCTTGAGCGCGCTGCCGCCGATCCCGGAGGGCCAGTCCAGCAGCCTGGGCCCAGGTCCGCCTCCCTCGATCCTGATGGCCGCCGCGCGTAGCGCGATGATCGCCGGCGCGATGGAACGGATCCTGGACTTCACGATCGAGCACGTACAGGGCCGTGTCCAGTTCGGGCGTCCGCTGGCCCGGTTTCAGGCAGTACAGCAACTGGTCGCGGTGATGGCGAGTCAGGCGGCGGTGGTCGGCGTAGCCGCGGACACTGCGATCGCGGCCGTCGAAAGCGCGTTCGATAGCGGCCGCGGCGACGCCACCTTCATGGCCGCCTGCGCCAAGGCCCGGGCCAGCGAGGCCTGCTACGAGGTCACCCGCATTGCCCACCAACTCCACGGCGCGATCGGCTACACCCGCGAGCACGACCTGCATCGGTTCACCCGCCGTCTCTGGACCTGGCGCGACGCCGACGGCGATGAGGGCTACTGGCAGCAGCAGGTCGGCTCGATGGCGGTCGAAGCAGGCGGTGACGGCCTGTGGCCGCTGCTATCGGAGACGCGGAGTGCGGCGCCCGACAGCGCTAGCATGGAACCGTTTCAAGCGAAGTAGGGAGGAGATGATGGACCAGTCGAACGGGAACGGGCCGTACGTCGGCAAGCGCTTGAGCACCGGTACGTTCGTCGTCGACGACGGTGTGCTCGCGGACTACTACGGCGGCCTGGAGATCGAGCCCCAGGGCAACGGCCTGCTGCCCTCGACCATCGCAAGCGGCCCGGACGGCGACTACTTCCGCGAAATCGCGTTCGCGAACCAGACCGGACATCTCTGGATGCGCCAGCAATGGGCGCTCTCGGCGCCGATGGAGGCGGGGGCCGCCTACAGCGTCGAGGGCGATGTCTGCGACATCTACGACCGGCGGAACCGCGTCGTCGTCGATTACCGGGTCCGACTCAAGGACGTCGCCGGTCGCCAGGTCCTGGAGACCCACCACCATCAGAGCTTCCTGCGCGACCAGGAGTACGCCGGCGATGTCGAGCTGCGCGATCCCCGCCGGAAACCCGGTGCGCGCCGCTTCGAGGTCCCGGAAGGCGAGCGGTTCGGCGGGCTCGAGCGCACGATCTCACTCGAGATGTGCGGCCAGTTCTTCCACGGCAACGCGAGCTACCACACCGACAAGGAAGCGTCGCGGGAGCTGGGCTTCCAGGACGTGGTGGTCGGCGGCCGGATGACGATGGGCTACGTGGGCCACATCCTGGAAGAGCGCTTCGGCGAGGCGTGGTGGCGGAGCGGCTGCTTCGATCTCAAGTTCACGAACCCGGTCTGGCCCGGGGACACGATCGCTGTCAACGGCGTGGTGACCGGCGCCGACCCGGACGATCCCGCACGCACGGCGGCCTTCGTCTGGATCGCCAAGGCGGACGGCACGGTGGCGCTCATCGCCCGTGCCGGCGTGGCAGCCTGATCTTCGACACCTCTCAGCACAGGAGCACCAATGACGATCCGACGACTCACGCTCGCCGTGTTGCCTGGGAACGCGGGCTTCCTGCCCGCATCCGGATCGCAACGTCCGCCGATACTCCGACGGCTCGCCCTCGCCCCGCTGCTCCTCTTGGCAGCCGCCGGCCCGGCCGCCGGGGGCGACACCCAGCCCAACTGCCGCGGCCTGGTCGCCTTGACCGACCTGGACCACGCGGTCGAGCCGGGTATTCGCGTGCCGGCCTCGGAAGGGGCGCCGGCGCATTGCCGCGTGCGCGGCGTCGTCAACCGGGCGATCCGCTTCGAGGTCACCCTTCCCGACGACTGGAACGGCCGCATGATGTTCAGCACCGTCGGCGGCGCCGCCGGCTTCATCGGCGACACGACGAGCCTGCTCGGTCGCGGCTTCGCGATGGCGTCCACCGACACCGGCCACGAGGGCTCGGACCGGGACTACGTGCGGCAGCCCGAGGCGCTGCTCGACTACGCCTACCGGGGCGTCCACCTAGCCACCGCGGCCGCCAAGCGGGTGATCCGGAAGTACTACGGCCGAGAGATCGACCACTCGTACCTCAAGGGCTGCTCGAACGGCGGCCGCGCGGCGATGCTCGAGGCGACCCGCTTCCCGGACGACTACGACGGCATCCTGGCCGGCGCCCCGGCCTTCCGCTTCCAGGAGTTCGTGCCGTGGATGATGGGCGGTGCCCGTCTGCAGGCGAAGCATCCCCTGACCGCCGAGTCGTTCCAGTTGCTGGGCAAGGCGTCCCGCGAAGCCTGCGACGCCCTGGACGGTGTCGAGGACGGCGTGATCGACGATCCGACGAAGTGCACCGCCGACGCCTTCGACCTGAACGCGCTTCAGTGTCCGCCGGACTCGACGGAGAACTGTCTGACGGCCGGCCAGCTCCAGACCGCCCGCTACATGTACGAAGACGTCGTGGACGCGGACGGCAACGTCCTCTCGCCTGGCGTGCCCCCAGGCGCCGAGGACGCCGGCGGCTGGGCCACCTGGATGCTGCCCACGGCTCGGCGTGGCGCCCAGGACCAGTCCCTGATCGAGGGCATGGATGTGCTGCTCGACGCCCTGATGCGGCACGAGCCGGACTTCGACGTCGAGACCTTCGACCCGGTCGCGGACCGGGACTTGCTCGCGAACGCCACCGCGCCGCTTGATGTCCTCACCGCGGATCTCTCGGCGTTCCGGGCGCGCGGCGGTAAGTTGCTGATGTACCAGGGCTGGAACGACTATCCGTTGCGTCCGCGGCGCGCGATCGACTACCTGCATGACGTCGAGAAGGAGAGCGGCGGCGCGGACGAGGCGGGCGAGTTCTACCGCCTGTTCATGGTCCCAGGCATGATCCACTGTGGCCGCGGCCCCGGCGCCTGGGTCGCCGACTACGTGGAGCCGCTGGTGGCCTGGGCCGAGAAGGGCGTTGCCCCCGAGCGGATCGAGGCCAGCCGCCCAGGGCCGGAGCCGGCGTTCACGCGTCCGCTGTGCGCTTACCCGGAGGCGGCGAAGTACAACGGCGAGGGCGATGTGAACGACGCGGCGAACTGGAGTTGCAGCTAAGCGCCTGGTTCGGAACGAGGAGACACCGAAAGGAGTTGAACGTGAAGACCCATCAGTGGACTGCTATCGCTCTGGCTCTTGCTCTGGCACTTGCTGCGACCGGCTGCGGTCCGGCTCCGGACGCGGCCGACGCACCCCCGCTGCCACCGCCCAACGTGATCGTCATCCTCGTCGACGACCTCGGCTACGGCGATATCGGGGCCAACGGTTCGACGGTCATCTCGACGCCGCACATCGACGAACTGGCGGCGAACGGTATCCGGTTGACCGACGGCTACGCCTCGGCCGCCGTCTGCAGTCCCATGCGGGCCGGCCTTTACACGGGCCGCTACCAGAACCGCTTCGGCTACGAGTACAACCCGACCGCGAACTACGAGCGCAACGCCGACGCCGACCTCGGGTTGCCGGTAGACGAGCCGACGCTCGGCGACATGATGCGCGGGGCCGGCTACGCCACCGGCCTGGTGGGGAAGTGGCACCTCGGCGCGCGCGAGCAGTACCACCCGATGAACCGCGGCTTCGACGAGTTCTTCGGCCATCTGGGGGGCGGCACGAGCTATGTCGATCCGAACGACACGGACGCCCATCGGTGGCCGCGGCAACAGCCAGCCGCGGCCGAACCGAACGCGACCAGGCTGGCGCCGGTCGTCGGGGACCGTGGCGATGGCCCCCGCGCGATCATGGACGGTCACGAGGTCGTCGAGGTCGACGAGTACCTGACCGACGTGTTCGCGGACCGCGCCGTTTCGTTCATCGAGCGCCACGCGGAGGAGCCCTTCTTCCTGATGCTGGCGCCGAACGCGCCCCATACGCCGATTCAGGCCACCGGCGAGTACGTCTCCCGCTTCGCGCACATCGAGGAAGAGGGGGCGCGCATCTTCGCGGCCATGGTTTCGTCCGTCGACGACATGGTAGGACGGGTCGCGGCAACGCTGCGCGAGCACGGTCTGGAGGAGAACACCCTCGTGGTCTTCCTCTCCGACAACGGCTGCATCAACTACATGCCGGCCGTCATCTGCACCAACTCGCCGCTCTCCGGCGGCAAGCGTTACCACCTCGACGGCGGCATTCGGGTTCCGTACTTGCTCAAGTGGCCCGCGGGATTGCCCCAAGGCGAGGTTTACAGCCTGCCGGCCAGCACGCTCGACCTGTACTCGACGATGGCCTCGGCGGTCGGGTCCGAGGCACGGACGGCCGACAGCGTCGATCTGCTGCCGTACCTGCGAGGCGAGGAGACCGCGGCGCCGCACGAGTACCTGTTCTGGCGGTCCCTGCCCAACGCGGCGGTCCGCTCGGGCAAGTGGAAGCTGTGGCGGGTCGACCTGACCGACCAGGATCCGGCCTCGGTACTCAGCCGCGGCGCCCGCCTGCTGCCCGAGCAGGATTACCCGCCAGTGTCCGCCCACGGCCAGATCACCGTGCTCCACGATCTGGAAGCGGACATCGGCGAGCAGGAGAACGTGGCCGACCAGAACCCGAAGGTGGTCGAACGCCTGGAAGCCGCGCTCGCGACTTGGGAAGCGGAGCTCGCCGAGCCGATGTGGGTCAGCAGACGGTCGACGCTGGCCGAACTGCATGGCGAGGCGATCCAGCTCTACTTCTGACAGGATCCAAAGTGGCACTTTGAATCTGTCACTTGCGAATGCGTGCCGGAGAAGAACCCGGCCCGGATGCGGGCAAGATGCCCGCGTTTCAGCCGCGCCCCCGATGACGGGCGCGCGGCTGGTTCGCGGGTGGCGCGGATCGCGCCACCCGGGTTCCCAAGGGCTTGAACGAAAGGACCGACCATGCACGACATCGCAATCCGTAACGGCCGCGTCATCGACGGCACCGGCGCCCCCGAGTTCCACGGCGATGTCGCGGTCGACGGCGCCGTCATCACGGCCGTCGGCGACGATGTGGGCAAGGCGCGCCGGGAGATCGACGCCGAGGGCAAGCTGGTCGTCCCGGGCTGGATCGACATCCATACCCACTTCGATGCTCAGGTGTCGTGGGATCCGTACCTGACGCCGTCCTGCTGGAACGGGGTGACGACGATCGTCATGGGCAACTGCGGCGTCGGCTTCGCGCCGGTGAAGCCGAAGGACCGCGACTGGCTTCTCGAGCTGATGGACGCGGTCGAGGACATTCCGGCGATCGCGATGTCGGCGGGCATGGAATGGAAGTGGGAGACGTTCCCCGAGTACCTCGACGCGATCGACGGCAAGCCGCGGATCATGGACGTGATCACCCAGGTGCCGCACTGCGCGCTCCGCACCTACGTGATGGGCGAGCGCGGCGCCGATGACATCCAGCCGACGGACGACGAACTGGCTGAGATGGCGCGGCTGGTGCGCGAGAGCGTGCGCGCCGGCGCCTTCGGCGTCTCCTCGAACAGGCTGCTGGCCCACCGCACGAAGCAGGGCGAGATGATCCCGGGCACGTTCGCCCGCTACCCGGAACTCGAAGCGATCGCCAACGGGATGACCGAGGCCGGCGGCGGCGTGTTCCAGTTCGTCGGGCCGTTCGAGCGGGAATGGCTGCTCAGCCTCGGCCGCAAGGAGGGGATCACTGTGACCTACCTCTCGGGAGAGATGGCGCAGGAGACGTTGTCCATGCTCGAAGCGCGCCGGGACGAGGGCTTGCGCGTCTTTCCCCAGATCCGCGGCCGGGGCACGACGGTGCTGATGAACCTGGAGGGGTCGCTCCATCCGTACGTCCTGAACTACGCCTACCGCGAGCTCGTCGGCCACCTGCCGATGCCGGAGCGGTTGGCCCGGATGCGCGACCCCGAGGTGCGCGCGAAGATCCTGGCCAGCGACTGGGATATGACCAACGACGCCCGGCGCAACAGTCCTGAGGAGGTGGACCACCCGTTCCTCGTGGACGCAACGCCAGGCAGTCTGCTGCCGGGCCTGCTGGAGCTGATGCACTCGCAGCCGGAGGCGGTCTACGTGCTGGGCGATCCGCCGAACTACGAGCCGGACGACGAGGCGAGCGTCGCGACCTACGCAAAGCGCCACGGCCTCACCGGGCCGGAAGGGTTCTACGAACTCCTGACGCAGGGCGATGGCAAGACACTGCTCCTGTTCTACCTGGACGGCTACTCGAAGCGGAACTTCGACTACATGGGCGACTTGATGCGTCATCCGCTGACTTGCAATGGCCTGAGCGACGCCGGCGCCCACGTCGGCGCCGTCAGCGACGCGCACATGCCGAGCTGGAACCTCGCTTTCTGGGGCCGGGACCGCAGCCGCGGCGCGAAGATCGAACTGGAGACGATCGTCCACAAGCAGACCGGCGCCAACGCGGAACTCTACGGCCTTGCCGACCGGGGCGTCCTGGCCGCAGGCAAGCGCGCCGACATCAGCGTTATCGACTTCGACCGGCTGTCGTCCGAAGCGCCGTATCTCGTCTACGACCTGCCTGAGAACGCGAAGCGGTACATGCAGCGCCCGCAGGGCTACGACGCCACGATCTGCGCCGGCGAAGTCGTGCTCGAGAACGACGAGGTCACCGGCGCCCTGCCGGGCGGGCTCGTGCGCAGTCGCCCGGCTGTCTAGGTCCCGAACCGTCCGACGAAGTTCACCGACGCCGAAGCGGCATCAGGAGCTTCCGTTCAGCGCCTTCTTGATCTCGGAGACATCCCGCTTGATCTGGGATACATCCTCAACGAGCCCGTCGACCTTCGCTTCCACCGCGGGAGGTCCAGTCACGAAGCAGGTCGGATGCCCGACGGCGATTCGGTCTGGATTTCACCCCAGGAAAGTACCGGATACAGTTACATTCGTCGAGCGAAATCTCCTGGAGACGCCGATCCTAGTCAAGCGCGTCCTATGGCGGCTTCGGCGTGTACTTCTCCCCAGCCTCCACGGCAACCGGCAGCCGATTGCGGGGCGTGGCCAGGGGACAGGTCGCGAACTCGCTGAACACGCAGGGCGGGTTGTAGGCCCGGTTGAAGTCGAGGACCGTTGTGCCGTCGGGGCCGGGCAGGTCGGCGGCCAGGTAGCGGCCGGCGGGGTAGGTCGTGTCGCCGGTGGTGCCGTCGGCGAAGACGATGAAGAACTCATCCTTGGATCGGTAGGCCTCCAGCGACAGCGATTGCCCGTGGGCCTCGAACTCCAGGGTGCCGGGGACGGTGGGCTCCCAGCCGAGGCCCTCGACGACGGTGGCGACCCGGATCTTGCGAGGCTCAGGGGAGGCCTTGAAGCGCGCCTCGATCTCCCAATCCGGGTCGGCGGGATAGGACTCGATGCCGGCGAACGACGTCGCGGCGGGGTGGTTGTAGTCACGCAGACGAACGCCCAACCGGTCCATGCGCCGGATCACCGTCCAGGCCAGCGCGCCGTGGGTGAGGAGGGTGGGGTCGTCTTCCTGGTCGTCCACCAGAAGCACCTCGGTGACGGGAGATTCGCCGTGCAGGACCTCGACGCCCGGTTCGGCCCGGAAGGTGACCGCGCCGTCCTCGACTACGAAGACCCCGAGCGTCGGCGGCGCCGATCCTTCAGGCGTCACGAGGTCGTTACCGGCTGCGGCGCCGAAGCTGTTGGCGCCTTCCTTCAGCCAGTACAGGCCTGCCAGATTGAGCCAACCATCCGGGCCCTTGAGGCTCGCCACGCGGTCGGCACGCCATTCGGCAAGGGCCCTCTCATATCGGGCAGGCTCTGACTCCCTGCCCGTTGCCGGCTGAGCGAGGATGACCGCGGCCACCAGCAGCGCCCGGATTCGATGGTCGATTCCTGTCACTGGCTGAGATCCTAGGACCGTGAGCGGAAGGAGCCTAGGAAGTACGGTTCATTGAACATGCAGCGACTGGGCCGACTGTTAGACTGCCGCGTGTAACGTCACAGCCAGATTCTGATCTTCAGCCTGGGAGTTGGAGATGCGCCAGCCACGACTGAGTCCGAGATGTCGCCCACGAGCGATTCGGGTGGGTTCCGTGTGTCTGTGTTGGCTTCTAGTGGCAGTTGGATCTGCGTTCGCGGGCCCGCCTGCGACGCCGGCAGCCGCTCCGGCCTTCGACGCCGATGCACCTCACCGCCTCCTCATCTCGCGCCACTGCCTGGGCTGCCACAACAACCGGCTGAAGACGGCGGGGCTCGAACTCGATGCGGTCCTCGAACAGCACGCGGGCGCCGACCGGGCGACCTGGGAGAAGGTGCTGCGCAAGCTGCAGGCGCGGCAGATGCCGCCGCCGGGCCGCAGGCGCCCGGACGATAGGGCGTACCTCGAGGCGCTCTCGTCCCTCGAGACGGAACTCGACCGGATCGCTGCCGAATCGCCGGATCCGGGCCGTACCGAGACCTTCCGCCGGCTGAACCGCACCGAGTACCACAACGCGGTGCGCGACCTGATCGCGCTGGAGGTCGACGTCGCGACGCTGCTGCCGGGCGATTCGGCGAGCTTCGGCTTCGACAACGTGACCGTCGGCGACCTCTCGCCGACCCTGCTGGAACGCTATGTCGGCGCGGCGGAGAAGATCAGTCGCCTCGCGGTGGGCCGCGCGGACGAGCCGACCGGGGTCACCTTCCGGACGGGTCCCGATCTGACCCAGGAGAAGCACGTCGAGGGGCTGCCGATCGGCACCCGCGGCGGCATCCTCGCGACCTGGAACTTCCCGGCCGACGGCGTCTACGAGTTCTCGATTCGGCTCGCGCGCGACCGCAACGAGCACGTCGAGGGCCTGAGCGAGGCGCACGACCTGGAACTCCTGATCGACCGGGATCGGATCGAGACGTTCACCGTTCAGCCGCCGGATCTGATGAGCGACGTGGCACTGAACTACCAGCCGTCACAGGACGATGTCGACGATCACCTGGTGGTCCGCGTGCCGGTGAGCGCCGGCCCGCACGATGTCGGCGTCACCTTCCCGGCCCGGCCGTGGGTGCTGCTGGAGACGGCCCGGCAGCCCTACGAGTCGCACTTCAACTACTACCGGCATCCGCGCGTGCAGCCGGCGATCTTCTCGGTCTCGATCGTCGGGCCGTATCTGCCGCTCGGCGCCGGCGATACGCCAAGCCGGCAGCGTGTCTTCGTCTGCCAGCCGCAGAGCGTCGCGGAGGAGGACGGCTGCGCACGGGACATCCTGAGCAACTTGATGCGCCGCGCCTACCGCCGGCCGGTGACGACGGACGACCTGAGGGGTCCCTTCGCTCTCTACAGCCAGGCGAAGGCCGCCGGCGGATTCGAAGCCGGTGTCGAGATGGGTCTGGCGGCCGTCCTGGTGAGCCCGGAGTTCCTGTTCCGGATCGAGCAGGAGCCCGAGGGGGTCGCGGCTGGGGCGCCGTACCGGATCAGCGATCTGGAACTCGCCTCGCGCTTGTCGTTCTTCCTCTGGAGCAGCATCCCGGATGATGAGCTGCTGTCAGCGGCGAAAGCGGGGGACCTGAGCAACCCGGCCGAACTCCGTGGCCAGGTCGAGCGGATGCTCGCCGATCCCCGGGCAGCGAATCTGGTCACGAACTTCGCTGCACAGTGGCTTCACCTGCGGAACCTGGCAGGGGTGACGCCGGACAAGCGCCTGTTCCCGGACTTCGACGAGAACCTGCGGCAGTCGTTCAGGCGCGAGACGGAACTCTTCTTCGAGAGCATCCTGCGCGAGGACCGCAGCGTCCTCGACCTGCTCCGGGCCGACTACACCTTCCTGAACGAGCGGTTGGCCAGGCACTACGGCATTCCGCACATCGTCGGCAGCCGGTTCCGTCGTGTGGAACTCGGCGACGACAGCGTGCGCGGCGGGCTTCTGCGCCACGGCAGCATCCTGACCGTGACCTCGTTCGCTACCCGCACCTCGCCGGTCGTGCGCGGCAACTGGGTGCTCGACAACCTGCTCGGCGTGCCGCCGCCACCACCGCCGCCGGACATACCGGACCTGCCCAGGGCGAAGATCGTCGCCCGGGAACTGCCGATTCGGGAGCGGCTCTCGGCGCACCGCGACAACCCGGCCTGCTCGGGCTGCCACCGGTTGATGGACCCGGTCGGCTTCGCGCTCGAGAACTACGACGCGATCGGCCGCTGGCGCACCGTTGACACGGGCCAGCAGATCGACGCCTCGGGCGAACTCTGGGACGGTTCGACGTTCGACGGCGTGGCCGAACTCGAAGCCGTCCTGCTGGCGCGGCCCGAGCTGTTCCTGACCACGCTGACCGAGAAGCTCCTGGTGTTTGCCACCGGGCGCGGCGTGACGGCGAACGACGGTCCGGCGGTGCGGGCCATCCTGCGGCAGGCCGAAGCGGACGACTACAGGATGTCGTCGCTGATTCGGGCCATCGTAGAGAGCGACCCCTTCCAGATGAGGAGAGCATCGTCATGATCCTGACCAAGAAGGCCCTGCCGCGACGCACCTTCCTGCGCGGCATGGGCGCGGCCATCGCGCTGCCGCTGCTCGATGCGATGGTGCCGTCGATGACCGCCTGGGCGAAGACGGCGGCCAAGCCGGTGCGCCGCCTCGGCTTCGTCTACGTGCCGATGGGCTCGGACATCACGCGCTGGACACCGCCCGGCGGGAACAGCGCCCTCGGGGAGTTGTCGCCGAGCCTGAGTCCGCTGGCAGCCCTCAAGGACCAGATCAACATCGTCACCAACCTGGAACTGAAGAACGCGTACCCGGGTACCCACGCCACCTCGAACGCGTCGTTCCTGAGCGCGGCGAAGGCGAAGTGGACCGAGAGCACGGACTACTACCTCGGCACGACGGTCGATCAGATCGCGGCGCAGCAGATCGGTCAGGACACCCAGTTGCCGTCGCTGGAACTGGCCATGGACCTGCTCGACATGGTGGGGCAGTGCGACAACGGCTACGCCTGCGTCTACCAGAACAACCTCTCCTGGTCGTCGCCGACGACGCCGTTGCCGGCCGAGGCCCACCCGCGGATCGTGTTCGAGCGGCTGTTCGGCGAGGGCGGCACGGTTGCCGAGCGGCGCGCCGGTCTGGGGCGGCGAGCCAGCCTGCTGGACTGGGTGCGCGACGACATCACCCGGCTCGAAAGCAAGCTGGGCCCCGGCGACCGCGTGAAGGTGGGCGAGTACCTGGACTCGGTGCGCGAGGTCGAGCGCCGCATCCAGAAGGCGGAGGCCCAGAGCGAGGAAGGCGCGCAGCCGGATGTCGACCGGCCGGTCGGCGTGCCCGCGGCCTACGCGGACCACGCCCGGCTGATGTTCGATCTGCAGGTGCTGGCGCTCCAGTCCGACGTGACCCGGGTCGTCACCTTTCAGCTCGCGCGCGAGTCGAGCAACCGGACCTACCCCGAGATCGGAGTCCCCGATCCGCACCATCCGACTTCCCACCACGGCAACGATCCCGAGAAGGTGGCGAAGCTGGCGAAGATCAACCAGTTCCACGTCTCGCTGTTCGCGTACTTCCTGGAGCAGTTGGCTTCGGTGCCCGAAGGGGACGGCACGCTGCTCGACAACTCGGTCTACCTCTACGGCAGCGGCATGGGCAACCCGAACATCCACGACCACGTAAACCTGCCGATCATAGTCGCCGGCGGCGGCGCTGGCAGGATCCGCGGTGGCCGCCACATCCGCTACGACGAGCCGACGCCGATGGCGAACCTCCACCTGAGTCTGCTCGACAGCGTCGGTGTGCGGCTCGACTCCTTCGCCGACAGCACTGGCCGGATCGACACCCTGGCCGAACCGGTGGGACTGGCAGGCTGAGGAGGCAGGGAAGTGACAGTGCGCATCGCTCCCCGGGCACCCAGGCATCTTGCCCGCATCCGGCCGTCAGGCCGGGTTCTGGCTCCGGTTGCCGCCCTGGCCCTGCTCCTCGCCGCTCCGGCAACCGCCGCCAACACCACCGCCCCCCTCGCCGACGCCGCCGAACGCCTCGACACCGCGGCCCTCGAACGCCTTCTCGCCTCGCCGCCATCCGCCGACGCCGTCAACGCCACCCAGGTCGATGGCATGACCGCCCTCCACTGGGCCGTCTACCACGACCGCGAAGACCTGGTGCGCCGCCTGCTCGACGCCGGCGCCGACGCCTCGGCGGCAAACCGCTACGGCGTCATCCCGCTGTCCCTGGCCTGCGCCAACGGCAATCCCTCGGTCGTCGAAGCACTTCTTGCCGCCGGCGCCGACCCGAACGCGGTGCTGCCCGGCGGCGAGACGGTGTTCATGACCGCGGCGCGGACGGGCCGGATCGAGGTCGTCGAAGCGCTCTACGAGGCCGGCGCCGATGTCGACTTCCGCGAGCCCAAGCGCGGCCAGACCGCGCTGATGTGGGCGGCCGCCGAGGGCAACCTGGAGGTCGTCGAGTTGCTGCTCGAAGTCGGCGCCGATCCGAACGCGACCCTCGATTCCGGATACACACCGCTTCTGTTCGCGGTCCGAGAGGGCCGGATC
Source organism: Candidatus Multivorans sp. (assembly GCA_965216125.1). Taxonomy (GTDB): domain Bacteria; phylum Acidobacteriota; class Thermoanaerobaculia; order Multivoradales; family Multivoraceae; genus Multivorans. The sequence continues at coordinate 4,776,997 of OZ244152.1, read as the reverse complement.
GAGGTCATGGAGGCCCTGCTGCGGGCGGGCGTCGACGTGAACGCGGCGACGCCGCGCAGGCCGGTGAAGCGGGATCGCCCGCTACCGGGCGGCCGCTCGGTACGGCCCGGTTCGACGCCGCTTCTGGTGGCGGTGACCAACGGTCACTTCGAACTCGCGGCGCGGTTGCTCGACGCGGGGGCCGATCCGAATGCGGCTCACCCGGGCTACACGGCGCTGCACATGCTGGCGAGGGTGCGCAAGCCGGGCACCGGCGACAACAACCCCCGGCCCGACGGTTCGGGTTCCATGGAGGCTTTGGACTTCGTCCGCGACATGGTGGCGCACGGCGCCGACCTCGAGGCCCGCATGACGGTGAAGGCCCGTCTCAACAACACGGGCTACAACGAGTTGGGGGCGACGCCCTTCGTCCTCGCGGCGCTGGTCGCCGACACCGACCTGATGCGGGTGCTGGCGGAGCTGGGCGCCGATCCGCTGACCCGGACCGACGACGGCTCGACGGCGCTCATGGCCGCCGCAGGGCTCGGCACCCGCTCGCCGGGCGAGGACGCCGGCACCGAGGAGGAAGTGCTCGAGGCGGTGCGGACGGCGCTCGAGTTCGGCGCGGACATCAACGCCGTGAACGACAGCGGCGAGACTCCGATGCACGGCGCCGCCTACAAGAACCTGCCGCGCGTGGTCCAGCTTCTGGCCGAGAACGGCGCCGACATCGAGGTCTGGAACCAGCGCAACAAGTACGGCTGGACCCCACTCTCGATCGCGCGCGGCTACCGTTTCGGCAACTTCAAGCCCTCACCGGTTACGGTGGCCGCGATCGAGACGATCATGCTCGCCGAAGGCGTGCGCCCGCCCACCGAGGAGGAAGAAGGCGCCAGGGCGGTCGACATCTACGCCAAGCCGGCGCCGATGCCGCCTGCCGACGAGCCGAAGGACAGCTCGCAGACGCCGACGCCGCCTCGCTAAGCGACGAAACAGCAAGATGCGGGTCAACGTCATCGTCCGCGGGTTGTGCTGCGCTGCCGTAGCGTTGCTCCTCGCCGTACCAGTCGGGGCGCAGACCAGCGGTGTCTGTGATCGCACCCCGCAAATACGAGAGGCCATCACGGCAGAGGCAGGCCACACCCTCTGTGCCGATGTGACGGCAGCGGATCTCGCTTCCGTTTCGTCGCTGGTTGTCCACCATAGCGGACTGACGAGCCTGAGTGCGGGGGACTTCGCGGGTCTCACTGGCCTGGAGACGCTTACTCTGTCCAGCCACTCGTTAACGTCTTTGCCGGTGGGTGTGTTCTCGGGTCTCGGGAGACCAGAACTCGCTGTCATCGTTGCCGGCAGACGTGTTCGCCGACCTCGCCAGCCTTGAATTCCTGTCGCTGGTCGGCAACTCGCTGTCGTCGCTGCCTGACGGCGTGTTCGCGGGGCTTCCGGGCTTTCGTTTGTTACAACTGCAGTCGAACCCCGGCTTTCCCTTCTCGCTGGAGTTGGAGTTGGAGCGCACGGATGGCGGGAGCACACCGGGGGAAGCGACAGCCGTGTTGCGCCTGACTTCGGGCGCACCGTATGAGATCGTGATCGACCTGACGGTGCTGGGAGGGACCCTCTCCACTCCCAGCGTCACGATCAGCGCTGGTGCGACAGAGAGTTCCGAGTTCACCGTGACCCAGAGTGGAACCGGGCCCGTGAGGGTGAGTCTGGGACCCCCTCCCGCCCTTCCCACTTCGACGTGCTCCGGTCGCGACCGCAGTACTCCCTGCTTTTCAGGCTATCTTCTGAAAACAGGAGATCCACTCGACTTGTTCGAGCATGTGAAGCTGCTCTTGACGCCGAGGTCCGTTTCCGAGAACGGCGGCACGAGCACCGTAGCGGCGACGGTTTCGCCGCCGTCCGCCATGGCGTTCACGGTGGACGTGTCGGCGACGGCGGTTGCGCCGGCCGTTCCCGGCGACTTCGCCCTGAGTGCCAACATCACTCTGAGCTTCGCGGCGAACGCGACGACGAGCACCGGCGCGGTGACCATCACGGCGACGGACAACAGCGTTGACGCGCTGGACAAGAGGGTTTGGGTCTCCGGTACGGTTACCGGGAGCGGCGCAACCGAACCTCTCGATGGAGCTTTGACGATCACGGACGACGAGACCGGCCTCTGCGATCGCACGCCCAAGGTCAGAGACGCGATCATTGCGGCAGTGGGCGTCGCTGCCTGCTTCGAGGCGACGCCGGCCCAATTGGCCTCGGTGTTGACGTTGGACCTCTCCGATTTGTCGATCGCGAGCTTGCTGCCGGGGGACTTCTCGGATCTCCCGAACCTGCAGGAATTGAACTTGTTGGACAACGAGCTGCTGTCGTTGTCCGTCGGCGCGTTCTCCGGCCTCACCAGTTTGCGACGGCTGAGTCTGGGTAACAGCTTACTCGTTGGGATATATGGACAGTCGAGGGGGCCTACCTCTGGCTTCCCGTACAACGCGTTTACGTCGTTGCCCAAGGGAGTGTTCGCCAACCTTGCGAGCCTGGAGGACTTGTCGATCGAATGGGGCGAGCTGTCGTCGTTGCCTGCGGGAGTGTTTGACGGCCTGACGAATCTGCGGACTCTGGATCTTTCGCACAACGTACTGACGTCATTGCCCAGAGGCCTGTTCGCCGGACTCACGAGCCTGGAAGACCTGGCGGTGGCGCGCACCGAGATTACGTCGCTACCTGGCGAAGTGTTCAGCGATCTGACGAACTTGAAGAACCTGGATCTCGGAGCCAACCTGTGGTCGTCGGTGTCTGCGGACGCGTTCTCGGGCTTGGCGGAGTTGGAGGTTCTGAGTCTGACCAACGACGTCACGCTTACCAACACAATGCCGACGCTACCGCCGAACCTGTTCGCGGGTCTTGAGAGCCTTGAGTCTCTGCACGTCTGGGGCAGTTCGATGCCCCCTGGCCTGTTCTCGGGTCTTGAGAGCCTTGAGTACCTGTGGATTGTTTCTCGGGTGTCGACGGTGCCGCCAGACCTATTCTCTGGACTCAACAACCTGGAGACCCTGGGTTTGAAGGGCGGGTCGCTGAGGTGGTTTCCTGTCGGTCTGTTCGATGATCTCTCGAGCCTCCGGAGCCTGTACCTGCACAGGAATTCGCTGTCGTCGTTGCGTGACAATCTGCTCTCGAATCTGGTGAATCTCGAGCTGCTATGGCTTTCCCACAACTCGCTGTCCTCGTTGCCTTTCGGGCTGTTCAAGGGCTTCACGAACCTGGAGAATCTGCAACTGGGTTACAACGCGTCGGCCTCGCTGCCGCTGGTGCTGGAGTTGGAGTATGTGGATATCGAGGTTCCTCCGGGTGAGGGGAAGGTGCAGTTGCGCCTCTCCCCGGGCGCGCCGTTCGACATTGGGATTGATCTGGAGGTTGCGGGCGGGGCGTCTTCCGTCGATCGGGTGACGATCCTGAAGGGAGAGACGCACAGTGCCATCTTCACGGTGACGCAAGTCGGAAACCAGGCGGCAAGTGTGAGTTTGGGGACGCCTCCGGCTCTTCCCGCCACGACTTGCGGTGCCGGGACCACTGAGTACTCGTGCTTCGCAGGCTTTGCCTTTGAGACGGGCCCGCCGTTGGCCCTGTTCGAGGAGTTGAAGCTGGAGTTGACGCGTGATTCCATATCGGAGAATGCCGGCGCGACCAGTGTTACCGCGAAGATGTCGGAGCCGGCGCCAGTCGCGTTCACCGTGGATGTGTCGGCATCTGCTCGGTGGCCGGCGGTCGATGGGGACTTCACGTTGAGTTCGAACACGACGCTGAACTTCGCGGCGAACGCGACCGAGAGCACGGGCACGGTGACGATTACGGCCAACGACAACTCCGTGCCGTTCCCGGGGTCCGGAGTCCCGGGCGAGCAGGAGAAGGTGGTCCTCGTCCGAGGCGACCTGTCGACGGCGGACGTTGCGACTCCGGCGGCGGTACGGCTTGAGATTGCGGACGATGAAGTGCCGATGGTTACGGTTTCGCTAGCCGCCGAGCGATTCCAGGTGACTGAGGGCAGCACTGTGCTTCTGACCGCAAGCCTGAGCACTGACCCGAAGCGGGAAGTGGTCGTACCGCTCGTTGCGAGCCCCAGGGGAGGTGCGGCAGCCGAGGACTACTGGGTACCGGACGTAATTGCTTTCGGTAGCGGTCAAACGGAGGTCCGGTTCCCGTTCACTGCCATAAAGGACAGCGATGCCGACTCGGGTGAAGAAGTCTCGGTCTTCTTTGCGGAGGATCTGCCTACGAAGGTGACTGCCGGCGCCCCGATCACTTTGCGGATTGGCGGCGGCAGCGGCAGCGGCAGCGGCGGCGGTGGCGGAGGTGTTGGTGGCGGCGGGGGAGGTGGATCGCCTCCCGACGACGACGACGACGACGACGACGATCCGCAACCACCACCGCCGCCACCAGCACCACCCACAGTTTCCGTGGCCGGCGCGGAGGCCCTGGAGAGCGCTGGGGCTGTGGTGTTCGACGTCCGTCTGAGTGCGTCGAGCGGCTCCGCGGTGACGGTCGACTACGCCACGGCGGACGGCGCTGGCGTCAGCGGAGCGGAAGCAGGCTTGGACTACACAGCGGTGCAGGGCACTCTGACGTTCCCCGCCGGTTCGACAGCACAGCAGATTCGCGTTCCGGTGACGGACGACGCCGGGGACGAAGGCGAGGCGGAGACGTTCACGCTGACTCTTCGTAGTCCGAGGAACGCGTCGTTGGCCGGTGGCGACTCCTCGCTGCGGGTGACCGGGACGATTCTCGACGACGACTCCGGTCCTCCTGGGGCGGCCTTCGCGGTGGAAGGCGCGACCTGCAGCGCGGACCTGTGCCGGGTAGTCACCGGGGAGGCGGTGCGGTTTGCGGACACGAGTGCCGGCACCGTGCGCTCGCGGCGCTGGGAGTTCGGCGACGGAAAGACGTCACGGGGTCGACGACCGCAATACGCCTGGTCGGAACCGGGTTTCTACGAGGTCACGCTGTGGGTGAGCGACGGCGTGACCGAGTCGACGGCGTCACGGACCTTCCTGGTCGAGGCGAGCGTACGGGCGGGTTTCTGCGTCGCGGACCGGGAGACGCTCTGCCTTCAGGATTCGCGTTACTCCGTGGTCGTGGAGTGGCGCAAGGCGGACGGCGAGAGCGGTGCGGGCAGCGTGGTCCATGCGGGAACGAACGACTCGGGTCTGTTCACGTTCTTCAACCCTGAGAACTGGGAGATTCTGATCAAGGTGCTGGACGGCTGCGCGCTCAACGGGCACGTGTGGGTCTACGGGGCGTCGACGACGGATCTCGGCTACACGATCCGGGTGACCGACACGGTGGCGGACGTGGCGAAGGAGTACACGAACGAGCCGGGCCAACCCGCCGGGGCGATTACGGACGGCGTGGCCTTTCCCGAGGGCTGTCGGCAGTAGCCTCGCACTCGTGTGAGTGCCGCGGCTTCTTCCTGGAGCTGCCTTTCCTTGGAGGGAGTACATGCGCCGAGCCAGACCGGTCCCCCTGATCCTGTCCATGCTGATTGCCGCGGCGGCCGGCGCTGCAGCAGCCGCAGATCGTCCGAACGTGATCTTCATCCTCGCGGACGACCTTGGATACGGAGACCTCGGGTCGTACGGGCAGCAGGTGATCCGGACTCCTGTTCTGGACCGGATGGCGGCGGAGGGGATCCGGTTCACGCACTTCTATGCGGGAGCGACGGTGTGCGCGCCGTCCCGTAGCGTCCTGATGACCGGGCAGCACACGGGGCATACCCACGTCCGCGGCAACGCCGCGGGAACTGCCCAGTCGCTTCGCGACGAGGACGTCACGGTCGCCGAAGTGTTGAAGTCAGCCGGCTACGCCACCGGACTGTTCGGCAAGTGGGGCCTCGGCGAAGTCGACATGGAGGGGCATCCTCTCAGGCAGGGATTCGACGCATTCTTCGGGTACCTCAACCAGGTTCATGCCCACAACTACTACCCGGAGTTTCTGTGGCGCGGGCTCGAGAAGGTCCCGCTCAGGAACAAGGTCGAGAGCGTGCCTCGGCCGTACGGCGGCTTCGAGGGCGGCTGGGCAACCGAGCGCAACGAGTACTCCCACGACGTGATCATGCGCGAGGCTCTGGCATGGGTCGAGGAGCAGAAGGACTCGCCCTTCTTCCTCTACCTGGCGCTGACGATCCCCCACGCCAACAACGAAGGCACCCGCGCCACCGGCGACGGGGCGGAGGTGCCGGAGTACGGCATCTACGACCGCGAGGACTGGCCGAACCCCGACAAGGGGCAGGCGGCCATGATCACCCGGATGGACCGGGACGTGGGCACGCTGCTCGCGCGGCTCGCGGAACTGGGGATCGACGAGAACACGCTCGTCATGTTCTTGTCCGACAACGGGCCCCACAACGAATCGAACCACGATCTGCTCAGGTTCAACCCGTCCGGCGACCTGCGCGGCATCAAACGGGACCTCTACGACGGCGGTATCCGGGTGCCGTTCCTGGCCTGGTGGCCGGGAACGATAGGGCCCGGACAGGTCTCGGACCACATCGGCTACTTCGGTGACCTCATGGCCACGGTCGCTGGCCTTTCAGGCGTCGAAACGCCCGCGAATACCGACTCCATCAGCTTCGTGCCGACTCTGCGTGGCCGCTCCGCCGAGCAGGAAGCGCACGACTACCTCTACTGGGAGTTCTACGAGGCAGGGTCGGCCCAAGCGGTCCGGTTGCGGCAGTGGAAGGGTGTCCGCAAGCCCATGCTGACCGGGGGGCTGGAACTGTATGACGTTGTGCGGGACCCGGGCGAGAAGTACGACGTGGCCCGGAACCACGTGGAAGTGGTCGGGGAGATCGAGCGAATCATGGAGGAGGCCCACGTCTCGCATCCGAACTGGAAGCCGCCGTCCGGCAGGTAGGGTTGCTAGGTTCCTGCGCATGAAACCGATGCGGTACACGCCAATCGTTGCTGCCGGCTTGGCGCTGGCGGCGCCCGCGGCAACGGCCGCGCAGGAAAGGGAGCCTGTGGACCTCTCTTCACTCGGACCGCAAGTGGGAGAGCGGGTCCCCGACTTCGCGCTTCCTGGCCAGTACGGACGGATCCAGACGCTCGACTCGATCATGGGCGAGAGGGGGGCGATGATCGTCTTCCACCGCTCGGCCGACTGGTGACCGTACTGCAAGGCGCAGCTCGTGGAGTTGCAGGAACGGGTCGAGGAACGGCGGGCTGAGGGGCTCGGCGCCGCCGCCATCAGCTACGACACGGAGGAGGCGCTGGCCGCCTTCGCGGAGCGTCGCGGCATCAAGGACGTGCCGCTGCTTTCCGATGACGACTCCGCGGTCATCCGCGCCTTCGGCATCTACAACCACGTCGCCGAGGAGGGGCTCGGACCCAACGCAGACGACCCGGACGTGAAGGCCGACGTGAAGCGGTACGTCGCGGTCTTCGGCGCCATCCCGATGATCGTCGGCACACCGTTCCCCGGGACGTTCATCGTCGACCGCGAGGGCCGCGTAACGTCGCGTTTCTTTGAAGAGTTCTACCGCGAGCGGAACACCGCGGCGAACATCATGCTGAAGCTCGGTACACCGCTTTCGGGAATCGCCGGCTCCAGCGGCGAGACGGCGCATCTCGACATCAGCGCCTCGCTGAGCGATCCCGCCATCACGGTCGGTAGCCGCTTTCATCTGGCGCTCGACATCACGCCCAAGCCGGGCATGCATGTCTACGCGCCGGGTGCCGGTGATTCCGGCTACCGGGTCGTCGCCTTTACGCTGGATGCCCCGGGTTTTCTCCGCCTCCTGCCGCCAGAGTACCCGGAGTCGGAGATCTACTACTTCGAGCCGCTCGACGAGCGGGTGCCCGTCTACCAGGAACGGTTCCGCCTGGTGCAGGAAGTCGTGGTGGAGGGCGACCCCGAGTCGACGGCCGCGCTCTCCAGGATCGACGCGCTGACGCTCACCGGCAGTCTCGACTACCAGGCGTGCGACGACAGGATCTGTTTCAATCCGGCGTCGGTGCCGCTGACCTGGACGCTGACCGTTTCGCCGCTCGACCGGCAGCGGGCGCTGGCGGCCGGTGAGTAGGGCGCCGAACGTTATTCCTGGGGACCGGGAATCCGCACGCGCAGTTCGGGCGCGATGGGGTGGGCGCCTGGACATCCCCGTACTGGAGCCCGGCGAGCTGGACGGCTTCCTGGAGGGGCGGCGCTGGGGCGCCATTCGCGGCCTCGACCCGACGACTGACCGGTGCGACCAGTACGAGCTCTTTCTTCGCAACCTTCTCGACTTCGACGATTGGCGGCGAGCGCGCGGGTCCGATGTGGCAGAGCAGGCGTAGCGTCGGCTGGATCGACCGAGTCGGGCCAGGGCAACGGGCCCGGGGCGTGCTTGGGCCACAGGTGGCGGCTCAACGAGGCGGACGAGTACGGCCCTGATGTCGCTGACACGGCCGGCAGGGCACCCGCTCGCCCCTTGCGCGACATTCCGTAAGAGGAATACACTGGGCCATGTCTTGGGAGGTCGAGTACACAGACGAGTTCGGGCAGTGGTGGTACACGCTTCCGGAGGGGCAGCAGAACGCAGTCGTCGCCAGGGTGGAGTTGCTGATGGACCACGGCCCCAACCTGCCTTACCCCTACTCCTCGGACATCAGAGGCTCACGCCATGGGGTCATGCGAGAACTTCGGGCGCAGAGCGGCGGCAGGGCCCTACGTGTCTTCTACGCCTTCGACCCCAGACGAACGTCGATCCTGCTGATCGGCGGAGACAAGACGGGCAACGACCGGTTCTACGAGGAGTATGTGCCAGTGGCCGACGATCTCTACGACGAGCATCTGGACGAACTGCGAAAGGAGGGGTGATCAGTGAGTGGACGCCATCCGTTCAGTGAGCTGACCAAGGACTTCACGCCGAGACGCCGACGGCGAGTCGACGACATGAAGAAGGAGTTGCTGGCAGAGATGCCGTTGCACGAGCTTCGCCGGGCGCGGGCTCTGACCCAGCGGGATTTGGCTGAGCTGCTGAAAGTGAACCAGCCTGCCGTCTCCAAGCTGGAGCAGCGGGCCGACGCGTATGTGTCGAGCCTGCGGTCCTACATTGAGGCTGTGGGAGGGAAGTTGAAGATCGTCGCCGAGTTTCCGGAAGGGGAGGTTGCGATCACCAACTTCTCCGACGTGGGCGATGCTGAGCGGGCATCCTGAAGACGGAGTTGAGCTATAGCGCGACGGTCCAGAACTCCATCATGTCCGCGTGGAATGCTCGCGCCTGGTCATCCGCCGTGCCGATCCGCGCGCCCTTGCGCCCGTAGGGCGACTTGACGAGGTAGATCATCGCGTCGCGTTCGGTGAGGCGTGGATCCGCTTGCCCGCTCAGCGGATGCACCAGGTCGCCGTCGTCGCGGATGTAGATCGTCGGTGCGCCAGGGGCGACGGACGCGTTGGGGACTAACTCCACGGGCGTGTCGCGGTCGAAGCTGTGGTGCGTGTCGGCGAAGAGCCGGAAGCTGGCGTCGCATCCGCAGAGCGTCATGGCGTGCATGTGGGCCTGGACCTGGAGCGGCAGGCACCACTCGTCCAGGTCGCCGATCACGGAGCGCACCACGGCGCCGCCGACATCGGGCCGCGCGAACTGCATGCCCGACCACGGGTACGCGGCGTAGACGGCAGCGAGCGCGGGCGTTCGCTGCGGGCCGACCAGCGGCGCCATGCAGGCCGCGGACAGCACCGCCGATCCGCCGCGGCTGTGACCTTGGGCGCCGATGCGCGCGGCGTCGATGTCCTCGCGGCCGACCAGTACGGCGGCGGTCGCGAGCACGTCCCAAGCACTCGCCGCGAACGAGTACTGTGCCTGGTTGGACACGGTCGAGGTCACGCCGCGCGTGCCGAAAGGGTCGATCACGCAGCAAGCGATCCCGGCGTCGGTCAGATAGTCCGCCTTGGCGACGTGCGACGGCGCGACGCCGAGACTTCCGGGCACGATGATCACGACGGGCCACGGACCTGGCCCTGGCGGCAGGAACAGGCTGCCGAGAATCTCCGCGGCCGGCATCGCGCTTGGCTCGGAAATCGCCTGGTGGAAACTCGCTGGATCCGCGGTGGGGATGCGGAACGCCTCGCCAGCGATGCCGCTCCGGAGGACGACCGGCCCGTCGGTCAGGCTGACCGTCGTGCTGCTGCTGTCTGTTGCCATTGGACCGGCTTCCTCCCGTTGTGGCCGATCCGCCGGTAGGCGTTGGCCCAAAATGAATGCTGGCCCCAGCATCACGAAGACCAGTGGACGGTCGCTGAGTCCTATCGATGTCGGCAACTCTAGCGCGGCGGCGGCCCCCTCGGCGTGGAAGCGGTGCTCGGACCTAGAACTGCACCCGTAGCCCGCCGTTGATCACGCGTCCATCGAGGGGCGCCCAGGCGTCGACGGTCCAGCGCCCGTCGGGGGCACGGTCCGGGCGCAGGGAAGAGTGCCACCGCTGCTGCCTTACGTCGGTGAGGTTCTCGAGGTTGAGGAAGAGACGGACCGGCCCGAACCTGCGCTCCATCAGCACGCCGACCAGCGTGTAGGGCTCGCTGATGTCGCGATACGGGTTGGCCTCGAGCCGCTGCCGTCCCGTGTAGTACACCTCAAGACCGATCCGGCCGTTTTCGTTCTCAGCCATGGCAACGGCCCCCAGGCTGTGCCGCGGGGTCTGCGGCACGTCAGAGGTCACGTCGCCGACCCGCTCGCGCGCACGCACGTGTGTGTAGGTGGCCGTCAAGGCGAAGGGCGGCCGCCGATACGTCCCGAGCAACTCCACGCCGGCGTTGGTGGTGGGCTGATCGAGGTTGCGCAGCACGAAGGTCTCGCTGTCGACATGAATCGGGTCCGCGATGCGCGACACGAACAGAGTCGTGGTGAAGGCGAGCGGGCCGTGGGTGCGGGTGAGGTCGATCGAGCCGCTGCGGCCCTGCTCCGCCCGCAACGGGCCGTCCACCGTGAGCCGGGTCAGTCCGGCGGCCTCGGTCTCTTCCGTGAGCGGCGTCGGCCCGAAGAAGCCGGTCCCGGCCGACATGCGCGTCGACCAGTCGCCGAACCGCAGCAGCGCCGAGACGCGGGGGCTCAAGAACCAGCCGTATTCGCTGTGGCGGTCCAGCCGTCCGCTGATCGACAACGCCAGCCGCGAGTTCACGTCGATGTCGTCCTGCACGAACACGCCGGGCGTCGTGAAGCTGTAGTTGAACCGCGGGACGTCGCTGGGTTCGTAGGCGTCGTGCTCGACCGCGGCGCCGGCGACCCACGTATGCCGACCTGCCGCTCGCCGCACCGTGACTTCGGCGAAGCCGGTTTCGTGGCGGTCGCGTTCCAGGGTGTCGCCGAACCGGTGGTCGTGCCGCTGGCGCGCGAGGGCGGTGCGCGCGGTGACGACGGAGCGTTCGGTCACCGTCTGCCACAAGGCGCCGAGGTCATGGCGGCGGGTGTCAAGAGCCTCCCGGTAGGGTGACCCCGTCGCTGCGAGCGCGCGGCCCGGCTCCGTGCCCCCGCTGCGGCTCTCGCGCGTCGCGCCGGCCGTGAGCAGGAACGATCGGCCCTCCCCATCGTCCCAGAACAGGCGCGGCCGCATGACGCCGCGGGCGTAGCGGGCCATGTCCGCCCACCCGTCGCCGTCGATGTCCGTGAGGCTCTGCCAGTGTCCGCCGCCGACCAGAGTCATCCCCCAGGTGTCGGACAGCGGGGTGGAGAGCCACAGCACGCTATCGGTGCCACCCCGGGTCGACTGATTGAGCAGGATCTCGCGCTCCGTTTCGTCACCGGGCCGCCGGGACAGCAGGTTGATCACGCCGCCCATCGCTCCGGCGCCGTGCAGGGCGGAAGCCACCCCCTTGATGACCTCCACCTGACCGAGGTCCATCGGCGGAATCTGGAGCAGCCCAAGACCGCCCGGCTGACTCCCGTAGAGCGGCAGGCCGTCCGAGAGGAGGCGCGTGTAGCGCCCCCGCATGCCCTGGATGCGGACGCTCGCCGCGCCAAGCGACGGCGAAGTGGCCTGCACCCGCATGCCGCCCATCTCGTTGAGCATCATGACGATGTCCCCCGGCGTCATGAGCATCTTCTCTTCGATCTCCTCCCGGTCGAGCACTTCGACCCGCATCGGCTGGTCCTCGATCCGGCGGCCGGTGCGAGTGCTGGCGACCACGGTGACCTCTTCCTCGATCATGAGCGCCGGCTCGAGCTCGACGCGGACGACGAGCTCCTCGCCGGCGGCAAGCGATACCCGAACCGTGACCGGGGCGAAGCCCTCGTGCCGAACCGTGACCTCCACCGTGCCGGCCGGCGCCGGCACGCGCGCGACTCCATCGTCGTCGGTCACCTGCGTGGCGCTCGCGACGGCCACGGTCGCTCCCGCGATCGCGTCGCCGCCGGCCCGCACTTCGACCCGGAGCCGGCCTGTTTCCTGCGCTGCGCTATCGAGAGGCGGCGCCGCAAGCGCGAGAATGAGTGCGATCAGGTTCGACATGGGACTTGAGAGTTCCCTTGACTGTATGCGGCGCTAGACTGGACCCATGATCCTCACCGAGAAGAAAGTGCCCCGCGAGGCCTTCGAGGCCGGCACGGGCTGGCATCTCACTGCCGAGGGCGGCTGCAAGGGGCCGGTCTGTGTGCCGCTTGCCGACCGTGCAGTGGCGTCCCAGAGCCAGGTAGACGGGATTGCCGTGGCCGAGGCGATCGGTCTTCCAGCCGTTCACGACGAGGAACATGGCCTGTGGGCCGTGGGGCCCGAGTCGATCGGCTCGCGCGCGCTGGTGTCGGCCGAAAACGCCGACTTCGAGTTGCCCGACCTGGACGGGAAGCTCTTCCGGCTCTCGAGCCTGCGCGGGCGGAAGGTCGTCGTCTACGCCTGGGCGCCCTACTGAGGATGCTCGGCCGACCTGCCCGGGTGGCAGGCGCTGCGCGACGAGTTCCATCCGCAAGGCTTCGAGCTGGTCACTGTCGGTCTCGACACGTTGGGCGCTCGTGGCTGCCGCCGGTTCATCGAGGCCGCCAAGCCGAAGCACCCCGCGCTCGTCGACCAGCATCACCTGCTGGCCCGGCTCTTTGGCGTGATCAACATCCCGAGCTCGGTGTGGATCGACGAATCGGGCACGATCATCCGGCCCGCGGAGACCGCGCCTGCACCACCACGGGACAGGATGCCCGGTTTCGGCTCTTCTTCCGGGGGATCCGATCGTTTCAGCCGGATGCTGGAAGAGGCGAGGAAGATCCCTCGCGATACCGACGCCTACCACGCGGCGCTGCGCGACTGGGTCGAGAAGGGTGCGGCGAGTCGATTCGCCCTCTCCCCGGAGCAAGTGGTCGAACGATCGCGCCCGCGCAACGCCGACGTGGCTCTTGGACACGCCCACTTCGAACTCGCCGCGCACCTGGAGAGTGAGGGTCACCACGATGCGGCCGTCCGGCACTTCCGCGAGGCGCATCGCCTGGTCCCCGACAGTTGGAGTTTTCGCCGTCAGGCCTGGGCGCTCGAGGGGGGCGCTGAAGGCCCGTTCGCGCGGTTCTGGCAGGGCCCGAGCGAGACCGACCCGGAGGCATGGCCCTACGAAGGGGATTGGCTCAGCGATATCCGTTCGGTGGGCCCGGAGAACTACGTCGAGCGCTTTGAGCCCTAGCGCGGCAGAACGACCGGAGGCCGGCGCTTCGCGCCGGATGCGGGCAGGATGCCCGCGTTCCCAGGTCAGATCGTTCTACCGCGCACGCTGCTAGCGCGGCAGCACTGCAACACCGTTGTAAGATCGGCGGACCCACCAAGGAGACAGCCACGCACGGAAGAAAGTCAGCTCTGCTGACGTGTCTGGCGCTGCTGATCTCGGGCTTCGTCCCGAGAGGCGCCGGCGCCGGATCGTTCGAGGCGGGACGGAGCAGACGCCGCTCGACCTGACGACCCTCGGGGACGACCTGGCCGACCGGGAGACCTTCCGTCTGTGGGAACGCATCGTCGACTCGGCGCTCGCCGCGGTGAGAGAAGCGCTGCTCGAAGCGACCGCGCCGAACGCGCCGGCCAGCGGACACCGCTGCGGCGGCTGACGCGGCTGGAGTACGAGTACACGATCCAGGACCTGTTGCGGATCGACCCCGCGGTCATGTTCTTCGAGGGCGGCTCGACCTACACCTTCCACAGCATGACCGAGGGCTTTCTCGTCGATATGCCGGGCCGTTACCGGGTGACGCTCGACGTGTACCCCTACCAGGCGACATCGACAGTGACGTTGACCCTCTTCCACGGCAACCAGCAGGGGGTCGCGACCGCCGCGCTGAACCGATTGATCAGCTCGTTCGACCTCGTGGAACCGGAAGGCCGCGTCGTCGAAGTCACGCCCTACTTCCGTCCACGCGACCTGGTCGCTCCCTCGCTCGCCGACGCGTACCGGCCGCCTGACGACAAGGCCTCGTACTTCGCGTCGGAGCGCAACGTCCGGGACTACCCGTGGGAGGGCATCGCGTTCCGGTCGATGACGACGTCACCGGCGTTACGCCGCAGGGACAGCTCTTCACCGGTATCGACGAGTACAAGAGGCTGCTCTACGGCAACGAACTCGACCAGGTGGCACGCCACGTGGTGTCCCAGTTGATCGCCTTCGCCACGGGCGCCCCCGGTCGAGTTCGCGGACCGTGACGACGTGGAGAGCGCTCCTGAGCGCGCTCGCCGATCAGGGCTATACCCTGGGGATCTACCCCGAGTCGTGGCGGCCGAAGCAGACCGGCGGCGGCTACGAGACGACCGAGTACCTGTCGATCATCGACAAGCACCGTGAGCACTTCTCGCTGTTCTCGAACTACTCGCACGAAGACCAGACCGGGCGCCAGCCGCACAACTCCGAAGTCACCTTCCTGACCGCCGCTCGCGGCCCCGGCCGGGACGGGTTCAAGAACACGATTTCGATCGACCAGTTGGCGGCCAACCATCTCGGTTACGTAACGCGCTTCCCGTCGGTCACCCTGGGGACCGCGAGTGGCCAGAGCCAGTCGTACACCGCCAACGGGGTGATGATTCCCGCCGAGATCAGCCCGGCCAGACTGTTCAAGAAGATGTTCCTCGCCGGTGAGCCGGAGGAGGTCGAGCGCGAGTCGCGCAATCTGGCGAGCGGCGGCAGCATCCTCGGCCGCATCGGACTGCTCTTCAACATGGTCCCGCTGATCCTTGAGACCGACTCCTCGCGCGTGATCAGCATCATGATCCAGGATCACGGCGTCGTGCCGCAGGTCCAGGGCGTGAACGGCTCTCACCACAACCTGTCGCACCACGGCCAGGACGAGGCCAAGATCGCCCAACTCAAGAAGATCGAGTCCCAGATCGTCGGCAAGTTCGACGGCCTGCTGACGCAGCTCCGGGAACGCGGCGACAACCACGGCCCATTGCTCGACACGACGACAGTGCTGTTCGGTTCCAACCTCGGCAATGCGAACTCCCACGAGCCGAAGCATCTGCCGATCCTGGTCGCCGGCGGCGGCTTCAAGCATGGTGAACACCACCGGCACGAAGGCGACCACGACGCGCCGCTCAGCAACCTCTACGTCACGCTGCTGCAGGCGATGGGGGTCGAGACGGACGGATTCGGTCAGAGCACCGGCTCGCTGACCTGGTCGTAAGAGGCGGCAGAGTCCTCCTGACGAGCGGTCGGCGGGGCCATCGCGGACAACAGAACGAAGAGCAGCGCGCCATAGGCGCGACTTCGACTCTCTATCTCGGGCAAGCTGTCCGATACTGGCCGTCCCCTGTCCGGTTCGGGAGACTCACAGGGTGCTAGCGTCGTATGCAACAAAGCTAACTGTTGTGTTGCCCCTGACAGGAGGTTCATGTCATGGGCAACTGTGCGTTCAGGCCGAGTCGGCTTGGGGCTGCTGGTCTTTCGTTGCTGGTCGGCTTGGTCGGCGAGGCTTCCGCTCAGAGCGGGAACATCTGCGACCGCACGCTTCAGGTCCGAAGCGCGATTGTGGCTGCGAGCGGCGCCACGGACTGTAGCCAGATCACGTCGCGCCATCTAAGCGACATCATCGCTCTGGATCTTCACGATCAGGGGATCGTGACTCTCGACATCGACGATCTTGATGGTCTGAAGCGTCTCGACTCGCTGGACCTGTCCGACAACCTGCTGGCCTCGTTGCCGGCGGGCGTGTTCGATGAGCTGGTCCTCCTGAGGTCGCTCCGTCTCGAAGGCAACTTGCTGGAGACCCTGCCCGAGGACACCTTCGAGCCACTGTTCCTGCTTGAGGAGGTGACGCTCGAGGACAATCTCTTCGCGTCGCTACCGGTTGGCCTGTTCGACGATTTTTCCCGCTTCAACGGGATTCAGGCGAACGGAGATCCGGCTGACAACTCGGGTTCCTATCCGCGGATACAGCGTTTTCTCGACCGGCACGACATCACGAGTCCGGAGGAGTTCATCGCCGCCTTGCCTCCGCTGCTCAAGGAGCGCTTCGCGATGATGTACTCGTCGGAAGCGGCCGCGCGGGACCACGTATCTGCAGAGCATCCGCGGATCATCTCGTGGGGCGCCGATGGACACTTCATCTTCGCCTGGAACACGGATGCCGAGGCTCCTCCGGAGTTCCGCGAGAGTGTCGAGTTCCTCCGACAGGACGGATTCTCATGGACCGCGGGAGTGGTTGATTTCTCCGGGACGATCCCGGAGATCACGGAACCCGACTCCTGCCGGACCTGTCATGGCTCGCTGAACAAGCCACTGTGGGGGCAATGGGTCGTTTGGCCGGG
This sequence comes from Candidatus Multivorans sp., assembly GCA_965216125.1. GTDB lineage: Bacteria > Acidobacteriota > Thermoanaerobaculia > Multivoradales > Multivoraceae > Multivorans. The sequence goes on along the minus strand of OZ244152.1, from coordinate 4,760,303 downwards.
AACGGAGTTCAGTTTCTCATCGGAAGAGATGGTCGCGAACATGGAAGCGAATCGCGCCTCTACGGCTCCGCGTATCGAACCGCTCGATTTCTCGGCATCGAGCTTCCCGACAGGCCGAGGAGCCGTCAGGTTTCTCGAGACGCCTGGCCGTTCGCCCTATGTGGCGGCGATGGAGGAGGCGGGCGCCGTGTGGTCATTGCGCCACGCCGAGGTCCTGATGCGGATCCTGAGGGCCCGCCATTCGGACTTTCGGCAATGGGGTGAACAGCTTGTTTGCGCCGGGTCCGATGTCGAGGTGCTGTTTCGACCGACGGTCCGTTCGTTCGACCAGGAGGATCACAACCTGTTCGTGCCGGCCAATCACGAACTGACGATCACGGACGGGTTGATCGACGGCGTATCCGACCTGGTGCGCTACAACTACTACTACCATCCGGCGGGGAGCGTGGGGGACGCGATGATCTTTCTGACCATCGTGGACTTGTGGCGGAAGGAACCGATCGTCAGGCGGCTCTATCGAACTACATCGAACGCAGATACGGTTGCTGGCTCCGCGTTCCGTTTCAGGGACGGGATGCTGTACTACGGAAGTGGAAGTGCAACGGCTGAGGACGAACTGATACAGAAGTTGCGAATCCACTTCGGCCAGGGTGGTCGGGCGGCCTTGAAGGCCCGTGCGCTACAGAACGCGAGGATCAGACTGAACGGCGTTCTGAGTGCGAGTTTCTGGGATGGCCATGCCGAGGTGATGAGGCCGCGGGTGTGCCGCGCACTTACGATGAGCGCTCCCGAAGACGTGGACGTCGTCCTCGACGGCTGGAGCGTGGCTCTGAGTTGGACTGCACCGGAATATGACACCGAGGCGGTCACCGGCTATCGGATTCTCCGGGCGCGATCGGGAGAGAGTCCGGTCGTGCATGTCGCGGACACTGGTTCAATGGAGACGACCTGGTCCGACGAAACCCCTCCGTCCGGAGACGTGGTTTACGTTGTCAAGACGATCTATGACGGGTACTACGCGAGTCCGGGTTCGAGGGAAATACGGATCACCGTTCCGAAGCGGCCGCTGACCGTGGCGTTCGAGGACCTGCCGGCGAGCCACGACGGATCGACCTCGTTCACCTTCAGGCTGCGCTTCAGCGAGCCGATCCAGATCAGTTACAAGACAGTGCGAGATCGGAGCGTGGAGGTGGTGAACGGAACGGTGAGGGGCGCCAAGCGCGTCAACGGGAGCAGCGCCCTGTGGAGGATCACCGTGCGTCCTTCGGGGACGGCCGATGTCGTCGTGTCGCTGACTGGGGGGCGGGCGTGCGACGCAGGCGGCGTGTGCACGAGGGACCGTCGCCGTCTCTCCGAGAGCGTGAGCGCCACGGTACCGGGGCCGGGGCCCGGCAACCGACAATAGGGCGCCGTTTCTGAGACGATTGGTGTGTGGATCGATCGCAACCGGGGCCGCCGCTCGTAGGTGTTCGCGTGCTTGAACTGGCAAACGGCGTCGCGGCGGCGTATTGCGGCCGGCAGTTCGCCCTCTGGGGAGCGGACGTGGTCGTCCTGGAGCCCGAGGAAGGATCGCGTCTTCGGCGCATGGGTCCGCATGCCAAGGCCGGCGCCGATTCGGAGTCGCTGCTCTGGCAAACGGTAGCCGCCAACAAGCGTGCGATATCGCTGCCGCGAGCCTGCCCGGATAGAGAGGCGCTCTTCGATCTGCTGCAGTGCGCCGATGTCCTGGTCACCGACTGGACCGAGGCGGACCTCGACCGCTGGGGTGTCACGTTCGGGGATCTGCGAGAGCGGTTTCCGGGCCTCGTCCTGGTGTCGGTCTCCCCGTTCGGCCTGGACGGGCCGTATGCCGAGCTCGTCGGCTCGGAGTTGGTGGTCCAGGCGCTGTCGGGCTACGCCGGCCTGAACGGCGAGAAGAGGCGGGCGCCGCTCAAGGCGCCCGGCCACATCCTCGGCTACACCTGCGGGGTCAGCGCCTTTGTCGCCGCTCTCGCTGCGCTGATTTCGCGTCTCGGCGGTGGGCGTGGACGCTTCATCGAGGTGTCGGAGATGGAGACGCTGGCAGCCATCCTGCCGCTGCTGCGGATCGAGTACACGGGCGTACATCCCGAGCGCGACGGCGGTCCTTCGACCGGCGTGCGGGTGCATCGCTGCCGCGACGGATGGGTCACCTTCGTTCCGCCGCCCGAGGACAAGCTCGGCGACTACGGTGCGGCGCTCGGCATGGAGGACGACGAGTGGCCTCCGTCTGTGGACGGCGAGAACCCCGTCGACCGTATCCAGCGGCTGCTTCCGTTCCTGGCCCGCCGGGTGCGTGACAAGACGATGAACGACGTGTTCCACGGTCTCCTCAAGCGCGGCATCGTGTGCGGCAAGGTGGCAGCACTGGCCGAACTGCTGGCCGACGAGCACCTGGTCGCTCGGAGTTTCTTCCGTACCCTCCGCCATCCGGCGCTCGGAGAGCTGCCCTTCGCCGGTCCCGCGGCGAGGTTTGGGCTGACAGAGGCGGTGGCGTTGGTATCGGCGCCGGCGCCGGTCCCGGTAGCCGGTGAACAGAACCATCCGTCGGCGCTCGACTGGGCGCCGGTGGAGCAGCCGTCAGCGCCGAGCGGCGGGGATGGCGAGCCGCTGCCGCTGGCCGGAATCCAGATCGTCGACCTGACCCAGGCGTGGATCGGTCCGTTCGCCTCCATGTTGCTGGCCGACCTCGGCGCCGAGGTGATCAAGATCGAATCGCATCGCCGGCCCGATGTCTGGCGGCGATGGCTGGCGAGTCCGGTGCCGATGGTGAACCCTCCTGCCGACCTCGTGAACTCGAGCCCGAACTACAACAGCGTCAACCGGAACAAGCGGTCCCTGTGCCTGGACCTCAAGACGCAGGACGGCAAGGACCTGCTCCGGCGGTTGGCGGCCGACGCCGACGTGGTGATGGAGAACTTCACGCCGCGTGTCATGGAGCGGTTCGGTCTCGAGTGGCCCGAGCTTTCGAAGGGCAACCCGGGCCTCGTGATGACCTCCTGGTCCGGCTTCGGCAAGACCGGACCCTTGAGCGACTACAAGGCGAACGGGACGTCGATCGAAGCGCTCGCCGGTTGGGACTGGCTTCACCGGTATCCCGACGGCGACCCGGTGGTGATGGGCTTCTACCAAGCGGACGCGATCACCGGTATGCAGATGGCGGCGACCACCCTGGTCGGGCTCTTCCACAGCCGGCGCACCGGCGAGGGTCAGTCGATCGACGGCAGCATGGTCGAGGCGGCGGTCGGCTACGTCGGCGAAGTGCTCCTCGACGCCGCCCTGGGCGGCGAGCAGTGTCCGCCGGGCAACGGTGATCTAGACCACGCTCCGCACGGCGTCTACCCGTGCGCCGGGAACGACCGCTGGATCGCGGTGGCGGTCGAGTCCGACGAGGCCTGGCGACGGCTCGTGGCGATCTCAGGTTCCGAAACCCTCTGGGATCCGGCCTTCGACCGGCACGCGGATCGCATGGCCAACGCAGAGAAGCTCAACGAGGCGATGGCCGAGTGGACCGGCGCCCAACAGGCCGAGCCTTTGATGGAGCGCCTGCAGGCCTCCGGTATTGCCGCCGGCGTCGTACGCACGACCGCCGAGTTGATGGCGTGTCCCCATTTGGAACAGCGGAGTTGGTTCCGCAGGATGGAGCACCCGGACGTGGGTGAGCACCGCTACGGCGGCCACCCCTGGCGGATGGACCGTCTGCTGGAGCGCTCCGACCTGCCGCCGCCGCGCCTTGGCGAGCACAGCCGTGAGCTGCTCCGGGGGCGCCTGGTTCTTTCGGAGGCCGAGATCGACGACCTCTTCGAACGCGGCGTCACCGGGACCGTCGTGGGTTAGAGCTCCGCCCCTGGGAACGCGGGCATCCTGCCCGCATCCGGCGCGCACCGCCGGCGTGGCAGTTCTTGGAGGTGTGGGCCGAAGCTCGGTCAGGGTTGGTTGCTGATTGACAGGCTTGTCTTGTGCGCCTCATTGTGCGAGCATCCGCACATGGCAACGAACCTCGCGATCGATCCCGAACTCCTTGAGCGAGCCCTCAGAGTCAGTGGCGAGAAGACCAAGACCGCGGCTGTGACCGTTGCCCTCCGCGAGTTCCTCGCGCGACGGGAGCAGGCCGGCATTCTCGATCTGTTCGGAACCCTGGAGTGGGACGAAACCTACGACTCCAAGGGCGAGCGATCCAGAGAGCCAAGGCCGCCTGGGGTCAAGGAGGGCTGACGCCCAACCGGCCGGCGCATGAACTTCCTGGTCGACACCAGCGTCTGGTCCCTGGCGCTTCGTCGAGGAGAACCACGAGTCGAAAGGGAGGTTGCGCGTCTCCGCGAGGCGCTCTTCGCGCGCGAGTCGATATACACCACGGGGCTCATCCTGCAGGAGCTACTGCAAGGGTTCCGGGGCCCCCGTCAGCGCGACGCGATCCTGCATCGCTTCTCGGCGTTGCCAACGATCACGCCGGATCGCGACGACCACATTGAGGCTGCCGAAGTTCGCAACCGCTGTCGGCGCAACGGTGTTCAGCTTGGGACGATCGATGCCCTTCTGGCTCAGCTCGCGATTCGACACGAGTTGGTCGTATTGAGTACGGACCAGGACTTCCGTCACGCGGCCGCGCAAGTGCCGCTGAAGGTTTGGCGTTCCTGAGAAAGACGGGCTACGGCCGGTAGCTTGGCCCCGTCGCCGGTCCGAGAAGCTCCGCCGTCACCACCCGCCGCGCGTCGCCCATGAAGTCCACCAGCAGGGGCCGCGTGTCGCGGGGATCGATGATCTCCTCGACGCCGAAGGCATGGGCATTGCGGAAGGGCGAAGAGATGGCGAACAGTCGCGCTTCGATCTCGGCGCGCTTGGCCTCCGGATCTGCGGCCGCTTCGATCTCGCGCTTGTAGGCGATCGCGGTCCCGCCCTGGATGTGCATCGAGCCGCCGTGCGCCGAGGGCCAGGCGTAGCGGCGGTAGAGGCCCTGGCCGCGCCAGTGGAGTCCGCCGGCGACTCCGTAGAGCTGCCGCACGACGAAGCAGATGTAGGGCGTTTGGGTCAAGTTGAGCGCCGTCACGACGCGGGCGCCCGCCCGCACTATCCCTAAGCGCTCCTGCCCGGGTCCGACCGAGAACCCGGGCTCGTCGGCGAAGTAGACGAGCGGCAGGTGGAAGGTCTCGCAGAGTTCCAGGAGGCGCAGCATCTTCTCGCCGGCCGCGATGTCCATCGACCCGCCGTTGAACCGGGGGTCGTTGCTCATGACGCCGCAGGGCATGCCGTCGACGCGGGCGAGGCCTGTGACGCGGGCCCGGCCGTAGTAGGGCCCGATCTCGAAGAAGCTGCCCTCGTCGACCACGACGCCGACGATCTCGTGGGGGTCGTGGGTGCGGCGCCGGTCCCGCGGCACCACCGACAGCAGCGACTCCGCGCGCCGATCCGGATCGTCGTCCGGCGGCTGCTCCGGCGGCGCCTCCCAGACGCTCGAGGGCAGGTAGGAGAGGAACCGCCGCACCTGGCTGATCGCGTCGGCTTCGTCCTCGGCCAGGTTCATCACGACGCCGTTCCTGACCTGAGTGCGCTCGTCGCCTAGTTCCTCCTTGGTGATCCGCTGGCCGGTCGCCTGCTCGACCACCTTCGGGCCGGCGACGAACACCTGGCTGGTGCCCTTGACCATGACGTTGAAGTGACAGAGGCACGCCTGGACGGCCGGCAGGCCGGCCACGGAGCCGAGCACCGCCGAGACCACGGGAACGGTTTGCAGGAGCTGGGCCGACACGTCGGTTCCGGCGCCTCCGGGCAGATACGTCCTGCCGATCTGCTCGAAGGTCTTGACGCTGCCGCCCGTCGCATCGAGAAGACGCACGAAGGGCAGTCGGCTGCGGAGCGCGAACTGCTCCGCGAAACGGCTCTTGTTGCCGACGTTGGCGTCCGAGGCGCCGCCGCGGATCGTGAAGTCGCCGCCTGAGAACGCGACCTTGCGACCGTCGACCCGCACCGTGCCGACCACCATGTTGGAGGGCTTGAGCGCCGCGACGCGATCGCCTTCCCAGGTCGCCGTTCCGGCCAGCGCGCCGATCTCGTGGAAGCTGTCCGGGTCCGCGAGCAGGTCGATGCGTTCGCGCACCGTCAGCTTGCCGCGGCCGTGCTGAAAGGCGACGCTGTCGACGCCGCCCATCTCCTCGGCCATGCGGCGCTGGCGTTCGATCTCCTTGATGTCGTCGGTCCAGCTCATGGCGGTCTCCGGGTTGGCTTGGCGGGGATTCTCTCACTGCGCGGGTGGCGGACGGGAACCCATCATTTGAAGGGGTGAATTCGGGCGGGTGCTAATACCACCATGGATATGACTGGCGACACATGGGGTGGTCTCCTACTACTTTGATCGCACTTGCCAACAGGTTCGACCAAGGAGACATTCAAGTGAACAAGAGAATCGGACTCATTCGCACTGCAGTAGTCGCGCTCGGCTTCGCCGTGCTCGGCCCAGCCGTCGCCCAGTCACAGATCTTGGTCATCTGCGGCGTCTACCGAAATTCGCATCCCGATAGAGGGAATAACGTTTGTCACGGTACCGGCGGGGGCTGCATGGAATGCACATTCATCCCGTTGACGACGGTCGATGATGGGGAACCCGTCGATTCTCAGAGCCAGAGCGCGGCCGTAGCTCTTTACGCACCTCGCATTTTCAATCAAGCCCAGGAGCCCAATCAGCCGGTTAGCTTGGCGCTTGACACAGGTCTCGCGTTCACGCTTCAGCAGCAGCCTACTTGCGACGAGCCGCGTCTGTACAACCGGGTGCGAATGGCTAGCCGGGAGCGTGTTGCCCCCGTTGTGAAGGACCGTTCCCGCAGCCGATTGACGGCACAGGTGTCAGCCCGTTGAAGACGGCCTCCCTCGCCGGCTCCGCTTTCTGGGCCATCGCTGCCTCACAGTCGGCGATGGCTCAGGGGCCCGGTCTCTCGCCGCCGGTTCTCGAGGAGCTTCGACCCTTGAAACCGCCGGTCGAGATCGCGACGGCGGAGGATGTTCGCTGGCTAGCTGACGGCAGCCTGCTGGTCGGCCTCCGCCAAGACGCGGTCCACTCGTGGACGCCGGGGACGCTCGAAACTCGACTGATGGTTACGCTCGCGGGCACGACCTACCGCCGCGCGGCAAGGTACGGGAACTACAGCCGACTCGGCGGCGGACCAGCGGACGGGCTGGTCTTTGCCGGCGATCTCTTCGGCGTGTATCGGCAACGCGACGGGCGGATCATGGCGCTCAAGACGAACTTGGAGATCGTCGGTGATCTGGATCATCGCAATGGCTGGACGGTTGCAGTAGGCCTCGCGCGGCGGCCTGAGCCGTCCCCCGGCCCTGACGACATCTGGGAGCCATACGTCGCCTGGCTGTTCGATGCCGAAGGCGGTGTCCGGGGAGTACTGCCGACCCGCGACGGCGGCGCTGCTTTGGATTCCTGCTATCCGGTGGAACTCTCACTTGGCCGGTTCGTGGCGGACGATCTGGTCTTGGTGGTCCCCGGCGCTGAGCCAGGCGCATTCCTGTACGGCACGGACGGCATTCTCCGGGGAACCGTGGACACAGGGGCGTTTTCAGCCAGCCGACCGGACTGTGGCCCGGAACAGAAGCCGCTCCTCTACAAGGAGGAATTCCGGGCCTCCTGGCTGAGCCGACACCGGGTCATCGACGAGGTGGCGGCGAACGGTGAGGGCGACGTGTTCCTCTTCGTTCGTCATGTGGAGGACGGCGAGCCGGTGACTTCGGTGTCGACGAATGGCAGTCGAGCGCCCGCTGGCCCCGGGGGAGGCGCCGAACAGACCGCGACGACCAAGGCGAGTGCCGGGGTCGCAAAGGGAACGCCGACGGCCGTTGCGCTGGGACTGGACAGTCTCCCCGCCTCTGAGGTGGCCGAACTGCTGGAGGAAGCCGCGTCGCAGGGCGGAACGGTTGTCCTCACCGGGGAGCGGGCGGCCCGGCTGCTGGCGGCCGCGGGGCAGCGGGCCGATGTGGGGGGAGCTACGCAGCCATCAGCTCCCCGAGTGCCCTCCGCTCAAAAGGCGAGCGTCTGCTGGGACATCGTCCATGCTCGCGTGGACGACCTGCGGAGAGTGTCTACCGCGCCGTGCGCCGTGAAGTCGGACCTGGCGGACGCCCGGCTGCGTGTGGACCTCTCCGGCGACCGGGCAGTTCTCCTCATCCGGGGGGCCACGCGACTGGCATCGGGAAACGTGGAAAGACCGGCCGAGCTCTTCGAAGCCCGCCTCCGCGCCGGGAGTTAGTCAGGAGATCATGCGACCTTCCGTTGTCGTAGCCCGTCGGTGCCGCTGGCGGGTCGTTGTCCTTGCCCTCCTCGTGTGCGCGGCGGTGTCTCAGGGTTCCGCCCAGCCGGCCGGGGATTTGCAGCTCGTTTGTCTGAGCGGCGACGGGGTTGCCCGGCCGCTTCCGCTGTTGGCGGCAAACACACCCGCGGAAAGGGGGTGGCCGGAGATCTTCGCCCTTGCCGGGCCCGAAGGCGACGTCCGCGCCTGCTGGGTATGGAACGATGTCTGCCCGCCGGTGAAGCGACTACCGGGTTCCGACTTGGCGCCTGTGTGCAGCGACGCGGGCGCGGCCTCGGCTGTGGCTCCCGGAGCCGGCCTCCTCGTGCGGTTACTCAACTTGGGTGAATATCCGGCGGAGGGGCCTTCGCCTAAGGTGACCGTCGCGCCTTCCGCGATGTGGCGGGAGGTGCCCCGCAGCCTGCTGCCGACCTGGGATGCAGAGACCTCGGCCGCCCGCTTGCCGCACGGTCCCGGTCCGTGGCGTGTGCAGGCGTGTAGCGAGGGACGCTGCTCGCGGTGGGCGGATGTCCCGGACGGGGCCAGTGAGGTTTCGCTCCGACTCAGCCAGACCCGGGCGGTGAGCCACGAGATTGCAGCGGATGGCGCCCCGCTCGCCGACGCCCGCTTCCATCTTGTTCGCCCCGGCAAGGGTGGCCTCAGTCAGACGGAGATCCTGGGCTTCGAGCAGACGGACGAGGAAGGTCGGGTTGGGTTCCATCTGCCCGGCGAAGGAGATTCGGCCGTCATCGTCTCAAGCGAAGGTCTTGAAGCGGTGGCGTTCTCGACGTTGCGCGACGTGCCGGACCGGGTGGAGCTCGAACCGGGCTTCTTCCTGAGCGGCCGAATCGTGAATGGCGATGGCGATCCGGTCGCGGCCCGACTGTACGGCCGCTCCTTCATCAGGGACGGCTTCGGTCTGACCCAGTTGCAGAGGGGCAGGACCGGGACCGACGGCCGTTTCCTGCTGCGCGGATTCCCGGCCGGCGACGCCACCCTGCGCGCCGTCGCGGAGGTGGACGGCGCCTTGGAGATCGCCCGCCGGCTTGAACTCGAAGGCTCGTTTGACCTTGGAGACATCGTGCTGAGCGGGGTGGAGGTCGTCTGGGTCCAGGTCATCGATGCCCTGCGTCGCTCACCAGTAAACGGGGCCATGATCCGAGCTGCAGACGGCCTTGAGAAGCTGACGGGGACAGACGGCCTTGCCGATGTGCAGGTGCGGTACGGGCGGGAGCTTCAGGTCACGGCACGCGGCTACGGGTTTGCCCTTCCGCGGCTTCCGACCGGTGTCGGACGCGGGCCGGACGAACCGTTCGTGATTGAACTGGAGCCTGCCCTGACGGTCACCGGGGTCTACCTTGCAGCCGATGGGCTGACGGCGGCTGCGAACGGCCGATTCAACGCCCGAGGCGCCGGTGATCTTCTCCTGAGCGGCACGATCCGTGCGGACGGCGCTTTCTCCGTCGATTTGCCCGGTGGCGGCGTCTGGGAGCTTGAGCTGACGGCCGGCAACGTCGGTTCGGCGCGTGTGGAGGTAACGGCCGCCGGCGGTGAGACGATCGATCTCGGCGTCGTCCGGGCATCACCGTCGGCCGTGGTCTCCGGCTACGTCGTCGGCGAGGGCTACGAACTGCTGGCCGGAGCGTCCGTGACGTCGACTCCGCCATCCGAGGCGGGGCCGCTCCTGGCGCCGCTTCTTGGCGGCTCTCTCACTGCGACGTCCGGTCTGGAGGGTTACTTCGAGCTCCACGGGTTGGAGGCGGGGCCTGCCAGCGTACGGGTGGCGGCCGAGGGGTACGCGCCGCGTCGGTTGGAGATCCACATTGAAGGAGCGGAGCGGGTCGATCTCGGCACGGTCGAGCTTTCCCGCGGGCGTCAGATCACGGTGCGTTCGGACACGGAACGCGGTCTGGTCGAGCTGGCCATCGCCGACGCGGTGGCGCCAGAGAAGATGACCGCGGCGCTTGATGGCCGGGAGGCAGTCTTTCGCACGGTGCCAGAGGGTCCGCTGGCGGTCGTCGTCCTGAACGGGGACGGGCAGCCCATCTGTACGAAGAGAATCGTCGAGCCGGAGGGGGACCTCGCTACCCGCTGCAACGATCGGAGTGTGCAGGTCACGGGTCGCGTAACGATGGACGGAGTTCCGGCTTCCGGGACGCTGCTCTGGCGGCGGCGGAGTCCCGAGACCGAGGTGCCGGGCGGTTTCTTCCGCTCTCGAACTGGCGGACTTGAGCGGGTCGAAGCTGTCGTGGACCGGCTCCAGGACCTTCAGGCTCCGCTGGATGGAGACGGCGTGTATCGCCTGGAGTCAGTGCTCCCGGGTGAATGGGAGGTCCTTTGGGTGCCGCTCGCTGGCGGTGCCCAGGAACCGCATGTGGTGAGCGTGCCGGCCGGCGCGCGGAGCGAGGTGGTGCGCGACATCGCCTACGACGGTGTGTCGCTGCAAGGCACCGTGTTCGACCCGGCGGGCAGGCCAGCCGACCGTGCGACGGTGGAGGCGTTCCCCGATCAGCCGCCGGTGATGTCGGACAGTCAGGGGCGTTTCCGGATGCTGGGCATGCGCCCCGGGCGATACCAGGTGCGGGCGCGGTACCGGCACCTTCGATCGGACCTCGTGGAGGTGGAACTCAGCCGGCAGGGCGACCGGGCGTCTGTTCAGCTTCATCTCGTAGACGAGCCGGTTTCGGACCGGCTGAGGATCGAACTTCGTGGCGGCAACGGCGGCTTCTGTTTGGTGGAGACGGACAATGCCTCAGGAGGCCAACTCGTCCAGGTCCGGGGCGGCCGGGCCGAAGTGCCTCTCGAACCGCCGCTGGGTGAGCTGGTCCGAGCCGCTTGCAATGCGGACGGGCGGTGGGTACTCGGCGATTGGCAGAGTATCCGCCAGGCAATGGCGCGGGGCCTGACGTTCGAACCGGGCGCCTCAACTGCCTCATTGGCCCTGATCGGCGAAACCCGTGCTGGAGGCGTCACGATCTCGACGCCCGGAGGCTGGAATCTCGGGCAGCTCCGCATGTGGTTCGGCGGTGCACCGACTTTCTCTGTCGGGGAGACGATTCCAAACCTCCCGGTCGGCGCCTACCTGGTGCGCTGGGGCAGCGAGTCGTGGACCGTCGTCACCGAACGGCGGCGAACCACCGAGGTGGACCTGGGCGGTTGACGCGAACCTCTACCCTTGGTTGTACCGTTTGCGTCGCCTAGCCAGCCAGAACTAGCGGCACAGACCTGATGTGATCGGGAGAGGTCGCCGGCTTCGTGGTGTTGATTTTTCAACATGTTCTGGTCTAGCCTTCGCGAGGTAGTGGTGCTGGATCAGCGATTCCGGTCCCAAGAGACTGGCTAGTCATGAGCGAGTTGCCCCAACTCAGCCGAAGAGAGCGCGAGGTCATGGACATCGTCCATGAACTTGAAGTCGCGACTGGCGCGCAGATCCGTGACCGCATGGCGGAACCACCGACGGACTCGGCGGTTCGGTCGGTGCTTCGAATCCTCGTCAAGAAGGGACACTTGAGCAGCAAGCGGGATGGTGTCCGCTACGTGTACTCGCCGTGCGTTCCCATCTCGCGGGCGCGGCGTTCGGCGATGCGACACGTCGTCAGAACCTTCTTCGGTGGCTCTGTGGAAGGCGCGGTGGCCACGCTGCTCGAACTGGAAGACAGCAGCCCCACGCCCGAGGATCGAGAACGTTTGCGAGCGTTCATCGACCGGGCTTCCCGGGAGGGGCGGTGACCGATCTCTTCGCGACAACTGAGTCGGTGGGCCTGGTTGATCTCGTCGCCCGGGCGACGATCTTGTTGTCCGTGTCGTTGGCTTTTCAGTGGTTGACCCGCAGGGGGGCCGCAGCGACGCGCCATCACCTGTGGACGCTGACGTTCGCACTCCTGCTCCTGCTGCCCGTCCTTAGACTGGTCGGCCCTTCCTGGGAAATGCCGCTCCTTCCTCAGGCCAGCAGGCCGAGCGAGGAGCCAGGCTTTGACGCACTCGAGCATGGAGCCTCCGTTGTCTCGGCTGCTGGAACTCTTGTTCCCGTGGCCGCTGACGCTCCCGAGGTCCGAGGGCCGGTGGAAGCGCCAGCGCCATGGCGCTTGACTCAGTTGGCTTTCGTACTCTGGGCGATCGGCTGCGCGGCTTCGCTCGCTTCGTTGGGCGTCGGTGCTTTCCGGTTCCACAGGCAGGTACGTGCCGCGCAGCCCGTGGAGAACGAAGCTTGGCTTGAGCATCTAGACGCACTACGGAAGCAACTAACCATCCGTGCCGACGTGCGACTCGTTCTGGGAACGGAGTCCGTGACGCCGATGACGGGGGGCTTGCGGAGGCCGGTCATCCTGCTCCCGGCCTCGGCGGCAAAGTGGTCTGAAGCGCGCCGCCATGTCGTCCTGGCCCATGAATTGGTCCACGTCCGAAGACGCGACGCTCTCCGCCAGATCGCAGGCCGCGCCGTTCTGGCCTTCTACTGGTTCCATCCCCTGAGTTGGGTGGCGTCGCACCTTGCCGCGGTGAGACGCGAGGAGGCCTGCGACGAGGAAGTGCTGGCGACCGGCGCCCGACCGTCCGAGTATGCGGGACACCTTCTGTCGCTGGCGGAGAGCACGGTGTCGGCTCGACCGGTCTTGTCATTGCCGATGGCACGGCGCTCACAGTTGGACAGGAGAGTCAGGGCCATTCTCAGACCCGGTCAAGCGCGTCCTAGGGCGCTGGTCGCCGGGGCTACCTTTTTAGCGGTCGCCGCGGCGGGAATCTCCGCCGCTGTCGCCAACCCGATTCGCCCGCGGAGCGCGCCGAACACTTTCTCGGATGTTGCTGCCGTCATGTCTGTGCTGGTGGAGTGCGCTACCGCTTCGGGTGCTGACCGACTGTCTAGTCGAGTCCTCGCGCAAGGTGATGACCTGTTCATGTGCACCATCGACGAGGATGAAGTGACGAACGGCAGTGGTGGGGTACGAGCAATCGGTCCCCGCGAGTGGGCGGTACTGGAGAGCGAGATTCGGAGGAAGATCGAGGAGCTGGGTGCTGAAGGAACGGCTCGGGACCGCAAGGCGGAACTAACACAGCCGCTCCGAGAGGGGTGGACGGGCGCGACCTGGCACTCCGTCGAAACAGAAGTCGACTCTCGCCACGGCCTGAGCCCTCGTTGACCCTGTTGATCCATGCCTGCCCCGCCACTAAACCTCGCTGAAGCGCTCGTAGATCAGCGTCAGGTGGGCCTGATCGGCCTCGACCGTGACGGCGCGATCATCGAGTCGAACGCCCGCGGCCGCGAGATCCTCAGCCAGGAGGGGGGCCTTCATGAGCGGGACGGGAAGCTAGATGCCAGGCGAGCGGTGGATACCGACGCTCTGGAGCGCGTTCTGGGGCCTGCACTCGCTGGTCAGGCCGAGTCTGGGACCGGCGGGTTCATGGTTGTCGGTGCTTGGCCGAATGAGCGGCCGCTGACCGTCTATGTGAATCAGGCCAACGGTGGTTGCCCAGGCGTCGCAGCGATTGTGGTGATCTTGGACCCTTGGCGCCAGGTTCGACTTAGACCCGAGCAAGTCGCGAAGTCACTAGGACTGACACCTGCCGAGAGCCGGGTAGCAGTGGCCCTGGCTGAGGGAATGACGATTCGCGAGATCGCGCTAGGCAGCAACCGGAAGCTGGATTCCGTCCGTTGGCTCGTTCAACAGGCTCTTTCGAGGACCTGGAGTCCAAGGCAGGCGGACCTTGTCAGGCTAGTGCTAGCCAGTTCCCACTTGCCCGTCGCGCAGTCGGAGGAGACGTGACGTGGGGACCGGACCGGATTACCGCCATCGGCGGGGCGCCGGTCCGGCTGCTTCAGTCCGAGGGTTCGTGCCCGCAAGCGGGCTGAGCGTGAGGACGGAGTCGGATGCCGAGATCGCCGACCACCTCGGCGGCGCGACCGGCGGCCCCCTGTTCTCGGCTCGGGGGACCTTGGGCTTAGGCTGCGTGACACCGGACGCCTACGAACTGTCGTTCTGGACCGCCGGCCGGCGCTGGATGGCCGAAGTCGAGATCGACTCGCTCGGGGCGGCAGAAGAGCCCGTGCTGGTACGCGGCCGGCCTGTCGGGCTGTAGTAAGGACCGCGGCGCGGTTCGCGGCCGGCCCTTGCGCTTCGCGTCGGCGCGCAGGAGATGCCCTTCATTCGCAAGGGTGTATTTGCCCGTTGCGCTTCTTTGCTCGGGAGAGCAATAGTGCATTCCTGTTCTCAAACACAGGACGGGCAGGTCAGCTCTTGTTGGGAGAGTGGTTCGGATCCGTGCTGGTTCACGGCAGGCCCTTGCGCCTCGCGTCGGCGCGCAGGAGATGCCCTTCATTTGCAAGGGTGTGTTTACTCGTTGCGCTTCTTTGCTCGGGAGAGCCATAGTCCGTCCTGTTCAAGAGAGATGGGCAGTCAGCTCTTGTTGCGAGAGTGGTTCGGATCTTGGTGGACGCGGGAGGCCGGCAGCAGTCTGGAGCAAAGGAACACAGTATGAAGGACGAACGGTTACCGAAGCCGCGGATTTTTACCTTGACGGCGTGCGCTCTGGTCGGTGCCCTGCTGAGTGCTCCGGCGTTTCCTCACGGTGGAGGACTCAATAGCTCTGGGTGCCACAACGACAACGTGAATGGTGGCTACCACTGCCACCGGGATGGCGAAAGCGAAGGCTCAGTGGATTCCGACGCCCTTCTTGGGGCCCTTGTCGTCGGAGGCATCGTGTACCTGATCTACAAGTACAAGAAGAAGCGCCGCGCGCCAACTAACGCAATCAGTGGTCTACCGCTGACTCGGGTTGAGGACATGCTCAGAAGGGACCCCGTCAAGTTGGGCCTCATGCCCGTTACGAACAGCCGGGGGCAGGTTGACGGTCTCGGGCTGCAACTCCGGTTCAGATTCTAGGAGCCGCGGACCACTGCTCGGGAGATAGTGAAAATGCCCCAACCAAGCCGCAGATCGCCCATGGGCAAAGGCTGGATTCCAGTTGTTGCCGCAGCGGACGCTGCTGAGATTGCCGTTTCGAGAAGAGCCGTTCGACGTGTCGGCATCCTCCTTGCGGGGGCAGTCCTCATAGCCGTGGCCTCACCAGCAGGGGCGCAGTGGTCCGTGGAGAGGTCTCCCGGGAACGCTGTTGCGAGGGCCGTGGGCCTGGACGGTCGCGTTCACCTCGTTGTGGGCTGCCAGGGGAGGGACCAGGTCGTGACCCTGAGATTGCCCGGAGGTGCGTCGCTCAGCGGCGGGAGCGTTGAAACCCAGTGGGACGACGGCTCGACGGAGCGCTATCGCTTCCAGGAGGCGGACGGGATCCTGCGTGCGTCCTCGACGTCTCCGGAGATCGGGAGCCTCATTGGGAAGCTCGGCCAGCGCCGCACGGTGCGGATCCTGGCAATGAACGCTCGGGACGAAGAGGTGACGGACCGCATCAGTCTGAGCGGATCGTCTCGTGCCATCGGTGCCTTGTCATGCAGTTCATCGGCGCGCGCGTCGGCTGGTTGGAGGCATCGCTCGGAAACTGAGCCACTCATCGCTCGGAAAGTGATCCACCCTCGGCCCTTGGCCGGTAGCTTGGTCTTGTACAGGAGACCAACGCGATCGGAGGAAGGACTTGCTGAGGATGGATCAGGTTCATGTTATTCGGTACCAGGTGCTGAGGGAGGGTCGGAGCCAGCGCTCGGTGGCCCGCGAGCACGGTGTGAGCCGCAACACGGTGCGCAAGTACCTGGATCAGAGCGAGCCGAGGCGGGTGGAGAGCAAGCCCCGGCGTCGCTGGGTGACGGAGCGGATGGCGCCGCGTCTGGAGGAGTTGCTGAGCAGGTGGTCTCGCCGGACGACGGCGAAGCAGCGCCTGACGGCAACGCGTCTTCATCGCCAGTTGCTGGAGGATGGCTACGAGGTCGGGGTCACGACGGTGCGCAGCTACGTTCGGGAGTGGAAGCGTCAGCGGCAGGAGACGTTCATTCCGCTGGTGCACCGTGCCGGCGAGTGCGGCCAGGTGGACTTCTTCGAGGTGACGGTGGAGGAGGACGGCGTGGCGCACCGAGTGTGGAAGTTCCTGCTGCACCTGCCGTACTCGGGCCGTTCGTTCGTGTGGCTGTACGACCGGTGCGACCAGGTGGCATTCCTCGACGGCCACGTGCGGGCGTTCGCTCACTTCGGCGGCGTGCCGCTGCGTCTGGTCTACGATAATCTGAGCGCGGCGGTGCGTCGCCGGGTCGGCGGCGAGCGTCAGTTGACGGCTCGATTCCAGGCGCTGGTGAGCCATTATCTGTTCGAGCCGTGCTTCGCCCGCCCCGGCGAGGGCCACGACAAGGGCAGTGTGGAGTCGCGGGGCAAGGGGATCCGCCTGGCGCACATGAGTCCGGTGCCCCAAGGGCGCACTCTGGAGCAGATCGCAGGCGAGGTGCTGGCTTTGGTCGACGCGGCACACAGTGAGCGCGCCCGGTGGGAGGAGGAGCAGGAGGCACTGCGAGAGCTGCCGGCGGCCGGCTTCGAGCCAAGGAAGCTCAAGATCGTGCGGGCGTCGCGCCAGGCGACGGTGCAGTTGGGCGGTGCGACCTACTCGGTTCCCTCGCGCTGGAAGAGCCTCGATATCCACGCCCTCGTCGGCGCCAGCGACATCACCTTCACCTGCCGCGACGAGGAGTACCGCTGCGACCTTGTGCGGCCGGGACAGCGCCTGGTGCGCTACGCGCACTACTTCGAGGAGCTGTCCAGGAAGCCTCAGGCGGTGCGCCAGGTGGCCCCGGAGTTGCTCGCAGAGCTCGGTCCTGCGTACCGCAAGCTATGGAGAATGCTGGAGTTGCGGCACGGCGCCCTGGAGACGGCGCGGCTCTTCGCCAAGCTGTTGAGTGTGGTCACAGACCACGGCAGCGAGGAGGTCGCCGCCGCACTGGAGGAGGCCCTGACCGCCGGCCGCTTCGACCTGCTGGGGCTCGTCGAGCGGCGTCCTGCCGCCGTGATCGAGGTGCCGGAGCCGCTCCGGCGCCACGAGGTCGAGAGCGCCAGAGCCGCCGACTTCGACGTGCTGCTTCAGGAGGCGGCATCGTGAGCCGGGCCGCACGCAGGGCCGTCATCGCCGAGGGCCTCAAGACGCTCAAGATGCCTTCCGTGCTGCGCGACTACGAGCAGAGGGCCCGTCAGGCCCAGGACGCACAGTGGGACTACGAGGACTACCTGTGGCAACTGCTCGAGGCCGAGATCCGGGATCGTGAGGCCCGCACCGTCGAGCGCCGGTTGCGAGCGGCCCGCTTCCCCGACCACAAGACGCTCGAACAGATCGACTTCAAGGCGCTACAGGGAGTGTCCAAGCCGAAACTGCGCGAGCTGGCCTGCTGCGACTACATCGACCGCGGCGATGACGTCGTCCTGGTCGGACCCATCGGCACCGGCAAGACGCATCTCGCGATCGCCCTCGGTATCGAGGCCGCGAAGCGCCGCTACCGGGTCTGGTTTCGCAAGGCCTCCGATCTCGTCCGCGATCTGATCGAAGCCCGCGATCAGCGGGAGCTGGGGCGCCTGCAGCAGCGGCTTCAGCGGGTGGATCTCCTGATCTGCGACGAGCTCGGCTTCGTGCCCTTCGACCGCGCCGGCGGCGAGTTGCTCTTCAACGTCTTCGCCGACCGCTACGAGCGCCGCTCGACCATCGTCACCTCCAACCTCGCCTTCTCCGAATGGGTCCGGGTCTTCGGCGACGAGAAGCTGACCACCGCTCTGCTCGACCGCCTCTCCCACCACGCCCACATCCTTGCCACCAAGGGCTCCTCCTATCGGACACGGCTGCGGAGCAAGGCGTCATGAGCCTCAAGGGCGAGATACGGACAGCCTACGACCCCAAGTCGCCTTCCCCGCCGCCGCTGAGCGACCTGCCCCGATGCGATCGGCTGCGGAATCTGCCGGTCCGGCGGAAAACGGCAGACCGTTTCCCGCCAGACCTTGGAAAACCGGCAGACCGGTTTCCCACAGCTACCGCAGCCGCGGCGGCTACTCACTGAAGGAGACCCAAAAGGGCAGACTCGCGTACACTCGAAACACGGCCGAAGTGGCTCACTTTCAGATCGCTGATTGGCTCACTTTCCGATCGTCGCCAACAGCTGGTCGTCCTTCGGGACCGTCAGACGCCGAGATCCGCCAGATCCTTGTCAGACAGTCGATCTCCAGGTATTCGGGCAGTTGCCCCTGTCCCTACAACACCGACAGGGCAGGCAGACGCTGCGGCCGCCGTAGCGCGTACAGCAAGCCTGGCGGCGCTTCGCCGCTTTGCTATCCGGGAGACGTCAGTGATCGAGCCCTTGAGGCGTATCGGGCGGGGCGGGGGCGCTAGCCGCTTGGCCTGCAGTGGGCGGCGGCGAAAGACCAGATGCAGAACCTGAAGTCGTGGAGAAACAGCGAACACCAGATCTTGGCACGTGCACAGGCCGCGGAGGAGAGCGACTACATGGAAGAGCGAGGGCCAGCACCCGGAAGCTTGGAGCACATCGGCCATCTGGCGGCTCGTCTACGGGAATCTCCAGACACCACGTTGAACCAGGGGCGTAGTAGTTGAACGGGGTGCGCCCTCAAACCACTATTGGAGGACACTGGCATGGCAGACAACACCTACTTTCAGCTCTACGAAGACAACGCGGGCGAGTGGAGATGGAGATACCGCTCGGCGAACCATGAGATCATTGGCGTGTCAAGTGAAGGCTACACGACGAAGCAAGGTTGTCAGAATTCCATTGGTATCATGCGGAAGTGCTACGACGCTCCAGTCCATGAATCTGCTCTCGCTTGATGCTCGGTTGGAAGCTGAAGTCGAACTGCTGAAGCGTCTTCGTCACCGGTAGGCCCGAGGCGCACATCGCCGCCCCGGGCCGGCGGTTGTTGCGCAACACGATCTGGGCGGAAAGCAACTCCTCGATCGGCTCCGAGGTTGGCGTCGTCGTTCGGGCTCATCCGTCTGTCAGGTTTGCCTTGATCGCCAGTTTAGAGCAGTCGGTTCCAGTTCGACACTGCGAGGACCGTTCATTTGAACGGCCACGTTTACATGTTGCTGTTGGTCTTTCCCGCAATGTACGGTCATTCGACTACGACAATGCAGAGCGGGAGTCAGCGGGATCGGACTTGTCTTCATGCGCGACACAAACGCCAGCAAGGGGCTTCGAGAGGACTTGGTTCTCAACCGGAAGGCTCTCGTTTGTAAGGGCCAATACGTGTTGCCGCAGTTGTGGATACCACTGCGCACACGGTCCTTGCCGTTGTGACCTACTCACTCGGGCGGCGGCCCAAAGGCGAACAGGAGTCCCCCACCCATGCCTCCATCTGCTCGGATGAAAACGATCATGGACGCAATCCGACAGCATAGAGCGCTGCTGGTTGACTACTATGAACCGCGAGGCGACCGACGGGTAGAACCTCACGCTTGCGGCGTTAGTCAACGCGGCAACGAAGTGGTGCGCGTATACCAGGTCAGCGGGCCAAGTCAGTCCGGTCAACGGGTCAACTACTGGAAGATGATGAGGCTGAACCGCATCCGCGGCCTTGAGGTGCTTGACGACACATTGGACCGGCCGCGACCGCGCTATCAACCCGGCGACAAAGACATGGTCACGATCTACGCCGACTTTGGCGATTCCTGAAGCACTCGATCCGTGTCATTCCGTGGCGACGCATTGGGTGAAACGTGAGTAGCGGAGCCCTTGAAGCGCCGGACGAAGACCGAGCGCTAGCTGACTTGTGTCGAGGCGTTGGCGGCTATTCGAGAAGGACGTGGCGGTGAGTCGCCGCTGAGGGCAAGCAGGCCCTCGTGAGGAGGTGCCTCGACCGAGTGGACCACGGAGAACGTGGCCCTGGTCGCGGTGGTTTCGTCTTGGCTGACTCGGCCGCCGGAGATAAGGTAGGCAGGAGCCGAAAGCGCTGCCGGCCCCGTTGCTAGGATGCTCTGCACAATGGCACGGAACAGTACGCCTCCAGTTCTTGCACTCTTGGCGACCGCCGCCCTCCTCGCCGCCTGCGGCGGCGCCGCCACTCCCGACGCCGATCCCGCCGACCTGGCGATCGTCGGCGCCCAGCTCATCGACGGCACAGGCGCCGACCCGGTCGCCGATGCCGTGATCCTGATCGACGACGGCCGCGTTCGGGCGGCCGGCCCGAGCAACGCCGTCGAAGTACCCGACGGCACGGAGGTCGTCGACGCTGCCGGCAAGACGGTGATCCCCGGGCTCGTCGATCTGCACGCCCACTACGGCGGTCCGGTGGAGGCAACGGAGCAGGCGCTCCGGTCGCAGCTCTACTACGGCGTGACGACGACCCGCAGCATCGGCTCGGACAACCCGGAGAAGGTGACGCTGATGCTCCAGGCCAACGCCGGACGCCCGGACCTGCCGCGGGCGTACACGGCCGGACTCGGCTTCTCGTACCCGGGCGGCTTCAACTCGGGCTTCACGAACACGCCGACGACGGAGGAGGAGGCCCGCACGATGGTGCGCGAGCAGGCGGCCCTGGGCATCCACTTCACGAAGATGTGGATCAACGAAGTCGCGGAACCCGGCCTCAAGATCCCGCCTGAGATCCGGGCCGCGATCGTCGACGAGTCGATCCAGAACGGGCTCATCCCGGTCGCGCACATCAACGAAGAGGTGGACGGCGTCCAGCTCCTGGAAGTCGGTCTGAACGAGTTCATGCACAGCACGGTGCGGACGTTCGGGCCGGGCGGCGGCGTGCCGATGGAGGACCCGGTGCCCAGCCAGGCATTCCTCGACCTGTGCCTGGAGAACGACTGCGCCTTCGCGCCGACCCTGTCGATCGTCCAGAACAACTGGCACTTCGCCGAGCACCCCGAACTCCTGGACGACCCGGGGCTGCGGGCGGCGATGAACCCGGCGGCTCTGGAGCGTTTCAGCGATGAGGAGACCCGCGCCGCCATCGTCGGCTCGGACGGCTTTGCGGACCGCAAGGCCTCGTTCCGGCAGGTGCAGGACTTCGTGAAGACGCTCCATGACCACGGCATCAAGGTTGCGCTCGGCACCGACAGCGGCACCGCGAACGTGCCGATGGGCTGGGGCACCCACCATGAACTCGAGCTCTACGTCGAGGCCGGCCTGACCCCCATGGAAACCCTCGTCGCGGCCACGGCCACCGGCGCCGGTCGCGTGCCGCCGGTCGGTGAGGCGGACTTCGGCACGCTCACGGCCGGCATGAGCGCCGATCTCGTCGTCCTCAACGCCGATCCGCTGGCCGACATCCGGAACACCCTCCAGATCGACCGCGTCATGCTGCGCGGCGAGTGGGTGGACCGGGACGCGCTCTTGCCGTCGCCCTGAGGCAACCCTGAAACCAAGACGGAGCAGCGGGTTGTCTGGGGGAGCGACGGGTTCGACCGGGCGCCGGGTCGTTCCCGGATGCCGACCGGAGGTCGGCGTACCCAGCGGGCGGATGTGGGCGGTCGTGGCGGTGTACGGCTTGCAGGCGCTCGTCGCTCCGGCCGCGTCGGGCGCCGCTCTCCGCCAGGATGACTCGGGCCGGCAGACTCGGACGGCCGTCGTGACAGCCGTGACGGAGCCGATCCTCATCGACGGCGTCCTCGACGAGACGGCCTGGGGATCGTCGCCGAAGATCGGCAACCTGGTGCAGCGCATACCGACGGAGGGCGCCGAGCCGAGCGAGCGTACGGAGGTCACGCTGCTTCGCGACGCGGACAACCTCTATATCGGGGTGATGTGCCATGACTCCGAGCCGCACCGGGTTCTCGCTTCGCAGATGGCCCGCGACGCATCCCTGGGCCCCGACGACAGCATCGAACTGCTGCTCGACACCTTCCGCGATCAGAGCAACGCCTTCTACTTCTCGACGAACCCGAACGGCGCTCTGGTGGACGGCCTGGTGTTCGCGAACGGGGAGACGAACGAAGATTGGGATGCCATCTGGACGGTCGCGACGCAGCGCTCGGATCAGGGCTGGAGCGCGGAGTTCGCCATTCCCTTCAAGAGTCTGAACTTCCCGCCGGAGGGCACGGTCTGGGGCTTCAACATCGGCCGCCAGATCCAGCGCAAGTTCGAGGAGGTCCGCTGGGCGGGAGCTCGTTTCGACACCCAGTTCTTCCAGGTCTCGGAGGCGGGCGAGATCACCGGCCTCGAAGGCCTCGAGCAGGGCCTCAGCCTGGATATCCGGCCGTTCGTGGCGGGCCGCTGGGATCACAGTGCCGCCAGCGGCGACGGCAGCCTGCGCGGCAAGCCGGGACTGGATCTGTTCTACAACCCGACCCCGAATCTCAAGCTGACCGCCACCTTCAACACCGACTTCGGCGAAACCGAAGTGGACGCGCGCCAGATCAACCTGACTCGTTTCTCGATCTTCTTTCCCGAGAAGCGGTCGTTCTTCCTGCAGGATGCCGGCGTCTTCAACTTCGCCACCACCGGGGTCGGTCAGCCGGGAGGCATTCCCGACACGGGAGCGGAGATCTTCCCGTTCTTCAGCCGTCGAATCGGTCTGCTGGGAGGACGGGAGGTACCCCTTGACTACGGGGTCAAGCTGACCGGCAGGGTGGGCCGAACCGAAGTCGGCGTCCTCAACGTGGGCACGCGCGACACCTCATTCGCCGAAGACCAGAGCCTGTTCGTCGGGCGCGTGCGGCAGAACTTCTGGCAGCAGTCCTACGTCGGCGCTCTCGTCACCGGCGGCAATCCCGCGGTTTCGGTTGACAGCAGCACGGTCGGTGTCGACCTGCGCTTGGCCACCTCCGACGCTCTGGGCAGCGGTCGAAACCTGGTCTTCAACGCCTGGGGTCTCAAGAGCGACAACGAGGGGGTTTCGGACAACGATGCGTCCTTCGGCTTCGCGGCCGCGTTTCCCAACGACCGGTTCGACGCCCAGGTGCAATGGCGCGAGATCCAGGAGAACTTCGATCCGGTGCTCGGATTCGTTCAGCGCCGCAACGTACGGATGTTCCGGGCCGGCGCCAGCTTCAACCCGCGGCCCAAGAACCAGTGGCTGGGCATTCAGCAGATGTACCACGACATCTTCTTCACCGAGTTCACCCGGCTCGACAACGGACTGGTCGAGACTCGGGACCTCTATTTCACGCTCGTCGACTGGCACTTCCAATCGGGGGACTCGCTGCACAGCCTGTTCGACGTGAACCCCACCTACGAGCGGCTGTTCGAGCCGTTCGAGATCTCGCCGGGTGTGGTTCTCCCGCCGGGCGAGTACGAATTCACGCCGTTGCGGGTCTTCTTCAGTTCGGCGCAGAAGCGCAGGCTTCAGGGAAGCCTGGGGATCAGTTTCGGCAGTTTCTGGTCGGGAAGCGCCGAGTCCGTCAACGTGGGCGTGAGGTACTCCGCGCCGCCGCGGTTGACGATCAGCCTCAACACGAATCAGACCTTCGCCCGGCTGCCACAGGGCGACTTCGTCGCGAGGATCCACAGGGCGCAGATCAACTATGCGGTCTCACCCAACCTGTCGTTCTCGAATCTGATCCAGTTCGACAACCGTTCGGGCAACCTCGGTTTTCAAGGCCGGGTGCGCTGGACCCTCGAGCCGGGGAACGACCTGTTCTTCATCTTCGGCCAGGGCTGGGTGCAGGAGCTCGGCGAGCGTGGCGCCGACTTCCGGCGGCAGGACTCGAAGCTGGCCGTCAAGGCGCAGTACACCCTTCGCCTGTGACAGCATCCGGGATCGGGTCAACTACCGGCCCCTCTAGCGGAGGCAGCTCATGAGCATTTTCGTCATCGTGGTTCTGGCCGGCCTGGCCCTCCTCGCCATTGTTCTTGGCGGGTCGATGATCGGGACGTTCAACAAGCTGGTCACGCTGAAGAACCGCTACCAGAACGCGTTCGCGCAGATCGAGGTGCAGCTCAAGCGACGCTACGACCTGATCCCGAACATGGTTGAGGTGGCGAAGGGCTACATGAAGCATGAGCGGGAAACGCTTGAAGCGGTGATTCAGGCCCGGAACATGGCGGCCGGTGGACTGGAGCAGGCGGCCGCGGATCCAGGTGATGCGGCGGCGATCCAGGGTCTCGCCTCGGCCGAAGGCGTCCTCACCGGCACGCTCGGCCGTCTGTTCGCGCTGGCCGAGAGCTACCCGGACCTGAAGGCGAACCAGAACATGATGCAGGTCAGCGAGGAACTGCGCTCGACGGAGAACAAGGTCGCCTTCGCGCGCCAGGCCTTCAACGACACCGTGACGCTCTACAACACCTACAAGCAGAGGTTCCCGGCCGTGATGATCGCCGGGATGTTCGGTCACGGGAAGGACGCCACGCTGCTCGAGTTCGACAGCGAGGCGATCGCCGAAGCGCCAACCGTGTCGTTCGAGTAGCTGAGGGCGTTTCGCGCGGCCCAATGGCCACCGACTTCTTTCAGCGGCAGGACACAGCAAGGCGGAGCACGGTTCGCCTTGTGGTGCTCTTCGGGCTTGCGGTCCTCGCGATCATGGCCTCGATCGAGGTGCTGTTGGCCGGCGCGATGGGCTACCTCGGGCGCGATCCCGAAACCAGCGAGGTCGACTGGACGGCCGTTGCCGACCCCCGGCTCCTGATCCTGGCGGTCGTCGGCACCCTGGTCGTCGTCGGCGGAGGCAGCCTGTACAAGATCGCCCAACTGAGCGGCGGCGGTCGGGTGATTGCCGAGGAACTGGGCGGAAGGCTTGTGGATACCGGCACATCGGATCCGGTGGAACGGAGGCTGCTCAACGTGGTCGAGGAGATGGCCATCGCCTCCGGCGCCTCGACGCCGCCCGTCTATCTGCTGGACCAGGAGGAGGGCATCAACGCGTTCGCGGCCGGGTTGACCCCCCAAGACGCGGTGATCGGCGTCACGCGGGGGACGGCGACCACGCTCGATCGCGACGAGCTCCAGGGGGTGATCGCGCACGAGTTCAGCCACATCCTGAACGGCGACATGCGGCTCAACATCCGTCTGATCGGCCTGCTCCACGGCATCCTGATCATCGGGATGATCGGCTACTTCGTCCTGCGGATGTCGTTCTTCACCGGTGGCGGACGGTCGAGAGACGGCAAGAGCGCATTGCCGATCATTGCGCTCGGCGCCGGCCTGGCGGTCATCGGTTTCGCCGGCACGTTCTTCGGCAACCTGATCAAGGCCGCGGTCAGCCGGCAGCGGGAGTTCCTGGCGGACGCCTCGGCCGTCCAGTTCACGCGGCAGCCTTCCGGCATCGCCGGGGCGCTGAAGAAGATCGGCGGCTTCGTGACCGGCTCGGCGGTCAAGAACCCGAACGCGCCGCAGGCGAGTCACATGTTCTTTGGCCGCGCGACCTCCGGCTTCAACGCGATGTTCGCGACCCACCCGCCGCTCAAGGAGCGGATCCGGCGCATCGACCCCTCCTGGGACGGTGAGTTTCCGGAGTTGGACGCCGGGGGCGTCGGCGCTCGGGCGGCGGCTGCCGGGCCGGGCGCGGCAGGTTTCGCCGGGGGCGAAGCCGCTGTCGTGGCCGGGCCGAATGTCGCGGACGCCGTCAGCCACGTCGGGCAGCCGACCCCCGCGCACATCGAGTACGCCGCGGACCTGATCGGGCACCTGCCCGGGCCGGTCGTCGAGGCTGCCCGCGAGCCCTACGGCGCCCGCGCGGTGGTCTACGCGCTCGTGCTCGACCGCGACCCCGCGCCGAGACAGGTGCAGCTCTCGCACCTCAAAGCGGCGGCCGACCGCGGCGTCTTCGAGGAGACCGTGAAGCTGGCCCCCCTCGTCGAGCAGCTCGACCCGAGGATGCGTCTGCCGCTTCTTGAGCTCTCTCTTCCCGCGCTCCGCGCCTTGACGCCGTCGCAGTACCGGCTCTTCATGCACAACCTGGTCGCAACCGTCGAAGCGGACGAGGTGATCGACCTGTTCGAATGGTCGCTCTACCGCATTCTGGTGAGCGACCTCGAGGGGCACTTCGGGAGACCCAGGCGACCGCGCGTGCGGTACAGCTCGGTCGGCGCGGTGCGGTCCCCGTTGGCGTTGTTGATGTCGGTGTTGGCGTACGTGGGGGATCGCAATCCGCAAGCGGCAGGGCACGCGTTCGGGCAGGCGTGGCGGGTGCTCGCGCTCCCCGAGACGCGTCTCCTCCGTCACGAGGAATGCGGTCTCGGCGCGCTCGATGCGGCTCTCGTTCATCTGGACCAGGCCGCGCCGCAAGTGAAGAAGCGCGTGCTCGAAGCGGCGGTGGCCTGCATCGCCGCCGACCGGCAGGTCACCGCGGAAGAGGCCGAGCTTCTGCGGGCGGTATCGGCGTCGATGAGCTGCCCGATGCCGCCGATTGTCGGCTAGGAACGCGGGCGGCAGAAACTGGTTGCGCCGGCGTCCCCGCCGGCATCCGGCTCGCTACCCTTGCCTGACCCACCTCACCAACTCACGCAGGCTGGGCCGGTTGCCCTGACTGAGGATGCCGACCTTGTAGATCCTGCCCGCCACCCAGGATGTGCCCCACACGGTCAGCACCATCAACACCATCGACGCGCCCACCATCCACCAGGGCACCGTCCCCATCACGGCCCGTGGGTACATCATGATCGGGCTGAAGAAGGGGAAGAGGGCCATCCAGTTCATCCACGGCATCCCGCCGCCCTCGATCGTCGTCATCTGGAGGACGAACGGGACAATGATCAGGATGATGATGGGCGTTTGTGCCTGGCTGGCCTCCTGCAGGTTCCTGCACATGGCTCCCACAGCGGCGAACAGGCTCGAGTAGAGGAAGTAGCCGAGCAGGAAGAAAACGACGAGCAGCGCCACGGCGCCGGGGCCCGGCAGGTATTGCAGGACCTCGCTCGCTCCTTCGGTAGTCGGCAGCGCGGAGAGGAGAACGGGCAGCGCCAGGGTGGCCAACAGGGCCACGCAGCCGATCCAGATGGCTACCTGGGTCAGGCCGACGGCGCCCACGCCCACGATCTTGCCCAGCATGAGTTGCCAGGGGCGGAGGGACGAGATCACCAGTTCCACGACGCGGCTCTGTTTCTCTTCGAGCACGGATTGGAGCATCTGGGCGCCGTAGATGAGCATCATGGTGTAGAGGATGATGCCGCCTCCGATGCCCGTGATCGTGCCGGTGATGCGTTCGACCTCGGCTTCTTCCACGTCGGCCTCGTCGATGCCGACGGGCTCGAACCCCAGCGCGCCGCCCTCGAACAGTCGCCGGACCGACTCGCCGTCCTCCATCAGGCTGAGCCGTTGGTCCACGACCTCCTCGACGACGATCGACCGAATGAGCCGCGAACGGGTCCCGCCCGGAGGCTCCTTCGCGCGGTAGATGAAGGAGGCTTCGCTGGCGGTCCTGTCGTCGAGCACGAGGTAGGCCTCAAGCTCGTCGTCGAGCACCCGCTGGTCCAGGTCCTCGGTACCTGCGGCGGGGTCGGCGACCTCGATGTCGTATCCCGCTCGCTCCAGGGCCTCCGTGACAGGTTCGCCGAGCTGCCGGGTGAAGTCGACCAGGGCGATCTGCTGTTCCGAACCCTGGGCGAGGGCGCCGACGACGACACTCAGCACCATCACGCCGATGATCAGCAGGGGCATGCCCAGCGTCGACAGAATGAACGCCCGCGTCTTGACCCGCTCTACGTACTCGCGACGGACTACCGACCAGACCTGCTTCACGAAACACCTCCCATCTGTGCAGGGGCATTGTCGTCGCCGGGGTCTCCGGCGTGGCGGACGAAGATCTCGTGCAGGCGGGGCTCGAGCAGCTCGAACCTCCGTACGCTGACTCCCGCAGCCACCACCGCGGCCAGAATCTCGTCGTGCCGCGCCCCTTCGCTCAAGGTCAGGTGGAGCGCATCGCCGGCCTGCTCGACCGCCGACACGCCAGGCCATGCGATCTGGGGCGCCTCGCCCTCGAACTCCACGGCCACGACGCCCGACCGCTCGCGTCGTTTCAGGTCCTTGAGGTTGTCGTCGAGCACCTTGCGAGACCGCGAGATGAGGCAGACCCGCTCGCACAGCCGCTCGGCCTGCTCCATGAGGTGGGTCGAAAACAGGATCGTCTTCCCGCGCTCCTGCTCCTCGCGGACGATCTGCTCCAGCACGTCCTGGTTGATCGGGTCGAGGCCGCTGAAGGGTTCGTCCAGGATGAGGAGCTCAGGATCGTGGAGCACCGTGCTGATGAACTGGACCTTCTGCTGCATCCCCTTGGACAGGGTCTGAACCTTCTTGGCTGCCCACTCGCTGAGTCCCAGACGCTCCAGCCACCCCTCGGCGCGGGTGCGGGCCAGCGCCCGCGAGACGCCGCGGATCTCGCCAAAGAAGATGAGCTGGTCGAGCACCTTCATCTTCTCGTAGACGCCGCGCTCCTCGGGCAGGTAGCCGACGCGGCTGCGGCGAGCGAAGTTGGGCACGCCGCCGAACAGCTCCACCGCGCCGCTGTCGGGCAGGAGGATGCCCATGATCATGCGGATCGTGGTCGTCTTGCCCGAGCCGTTGGGCCCCAGCAGGCCGTAGATGGCGCCCGGCTCGATCTCCAGGTCGAAGTCGGAGACCGCGGTGTGGGCGCCGAACGTCTTGTGCACGCCGGAGAGGCGTACTGCGGTTCCGTTCTGGGTCATGTGGGCTCAGCTCCGTTCTTGGGGCAGGCGAGAGGATACGTCATCGCGGGCCGCCTTGTAGAGTCGAGCACAGATTCCACAAGTTGAAGACGGCCTGTAAGGAGGACGCGAGATGAAGCGCTCACGACGAGATCTGGTCGCGAAGGCGAGCCTTGGCGCCGGCGCTGCCGTCGTTGCCATTGCTGCTCTGGCCCTGGCGATGACCGCGGCCCCCGCCCAGTCCGAGGAGATTCGCCCCGGCGTGTACCGCACTCCCGACGATCGTTTCGAGAACCTGCCGGGCTTCGACTTCGCGCCCAACTACGTCCAAATCCAGGGCTACCGCGTCCACTACCTCGACGAGGGACCCGCCGACGGCGAACCGATTCTGCTGATCCACGGAGAGCCGACGTGGGCGTACCTCTTTCGGAAGATGATCCCGGTCCTGGTCGCCGCCGGCCATCGCTGCATCGTCCCCGACCTGATCGGCTTCGGGCGCTCGGACAAGCCGGCGAGCATGGACACCCACACCTACAAGTTCCACGTCGACGCGATGACGGAGTTCGTTGCGGCGCTCGACCTGCAACAGGCGACCTTCTTCGGCCAGGACTGGGGGGGCCTGATCGGCCTGCGGGTGGTGGCGGAGAACGAGGAGCGCTTCGCGCGCGTCGTCGTGTCGAACACCGGTCTGCCGGTGGGCGGAGCGGCCAGCCCTGAGGACTTACCCGAAGACAGCGCCTTCATCCGTTGGAAGCGCACCAACCAGGCGATGATCGATCGCGGCGACATCCCCACCGGCCGCATGGTGGCGACCAACACCGGCGATCCGTCGATCACGGCCGCCTACGATGCGCCCTTCCCCGAGCCCAGCTACAAGGCAGGCGCGCTGGTCATGCCCCAAAGGGTGCCGGTGTTCGCCGACGATCCGGCCAACGACGCGAACCGGAAGGCCTGGGAAGTGTTCGAGCGCTGGGAGAAGCCGCTCCTGACGGCCTACGGCGACAGCGACCCGGTATCACGCGGCGGCGAGCGACAGTTCCAGCGGCGGGCACCCGGCGCCCAGGGCCAGCCTCATGTGACCGTCGAAGGCGCGGGCCACTTCATCCAGGAGAGCCACGGCGAGGAGCTCGCCCGCATCATCAACGAGTTCATCGCCGCGAATCCGTTGGAGTAGCGCGGCCAAACCCGTCGCGCGTCACGCCGCCATGGCCGAAGTGCGAACAGCTTCGAGGACGTGCATGAGTTCGTTCAGATCTGCCGCACTGAAGAGCCCGTCAGGGCCCCTCGGCGTAAGGTCGGTAAATGGCGATTCATACAACCGTCCCGGTTCGACGGCGCCATGCTCGGTCAAGTGGTCAACGATCAGATTGATGAACTCGATCTGGTTGGCAGCGGGAGACTTGCCCGCCAGGAAGGAGGCCATAGCCCCCTTCGCCGCGCCACGGTCCATTCCGACGAGAGATCGAACGAACAGACCCAGGCCCTGCGATTCCTCCGCCGCCCGCCGAAAGTCGTCCGGCTCACCAAGCCCACTCTCGCCAAGCATGCGTTCCAGCTCAGCGAGATCGCTCGCTGTCAGAGGCTTGTTGGACCGCAGCTTGTGGATCGCGACATGGTCCAGGTGCTGCCGCAGAAAAGCCCGCGTCTTCACGAGGAACTTGTCGTAGTCGGCGCCTCCAACCAGGTTACCCAGGTTGACCTCGGTCTCGCTCCCTATCAGGTCCTCGAAGTCCGTGTACACGGGCTTTCGCTGGCGCCTGTCGATCAGCTGAATCAGGTCACGGAGCCGTCGGCGCAGGCCCTCAAGCATCGGAACTGTGACGTCTTGCCACCACTCGTCAGTCTGGACGTCCTGGATGAGTGCCATCCGAGCTTGGACCATCGGAATGGCAGCCTTCTCCTCGAGGAGCCCGACGATCTGCCCGACGCGGTCGCGTAGTCGGGCAAAGCTCGACTCTGAGCGCAGCAGAGCAAGTTGCAGGCTCAAGACCAGCAGGTCGAAACGCTTCGCCTCCTCGTTCTCCTGGTCTATTTCTGCGGGAAGTCCGGCAACTTCGTCGGACAGCTCCGCCAGGGCCTCGGGGGGCAGGGCGGTCCACGCCTCCGGTCTTGCGTACCGCTCCACGAGCCGGCGATGAGGCCTCACCACGAAGTTGTCGAGGTTCATCGCGGCGACTTCACGCTGCAGCAACTCAGCCGTGGCGATGCGAACTTCTCTGGTGGTTCGGGGATCGACGAAGGTCGCGGCCGGCTCTCCAACCGCAGCCCCCTCGGCGGCGTGTCCCCGGTCCAGCTCACCGATCAGCTCCAGCCGCCCGTTGAACAAGCGCTTGCCGAGCGAATCGGCGACCGACCCCTCGGTGCCCGGGATGTCCTGGCTGAAGTACTCGAGGTTCTGGCAGTAGTCGAAGAGATAGAACAGTTCCTTGTCCTGGCCCGGCCCGAACAGATCGGGACAGAGCCGCGTTCCTCGACCCACCATCTGCCAGAACTTGGTCTTCGAGCGCACCAGCTTGAAGAAGACCAGGTTCACGACCTCGGGGATGTCGATGCCGGTGTCGAGCATGTCTACCGAGATCGCGAGGTGTGGGTTCTTCTCCTTGTTCGAGAAGCTGTCGATCAGGCTCTGCGCGTACTCCGTCTTGAAGGTGATGGCGCGGGCAAACTCGCCCTTGTAGTGTGGATAGTTGGCGTTGAAACGCTCCGCGATGAACTCCGCGTGGGCCTGGTTCTTGGCGAAGAGGATCGTCTTGCCAAGCCGGTCGCCGCCAGCGACCGTGAGGCCGCGGGTCATCAGGTGCGCAAGCACCTTGTCCACAGTGTCCTTGTTGAACAGCCACTTGTTGACCGCCTCGGCCCCGACCCGGTCGGGCACCGTGCCGTCGTCGTCCCATTCCAGCGCGTCCCACTGGTCCTTTTCCTCTTCCGACAGCTCGTCGTACTTGATGCCCTCGCGCTGGAACTTGAGCGGCACCGAGACGGCCTTAGGCGGCACAAGGAAGCCGTCGCGCACCGCCTCCTCCAAGGAGTATGCGTCGGTCGGCACGCCGTCCTCCAGGTCGAACAGGCCGTAGGTGTTGCGGTCCACCTCGTCCTTTGGCGTCGCCGTGAGCCCGACCAGCAGCGAGTCGAAGTAGTCCAAGATGGCGCGGTACTTCTGGAACACCGAGCGGTGCGCCTCGTCGATGATCACCAAGTCGAAATGGCCCACCCCGAAGCGCCGCTGGCCGTCGCTCGCCTCGTCGATCAGTCCCATCATGGTCGGATAGGTCGAGACGTAGACGCGTCCCTCGGCGTTCTTCTCGGTGACCAGGTTGACGGGCGAGGCGTCGTGCAAGTGACGCTTGAAGGCATTGACCGCCTGATTCACCAGCGCCACACGGTCGGCGAGGAAGAGTACGCGCTTGGCCCAGTTGCAGCGCATGAGCAGGTCGGAGAGCGCGATCACCGTGCGCGTCTTGCCAGCACCCGTCGCCATCACGAGCAGCGCCTTGCGGTCGTGGTCGCGCTCGAAGGCCTCGGCGATGCGGCGGATGGCACGGGTCTGGTAGTAGCGGTCGACGATCTCCGGACTGATCGGGGCCTCCGCGAGAATGCGCCGCGTCTCCCGCCGTTGGATCAACAGCTCCAGCTCCGCCTTCTTGTAGAAGCCCTGCACCCGGCGCGGCGGGTAGCGGCTGTCATCCCAGATCCAGTGCTCGTAGCCGTTCGAGTAGAAGATGATCGGCCGTTGCCCAAACTGGCGCTCCAGGCAATCGGCATAGAGTTTGGCCTGCTGCTGGCCCACGCGCGCGTCCCGCCGCGTGCGCTTGGCCTCGACGAGACCGAGCGGCTTGCCGTCGTCGCCCCAGAGGACATAGTCCACGAAGCCCTGGCCTTCGGCATTGGGCATCCCGCTGACCTCGAATTCGCGGTCACGGTCCTGATCGAGCGGCCAGCCGGCTTCTTTCAGCAGCAGGTCGATGAAGTAGTCGCGGGTTTCCGCTTCGGAGTAGTCGTGGGTGTCCGGCTGCGCGGCGGCTGCCTGCTTGGCATTGGCCACCTCGACCCGCAGGCGCTTGAGTTCCTCGTCGAGCGCGCCCTTGTCCGCGAGCAGCGTCGCGAGCTTCTCGTCGCGCTCCCGGAGCCCTTCCTCAAGCGTACGCAGTTGTTCCGCACTCTGCTGCCCGGTCGCCGCGGGCCGGGGCAGCGCCGCCGGATCAAAGGCAAGTCCAGGCGCCGGTCTTCCGGCGCGGGCGTACGTCCGCGCGAACCAGTAGGCCACGTGGAAGAGCTCGCGCAGCGCCGCCAACGCGTCCGCTTCCGGCACGGCGCGGTGGCTGTGCACCGCGCGGTTGCCGAGCGTGTTGATTACCCGGGCCTTGCTGAACACCGCCTCGCCTGCGGCCTGCTTGAAGCTCGGCTCGTGGATCAGCGCCGAGAGGTTGTCCTGATAGGGCAACCGAAGCGCCGCGTCGTGCTTGTAGGCCCAGGCCACCGCAAGCTCGAGGGCGCGGCGGGCGTAGAAGCAGGCCGTTCGTGGGTCAGCATGAACCGCAGCCTCGGCGTTCGACGCCGCCTCGAACACTGACGCCCATTCGCGCCGGAGGAAGGTGAACTGGCTCACACCCTCCCTCCCAGAACGCGATCCACGAGTCGCCCGAAGAACCCGCGCTCCTGACTGTTTCCCCCGGAGCTTCCGCTGTTGAACATCGGCAACGGCAGAACTGAGGGAGCGCACGTTGCGTTCATCGTGCGCCGCCGTAGATCGCGCCCCCACTCAACCGGCGTTCGAGATAGGGGGTGAAGCCCGTGAGCAGAACTGACATGGCCACCATGTCGCGCATCTCGATCGCGCGCAGCGCTCCCTTGGCGTGGCTGCCGTGTCTGATGCCGGGATAGTCCGAGGCGAAGCCGTAAAGCTTCTTGAGGGCCTCCCTGATCGTCGCGTGCGGCCACGAGTTGAGTTGGTCGCACATGTCGCCCAGCGTGTTCTTTGTCACGTCGGGATCGAGTGCACCGATCGCCTCCAGCAACATGAATTGCTTGCCGATGCACGTCTTGATCCGGCCGTCTGTGCATCCGAAACGCAGGTCTCTCGCGGCGTCCTCGTACTCCTTCATCAACTGATCGAGGTGTGGATCCTCACTCGCGAGCGCGCGCAGATCACGAACTAGGCTCGTGAACAGGCCGGGCAGGGTCGGACAGAGCACGCAGGGCCGCCGCAGGTCGTAGCGCAGACTGAACTTCTCGACGAAACCGGTGAGCAGGTTGAAGTAGCGGTTCGTCAGTTCGTCGCCGCCCAGCTCTTCCAGCGCCTCATGCGCCGCCTCGAAGAAATTGACAAGGACACGTTCACCGGCGAGGTCGTTCCCGGTGGCCGCCTCGAAGGCTTCGCGGCTCTGCACAGGGTTGTCGATGATTTCCGCGAGTTCCTCGACCGAGGGGGCCAGGGACAGCGCTGGCGCGAGAGTGCGATACAGCTCACAGAAGATGTCCTCAGGGAAACCTCCATCGTCATCGGCCAGGGGCTGCTCGATGAGCGGCAGCCAGATCTCCCGCCACGTCTCCGACCACACGCCGATTAGCTCGCCGCGCATGGCTGCGGCCCCCGGTGGAAAGAGCGGTGTTGAAGAGCGGCAAAGAGCGCCTCGACCGTAGAGACCGCGGCTTCATCGAGACGCCGCAGTCGTTTTGTTGTGGCGAGGCGTTTCTCAAATGCGATCTGTAGGTCTTCGGGAGGAACCAGAATAGCCACGGGGTAGATCCTGGACCCTGATACGAGAGGTTGGCCGGACTGATTCGCATACTGGTTCAAACGCGCGTGCATCAACGCGTGGAGGAGGTACTCGAACCGCAGTCGCGGGCTCCATTCACTCACGTAGAGCGCATTGTCAGTGACCCAGCTTTTCGGCGGCGATGCATGCACGCAACCGCAGTAAACGCCAACACGACCGATCACTATCTGCGGATCTTTGAACATGTATTGGTCATGAGAGCCGTTGATGCCGTTACCGCCAAGGACTGAGTAGGGGCCGCTGTCAACCATTTTTGCAGAGGAAAGAAACTTGCCACTTTTCAGTTTGAGCAAATCCCCCAATGGTTGTTTGTGCATCTTGTTCGGATTCGTGACGGGGTCGCCGAACGTGTCGAAGAAAATGGAATGGGTTAGGGTGTCGAGTCGGGCAAGGGCGTCCCGGCGCTTGGCTCGCAGAGTCTGTGCTGCGTCCAGGATCTCGGCAATGCGCTGCTGCTCGGGGACGCGTGGAAGACGGATGTTCAGCGAGCCGATGTCCTGGCGGTTGACCTGCTTGAACGTTGCTCCCTTGGCCCTTGTCGCGAGGCTTGGCTCCGCGTGTGTCAGCCAGTGCCAGAGGTATCGCCCATCAAGACCTGGGCGTGCACGAAGCCCAGCGACGCCGCGACCGAGGCAATACTGTCGGTCCGCAAGCACCTTCTTCCCGATGGTGGCTCGAATTCCGAGAATGATGTCGCCCGCTTGGCAGGTCTTTCCTGGGGCAGTGGTGTACTTCTTTGGTTCCGGATGTAGTTCGCCGAAGTCCCCTGCGCCAGCGATAAGCGGCAGGCCGTTTCCATGGGCGTTGTAGGATTCACCTGCAGGCGCTTGTCCCATCGTGAGTTCGGCAACCGAATCGAGGCGCTGATCTTGGCTCACTGAAGCATCCTTTCTAGCTCCTTCATCGCACGCTGAATTTCTTCTTCCAGCGTCGCTAAGCGTGCAAGGATCTCCGTCGGTGGGCGGTGCTCGGTGTCCTTGTGCACCACTTCCTTGTAGCGGTTGAGTGATAGGTCGTACCCTTGGGCGGCGATGTCGGCTTTGGGGACGCAGAAGCTCTGCTTGGTACGCGGGCGATCGCGCTCGGTGCCGTTACGCTCGGTCCAGCGTGCCAGTACGTCCGGCAGGTTGTTGTTGGGAGTGTCGCCATCAAGTAGCGGCGTCCGTGGCACCGGTCCGAGCTTGTCCTCGGACATCAGCGGCATGCGCTTGTCGTCGAGGCTCCAACCGTCGGCTGTGACGTCGTAGAACCAAACGTAGTCGGTGCCGCCAGAGTTGGTCTTGGTAAAGAGCAGGATCGTAGTGGAGACACCAGCGTAGGGCTTGAACGCGCCGCCTGGCAGCGATACCACGGCGTCGAGCTTCTGGTCCTCCACCAGGATGCGGCGCAGCTCCTTGTGCGCCTTGCTGGAGCCGAACAGCACGCCAGCGGGGACGATCACCGCGGCCCGCCCACCGGGTTTCAGCAGCCGGAGAAAGAGCGTGAGGAAGAGTAGCTCTGTCTTCTTGGTCTTGACGATCTGCAGCAGGTCCTTTGCGGTGTTCTCGTAGTCGAGGCTGCCGGCGAAGGGCGGATTGGCTAGCAGCAACGTGTACTTCTCCTCCTCGTCGGCGTGGTCCTGGGCCAGCGAGTCCCGGTAGCGGATGTCCGGGTTCTCCACGCCGTGCAGCAGCATGTTCATACTGCCGATGCGCAGCATGGTGTTGTCGAAGTCGAAGCCGTGGAACAGGCCGCGGTGGAAGTGCTCGCGCAGCTTCGCGTCGTGCAGCAGGTTCGGGTGGCGCTCGCGCAGGTATTCGCCCGCCGCGACCAGGAAGCCTGCCGTGCCGCAGGCCGGGTCGCAGACGACGTCGGCGGGCTGGGGCGCAGTCAGCTCCACCATCAGCCGGATGAGGTGGCGCGGCGTGCGGAACTGTCCGTTCTGTCCCGCGGTGGCGATCTTGCCGAGCATGTACTCGTAGATGTCCCCCTTGGTGTCACGCTCCTCCATCGGCACCTTGTCGAGCAGGTCCACCACCTTGGCCAGCAGCGCCGGAGTCGGGATGGTGAAGCGCGCGTCCTTCATGTGGTGCGCGTAGGTGGAGTCGGTCTCGCCGAGCTGCCCGGCTAGGTCAGCGCGCAGATAAGGGAAGACGTGCTCCCCCACCACCGTGAACATCTCGGCCGGGGCGAAGTGCTTGAAGCGCGACCAGCGGAAGTCCTCGTAGGGCCGATCCTTGGCATCCAAGCCTTCCGGGAAGACCCGCCGCTCAGTCGGCTTCTTTAGCCGATTGGCCTTGTTCTCCTCCAGCGTGTGCATGTCGTCGAGCCGGCGGAGGAACAGCAGATAGGTGATCTGCTCGATGACTTCCAGCGGGTTCGAGATGCCGCCGGACCAGAAGGCGTCCCAGATGCGGTCTATTTGGTTCTTGATGTCGCCTGTGATCATGGGTATGTCTCGGTCCTAGTTGGTTCTCGGTTTGCTGCCGGTCTATTCGAGCCTTCGGTGGAGTGTGAACTCATGCAGTGTCGAACGACAATTGAGCTGAGAAGGACAATCAAGGTGAGAATGGGGGTTCGCAACGCTACGAGTGCGAAGACAATGACGGGTTCGGGGGGAGAACCGAGAGAGGGGGGCTTGGCGGCGTGAGAAGGACGGAGTGTACATGTACTGCAATCACCCGCACCCGGCCCCGCCGAGGTCAGGCTCTACGCGGCTGGAGAAGGGCTCTCGCTGCGCCATGCACCGGCGCTTTTGCGCCGGATGCGGGCGAGACGCCCGCGTTCCCAGGTCGGCAACGGTGCCGAACTGCCCGCGGCTACTGAGATGACGACAGGCACTCACGTTGCGTTGCTCCGCGGAATCAACGTAGGCGGCAAGAACAAGCTGCTCATGAGAGATCTCGCCGCGATGTTCTCGGAGGCGGGGTGTGACGAGGTGCGGACGTACATCCAGAGCGGCAACGTCGTCTTTAGGGCGGGTCCGGCGTTGGTCCGCCGCGTGCCAGACCTGGTCAGTGAAGCCATCGCGGCGCGGTTCGGCTACCGAGTGCCTGTGGTGACTCGAACGGCTGGCGAGCTTGCGGCGATCATCCCGGCGAACCCGTTCCCGGGAGTCGCCGCCGAGGTCGGCCGATTGAGCCAATTGCACGTCGGATTCCTGGCGGACCGGCCGGAGGCTGCGGCCATCGATGCGCTCGACCCCGACCGCTCGCCTCCCGACGAGTTCGTCGTGATCGGTCGGGAGGTGTACTCCTACTGCCCGCAGGGTTTTGCGGGCACGAAACTCACCACCCGGTTCTTCGAGTCGAAGCTGTCCACGACCATGACCGCGCGCAACTGGAAGACGGTGATGAAGCTCCACGAGCTGGCCGGCGGTCTTTGACGAACCGCGGAAGCGGCGCGGTATGCTCGCGCCCTTCTCTTGACAGTGAGATCGGTGCTTGGAAGGAGCTTGTGATGTTGAAGTGGACCGTTCGGGCCTTGGTGATTGCGATGTTCGTGTGCGTGGCGGCGCCGCTGGCGGCCGGGGACGAGAAGTCGGACGCCGTGTTGGGGCAGGTAGCCCTGAACGTGGCGGACCTGGAGCGGTCCGAGAAGTACTACGGCGAGGTGCTGGGGTTCAAGCGAGCCTGGACGTATCCGCCTGATGGTGAGAATCCGATCGAGATCGGCCTCGCTGCGCCCGGCGGCGGTGGAGCGGGCCTGATCCTGGCGCGCCTGAACGACGATCCCCTGCCGGAGGGGAAGGGCAGGTACGGCCGGATCGTCGTCAATACGGCCAACGCCAAGGGGCTGGCCAAACGGGCCGAGGCCGCGGGCTCGACGACACGGTTCGTCACGATTCCCGGTGACAACCCGCCGACGATCGTGTTCTTCAACGACCCGGACGGGTACGAGATCGAGCTGTACCAGGCGCCGTCGCAGTAGGGGCGGGGGCGGCTGGCGGCCTTGACGAAGTAGCCTCTAGTGGCTACTTTCAAAGGCATGAGATCCGTAGGCCTCAAGACGCTGAACAGCAAGCTCAGCGAGTACGTCCGCATCGCTGCCGCGGGAGAGACCGTGCTGGTCACGAACCGTGACCGCGTCGTAGCCGAACTGGGTCCGCCGCGGCCCGAACGGAGCCCGATGCTGGCCGACGCGAAGCTTGCCGCCATGGTGCGGGAGGGCATCCTGACGCCACCTCTCAAGCCGTTCTCGGGTCCGCCGCCCAAGCCTCCGCCGATCATGAGCCTCAAGGAACTCATGGAGCTCCTGGACGAGGTGAGAAGCGACCGGGTTTGATCTACGTCGACAGTTCGGTCTTGCTGGCGCATCTCTTCGCCGAGGTGCGGCGCCCTCCAGAGCAGCTCTGGGAGGGCGACATCGTTTCGAGCCGGCTGCTTGAGTACGAGGTATGGGTCGTGCTCCACTCGCGCTTCCGCGCCGAGTCCCATGGAGAACAGGCTCGGGAGCTTCTCAAAGGTGTCGGGATGGTCGATCTGTGGCCGATTGCGCTCGAGCGTGCCCTCGAACCCTTCCCCGTTCCGCTCCGGACGCTCGATGCCCTGCACCTCGCTACACTCTCTAGCCACGCCGGGTTGTCGCCGTCTCGAGCGCGCCGGCGCCAGTACCGGGCGACGGACCGGCCGTACCGCTCCACCTCCCGAAACGGCAGCCGCGGCCGGCAGTACGCCATGTCCAGGCGGCGGGCGAGCTTGAGCATCTGCCCGTCGCCCTCGAAGCGGCCGGCAGCCAGCAGCCGGCCGGCCTCGACGTTGAGCCGGTAGAGCAGACCCACGGCCCGGATGCCCTGGTAGAGCGGGCCGTCGCCGTACAGCCCCCAGTTCCTGATCCGGGACCCCGCGGCCGTCACCGGGACGACGTGATCGGCCCGGCCGCACTGGACCAGCGTGTCGAGCACCGCGGTCGAGACCACGGGGACGCTCCAGTCGGCATCGGCCAGTTGCCTCCAGCCGGTCCAGGTCTCCACGGCGTAGCTGCCGTGGTGAATCCAGTCGCCGGCGACGTCGCCGAGCCGGAACTTGCCCTTGCCGTAGTTGGTCGCCGGCACGTAGCCGACCGGGGCCAGGTAGAGCAGGTGCCGTCCGTCGCCCATCGAGACGGTCGTCTCGACCGGATCGCCGAGCAACTGGACGACGGGGCCGGAATCCGGCCCGGTATCGACGTCCACCACGAGGCCCTTGACTGAGGCCGGAATGTAGCCCAGGTCGCCGCCACGGTGCACGTGCGCATCCAGCGCGGCCGCGGTCGGCATCCGAAGCTGCCAGCCGCGCTCGATCGCCCGCTTCCCGTCGCACAGCACCAGGTGCAGGGTCGGCTCAAACAGCGACAGCTGTAGCGCCGGGTGTTCGGTTGCGGGGCGGTGTTTGCTATTCTCGGTCATCGGTTCGC
This sequence comes from Candidatus Multivorans sp., assembly GCA_965216125.1. GTDB lineage: Bacteria > Acidobacteriota > Thermoanaerobaculia > Multivoradales > Multivoraceae > Multivorans. Next base: position 4,720,389 of record OZ244152.1, on the reverse strand, counting down.
GGCGTACACACGCGGGCTGCCGGATCACGGTGAGTTTGCGCTCAATGCCGGCCCGGCGACTCTAGCAGTCGCCACAGACTTCAACCGGCCCCCGTCTGGCACTTCCAGGCGGGGGCCGTTTCACGTCAAAAGAGACCCAGCGCTTTGACCCGGCGGGGTTCGAGATGACCCGCTACGGAGGGCGCAACGGCCCTTTTGAGGGGGAGTGTCTTAGTCCAGCCCTGCGCGGGTAGTCGCGAGCCGTAGCGGACCGCGTGCAGGGTACCAAGCAGCAAGGCCGTCTCTGCTACAGTCGCTGCCGTCTTAGTTCAGTTTCTGCAGCCGGGAACGTTCGCGGGTGGGCCGCAGACGGCGGGCTGTAGCGCTTACATGGAGGCTACGAAAAGAGGGAGATGCTTTTGGCCAGCTTCGCCTTGGCCGTTTGGACCGCTGCTGTGGGCGCGCAACCGCCACGTGAGCACGGGCCAGCGCCTCCGCTTGACGTGCCCGCTGTCGAGGACCTCTACGCTGATGCTGTCGCTTCCGGGTTCGCAGACAAGCAGACCATTGAAGCAGACTTTTCTGGTCTGGTTGCTCGTGCCGAAAGCTACCAACTCCAGCGTATCTACGCCAACGCGGTCTTGGCCAACGCCGAACCGCTATCCGTTGTTCGCCAGTCGCTTCGAGAACTCGGCTACAGAAGAGAAGTCTGGGAAGAGTGGCCAGCCAAGAAGGCCAACATCATTTATGCGCTGTCCATCGTGTCAGGAGGCGAACCGGATTCGGTGCTTCGTGAGCGCCTGTTCGCCATCATAGATAGAGACGCACCCGACCCGGTCGCCGAGGAGGGGGAAGAAGGGGGAAAAGGGGAGGGGTTGGCGTCTGTGCGCCAACCAAGCACTGACAAGCGCTTCTGCGGCGCGGACTGCGGCCCGGACGACCCGGAACACCCCTTCAACATCTACGAGACAGACATGTACCAAGAGTGGCTGCTTTGGTACGAGTGGTATCACGGTGGCCCGTGCCCCAATTGTTGGACGCCGTGGGAACTCCTAGTGGACGCTCAACGGATTGAAGCGATCATCTCGGGGGCGTGCGAAATCTCCGAAGAGTTGTCTCTTGTTGGGAACGTGCAGACTCTGTATGAAATCATCGTCACGCGGCCAGATTCGGCAGTGGGAAGATACTGGATCAGGAGGCTGTCATCGTGGGCGGCCAAAGCCGGGCGTAAATTTGTTCTCACCAACGTGTCGGGACTCGGTGCCGCCGCCAACGCACTTTGGGCTGTGTGCAGGATTCGCGACTTAGTGAACGAAGCCAACGAAGGCTCCTAAAGCCCATCTTGAATCAAGGATGCAGGTTCTTCCCGCGAAGAAGACCGATGCTCACGGTCCAAAGAAGGGTCGTCCCAAGCCATCTTGAATCAGGGTGCAGTTTCTTCCCACGAAGAAACCGATGCTCACGATCCAAAGAAAGGTCGCCCCAAGCCATTTGAGCCATCGCGGCAAACGCGGTTCGCGGGCGGCGCTCACTTCCCTGCCCCGTTAGCGGAGTCTGGCGACTGCGCCGCGACCCGCCAGTTCGCTGTGTAGCCGGTCGCGGGGGGGGCGAGCCAGCGTCCGGCCCGTTTCGGCCGCCGACGCGCACGAGCGACTTGTGCGGAGCCGACCCAGAGCGAGGGGCCGGACACGCGGCCCTGGGTACGCCTGCGGCCTGCTCCGGCGGAGGATGCGGCGCACGGAATCGGCGTTGATCCCCTGGCCGGACTTGTACGGATTGCGGGCCACCGTATCGGCGCTGCTTACCGCGCCACTGATCGCTTCCGTCACGCCCTCCGCGTGCGCCGGGTCCATGCCGGCCTGTTCGAGAGCGCGTGCAGTCGCCAGCGAGTCGAAGGTCGTCGTGCTCATCTCTGGTCCTTTGGCAGGCCGAAGAGCGCCCGGTCGCGTCCCCTGGTCAGGAACCCGTCGAGTCCTCGGAGGATGCGCTCGCGCAGATCCGGATCATCGGCCGCTCGGGCCTCGAAGTAGCTCCCGATGAGGATGAGCCGGCGCGTCCTGAGCTTTGCGTTGACGCGCCTTCTCCGCCTGTTGCAGCCGGTGGAGACGGGCGGTCAGTTGATCTCGTCGCTGTTTCAGCTTTGCGATACGCTCGTTGGCGGCTTCGATGTTCTCCATGCCCCTAAACCCTAGCAGACAGGCCGGATCCGATTCCGGAATCTGCAGACCGAATGGAGAGAAGGCACGACTACACGCGCCGCGCCGGCGTGGACCACGGGATGGTCGCCGACGTGGCCTACCACGACGGCGGCTCCCGGAACCCTCATGCGCACGTGCTCCTGACGACCCGGCGGATCGGGCCTGACGGCTTCGCCGGCAAGGACCGCTCGTGGAACGATCGGGCGCTCCTGCAGGAGTGGCGGCGGGAGTGGGCCGCGTCCGCGAACCGTGCGCTCCAGCAGGCGAACAGCCCGGAGCGGATCGACCATCAGAGCCTGGTCGACCAACAGCAGGCCGCCGGCGTCCACCTGGGCCGCGCGGCCCACCAGGAGCTGCGCACGGGCCGTCCGGTCGAGCGCGTCAGCCGCGCCCTCGATGGGGACTCACTCGATCAGCCGCCCCGGTCCGGCCTTGAGCGCACATCGAGGTTCGATCGCGAGCTCCGGGCAACGGTCCATGTTCGCGTCGGTGACTCCTCGAGCCCGAAAAGCGTCGACGAAGTGCTGTTTCGGAAACCACTCGCCGGCCTTGGGTCTGACGAGCGTGTCCCCCGCATCGAACAGGATGCCCGTGATCTGTCTCAAGATTCTCCTCAATCCTCGCCGCCAGCGCGCAGTATCGTCGCCGCTTCGCCGCGTTTCTCTCGAAAGCCGGCGGGGACGCCGGCGCACCCAGTGAGCGGCCAGTTCCCTACTCAGCCGTCGTCAGACGACGGCAGGATGATCTGCTTGTAGCCGCCGGTCCGCCGGAAGTGGAGGAGCAGGAAGAGGAACCCGAGCGCCATGAACGCCGGGACGATCGCGGTGGCCTTGAGAGCGCTCTGGCCGCCGTAGAACGACGCGTCGCGAACGGCCTGCTCGTCGGGGGGCAGGGTGATGCTGAAGTCCTTGGCCTTCTCCATGACGGGGCCGGCCTTGGAACCGTCCAGCCCCTGCACGGCGGGGAAGAACAGGAACCGGTTCGCGCCCTCGGCCTTGTACTCCTTGTAGACGGCGGGGGCACTGTCCTGGAGGTCCCGGGAGGCGTAGCTGTCCTGCAGGTAGCCGATGCCGGGGCCGCCGAGAAGGCCGGCCGACAGCATGCCGACGCCGCCGACCGCGCCCAGGGTGAGCGCTCCTCCCTTGGGGAAGCGCTCGGAAACGACACCCAGCATCGTCGGCCAGAAGAAGGTCTTGCCGACGCCGTAGATGGTCGCGGCCACCATGACGGCGGCGGCGGCGGCGAAGGAGCCGAGCGCATAGAGGCCGATCATGGCGAGGACGGCGCTTGAGAAGAGGAGTCCCAACGGATTGATCCGTTGGACGATGGGCCCGGCGAAGAAGCGCAGAACGAACATCAGGATGGAGGTGTAGAGGAGGATGAACAGCCCCTTGCCTCCGAGCACCGTGTCCATGATGTTGACGATCCAACTGTCGGTTCCGAGCTCGACGTAGCCGATGCAGACGTGGAGGACGAGGAGGAAGAGCAGCATCGGCGCCGCGAACTCCTTGACCATGTCGCCGAACTTGACGCCGGCGGCGGTCGCCTCCGACACCGGGAACTTCTCCTTGACGATCATCAGGATGTAGATGAGCGCCGGGACGAGGTAGAGGGCGAGCACGATCTCCCAGTGCACGCGTCCGATCATCACGACGGCCAGGAGGGCCCCGGCGATCATGCCGCCCGGCCATCCCGCGTGCAGGATGTTCAGGTAGTGCGTCTTCTGCTTGCGATAGAGGGTGGCGACCAGCGGATTGACGACGGCCTCACAGATGCCGTTCGCGATCGCGAAGATGAAGATCCCCCAGAACAGGCAGAAGTAGGCGCCCGCGCGGGCCGCGTCCGGGTCGGTCGCGATGTTGGCGCTGTACACGAACGTCGCCGCCACCGTGATGACGACCGACAGCACGTGGAGGATGCCCGCGAGCATGAGGAACGGCTTGTAGCCGAAGCGGTCGAGGAACAGGCTCGCGATGAGGATCACGATGCCGAACCCGACGAAGCCGCCCCCCGTGATCTGTCCGAGCTCCGTTTGCGTGAAGCCGAACTCCTTTCCCCATTCGAGGAGGAGCCCGCCGCGGACGGCGAAGCCGAGTCCGGCAACGAAGATGGTCAGGAAGCTCGCGATCAGGAGTTTCGTGTTGTTCATGGGCCCTCTGGGAGTCGGAACGGAAGTGGATGTCGGGACGCGTCAGGCGGTGAGGGTGAAATCGGGCAGACGAACGATTTCGCCGCCCTTCATGGCGGATTCGTGGGCGCAGATGCCGACGCAGGTCCAGTTGGCGCTCACCACGGCGTTCGGCCTCGGATCCCGGTCTTCGCGCAGAGCGCTCAGGAACTCGTTCACGAGGTGGGGGTGGGAGCCGCCGTGGCCGCCGCCCTGGATGAAGGAGAGGTGCTCGGCGTCCTGGATCGCCTGCGGCAGGGTGAACTTCCGGACCTCTTCCGGCAGCAGGTGCGCGTAGTCCGGCACCTCGATCTTCTCGGGGATCTCGGGCTCGGGCTTCTTCGCGGTATGGAGAACGTGCGGTTCGTCCTCGATCAGCGTCCACTCGAAGCTCTTCCTGGTGCCGTAGACGTCGAAGCTCTCGCGGTACTGCCGCGCCACGTCGTAGAGGAAGCGCCAGATGTGGGCTACAAGCTCCTGGTCCTTGACCTTGATGTGGCAGGTCTCGACGGCGAAGCGGTTGCCCGACTTCTCGGCGATGTCGTCGCGCACGATGCCGGAACCGAAGCAGCTCACGTACTCGGCCAGCCCGTCGACGAGGCCCAGGCAGGGGCTCACGACGTGGGTCGCGTAGTGCATCGGGATCATCCGCTCCCAGTAGGACGGCCAGCCGTCCATGTCTTGCGGATGGGAGGCGGCGAGATGCTGGATCTCGCCCAGTTCGCCCTTCTCGTAGAGCTCCTTGATGAACAGGAACTCTCGGCTGTAGACGACGGTCTCGGCCATCATGTATCTGAGACCGGTCTCCTCGACCTTCGCGACGATCTTCCGGCAGTCGTCGACCGTCGTCGCCATCGGCACGGTGCACATGACGTGCTTGCCGGCGTCGAGAGCGGCCAGGGACATCCAGGCGTGGTCCGGGATCGGCGTGTTGATGTGGACGTAGTCGACTCCTGAGTCGGCGAGCACGTCGTCGTAGCTCGTATAGCGATGCTCGATGCCGAACTGGTCACCGACGCGGTGGAGCTCGGCCTCGTCGCGGCGGCAGATCGCGTGGACGTTGGCGCCGGGGTAGGCCTGGTAGATGGGGATGAACTCGGCGCCGAAGCCGAGGCCGATCATGGCGACGTTCGTCATCTGCGTGTCCTCAGGGCAGCCGCTAGGGGCCCTGAGACGTGGCCTCTTCGGCGGTCATGAGATACGCCACCAGGTTCCGCACCTCCGCGTCCTCGTATCCATCGAGTAGACCCTCGGGCATCATCGACAGAGGGAACAGGTCACGCGACTGGATGTCCGACTGCGCGATGACCACTTCGTCCTCGCCGACGACCCTCAAGGTCAGGGCGCGGTCGCTCTCGGCGGCCACGGTGCCCGAGTAGGTGCGGCCGTCGCGGGTCGTCACCATCAGCGTCCGGTAGTCGTCCTGGATGTCGCCGCTGGGGTCGATGATGTTCGTCAGCAGGTAGTCGAGTTCCGTGCGATTGGAACCGGTGAGGTCGGGACCGATCAAAGCCCCCGTCCCGAACATCTGGTGGCAGACGCCGCAGAGTTCGCTGAACATCTGCTCGCCGTGACTGGGATCGGCGGAAGCGATCGCCTCGTCGTTCAGGATCGTCGTGTACTTCGCGATGGCCGCCGTCTTCTCGCTGGAGACCCGGGTGATCGGCCCCCAGACCTCGAGGAAGCCGCTGCCCACGACCCGGTGGAGCTGGCGGGCGACGTACGCCGGCACATCGCGCCGGGGGATGTCCTCGCCCTTGATCGCCCCGGTGAGCACCCTGCCGTAGATGGGGCGGGATGACAGCGTCTGCACCGTGGCGAGCTTCTCGTCCGAGTTGAAGGAGTCGTAGCGGCCCAGCAGCAGGAACCCCGATTGCCAGCCTCCGTCGAACGCGGCGAAGGCGCGGATCGCGGCGATTCGCAGCTCGGGGTCATCCAGCAGGGCCGGCAGCCGCTCGGCAAGCGCCTCGTGCTGCTGGTCGGCGAGGCCCCGGATGGCCCGCCGCCGATCTTCGGCCGGCGCGCTCTCGTCATCGAGTGTCGCGATGAATTGACGCGCGGCCTCGACGCCGCCGAACTGCTGGTCCACTTCCTGGGCGAGGTCGGCGGCGGACCGGTCCCTCTTCAGCTTCCGGTACACGCCGGCCCAGTCGTCAGGCCGCTCGACCTCGAACTGGCTCTCCAGCCCCGCGCGCATCCCCCGCAGCAGGGGGAGGCGGGCGTCGGAGCGATCACCGAGTGAGGTGACGAGCGTCTCCAGGCGGTTCGCGTCGACGAGCCGGCGTCCGATGTTCTCCGTGAGCATCGGAATCTCGGAATTCCGGGCGAGCTGTAGCGCCCGTTCCGGATCTTCGGCGACCACAGGCTCGATGCCGAACCAGATCATCTTCGGGATGTTGTGATCGTCCGCGTCCACGCCGTGCTTCACCAGACCTTCGGCGACTGGCCAGCGGTCCTCGTGCTCAAGACGCTGGAGGGCCGCCGCGAGGTAGAGCCGGACGACGGCGGAGTCATCGCTGTCCGCCATGGCGGCGAACTGGCCGACGGCGGCCGAGGGCGCGTCGTGATCCTCGGTCAGAAGCTGAACCGCCCAGGCGCGGACGTGGGCGTCCGGGTCGTCGAGCGCGTCGGTCAACTGGTCGGGCGTGAAGCCGTCGGTGACATGGAGCGCCCACATCGCCCGCAGGCGGAGGTCGCCGTCCGGGTTCGACGCGAACATCTCGTGCAGCGCGGCGCGAACCGAGGCGTCGACCTCGCCCTTCGCCGCCCGGGCCTGCAGGACGACTCGCGCCCGCCGCGCGTGCCAGGCGCTCCTCGAGAGTTGCAGGTCGACCAGCTTCGCGTTCGACATCGCCTTGATGTCGTCGTAGCGGCCCTCCCAGTTCTCCGCCTGGGACTGCTCAGGCGTGATGCGGAAGATGCGGCCGGTCTCCTTGTGCTTGACGTCGTTGCCGCAGATGTCCGCGTCGTGCCAGTCGAGGACGTAGACATCGCCGTCCGGGCCGATCTCCATGCTGAAGCCGACCCACTGCTTGTTGTTGGCGAGCAGGAAGTCCTCGCCGTGACGGGCGACGAAGCTGGACCCCTTGGGCTCGAGTTCGTCCGAGAGCACCGCGTGCTCGTGGATGTTCGCCATGAACAGCCGGCCGTGGTGCTCTTCGGGGAAGGCGTCCGAGAGGTAGACGCGGGCGCCGCCGTGCGCGGAGCGGTGCCGGTGGTCGACGATGGTGCGGATGTCGCCGTAGACGTACGGGTTGAAGTGCGAGCCGCCCTGCCGGTGGTAGATGCCTCCGGGTACGACGTGGAAGAGGTGCGGGATCACGCAGGCGGTGATGAAGATCTGGCCCTTTGCGTCGTAGTCGATGCCCCAGGGGTTGCTGAAGCCGTGCGCGACGACCTCGAAGCGCCTCTTCGTCGGGTGGTAACGCCACACCCCGCCGTTGATGTCGACTCCATCGGCTTCGAGAAGGTCCGCCGGGAACGGATCGTTGTGGCCGTAGATCGTCTCGTCGGGCCCCGGCTTGCGGATCTTGGAGGGCGTCGCGAACCCCTCGAGGCCGTAGAGCCAGCCGTCGGGTCCCCAGTGGAAGCTGTTGATCGTCTCGTGACGGTCGCGGATGCCCCAGCCGGTCAGCAGGATCTCGGCGTCGTCCATTTCGGCCACGTCGTCGCCGTCGCGATCGGGGAGGTAGAGGAGGTGGGGCGGTGCGCCGACGAAGACGCCGTCGAAGCCGACCGCCAGCGCCGCCGGAAACGGGATGCCCTCCGCGAAGACCTTCTTGCTATCGGCCTCACCGTCTCGATCGGTGTCCTCCAGGATCAGAATGCGGCTGTCGCCCGCGCCCGAGAAGCCTCTCCCGCGAGTCTCATAGTCGCGGTTCTCGGCGATCCACATCCGGCCGCGGTCGTCCCAGGCGAAGGCCATGGGCTGGGTGATCATGGGCTCGGAGGCCCAGGCGTTGACCTTGAAACCGTCGCGTACAGTCATTGCCTCGACCGCCTCGTCCGCGGTCAGGAACTTCTCCTGCAGCGCCTCCCGCTGGGCGATGCCCCAGAGTGCCGCGGTGGAGTAGGCGCCTTCGGCTGCGCCCGTGTACTCCTGCCAGTCCTCCGTCAGTTCGAGGTCGTTGAGTTCGCCGGTGTAGACGACGAGCCGGTGGCGGATGACCTCGGTCGACCCTTCCGGGATCTGCCAGTCGCCCATCCGTGCCCGCGTCGGCCCGACGCCGAGCTGGCCGTCGACGCGCCAGGTCTGCGGGAAGCCCGCGTTCATCGGGTGATCGAAGATGGCGACGTGGAGGTAGTCGTCGCGGCCCTCGACCTGCATCCCGACGTCGACCCACATCGCGCGCTGGCCCTCGGCCTGGGCGTTGCGCTGCCGCGCCGCGTTGACGGCTTCGCCCTTGATGTCCTTGTGCCAGGGCATGCGCAGGAACATGCCGCCGTAGGACATCTCGTTGATCGAGACCTCGGTGTGGGCCTCGCCGGCCCATTCGAGATCGAGGATGAAGCGGTCTTCCTCGGCCCGCATCGTCCAGTTCTGCGTCTCGGTCATGAAGGCCTTGCCGTCCGCGTCCAGCATGCCGTAGACCGTCTGCCACTTCACTTCGGGACCGGACTCGGTCATCAGGGAGGCCGACTCGCGGCGCCAGTACTCTCCGCCCGGGTTGTGGAAGTAGTCACGGCCGACGGCGCGGGCGATGTCCTCCGGCTTGTCGCGCCGGTAGAACCACTGCCTGAGCGTGTCCTCGTCCATCGGCTCGCCGTTCACTCTCGTGAAGCCCCAGTAGAGCCCCGTCTGGTGCGGGTGATGACCCGGGCTGTACTGCGTCGCCATCCCCTTGCCGTCCGGGGCGGCGATCGGATGCAGGAACGGCCGGTGCTCGGCGCCCGCGTTCTGGGTGACGATCGGCTCGTCATCGCCCTCGCGGTAGATGGCGATCGAGCCGGTCTCCTCGTCCTGGACCGCCTGTAGCGGAACCACGTTCTCGGACTCCTGGGCCTCCGCTCCGTCGGCGCCCGTGCTCCGGGTGCAACCGGCGCCGAGCGCCGCCAGGACTACTACTACCAATGCCGACTTGGCCGGAACTCTCATGCCCGCCCCTTTCCTGGGACACAAGGCCTCCCTGGAACGCGAAACGCCTGTGGTGGATGCAAGCGGGCATCCTATCGTCCCGCCAGGAGCTTGCGCTGTCACCCGAGATGGCGCGACTAGAGGTGGCGTGCCGGCGCGGTGCTGGCCCCGTTCTGGACGGACTCGCAACGCTCCGGCTATCGTACAGCCCTGAAAACCACTGCCCTCCCCCTCCGCGCGAGGAGACCGCGCGGCCGGCGGGCGTCATCGTTGCGGGCCGTCGCTCAGCGAAGGGTCGTCTTCGTCCCAATCCTGCGAGTCGCCATCACGAGGAGTCGAAATGACCGATGCCGTTGTAGCCGATCCGGAACTGCACACGGGCGACGAGCCGATCCTGCGCCAAGCCACCTTCGACCCGAAGGTGCGCACCTACTGGCTGCTGGCGGGCGCGCTGATCTTGACGGCCACCATCGTCGGGATCCCGCTCCTCATCTTCTGGTTTCCCATCGGCCACGCCCTCACCGGCCGCTACCTGGCGCGCCTCCGCTGTGTGCTGACCGAGAAGAACCTCCACGTCGCGCGCGGCGTCCTGATCCGGCAGGAGAAGACGGTTCCGCTGGACAAGATCACGGACCTGGCGATGTCCCACGGGCCGATCATGAGGCGCCTCGGCCTGCGCGGGCTCTCGGTGGAGACCGCCGGCCAGTCCGGCCCCGGCAGCCTGATCAAGCTGGTTGGCATCGAGGGAACCGAGGAATTCCGCGCGGCCGTCCTGGCGCAGCGTGAACGAGTCGCGGGATCGGGCGGGGCGGCGTCCGCTCCGTCAGCCACCGCCGCGGCGACGAGGGAAGCGATGGCGGAGTCGGGGCGGCTGCTTGCCGAGGTCAGGGACACGCTGCTGCGGATCGAGCGACGGCTGGAAGGCGGCGACGGAGGATAGGGTGCCGCGACCGGCGGCAGGCCGGTGGAGATAGAGCAACCCGGCGCCGACCATGACCGAGAACCGCCAGATCATCATCGACTCGTTGCCTGCGGGAAAGCTCGAGCCCGGCAACTACGCGCTGCGGACGGGCGAGGCGCCGGCGCCGGGTGACGGCGAAGTGCTGTGCCGCACGCTCGCGATCACGATCGGCGCCGGCCAGCGCGCCGGTCTCCAGGGCAGCGCGAGCTACGCCGGGGCGCCGCGCGCGGGCATCGTGATGGGCGGCACCGCGGTGGCCCGGGTCGAGGCATCGAACGACGGCGGAGTGCCGGTCGGCGCGCTGGTCGTCTGTCCGGCCGGTTGGCAGGACTACTCGGTCCATGCCGCGGCGAAGGTTCGCGTTGTCGATGACGGCGGCGACAGCGACGACGATCCGGCGCACCACCTCGGCGTCTACGGCACGAACGGGCTGACCGCCTACTTCGGGCTGTTCGATGTCGGCGAACCGAAGCAGGGGCAGACAGTCCTCGTCTCGGCGGCCGCCGGCTCGGTCGGCCACCTGGTCGGGCAGATGGCCGGCATCGCCGGCTGCCGCGTCGTCGGCGTCGCCGGCGGCGAGGCGAAGTGCCGCCTGCTCACCGAGGAGCTGGGCTTCGACGCCGCCGTGGACTACAAGAGCCCGAACTTCCGGCTCGAGTTCAAGGAAGCGTTGCCCGACCGCATCGACATCTACTTCGACAACACCGGCGGCGAGGTCCTGGGCGGTGCCCTGCGGCGCATGAAGACTCACGGCCGCATCGTTTGCTGCGGCGTCGTCTCCCAGTACGACACATCGAGCCCGTCGCCGGGGCCGCGCGGCGTCCCGGGTCTCTTGATCAACAACCGCGTCCGCATGGAGGGCTTCCTCGTCTTCGACTACGCGGACCGCTACGACGAGGGGCGAGCCCAGATGCGCGAGTGGGTCGAGGCCGGCAAGCTGGTCCCGAAGCAGGATGTCTTCGAAGGACTCGAGCGCGCGCCGGAAGCCTTCGTCGACCTGCTGGCAGGCGGCAACGTCGGTACGCGGATCGTGCGGGTCGCCTCGTGACGGGACGGTCCCGGTCCGGGGCCCACAATCGGAGTTCCGTAAGGGGGAAGCGATGAACCGAACAGCAATCTGGATTCTGGGGACCTTGGCGCTTGTCGCCGTAGTGGCATGGGGGTGCGCTGGTCCTTCCGGCGAGAGCATCTCCGATGCACACCAGTCGCCCGAGGCGCTGCTCGAACAAGCCCGCGCCATCCATGAACGCGTTCTGGTCCTCGACGCCCACGCGGACATCGAGCTTGCGGACGCGCCTTCTCCCTACGTGGGCGACGATGGACTCTCGCAGGTCGAGCCCGCCAAGCTTCACGCGGGCGGAGTCGATGCGGTGGTCATGTCCGTCGCGGTCGGTCCCGGGCCGCGAACGCCGGACGGCTACGCGGCCGCCCGGGCAACGGCGGACGAGGAAATCGAGGCCGTTCTCGCGCTGGCGGGCGACCCGGCGAACAACGCGGTGGTCGCCCGTTCGGCCGACGAGGTGGTCGCTGCCCACGAGCAGGGCCAGGCGGCGCTCATTCTCGGCTTCCAGAATGCACTGATCCTTGGTACGGACGTCTCAGCGCTGGACGAGTTCTACGCTGCCGGAGCGCGGGTGTTCGCGCTCACCCACATGGGGCACAACGACTTCGCTGACTCGTCGCGCCCCATCTTCGACGCGGCGACGGGCACTCACGAAGCGGTTGAGCACGGAGGCTTGTCCGACCTGGGTGTCACCGCGATCGAGCGGATCAATGCCCTGGGTGGGGTGGTCGACGTGTCCCAGTTGTCGTGGGACGCGGTGTTGCAGGTGCTCGAGACCTCAACGGCGCCTGTCATTGCCAGCCATTCCAACGTGCGGCAGCTCACCGAGGCCAGCCGGAACCTGACCGACGAGGAGATCGACGGCATCGGCGCGATCGGCGGCGTGATTCATGTCTGCCCGTTCCGGGGCTACCTCTTCGACTCCACGGATCAGGCGTTGGACGAGGCGATTCGGGAGGCCCGGCGGGCCGCCGGCGTTCTGGAGGACTACCTCTATCCGTTCGAGCTGTACTGGGAGATCGACGACCCCGATGCCCGCGCAGCCTTCACGCAGTCGATCAGCGATCTCCTCGGCCCGGGCAGCGTGGATTCGATGCTCAACCACCTCGACTACATCGTCGACCGGATCGGCGTCGACCACGTCGGCATCGGATCCGACTTCAACCACGGCGGCGGCGTCGAAGGCTTCGCGGATGCCAGCGAGGCCCTGGGCGTCACCGTGGGCCTGCTCGAGCGCGGTTACAGCGAGGAGGACATCGCCAAGATCTGGGGCGGCAACTTCCTCCGCGTCCTCCGCGCGGCGGAGAGCTTGAGGAGTCCGGTCGAGTAGCTGTAGTGGCTCCTCAACGTTCAGAGGCGTTACACTAGGTCGACCAGTTCAGTTCCGATCGGAGGTCCCGAATGACGAAGCGCATTGCAAGCTTGCTGTCGGTAGCCGTCCTCGTTCTCGTCTGTGTCCCGGCCCTGGCCGCTCAGGACGACGGGATTCCGCGAACCGCGAGCGGCAGACCCGATCTGACTGGAAGCTACAACGCAGCCACCCTGACTCCTCTCGAACGGCCAGCGCAGTTCGGCGAGCGGGCCTACCTGACACCCGAGGAGGCCCAGGCGATCGCCGACGAGGAGCGCGCGATCCAGGAAGGCGCGGTCGAGCGGTCGGACGCGGCTCGTGAGGCGCCGCCCGAGGGAGGCGCCAAGGTGGTCGGCCTGGAGCACACCGCTGGCGGCGGCAACGAGTTCGGCGCCGGCAACGTGGGCGGCTACAACCTGTTCTGGATCGATCGGGGAACCGACGCCTACAGGGTCGACGGCCAGATCCCGACATCGATCATCCTCGATCCCCCTAATGGCCGCATGCCGCCCATGACTCCGGCGGCGCAGAAGATGATGATGGACGCCTTCGCGAGTTTCCTGCGTCCCAACGATGGGACCGCCTGGTGGGTCGAACAGGACGGGCCCGGCCCGTACGAAGGGCCCGAGACGCTCCCGCTGAGCGAGCGGTGCCTTGCCGGCTTCACTGGCGCCGCGCCCACCCTTCCGAGTCTGTACAACAACTTCAAGAGGATCGTCCAGACCGACACGCACGTCGTCATCCTCCTGGAGATGATCCATGACGCCCGTGTCGTGCGCCTCGACTCCGAGCATGAGGCTCCCGAGGTCACGAAGTGGCTGGGCGACTCGATCGGTTGGTGGGAGGGCGACACGCTCGTCGTCGATACAACCAACTTCCGTACCGAACCGGCATTCCGTGGAGGCTCGGAGAACACGCACGTCGTCGAGCGCTTCGCCGTGCAGCACGACGGCAGCGTGATCTACAACTTCACCGTCGAGGACGACACGGTCTGGACCGCACCCTGGACCGGCGAGTACCTGTGGCAGGCGAGCGACGATCGTGTCTACGAATACGCGTGCCACGAGGGCAACTACTCCATGGGCGGCACCCTTCGCGGCGCTCGGGTCCTGGAGGCGGACGCGCTGAGCGGAGAGAGCACCGGCGGCGAGTAGGCCCGTGGCGCGACGGCGTCGGTGGCACCCGCCGCGATGGCGTCGGTGGCACCCGCCGCGATGGCGTCGGTGGCACCCGCCCGTCTTGGGTCAGGAGGGGTCAGCTCCCAAGTGACGTGAGCGCTTGAGAGGAGATGGGAGGGGGTGGCGCTCACTCCGCCTCACTCGCTCCGGTTCGTCGTCGGTTAGCGCGATGTCGTGGGGCGTCGCTCGTTCAGAGGCACCTGGGAGCTGACCCCTCCTGACCCGACTGGGCTGGAAGTCGGTGCCGGGTGGGCTGACGCACAAGATAGAGCACCGGTGTGGCTGTGGGTGCACGGGCCTCCCAGAAGTCCGCGCCGCAGGACCGGCACGAAGTGCTGCGGAGACGCGGTGACTTCTGGGGAAGTGGGGGCTGGGGCCAAACTCTGGGCCTGCAAGGCGTTTGGCGGCGCTGGCCCGCACGGCGCGGCAACATCGCGTCGGTTTCGGCATAGGGTTCCGCCGTGCCGACTGTCGGTGCGCCGGCCTGCCATCCGTGCGCCCGATGACGGGCGCACGGACTGGTTCGCGGGTGGCGCGGATCGCGCCACCCGGGTTCTGGCCGGCATCCGGTGACTGAGGGTTTGGAAGACGCTGAGGAGCGTCGTGGAGGATTGCGAATGAAGCCGAAGACGAAGGGGACACTCGGGAACTTCGCCCAAGAACAACGGGGCCTGACGTGTTTGAGACTCGTCGGCGAGGAATGCGGCAAGGACGGTCCCATGGATTGCGCTTGCGGTTCGACGATCAAGCCGAATGGCTCGGTCATGAGCGCGCTTGACGACTTCGGCCGGGAGCGACTGTCGAAGCACTACTTCATGCGGGATTTCCTGTACTCGGAGGTTGCCGAGGTCCACGGCATTCCGAACGTGCCGGACGACGCCGAACTGGCCGTCAAGGCAGGGAAGGCCCTTTGCCGGAACCTCCTGGAACCGCTCCGGTGCATCTTCGGCCACATCACGATCCGCTCCGCCTTTCGCAGCGCCAACGTCAACGGCTTCGGCAACTGCAAGGGCATGGATTGCTCCTCAAACAAGGCGAGCTACGCCAACCACATCTGGGATCACGAGGACAAGGACGGCTACATTGGCGCCACGGCATGCATCGTCATTCCGTGGTTCGTCGACTGGTTGGAGGAGCATTCAGACCGGGATTGGCGCTCCCTCGCGTGGTTCATTCACGACCACCTGCCGTACTCCGAGATGGTCTTCTTCCCCGAGAACGCGGCCTGCAATCTCACCTGGCGATCCAGTCGCAAGAAACCTGATGGCTCAAGGTCAGAAGACCCCCGACACAGGCTTCGGAGTCACGCGGCCCCGGCTGGGATCCTCACAGCGCCGGGGATGAGTAACCACACCGGCCGGCATGATCGGTGCTACCCGGACTTTCCCGACGTAGCTGAGGCGCGAGATCGCGAGCGGGTGTTTCGGTCGTCCGGACAGGGTCGCGCATGGCCCGACTACCTTCACCGCGCTTGCGAGGTCAAAGAGAAGGAGGACGGGCAGTTCGAGGGACTGCTCCGCCAAGAGGAAGCAGGAGGATTGAATCCCGCCTTTGCCGTTTGGCGGAGACATTGGGTTAGCGAAGTCAACAAGGCGTGGAAGCGAGCCGGTCGAGGCAACGGTACGTTCGGCGAAAGGGAGGCTTGGTACAGGCAGGAAGTCGCAAGTTCATCTTGTAGCCCTCCTCCAGATCTGCGCCATCAAGGAGGCTTGTAGCGACGTCCTGTCCCGGATCGGCGGCGCTACGCCTCGTTGCGCCCTCGGCGGCGGACTTCAGGCGCGGGTGCCGACCGGCCAGCCAGCTTTGGAGGCTGCCCGTCAGGTTTGGGAGGAGTCGGGCCGGTACTCGGCCGGCAACGGCGCCGTCATGCGCTGTCCGCCACTGGCGATCCGGTGGAAGCGGGACGACGTTGCACTGGCCAGGAACACGGCGTTGAGCGCGGTGGTGACCCACGCAGATCCCCGCTGCATCTGGTCGGCTGCTCTGGTGAACCTCGCGATTGCGATGCTCCTTCGGGGCGAAGTGCTCGAAGTGGCGGATGTCGTTGCTCGCACTCAGCAAGCGGCGGAGCGACTTGGTGATTCCCTCGCGGACTTCGGTATCGCGGGAACCGTGCCGGAGACCGTCGTGGAGGCCTGTTCCATCCCGAGCGGCATCACGCCGGCGGACCTGGTCCTCGACGGGAGCGACATGGGCTACACGCTGAAGGCGATGCAGGTAGCACTCTGGTGCGCGACCCAGGCCTCCGACTTCGAAGAAGCGCTTGTGGCCGTCGTCAGCGCAGGCGGAGACACGGATACGAACGGGGCGGTGGCCGGTGCAGTGCTGGGCGCCCGGTTCGGTCTGAACGCGATTCCGCGCCGCTGGCGCCAGCGGTTGGCAGAGATTCGCCAGGGCCGCGAGCCATTGGCGGAACTGTCAGATCGCCTGGAGGCCTCGGTTAGAGTTGGTTCATGACTCGGCACGCTCATCTCTTCAGAGACGCCGATGAGTCGTTCAGGTACGGCGGCAAGCCGATCGCACTGAAGCTCGTGGACTACTGGCGGTGGTCCGGTTCGAGGTTGCTCGAGAACGTGCAGCGTGGGGTGTTGGCCGAGTTCCTCGTGGCGAGCGCGTTGGATCTGACTGACGATGCCCGCGTGGAGTGGGGAGCGTATGACCTTGAGTATCCCTGCGACAACGGGGGCCGGGGCATCCGGATCGAGGTCAAGAGCGCGGCCTACATTCAGTCGTGGCATCAGGAACGGGACTCCCGAATCTCGTTCGGCATTGCCCCAAGCAAGGAATCTTGGGATCCCCGCACCAACTGCACCGAGTCGTTTTCGAGGCCGGCGAGAACAGCCGATATCTACGTCTTCTGTCACTTCACGCCGAGGCTCGACCAACGAGATGAAGCGGATCCGCTCGATGTCGGGCAATGGGATTTCTACGTGCTGGCAACGGGGGTGCTGGACCGCGAGCGGCCTGATGGACTGACTATCGGCCTGGAACCGCTCAGGGAGATGGCCGGCAAGCCCACGCCGTATCAGGACCTGCGGGGGAAGCTGGAGCGAATTGCTGCCGGGCTGCATGACCCGCACGGCGAGGAGGTCGAGTCGCCGCTTGGAGCGCTCGGTCGAGTGCAGGCATCTGTGAGCAGCCGTGGAGTCGACCTCGCTGGCTGGGAGCACGACGTCAAGACTGAAAGGCAGGCGGCAGTGGGTAGTCCTGCCTCGGGACCGTGACCATCCATTTGGATACGGGCTTTCTCATTCGCGCTCTGAAGGCCGGATCACCGGAAGACCGGAAGCTGCGCGGGTGGGTCGAGACCGGAGAAATGCTGGTTATGAGCGCCGTTGCTTGGGCCGAGTTCCTCTGCGGTCCGCTGGAGGAATCCGAACAGCGCCTGGCGGCTCAGATTGTCGGCCGTCGTGCCGCCTTCAGCGAAGAGCAAGCGGCTACTGCGGCGCAGTTGTTCAATGAGTCGGGAAGACGGCGTGGGTCCCTGGTCGACTGCATGGTCGCGGCTGCAGCACTCGATGAGGGAGCGCCCGTCGCGACTACGAATGAGGCGGACTTCCGCCGCTTTCAGGACGCTGGACTGGAGATCGCCTAGCAACGCCGATTGTGGAGAACGATGACTTGCGGGCATGGCCCTGGAGGCGCCGGGAAGCGTGAAGAAAAGGAGCGGTGGTACCAGCGACAAGGCGAAGATACCGGTTCGTGAGTAGCTCGTTGCCTGTCGGCGGCTCTAGCGGATGAGCTGCGCCGAACCGGTGAGTGCTGCCGCAGTCATGGCGCGGGCGAGTGCCTCATCGGCGGTTGCGAGCGGGCAGTCGAGTTGTTGGGCCAGCGCCGCGTAGACGGCGTCGTACACGGTGAGATCCAAGGCGAAAGCCAAGCTACGGGCCGGTGGGATGAGTTCGGCCAGTGGTGTCAGCACCATCGGCACGGCGGCTAGCGCCTGAAACGCGGCGTCGGCATCGGGTCGTGACAGAGCGCCCCGGCGGACCTTCGTCCAGAGAACGTTCGCGGCTTCCAGCAGCAAGAAGTCCGGGGCGTGAAGGACATCTCGGTCCAGGAGTTCGAGGGCAACAGGGCTGCTTTCCTCTTCGAGAACCCACTTCAGGGCGGCACTGGCGTCAACGACGACGCGTTGGAGCGGCAAGGCGGGTCAGCCCGAGAGGTCGTGGGCTCTTCCGTCCCGCAGTTTCCGAATCAACTGCTCGACGGGCTCGTCGTCGTCGTGGGCTATCGCCGCACGGACGGCGTTGAGCCGAGCCCGCGTTGCTTCCCGGTCGATGCCCAAGGCCATCGCCAGCGACCGGCGCGCTTCTTCCTCGGTTGACGTGCCTGCGGCCGCTGCGCGGCGCCGCAAGGCCTGCACTACTGCTTCGTCGACGTTACGAATCGTGAGTTGGCCCATGGGCCGAAAGATTACAATGACAGCGCATTCATTGCAATCATAGCTGTGGTTGCTACTTCGCCGACCCAACCAGCCCCAGCAACTCGTCAACCTCCTTCGGCACCGCCGCGCTCAGGATCTCCGGCTCGCCCTCGGTGATCAACACCGTGTCCTCGATTCGGATGTGGATGTTCCGCTCGGGGATCTCGATGATCGGCTCGACGGCGATGACCATGCCGGGCTCGAACGGCAGGGAGCCGTCGCCGACGTCGTGGACGGAGAGGCCGACGAAGTGGCCGGCGCCATGGGCGGGCTTGTCCTCGAAGCCCCAGCGGTCGTAGATCGCGCGGCAGATTTCGGTCGTTTCGGCGCGGGTGGCGCCGGGACGCATGGCGGCGATGATTGCCTTCTGCGCTTCGAGAACCGCCCGGTAGGCGCGTTCCTGGACCTCGTCGAACTTGCCGTTGACGGGCCAGGTGCGGGTGATGTCCATGGTCATGTAGGCGAACGAGGCGCCGTAGTCCATGACCACCAGGTCGCCGTCCTCGAGCTGCCGGTCGTTCTTGATCCAGTGCCAGATCAGGCCGTTCGGTCCTGAGCCGACGATCGCGGGGTAAGCCTCCATCTCGGCGCCGTGCTGGAGGAAGACGTGCTTGGCCGCGGCCTCCAGTTCGTACTCCCAGGCGCCGGCCTCGGTGGCCGCGATCGCTGCAGCGATGCCATCGGCGCTGACCTTGCCGGCCCGGCGCAGGACCTCGATCTCGCGCGGCGTCTTGATCATCCGCAGACGGTCCAGATGCGGCGTCACGTCGCGTAGCTCGACATACGGGTAGCGGGTCCTGACCGTCTCGACCTGCTGGGCCTGCTCGCTCGGTTGACCGCCCCAGGGGTTCTGCTCGCGCCGGCCGAGGTAGAGGCCCTTCTCGTTGCGGGCCAGGTCGACCTCGTCGCGCTCGCCGAGGCGCATCCAGAGCAGCTTGCCCGTTTCGCCGGGCATCCGGCCGCGCCGCCGTGCGAGGTGCTCGGGCAGGTAGGCAAGGTGATCAATCTCGAAACCGAGGCCCTCGGCCGCTTCCGGCGTGTAGAGCCAGTTGGGGCCGTCGATGAACTTCTCCCGATCGCCCTGGTGGGGCAGGTAGAGCCGCGCCTCGCAACCGTCGACCTCCAGCAGCAGCGCCGCGTTCCGGCCCTCGTAGCCGGTCAGGTAGTAGAAGTCGTGGTCCTGCCGGAAGCGGACGCCGTAACGCGGCATCGTCTCCGAGAACATGAGCACGGCCCCGCCGTCCAGGCGCTCGCACAGGCGTGCCCGGCGCTCGACGAACTCTTCTGGCGGATAGGTGGCCCGCTGGGCGTTTGCCGCGACGCCCGCCATACAGAGAAGGGAGAAAAGGAGCGGTGTGGAGATGTTCGGCCCGTGGTGCATGGCGAGACTCCTACCGTCCCCGTCCCCCACCGATCGCCACCGCGCCGGCCTTCGCGAACGGGGCGAAGAAGTCGTTCCCCTTGTCGTCGATCACGATGAAGGCGGGGAAGTCCTCGACCTCGATCTGCCAGATCGCCTCCATGCCGAGGTCCTCGAACTCGCGGACTTCGACCTTGCGGATGCTGTGCTCGGCTAGCTGGGCGGCCGGGCCGCCGATCGAGCCCAGGTAGAAGCCGCCGTGCTTCTGGCAGGCGCGGCGTACCTCGGGCGAGCGGTTGCCCTTGGCGAGCATGACCATGCTGCCGCCGTGGCTCTGGAACAGGTCGACGTAGGGGTCCATGCGACCAGCAGTCGTGGGACCGAATGACCCGGAGGCCTTGCCTTCGGGCCGCTTGGCCGGCCCGGCGTAGTAGACCGGCTGGTCCTTGAAGTACTGCGGCAGGTCGGAACCTGAGTCGAGCAGTTCCTTGAGGCGGGCGTGGGCGATGTCGCGGGCGACGATCAGCGGGCCGGTGAGCGAGAGCCGGGTGGCGACCGGGTACTTCGAGAGCTCCGCCCTGATCTCGTCCATCGGACGGTTCAGGTCGATGGCCACGACCTGGCCGCTCAGTTCGTCTTCTACGATCTCGGGCAGGTACTTCGCCGGGTTGGTCTCGAGCTGCTCCAGGAACACGCCGTCGCGGTTGATCCGGCCGAGGATCTGGCGGTCGGCCGAGCAGGAGACGCCGAGGCCCACCGGCAGCGAGGCGCCGTGGCGGGGCAGGCGGATGACCCGCACGTCGTGGGCGAAGTACTTGCCGCCGAACTGGGCGCCGATGCCGATGCGGGTGCAGAGGTCGAAGATCTGCTGCTCCATCTCCAGGTCGCGGAAGGCGCGACCCAACTCGTTGCCGCTGGTCGGCAGGTCGTCCATCGCGTGGCAGGTCGCGAGCTTGAGCGTCTTCATCGTGGACTCGGCCGAGGTGCCGCCGACGACCAGGGCGATGTGGTAGGGCGGGCAGGCCGAGGTGCCGAGGGTACGGAGTTTCTCGTCGACGAAGTTCATCAGCGAGATCGGGTTCAGGATCGCCTTCGTCTCCTGGTACAGAAAGCACTTGTTTGCGGAGCCGCCGCCCTTGGCGATGAACAGGAAGCGGTACTCGTCGCCGCGCGCGGCGTAGAGGTCGGCCTGTGCCGGCAGGTTGGTGCCGGTGTTCTTCTCCTCGTACATCGACAGCGGCGCCATCTGGGAGTAGCGCAGGTTGCGCTCCTGGTAGGCGTCGTAGATGCCGCGGCAGAGCACCTCTTCGTCGTCGCAGTCGGTGTAGACGTCCTGGCCCTTGTAGCCGAGGACGATCGCGGTGCCCGTGTCCTGGCAGCCGGGGAGCACCCGGCCGGCGGCGATGTTCGCGTTCTTGAGCAGTTCGAGCGTCACGAAGCGGTCGTTCTCGGAGGCTTCGGGATCGTCGAGGATGCGGCGTAACTGCTCCAGGTGGCTGGCGCGAAGCAGATGGGCGATGTCGTCCATCGCGTCGCGGGCGATGAGCCGCAACGCCTCGGGATCGATGTGGAGGGTCTCGCGGCCGCCGGCTGACTCGAGGCGGACGTGGTCCGACGTCAGAAGGCGGTACTCCGGCTCGTTGGAGTTCGGATGTTCGAACAGGTGTTGGTGGCGGAAGTCGGGCATGGCCGAAGGTTAGCCCGGTTGGCCGCTGCCGGTGAAGTCGGTGCTGCCGGTTCGCGCGAGGCAATCTCTCAGGATGGCGCCGACAGGTTCCGCGTGTCCGCGCAGCAACATGGTGTGATGAGTGCCTGCTGTCCAGTAGACCTCCGTTCCGTCCTGGGCGACTTTGAGCCAGGATCTACCGATTCGGGTCAGGTTGAGCATTCGTATCCAGGACCTCTCGGGCTGAATGTAGATGATGCGGCCGGGGTAGGACCTGACCTCGTGATCCCGGAGAATCGACATGTGGGTGCACATACCCTCGTCCGACACCCATCGCAACAGGCGGTTGTTGGATCGACGAATGATCCGCCACCGGAGTCTGTCGATCGAGGGAGTCAGATTGCAGAGCTTGTAGAGGCTCATGTAGAAGAGCGCTAGCCAGCGAGGCACCTGCAACGGCGGATCGAGAACGGACAGGAAGGCGACGGCGTCTCCAGCCCCGATCAGCGTCTTCGCCATCTCCACTGCGAGCAGGCCTCCGCCGGAGTAGCCGGACAAATAGTAAGGGCCTTGTCTCTGTACTCGTTTGATCTGCTTGATGTACTCGGCCATGAGCCAGTGGAGCGGCTTCTCGCGAACGCCCCTGACCGACTGCCGCCCGGGTGGCTGCAATCCATAGACGGGCCGGCCTTCGTCGAGTTCCTCCGCGACCAGCTTGAAGAACCGCATATCGCCGTAGCCGGCCGGTATGTGAAAGAGCGGCGGTTTGCCGCCTTGCTCCCGCAACGGGATCAGGATCTCGGCGCCGTCGTTGCTGCGGCGTCGCGTCGAGGGGGACAGGCTAGTGCTCCTCCTGCCTCGTCCAGGCGGCTATCTCTGCCACACTGTGCGAATAGCCGATCTCGACCGCTTCGTCCGCGACGCTGTAGTCCAGGATCTTGAACTGTTCTACCGGCGGTCTGATGTACAGGTCGGCGATACCTGCCTGGATCAGTTGTTGCCGGTTGTAGATACTGCCCAGGGTGCCGGCCCTTTGAAGCACCGAGACGATGCCGGGCATGCGCATCGGCTTGGCCAAGGGGTTGATCCGGTTCCAGGCGATCCTCCAGCCGGACGGGCTCTGCGCCTCCGAGGCGCCGAGTTCGGAGTCGACGGGCGGTACTACGTCGACGGCGACAAGCGAGCCCGTCTTGATCTCCTCACGCATCACGTCCATCGGCAGATTGTTCAACAGGCAGCCATCGTAGAGCAGTTCGCCGTTGTGAACCACTGGTGAAACCAGGCCCGGCAGGCTGCTGGTCGCGCGTAGTGACCACCACACCGGCCCGGATCGGTGCACGACCGTGTCAGCGCGGGTCATGTTGCTGGACACGCAGAAATAGGGCACCCAGAGATCCTCGATGTTCGCGTCGCCGAAGAATCTCTTGAGCAGGCGGTCGAATCGGCGGCCTCGGGTAAGGGACACGAACGGTAGGGTGTAGTCGCCGAACGCGCGCGGAAACCCCTCCTTGAGTGCCTGAACGGCCGCGTCGAGGTCCTCGGAAAGGGCGAACGCGGCGCCGATGATGGCCCCCATGCTGACACCGGCCACCATGTCCACAGGCAGCCCGGCTTCACGCATCGCCCGAATCACGCCGACGTGAGCGAAGCCGCGAGAGCCGCCGCCGCTGAGGACCAGGCCGTACTCGCACCGCGCGACGTATCGGGCGATACGATCGAGTGCCCCCGGGTCGCCGTAACGTATATGAAAATGACGGTCGACCCGGCGTTTCCGCAACCAGCGTTGGGTTCCCTGGGGCCTCACGGCGCCCTTGGGGTGGAGCAAGATGAGCGCGAGCCGTGACTTGGCGCGCCTCGTCTCTTCTATGCGTAGCGTTTCCGCTTCCACTTCCGTCAGGTCCGGTTCAGCGGTGGCCACTCCGACCGCGATGACCTCATCCGCCTGCCGGATGCAACGTCTGGTCCAATTGGTCAGTGTTCTGTCGGCCAGATAGATGATGTAACGGAATTTCGTTTCCTGCTCGTTGAGCCAGGCGCGCAAGCGGAGAGCTTCCGGGCTGCCCTCCGGCGCCTGAGCGATCTGCTCTGTGCCGAGCAGTGCGTCGGTTGCTTCGCTGGTAACGAGAGCGCAGGCCCCGAGCCGCGAGACGGCTTCGAAAAGGGCCTGGGCGAAGTCCCCAACCGGCGCGCCATCGTTGGCAGGAATGAGAAGAATGTTCACGCCCATGGGCTTCGGAGGCGTCTCGTGGATCGCACCGCGCAGGCGTACCGCCAAGAGGCGTATGAGCCACTCGTTGAGCTGTGGATAGCGCTGCGCCAGTGCGTGAAACGCCTCGCGCGAGAACTCGAGGAGGACGGAATCGCGAACCGCAACGGCCGTCGTGGTTCGCACCTCATCGCTGACCGCGCCCATCGCGCCGACGACCTGGCCCTGGACGACCTCGTTGACGATTCTTGTGCCAGTGCCGGATTCGGTCAGTTGGCGAAAGCGCCCACTGACGACAACGAAGAACCCAGCCGACCGTTCGCCTTGCCGGACCAGGGCGTCCTCGCGGGCGACGTGCCTCCACGCTAGTCGTTGCTCCATGTCCCCCAGTAGTTCTTCGGTCAGGTCGCCGAACATGTCCTGGAGTACGCCGACCATCTCGTTGTGGTAGAAGCGGGGCGAGAACACGCTCCGCAAGTTGCTGGTCACGTCGGGATGCGTAGAGAGGTAGTGGTCAAACCCTTCCTTTTCCAACTTTACGAGGCTGACTTCGGTGACCGCCCTGATCGCCGCCGTGCCCTCGGTGCCGGTGAGTGATCGCATTTCGCTGACGACATCGCCAGGGATCAATGTCGCCAGTACACGCTCGTCACCGACCGAGGCGTTCTCGCCCGTCGGGGTTCGAGTGATCTCCAGGCGGCCGGCAGCCACAAAGTAGAGGGCGCCGCCGCCGGTTCCGTTGAGTACGAGGTGCGCTTGCTCGTCGAGAACGATCGACTCCAGCTCGGCGCGCAGGCCCTCCAGGCTCGCACGGTCGATGGACCGCATGAGGGGGCTGTCGGCAACTACGTGGACGGGGTCGAGGTCCAGGCGCATACCGGCACTGGCAGAGTCCGATGACATCGAGACATCCGGCCTTGGTCAGAGAGTTGGCCAGCGCACGTTGCCGTAGCGAGCCGGGCGCCAGCCGCCGAAGCCGGGGTTGGGATCAGCGGGCAAGAGGATGGGCCATCGATTGAATGGCGGTGAGGTCAACGGCAGCGATCGCGCGAGTTATCTGGCGGCCGATCAGGTCCATCGCGTTGAGTTGTTGGATGCGTGGCGCGACGCGATCTATTTCGTCGGTGAGGTGCGCGCGCAGGATGCCGCACGCGTCCGCGAGGCAGATCAGAGCAAGGTCTCGAGGATGCGGAATCTGGTCGGTGAACAGAAGGTCGGCGAAACGCGTCCGGGCATTGTGCCGGGTCCTCCCGTCGACGGGAAAGTAGCGTGGAGACCTGAAGATCCACAAGTGCTCGATCGCCTCCTGAAACAGTCGCTTTTCCTCGCGTTTCAGGATGCCGCGCTCGACGAGGCTGGCCAACGCGTTCTCTTGAATCGAGGCTGTTTTCTCCCTGGCCAGCGTCTCTATCCATAGCCTCGTGTCGTTGATCTCCTTGCTGTTTGTCATTCGTTCCAGCACATCGTCGAGTAACGGATCGCCGGTCGGCGCGCTGTCGACGACCAGCATTCGCTGTAGGTCGGTGTCGATGCGGCCAGCGAAAGCCAGTTCCATCAGCACGGCGCCCGCCATGGCAAGTTCGAGCGTGTTCTTTCCGACAGAAAGAAAGATCCCCTCGTCCTCCTCCAGCAGGAGGAGCAGCACTTCTTCCGAGAACGTCAGCATGGCAGCGGCGGCTGGGGCAAGGCCATCGAGAAGCTATCACGCACACCGGCTCGGCTCGCAGTCGGCTTAGAGCGGCGGCGCGTTGGTAGTGTCAGTCGCCATGCGATCCCTTGCTCCCGCGGTACTGCTGGCTGGCGCCGCCGCGGGCGGCTGTCTTGAGCCGCCGCCGCTCGTGGAAGTGACTCGGCGCCCGTGGGGCGTTGTCGACGGCAGGGAGGTCGAGCTGTTCCGTCTCGAATCCCGTTCAGGCGCGAGCGTCGAGATCTCCGAACTGGGCGGCGCGATCGTGTCGTTGACGGCCGCGGACCGGGACGGCGAGTTCGCCGATGTTGTGCTCGGTTTCAACGACCTCGAGTCCTACCTTGCTGACACGAACCCCTACTTCGGCGCCATCGTCGGCCGCTACGCGAACCGGATCGCCGGTGGACGCTTCACCCTCGACGGCGAAACCTACACCCTGCCGCAAAACAACGGGGAGAACAGCCTTCACGGCGGCGACCGCGGTCTGACTCGCGTGGTCTGGGACGGCGAACCGTTCGAGACGGAGACCGAGGCCGGAGTGTTGCTCCGGTACCGGAGTCCGGATGGCGAGGAGGGCTACCCGGGCAACGTGGACTTTCGGGTTCGGTACGCCTTGATGTTCGGCGGCGACCTCCGCATCGAGGCGGAGGCCGTGACCGACAAGCCCACCGTGGTGAACCTGTCCTTCCACTCGTACTTCAACCTCAAGGGAGAGGGCGAGGGCGACATTCTGGACCACGAGCTTGCCTTGGGTAGCCGCCACTACACGCCGGTCAACGAGACCCTGATTCCGACCGGCGAGATCGCGCCTACCGAAGGCACACCGATGGACTTCTTTTCGCCGGCGGTAGTCGGAGACCGGATCGACGGCGACTTCGAGCAACTCCGGTTCGGCGGAGGATACGACCACAACTGGGTGCTCGGGCCGTCAGACGGCGATGACGAACTGCGTATGGCGGCGATGGCCTACGAACCGGAGACCGGCCGGATGCTCGTCGTGAGGACGACAGCTCCGGGTTTGCAGCTCTACACAGGCAACTTCCTCGACGGCGCCCTGGTTGGCAAGAGCGGCCGCCCGTACGTTCATCGTGGCGGCTTCTGCCTCGAGACGCAGCACTTCCCTGATTCGCCAAACCAGCCGGCGTTCCCGAGCACTGTGCTCCGGCCGGGCGAGACATACCGGCAGGTGACGGAGTACGTGTTCATGACGGACCGCCGGAGGCACATGGCGGAACTGGCTCGATACGCCGGCACCTCCGAAGACCTGATGACGCCTGAGGAGCTTCAGGCGCTTCGCCGGCGGGGAAGCCCGAAACCCCCGCCGCCGCCACGCGTAGGTTAGAACCATAGAATGCCGCGGATGAAACGATCGGCCGGTGGAGTTCGTCCGCCGGGGGCGGCGGTGCGCCGGTGAGCGCCCTCGCGAGCCCCGGCGGCGGTGCGTCTGAACCGCCCCGGCCCGATCTTTCGATCCTGCGCGCCGACGACGAGTACGAGTACCGGCCGCGCCGGGGCCGCTACATCAAGTGGGGCGTCTTCCTGGTGCTCGTCCTGGGCGCCGTTTACGCCTGGCGGACGGTGCCGTTCGAGCAGTACGCACCGTGGCTCATGCCCGAGGTGGAGACGGCGACGGTGCAGCGGCTGACGGCAGAGCAGGCGTCGGCCGTGCTCAACGCGACCGGCTACACCTACGCCCGCGTGCGGGCCGCCGTGGGGGCGAAGATCACCGGCCGGATCACCGAACTTTACGTCGACGAGGGAGACGCGGTGGCGGCCGGGGATCTGATCGCCGTGCTGGACAGCGACGATCTGGAGGCTGCGGTGCGCCGGGTCGAGGCGGCCCTGATCGAGTCGATGGCGCGGCTTGCCGACGCGGTGCGCGAGGAGGGGCGGCAGCGCCGGGTCGTCGAGGCGGGCGTGGCCCCCAGCGCCGACCACGACGCGGCGATCACGACGCTCCAGGTGGCGAAGGCCCAGGTCGGCACGGCGCGCGCCAACCTGGACTCGGTCCGGGCCCAGTTGGAGTACACGGTGATCCGCTCGCCGGTCGACGGCGTGGTGATCGAGCGCACGGTCGAAGTGGGGGAGATGGTCGCGCCGGGCGGGTTCACCAGCCAGCAGTCGACCGGGGCGCTGGTGCGGATCGCCGATCCGACCTCGCTCGAGGTCGAGGCGGACATCAACGAGAGCTACATCGCCCGCATCGAACTCGGCCAGCCGGCGTCGATCCGGGTCGATGCCGTCCCCGACCACGAGTACACCGGCAGCCTTCGGCAGATCGTGCCGACCGCCGACCGCCAGCGCGCCGTGGTTCAGGTCAAGGTGACGATCGACGACTGGGACGACCGCCTGGTGCCGGACATGAGCTGCACCGTGACGTTTCTGCAGGAGGGGACCGATCAAGCGGCTTTGGAGGCGGCGCCGAAGATCCTGATTCCGGTGACGGCGGTCCTGACCGAGGGCGGCCGGAGCTATGCCTGGGTCGTTCGGGACGGCGCCTTGGCCCGCTCGGCGATCGAGTTGGGCCTGGAGCAGGACAACGACTTCGAAGTGCTGTCGGGACTGAGCGGCGGCGAAACGGTCGTACAGCGGCCGTCGTCCGAACTGGTCGATGGGATGCGGGTGCGCACGGTCTCCTGACCGTCGCAAGATGATGACTGACACGATACGAAGAGAGCGCGCAAGCTCACAGCGCCAAGAAGGAGTTGATCGATGGCTGAACCCGTCGTCCAGTTGCGGGACGTGACGAAGAACTACCGGCGCGACGCCTTCGAGTTGAAGGTGCTGCAGGGGATCACCCTCGACGTCGAGCAGGGCGACTTCGTGGCGCTGATGGGGCCTTCAGGCTCAGGCAAGAGCACGCTGCTCAACCTGCTTGCCGGCATCGACCGGCCGAGCGGCGGCGAGCTGACGGTCGCCGGGCAGCAGGTAAGCCGGCTGAGCGAGGGCAAGCTCGCCCAGTGGCGCCAGCGGAACATCGGCTTCATCTTCCAGTTCTACAACCTGATTCCCGTGCTGACCGCCTATGAGAACGTCGAACTGCCGCTGACGCTGCGCCGGTCTTCCAAGGCGGCGCGCCGAAAGAGGGTCCAGACCGCGCTCTCCGTGGTCGGCCTGCAGAACCGGATGAAGCACTATCCGCGGCAGCTCTCGGGCGGCCAGGAACAGCGGGTAGCGATTGCCCGGGCGATCGTCACCGATCCGACCCTGCTGCTTGCCGACGAGCCGACCGGCGACCTGGACGCCGACTCCGGCCGCGAAGTGCTCGACCTGCTGGCGCAGCTCAACCAGCAGTTCAACAAGACGATCATCATGGTGACCCACGATCCGACCGCGGCGGCGCGCGCGAAGCGCCTGCTGCGTCTCGACAAGGGCCAACTGGTGTCGTCCGAGGTGGGGGGAGGAGCATGATCAAGCTGATCCGGCGCAACCTGCTGCGCAACAAGCGGCGCACCTTCCTGACCATGGCCAGCCTGGCGATGGCGCTGTTCATCCTGGCGCTGCTCGGCGTGGTCAACGACGCGATGAGCTTCGCCGACGAGTCGTCGCTGCCCGACCGCCTGGTCGTCCGCAACGCGATCTCGCTCACCTTCCCGTTGCCCGAGGCGTACGAGTCGCGGCTGCGGACCATCGATCACGTGGAGGCGGTGACGCCGCAGAACTGGTTCCAGGGCGTCTACAAAGACCAGCGGCCTGAGAACTTCTTCCCCCGCTTCACGATCGATCCGGAGACCTTCCGTAGCGTCTTCTACGACATCGAGTTCAACGAGGAGGAGTGGCAGGCGTTCGCGGCGCAGCGGACCGCCTTTGCCGCCGGCCGCACGCTGGCCGAGACCCAGGGCTGGGCGATCGGTGATGTGATCGCCATCCAGGGCGACATCTTCCCGATCAACGTCGAACTGGAACTGCGCGCGATCTTCGACTCCGAGGAGGAGGGACAGGAACGGCAGGTCTTCTTCCACCGGCGCTACGTCGAGGAGGCGTTGGGCAATCCCGGGCAGAACGGCACCTACTGGCTGCTCCTCGACGACCCGGACGCGTCGCCGGCGGTGATTGCGGCTGCCGAGGCGATGTTCGAGAACTCGGACAACCAGGTGCGGGCGGAGACCGCGGAGGCGTTCGCGGCTTCCTTCACGGAGATGCTCGGCAACGTCCAGTTCTTCTTCTCCGCGATCGGCTTGGCGATCGTCGTCTCGATCTTCCTGATCACCGCGAACACGATGGCGATGGCGGCGCGCGAGCGGACCACCGAGGTCTCGGTGCTCCGCACGCTCGGTTTCCGCCGCAACCAGGTGATCGGCATGGTGATCGGCGAGTCGCTGGCGGTGGGCGTGTTCGGTTCGCTGTTGGGCCTCGCCTTCGCGGCGGCCGCGCTCCAGGCTCTGGCGCCGGTCCTGGACGGGTTCGGTTTCGGGTTCGGCGGCTTCGGTCTCGACCGCCAGACGGCGGCCACGGCGGTCGCCATCGGCATCGCGATCGGGCTGCTGAGCGGCGTCTTCCCGGCCGTAGCCGCGGCTCGCCTCAAGATCGTCGACGGGCTGCGGAGGCTCTGACGGTGAGCGGCATCATGCGAGTGCCGGCTGCGTCTGGCCACACGGAACTGGAGGCGGATCGATGATTCCGATCAAGTACACCTACCGCAACCTGTTCGAGCGCCGGGGCGTGGCCTTGATGACCCTGGCCTCGATCGGCTTCGTCGTTCTCGTCTACATCGGCGTTCTCGCCCTCGCCGGCGGCCTGCGTGCCGCCTTTTCGGCGACCGGCGACCCTTCGATCGTCATCGTGATGAGGGACGGCACGCGCAGCGAGATGGAGAGTTCCTACGGTCAGGAGAGCCATCGTCTGCTGGCGGCGATGCCGGGGGTGGAGCGCGGCGACGATTCGGCGCTGGCGTCGGGCGAGACGGTGACGATTCAGATCTTCAAGCGGGTGGACGGAACCGAGACGAACGTGATGGTCCGCGGCGTCGAGCCGGCGGCGTTTGCGATCCGGCCGACCTTCGAGATCGTAGAGGGCAAGGTCTTCGAGCCGGGGCGCGGCGAGATCATCGTTGGCCGCAGTCTCGCCGGGAGACTCGGGCTGCGGATCGGCGACGAGCGCAAGATGGGGCGCACCACGTTCCGTGTGGTCGGCACGTTCACGGGTGTGGGCGCGCACGGCTCCGAGATCTGGGGCGATGCCCGCGATCTCGGCGACTCGTTTCGCCGCAGTGGTTACTACTCCTCGACGCGGCTCAAGACGGCTTCACCGGCCGCGACCCGGGACCTGATCGCGGCGATCAAGGCCGATCAGCGGCTCCAGGTGTCCGCGGTGCCGGAGACCGAGTACTACGAGCAGCAGACGGATGCCGCCTCGGGCCAGTTCATCGTCCTCGGCAACGTGCTCGCCGTGCTCATGGCGGTCGGCGCCTGCTTTGCAGCCGCCAACACGATGTACGCCCAGGTCGCCGCCCGCTCCCGCGAGATCGGCACCCTGCGCGCGCTGGGCTTCCGGCGGCGCTCGATCATGGGCAGCTTCTTCCTGGAAGCGGTGCTGCTTGGTGTCGTAGCCGGCGGCTTCGGCGCTCTCCTCGCCCTGCCCCTGAACGCGATCCAGACCGGCACGATGAACCAGGTCACGTTCAGCGAGATCACCTTCCAACTCCGCACGACGCCGTTCGCGATGTTCTCCGGCATCTTCCTGGCGACGATCACCGGCGTCATCGGCGGCCTGCTGCCCGCCTTCGGCGCCTCGCGGCAGAAGATCACCGACCTGCTCCGCGAAGCGTAGCCGCCACTGGGTGCGCCGGCGTCCCCGCCGGCATCCGAGCGATGCCGCAAAGCGGCGAGCGAACCTCCGCGTGTAACCTAGTTGGTTAGTGCTCCCGCCTCCGGCCCGTCCTAGTCTCTTCCAGGCTGTCGCGTTCGTCGCCCCGGCCCTTCTCCTCGCGGCTTGCGCCGGCGACCCCGCCCCGGACTCCGCCATTTCGCCGCAACCCCTCCCCAACATTGTCCTCATCGTCCCCGACGATCTCGGCCGCCACGACGTCAGCTTCCACGGCGGCGACATCGCGACCCCCAACATGGACCGCATCGCCGCCGAGGGGGTGCTGATCGAGCGCTTCTACAGCGCGCCGGTGTGCTCGCCGACGCGGGCCGGGCTGATGACCGGCCGCTATCCGATCCGCTTCGGGCTGATGCGGGCGGTGATCGCGCCCTGGCGGGACTACGGTCTCGACACCTCGGAGGTCACCCTGCCGGAGGTGCTGGCTCGTGCCGGCTACGAGCATCGCGGCATCTTCGGCAAGTGGCACCTGGGCCACTTCGAGCGCAAGTACCACCCGCTGCGCCGGGGCTTCACGGAGTTCGTGGGCCACAACACGGCGGTCGACTACTTCACCAAGGAGCGGGAGGGTGAGCGCGACTGGAGCCACGACTACGAGTCGGTGGACGAAGAGGGCTACGTGACGGACCTGCTGGCCGAGCACGCTGTGCGGTTCATCGATAAGCACGCCAGTGGTGAATCGCCTTTCTTCCTCTACGTGCCGTTCAGCGCGCCGCACTCGCCGCTGCAGGCGAAGGACGAGGATCTGCCCCTCTATGCCGACCTGGAAGCAATCGAGCCGCCGCGCGGCTGGGAGGAATCGACGGCCGGCCGGCCGCTTGCCGCCGAAGACCGGCGGCGCGACGGCCGCCGCGTGCACGCGGCTATGGTCCACGCGCTCGATCAGGGCGTCGGCCGCATCCTTGATGCGCTCGACGACCACGGCATTACCGAGAACACGCTGGTGCTCTTCTTCAGCGACAACGGCGGCTCCGTCGGCATCGGTGACAACGGCCCGTACCGGGGCGCCAAGGGCAGCGTGTTCGAGGGCGGCACCCGGGTGGCGGCGGCGGCGCGCTGGCCGACAGGAAACATCGAGGGCGGCGGCCGGATCGAGACGCCGGTGTCCTACATCGACGTGCTGCCGACGCTGATGGGCATTGCGGGCATCGACGATCACGGCGGCAAGCCGCTGGACGGCCAGGATGTCGGGGACGTGCTGACCGGCGAGGCCGAGACCGGACCGGAGCCTGATCTCTACTCCTTCATCGCCCAACTCGACCCGGAGCGCGAGCAGGTCTCGGTGACGGAGGGGGAGTGGAAGCTCGTGGTCGTCGGGCCGCCGCTGGTCCGTGAGGGCGCGGTGGACGCGTCGCGGACGATGCTGTTCCGGCTTGCAGGGGATCCGCTGGAAGAGCTGGACGTGGCGGCTGACCATCCCGATCTGGTGGCTCGTCTGGTCGAGAAGGCGACCGACTTCCGGGCATTGCAGCCGCCGAATCCGGTAGCGCCGTTCTTCGTGGGGCGCGACGAGTTCAAGCCACCGTCGAACTGGCAGTTCGAGGAGGAGGAGAAGTGATGGGCAGATCCTTGCGTTGGTTCCCGATCCTGGTGCTGGCGGCCGGCTGCGCCGCGTCGCCGGACGCGGAGGAGAACGCCGGCCCCGAGTCGCCGCAGCAGCCGAACATTCTCCTCATCCTGATCGACGACCTGGGCTTCGAAGCGATCGGTTCCTACGGCGGCGCCTCCTACGAGACCCCGAACATCGATCGTCTGGCCGCGGAAGGGGTCCGCTTCAGCCACGCCTACGCGATGCCGCTGTGCGCGCCCTCGCGGCTCAAGCTGATGACCGGGCGCTACAACAGCCGCAACTACACGGAGTGGGGGGTTCTGCCGCCCGACGAGGTCACCTTGGCCAACCTGCTCCAGGACGCCGGCTACGTCACCTTCCTGGCCGGCAAGTGGCAAATGTCGGGCTTCGAACAGGTCTGGGCGCCGGAGAAGGACTGCTGCGAGGGCTTAGGGCAGACGCCGGAGGAAGCCGGTTTCGACGACTATCTGGTCTGGCACTACCACGAGAAGGGAGAGCGCTACGCCGATCCGCTGCTGTGGGGTCCTGGCGGGGAAGGCGGGACCCACGAGGGCCAGTACGGCCCCGATCTGTTTGCGGACTTTCTGCTCGACCGGATCGAGTCGCAGGTCGCCGAGGACTCGGACCGGCCCTTCTTCGCCTACCACGCCATGGCGCTCGTCCACGCCCCGTTCGTGCCGACTCCGGACAGTGCGGACTGGATCGGGGACCGCAAGGCCGAAGACCCGGCCTACTTCGCCGACATGGTCGCCTACACGGACAAGCTGATCGGCCGGATGGTGGACGGGCTCGAGGACCTGGGAGTCCGCGACAACACGCTGATCCTGCTCACCGCGGACAACGGTACGCCGACACAGATCACGAGCAAGATGCAGGACGGCGCCGTGATCCCAGGCGGCAAGGGCACGACGATCGACTACGGCGTACACGTTCCCTTCATCGCCTCCTGGCCGGCTGCGGTCGAGAGTGGCAGGCTGTCAGACGCCCTAGTCGACTTGAGCGACTTTCTGCCGTCGATCGCGGAAGCCGCGGGAGCCGCGCTGCCCGGCGATCGGGTGATCGACGGCCGGAGCTTTCTCCCGGTGCTGCGGGGCGAAGCGGACGCCGCCCGGGACTGGATCTTCACCGACTTCCGGCCGCGCTTCATGACCATCGACGAAGTGACGTTCGTCCACGACCGGCGCTACAAGCTCTACGACGATGGTCGTTTCTTCGATTTCGCGAACGACGTGCAGGAGCAGAGCCCGCTGGCCGCCGGCGACCTGACGGAGGAGGAGGCCGCTGCCAAGGCGACGCTCGAGAACGCCATGGATCAGGTCCTGAGCGGGTAGTCTCCGGTCGACGAAGGATCTGTCCGGAAACGGATCGGATATGACCGCTGAAGCGGTGGCTAGGCTAGGCTGCTTCGAGCCTTGGATGGAGGGGGATGGAGATGCATACGACTCTGACGGCCTTGTTCAGTGCGTGCCTGCTGCTGCTCAGCGCCTGCGGTGGGTCACCTCCAGGCGCCGCGGGGGCGCCTGCGGTCGCGGTTACGGACGATGATCCCGCTGCGGCGTTCCACGGCGCCTGGGAACTCGTATCGATCGTGCGCCACTCGGCCGACGGCGAGGAGCTGTCGCGCAACGAGGAGTCGACCGGCTTCATCATGTACGACCCGGCTGGCGCCATGGGCGTCGTGATCCAGGGCGCGGACCGTCAGGCCGCCACGCCGGGAACTCGTGCGACGCCGGAAGAACGGCTCGCCGCCTACCGTTCGTACACGGCGTACTTCGGGGCCTTCGCGGTGGACCCGGAAGCAAGCGCCGTCACCCACCACCTACGGTCGAGCATGAATCCGAACGCCGCGGGCTCTGACTACGTTCGCAACTACGAGTTTTCCGAGGACCGGCTGACGCTGCAACCGCCCGCCGGCGCGGACGGCGGAACGGTTCGGCTGACCTGGCGAAAGCTGCCGGAGCTCGCCGAACTCACCGACGAACACCGGCGCTTCATCGGCTTCTGGCATTTCGACCGGCTGGAACGGCGGGACGAAGCGGGACAGGCAGAGACTGTTGAACGGACCTGGGAGGATGGCTTCATCATCTACACGGCGTCCGGGCACATGGCCGTGCACCTGGTGCGGCCGGACCGGCAGCCCTTTGCCGGTCCGCGCCCGACCCCCGAGGAGGCGGGCGCCGCAATCCGCACCTACATCAGCTACTTCGGTCCGTACACGATCCACGCCGACGACGGCTACATCGTCCACCACCGGTCGGGCTGCTGGTACCCGAGCTGCATGAACACGGACGCCCAGCGCTACTACGCGTTCGGGGAACGGACGCTGACGCTCGAGCCACCGGCCCGGGAAGTGGACGGGCGCTTGGTGCAGGATTCGTTCGTGTCGGAGCGGATCGGCGAGTAGCGGCGCCGACTTGCATGGAACAAGCCCTGTTTCCTGTGCGTCAGCGCGGCGCGGACGCCGCGACTCGACTCCTAGCCGGTCTTCGCGATCTTCCGTCGCAGCCAGTCGATCAGCACGCGGCTCGTCTCCTCGGGCTTCTCCTGCTGCGTCCAGTGGCCGCAGTCAGCAACCGTGTACTTCTCGAAGTCGTCGATGAAGTCCTCCATGCCGTCGGCCGAGGAGGGTCTGAGGATGACGTCGTTCTCGGCGCCGATGTAGAGGCACGGCACGTCGATCTCCCACTTGGCGTTCTCGATTCCCGGGAAGGAGTTCTCACTCCTGACGATGATCGGTTCCTCGGGCGGTTGGCTGCGCGGCAGGTTCGGCGGCCGCCCGCCCGGGGGAACGGGGCTTAGGGGTTGGAGCGGATTGCCGGAGGGAGCGGATTGCCGGAGTATTTCAGGCCGCGGAAGGGTTGCGGGTGTAGAGTGGTGACGATGCACAGCGCTTTCAGGCTCATTTCGGCGTTCCTGGCATTGGCGGTCCTGGCTGCCCCGGTGGCGGGAATGTGCGCTTCGCTCGTCGCACCGGAGGACCCCTGCGCGATGCAGGAGACCCCCGAGATGGCGTCCTGCGGCCACGGCAAGATGCTGATGTCGGCCTGCTGCAGCGCCGAATCGGCGCCTTCGTCAGCCGAAGCGATCCTGTCCGGCTCTGCCGGCGACATCGACCCGCCCGCGCTGATCCGAAGCGGACTGGACGCGCTCGCCATCGACGGCCTGGAGGCCGCGGTCCTCGCCAGCGATGGGGATCCACCGCCCGCCGTCCCGCGCTACACGCTGTTCTCGGCCCTGTTGCTCTGATCCTCCGCTGAAGCGAGTCGAGCCGTCGTCTTCTGAGGGAAGGCGGCCGCAGAGAACACGTTTCCGCGGAGGAGTCAGATGCATCGATTGTCGCCTTGCCTGTTCGTCGCCGTCCTGTTCGCGACGACGCCCGAACCATCGCCTGCCGAAACCGGTGGACAGGACCGGCTCGTCGCGGCTTCCGGTCAGGCCGCGGCCGACCTGGTCGCGGAGGGGATCCAGGAGCCGGTGCTGCGTGCTCTGGTCGCGGAGGCGCTGGACCGGAATCCGGCTGTTCGTGCCGGCTTCGCCCGGGCGCGGGCGGCGGCGCAGAGGGCGCCTCAGGTCGCTTCGCTGCCGGATCCGACGGCCGAAGCGACGGCCTTCCTGTTGCCGCCTGAAACCCGCGTCGGTCCTCAACGTCTCATGCTCGGCTTCAGCCAGGCCCTGCCGTGGCTGGCGAAGC
Organism: Candidatus Multivorans sp.; assembly: GCA_965216125.1. Lineage (GTDB taxonomy): Bacteria > Acidobacteriota > Thermoanaerobaculia > Multivoradales > Multivoraceae > Multivorans. Next base: position 4,683,989 of record OZ244152.1, on the reverse strand, counting down.
TCGATCTGAAGGAGGCCGTCGCGCTCCAGGAGGCGGTCGCGCTGGAGCGCGGAGTGCAGGCGGATCGCCTGCGGTTGGTCACCGATGTCAGGCGGCTGTATTGCGAACTCCTCTTCCTGGACCGTTCCCGCGAGATTGCGACAACCCTGCTGGAAGACCTGGACCAGCATCAGGAAGTTGCCCAGACCCGCTACGCGACGGGCGTCGGTTCGACGCAGTCGGTGCTCAAGCTGCAGGCGGAGATGACGCGCACCCGGCGGGAACTGCTGGACCTCGACTCCAGGGAGGTGGCCCTTCGCGCGCGGCTGAACGCCCTGCGGGACCGGCCGTCCTCGACGCCGGTGACGAGAGGGCCATTGCCTGAGGCGATCGGGGAGGTCGGCCTGAAGCCGGAGCAGCTACTCGATCAGGCGCGCAGTGTGCGGCCGGAACTGCAGGCCGCCGACGCCCGGCTCGCACGGGCCGACCTGGTGGAGCGCCTGGCCCGGATGGCGCGCCGCCCCGACTTCAAGGTTGGAGTCACCTACACGCTGGTGACATCGCGCGACGACGGTGCGGCCCGCATTCTGGCGCCTGAGGGCAACGGGAATGACGTGTTCGGAGTGCGCGGTGGCGTCACGCTGCCGATCCGGCGCCGCAGCCGGGCCGCCGCGATCCAGGAGGCGCTCGACCTGCGGTCGCACGCCGTCGACGAGAGACGGCATGCGGAACTGGCGGTCGAAACCGAAGTTGGCGACCTGGCCGAGCGGCTGCCGTTGGCCTGGAGACGGTTGCGGCTGGTTGAGGACCTGCTGGTCGTGCAGGCGGAAGAGGCTCTCGAATCGGCCGAGGCGTCGTACAGCGCGGGCACCCTGAACACTCTCGACGTGATCGACGCCGAGCAGGTGCTGTTCGAGGCGCTGACGGCGGTGGACAGGGGGAGGGCGGACTACCTGATCGGTCTGGCGGAACTGGAGGGAGCGGTCGGCAGACCGTTGCCGGCGCCTGTCGCGAACGGAGGAACGGAGCAATGACGAACAAGACGAACGGGGCCGGGGGACCGGTTCGCACCTGGCTGTACTCCGCATCGTGGGTCGCAGGCAGCTTCGCGGTCTTCTACATCCTGTTCTTCGACCCACTGGGCGTTCACCCTCTGGACGGCTGGCTGCAGCGGACGGTCGGCTACCACACCGGTCCGATGGCCGGCAGTGCTGGCCAGGAAGCCTCGATGTCCGGCGACGAACGCGAAGTGCTCTTCTACCGGAATCCGATGGATCCGACGATCACGTCGCCGGTGCCCGCCAAGGACGGGATGGGAATGGAATACCTGCCGGTCTATGCCGACGAGGCGGAGCGGGCTTTCGGCGCCGGGACGACCGTGACGATCGATCCGGCCGTGGTCCAGAACATGAACGTGCAGACGGAGACGGTGTCGCGGCGGGATCTGCGGCACGAGATCCGGACCGTCGGCTATCTCGAGTACGACCAGGAACGGATGGTCACCGTGACGACGAAGTACGACGGGTGGGTCGAGAAGGTCCACGTCAACTACGTCGGCGAGCCGGTCACGAAGGGCCAGGGCCTGTTCGAGGTCTACGCGCCGGAGCTGGTCCAGACGGAATACGAGCTGCTGTCGGCGATTCGGTACGCCGCCAAGTTGGGCGGTGCGCCGGGTGATGGCCGGCTTCATGCCGAGGCCCTGGTCGAGGCGGCGCGGACGCGGCTCGGGTTCTGGGACATCTCGGCGGATCAGATCGCACGCGTAGAGGAAACGGGCGAGATTCTCCGGACGCTGACGGTGACCGCGCCGGCAGGGGGTTTGGTGATGAAACGCATGCCGGGGCTCGAGGGGATGGCGGTGACGCCGGGCATGGAGGCGTACCACATCGCTGACATCACCTCGCTCTGGCTGTCGGTCGAGGTGTTCGAGGACCAGGTCGTGTGGATCCGACCCGGCACCGAGGCGGAGGTGACCTTCACCTACTTCCCGGGCGAGACGATCCGCGGCAGGGTCGAGTTCATCGAACCGGAGTTGTCGGAACAGACCCGGACTCTGACGGTCAAGATCGCGGTGCCGAATCCGGACGGTCGGCTGCGCAAGGGGATGTTCGCGACCGTCGTCTTCGACCCCGTTCTCGTCCGGGGGGCGCTGACCGTTCCGACCCAGGCGGTGCTGCGGACCGGACGCCGGAGCGTCGTCGTCGCGGCGCTGGGCGGTGGCCGTTTCGAACCCCGTGATGTCGAACTGGGCCATTCGCAGGGCGGCCTGGTGGAGGTGCGTTCGGGTCTGGCCGCGGGCGACCGGATCGTCACCTCGTCGCAGTTCCTGCTCGACTCGGAGTCCAAGCTGCGCGCGGCGGTTCAGCAGATGCTGAGCGGCGCGGCGGCAGGTGGCGCTCCCGAGGGGCACGACATGGGCGGAATGGACCGCGACATGGACGTTCCGGAGGATGCGGCGGAACCTCGCCACGCCGACGAGAACCGCGGCGGATGATCCGGTGCTGAACCGGGTCATCGAGTGGTCGCTCCGCAACCAGTTGCTGGTCGCGGCGGGCCTGGTGCTGGCCGTGGCCGCCGGCGTGTGGTCGGTGCGGACCACGCGCGTCGACGCGATACCGGACCTCTCGGACGTGCAGGTGATCCTCTACACGGAGTTCCCGGGTCAGGCGCCCCAGGTCGTCGAAGACCAGGTGACCTACCCGATCACCTCCACGATGCTGTCGGTGCCGTACGCCAAGGTCGTCCGCGGCTACTCGTTCTTCGGCTTTTCCTTCGTCTACGTGATCTTCGAGGACGGGACGGACCTCTACTGGGCGCGCTCCCGGGTCCTCGAATCCGTGGCCGGACTTGAGAGCAGGCTGCCGGAAGGAGTGTCGCCGCAACTCGGGCCGGACGCCACCGGCGTGGGCTGGGCGTTCATGTACGTGCTGAACTCCGAGTCGCGGTCCCTGGCGGATCTTCGCTCGCTCCAGGACTGGTACCTGAAGTACAGCCTGCTGGCGGTCGAAGGGGTGTCGGAAGTCGCCTCGATCGGAGGCTTCGTGCGCCAGTACCAGGTCGAGGTGGACCCGATTCGCCTCCGGGCTTACGGACTCTCCCTGCCGGTCGTGCGGCGGGCGATCCAGGAGTCGAACGCCGATGTCGGCGGCCGGCTGATCGAGATGGCCGAACGCGAGTACATGGTGCGGGGTCGCGGCTACGTGCGGGAAGTGCGGGACCTGGAGATGATCGTTCTGTCGGCCGGCCCGGGCGGCGTACCCATCCTGCTCCGCGACGTCGCCAACGTGACGATCGGGCCGGAGATGCGCCGCGGCCTCGCCGACTGGAACGGCGAGGGCGAGACGGTAGGAGGCATCGTCGTCGTGCGCTCGGGCGCGGACACCCGGGCCACGATCGAGAGAGTGAAGGAGCGGCTGGCCGAACTGGCCGGCGGCATGCCGGACGACGTCGAGATCTCGGTCGCCTACGACCGCAGTGGCCTGATCGAACGCTCCATCGCCACGCTCACCGACACCCTGGTCGAGGAGTCGATCGTCGTGGCGCTCGTGTGCCTCGTGTTCCTCTTCCACTTCCGATCCGCCCTGGTGCCGATCCTGGCCATCCCGGCTTCGGTCCTGCTCGCCTTCGTCGTGATGCGGGTCCAGGGCTTGGGTTCGAACATCATGTCGCTGGGCGGCATCGCGATCTCGATCGGCGTGCTCGTCGACGCCTCGATCGTGATGGTCGAGAACGTCCACCGCCACCTCGAGGCCCACAAGGGGAAGCGGTCGCACTTCGAGATCGTCCTGCGCGCGGCGCAGGAAGTCGGCCCGACGCTGTTCTTCAGCTTGCTGGTCATCACGGTCTCCTTCCTGCCGGTCTTCACCTTGGAGGCCCAGGAGGGGCGACTGTTCAAGCCGCTGGCCCTGACCAAGACCTACTCCATGGCGATGGCTTCGGTGGTCGCGGTGACCGTGGTGCCGGTCCTGATGCTCTGGCTAGTGCGCGGTCGAATCGTCTCGGAACGGCGCAATCCGGTGTCCCGGTTGCTGCGCTTTGTCTACCGCCCGCTGGTGGCCCGGGCCGTGCGATTCCGCTGGCTGGTCATCGTCGTGATGATCGTCGTGCTGGGCGCGACCGTCACGCCGTTGAAAAGAATCGGCTCCGAGTTCATGCCGCCGCTGTGGGAGGGCGATCTCCTCTACATGCCGACGACGTTGCCGGGCATATCGATCGCGAAAGCACGCGAGATCGTCCAGCAGACGGACCGGATCATCCGCAGCTTTCCGGAGGTCGAGTCCGTCTTCGGCAAGGTCGGCCGGGCGGAGACCGCGACCGATCCGGCGCCGCTGTCCATGCTGGAGACGACGATCGTGCTCAAGGACCAGGCCGAATGGCGTCCGGGTCTCAGTCCGGACGACCTGATCGCCGAACTCGACAGCGCGCTTCAGTTCCCTGGGGTCACAAACTCCTGGACCATGCCGATCAAGACCCGGATCGACATGCTGTCGACCGGGATCAAGACGCCGGTCGGGATCAAGCTCGGCGGCCCGGATCTCTCGACCCTGGAACGCCTCGCCGAGCAGGTCGAGGCGGTGGTCAAGCCGCTTCCCGGTACCCTCTCGGCGTACGCCGAACGGGTCATGGGCGGCGCCTACCTCGATTTTGACATCGACCGGGAAGCGGCCGCGCGCTTCGGTCTGCGGATCGGCGACATCCAGGACACGATCCAGTCGGCGATCGGCGGCATGAACGTGTCCTGGACCGTTGAGGGGCTGGAGCGCTACCCGATCAACGTCCGCTATCCGCGGGAACTCCGGGACGATCCCGAGTCGATGAAGCAGATCCTGGTGACGGCGCCGAACGGCACCCAGGTGCCACTCGGTCAGGTGGCGGCGATCGAGTTCCGGGACGGCCCGGCCGGAATCAAGTCGGAAGGCGCCAGACCGAATGCGTGGGTCTACGTCGATCTCGACGTGTCCGACATCGGCGGCTGGATCCGAAGGGCCCGGCAGGAGGTCGCCGACCAGGTCGTCCTGCCTCCCGGCTACACGCTGCTCTGGTCCGGGCAGTACGAGTACATGGAGCGGGCCCGCGAGCGCTTTCTGTTCATCGTCCCGCTCACCCTCGTGTTGACCTTCGTGATCCTCTACCTGAGCACGCGCTCGGTGATCAAGACCGCGTTCATCGTTTCGGCGGTGCCGTTCTCGCTGGTCGGATCGGTCTGGCTGCTGGACCGGCTCGACTACAACTGGTCCGTCGCCGTCTGGGTCGGGATGATCGCCCTCGCGGGGCTTGCCGCGGAAACCGGAGCGGTGATGCTGCTCTACCTGGACCTCGTCTTCGGCGAGCGGAAGAGCGCCGGAACGATGCGGAACCTGCGCGACCTCCGCGAAGCGGTCACCGAGGCTGCGGTGCGGCGAATCCGACCGATCACGATGACCGTGCTGACCACGTTCATTGCCCTCGTACCGATCCTGTGGTCGACGGGCACCGGCGCCGACGTGATGAAGCGGATCGCCGCGCCCATGGTCGGGGGGCTGGTTACGGTGTTCCTCGGGGTGACGTTCGTGTTTCCGGCGATGTACTTCGTCTGGCGGTCGATCGGTCTGGCTCAGGCCGGCTCGATCAGCGACGAATCGTCGTTGCGGTAGTTGCCGACCCGCTTCGAGACGGGGACGAACTCGAGGTCGCCGGCGTAGGTCTTGAGCTGCTCGCTCAGCTCGGTGGGATCCCGCAACGGACCCTCGAGCCAGTTCTCGTAGGGCGGTTGTGCGATCACGGGCATCCGGTCGTGGATCGCAGCGATGGGCTGGCTGGCGGCGCAAGTGAGGATCGTGCAGGCCAGACCGTCCGGCGTCCGGTTCCAGACCCCTGCGAAGCCGAAGAGTCCGCCGCCGGGCAATCGGATGTAGTGGGGGAGCCGGGCGCCGTCGGGCTGCGGTTGCCACTCGTACCAGCCGTCGGCGACCACGAGGCAGCGCCGCCGGCTCAGGAGGGTCCGGAACCTGGGCGCCTCGACCGCGGTGTCGTCGCGGAGGTTGATCTGGGGGCCGCCGCGGCGCCGGGGGAAGCCCCAGCGCATCGTGCCGAAGGTACGCTTGCCTTCGCGGTCGAGGCCGACTACGGCGACATCCTGGGTCGGCGCGATGTTGTAGCGGGGCTCGAGGTCCGGCAGTTCGTCCAACTCGAAGTGATCGGCTACGGTTCGTGCCTTCGAGCGGAGCGTGTACCGGCCGCACATGGGACGAGATGATATTGCGTCGTCCTACGCTGTATTTGAGGCCCCGCGACATGAACCCGTGCGGCTGCGCCGCTAGTATTGAGGCAAATGATGGCCAAGAGAGTACTGGAGCCAATTCACCCTGGCCGGATCCTGCTTGAGGAGTTCCTGGTGCCTCTCGGCCTGAGCCAGTACCGGCTCGCCAAGGGCATCAGCGTGACCCCCCGCCGGATCAATGAAGTAGTCCACGGAAAGCGGTCCGTGACAGCGGACACGGCGCTTCGCCTCTCGCGCTTCTTCGGCACCAGCGATCGGTTCTGGCTCAATCTCCAGACGCGTTTCGATCTCGAAGTGGAGAAGGATCGCTTGGGCGAGTTGCTCGAGGCTCAGGTTGAAGTGCTCGCGAGAGCGGGCTGATGAACCGCACCAACCGTTCCCGAGGTTCTCGCTCGGCACGCTTGAGGACTCGCGGCCGCTTGACAACGATGTCGAAGGCGGTGAGCGCTTTCGTCGGTCTCCTGCTGACCGGCGTCTCGTTCGGCGTCCAGCCCGCGGCCGCGATACCAGCCGAAGAAGAGATCCTCCAACTTCTGGCGGAGCGGATCGACGATCAGAAGCGAAGCGTTGGCATCGTCGTCGGTGTCATCGCGCCTGGCGAGCGCCGTGTCGTCGGCTACGGCCGTCTAGCCGCCGATGATTCGCGAGAGCCGGACGGCGACACCGTCTTCGAGATCGGCTCGATCACCAAGGCGTTCACTGTGATCCTGCTGGCCGAACTCGTGGCCGAGGGCGAGTTCGAGCTAGAGACACCGGTTCAGCGTCTGCTGGGTCCGGACGTGACGGTGCCGACCCGGAACGGCGCTGAGATCACCCTGCTTCACCTGGCGACGCACAGCTCCGGACTGCCGCGCCTGCCCGCCAACCTCCGGCCGGCCAACGCGGCGAACCCGTACGCCGACTACACGATCGAGCAGCTCCATGAGTTTCTTTCGTCGTACGAACTGGAGCGCGACATCGGCGAAACGGTCGAGTACTCCAATCTCGGGGCCGGCCTCCTGGGGCATGTGTTGGCTCTGAACCAGGAGACGGACTACGAGACGCTCGTGTCCGCGCGGTTGCTTGAGCCGCTCGGCATGTCCGATACCTCGATCTCGCTGTCGTCGTCCCAGCAGGAGCGGCTGGCCATTGGCCACAGCGTGCAGCTCAGGCCGGTGGCGAACTGGGACCTTCCCACTCTTGCCGGCGCCGGGGCTCTGCGCTCGACGGTAAACGACATGCTGACCTTCGTCGAGGCGAATCTGGGCCTCGGCGAGTCCCCGCTGCAGGCAGCGATGGCCGTCACCCACGCTCCGCGCCGTGACTTTGCGGCGCCGAACATGCAGATCGGGCTCGGATGGATCACCCGTAGCGGACATGGCCGCGAGCTCCACTGGCACAACGGCGGCACCGGCGGCTACCGGTCCTTCCTCGGCTTCGACCTGGCATCCCGGACCGGCGTCGTCGTGCTGTCGAACTCCGGGGACGGCGTCGACGACCTGGGCTTCCACCTCCTGGACTCGCGCTACGGGCTCGTTGTGCCTCCGGCGCTACGGACCGCGATCGAGGTCGATCCGGCGATCTACGACGCCTACGTCGGCCGGTATCAGCTCACCGAGGACCTGATCTTCACGGTGACGCGGCAGGGCGATCGGCTGTTCGTCCAGCTCACCGGGCAACCGCGGTTCGAGGTGTTTCCGGAATCGGAGACGCATTTCTTCCTGCGCGTCGTCGACGCCCAGATCACGTTTGGGCGTGCCGAGGACGGCACGGTGGACCACCTGGTGTTGCACCAGAACGGGGTGGACCAGCGGGCTGGGCGGATGGCTGAGTGAGACGGCTGATGGTGCGGCCTAGAAGGCCAGCACCGCTTCCACGATCAGCTCCCTGACCGTCCCGACATCGGCGTCCCACACAACATCGCTGGGGGAAACACCGGGCGGGCCGATTGCCTGGATCAGTGCCTCCGGGCGAAGGTCGGCCACGGTCATGCCGCGGGTGTGCTCGCCTTGAACCTCGACGGCGACCGGGTGGCGCGACCGCTCGAACAGCTCAGGGTGCGTTGCGGCGATGACGGCCGTCGCGTCGTGCACGGGAACGACGGACTGACCGACGTACTCCCTGAAGCGATCGCGCAGGAACTCGATCAGGCTGGCGGCGAACTCGGCCACCGGCCGTTCCGCTGCCCGCATTCGTGCTGTCTCGTCGTCTCCGAAGACGACCTTGCTCGTCACGTCGAGGCCGACCATGGTCAGCGGCGCGGCCTTCTCGAACACGATGGCCGCCGCCTCCGGATCGGCCCAGATGTTGAACTCGGCGACGGGCGTGACGTTGCCGGCGCCGGCGCTGCCGCCCATGATCGTCAGGCTGGCCAGGTGGCGACGCAGGTCGGGGTCGCGCTCCAGGGCCAGCGCGATGTTGGTCAGCGGCCCGATGGCCAGCAGGTGCAGGTCGTCGACCGAGCGGGCGGTATCGCAGAGGAACCCGACCGCGTCGTCTGACGCTTCGGACCGGGTCAGGTCGGGCAGCACGGTCTCGCCGAGACCGCTTTCGCCGTGAATCCGGCTTCCATCCACCGGGGCGCCGGCGAGTGGTTGGGCGGCGCCCCGGTGGACCGGTACGTCCAGACCGGCGAGCTGCGCGATGGCGAGCGCGTTGCGGGTCGTGCGGTTGATGCCGACGTTGCCGGCGACGGTGGTGATTCCTACGAGGTCCGCATAGTGGGCTGCGACCAGGATCGCGATCGCGTCGTCGAGTCCGGGGTCGCAGTCGAGGACGAGCTGCCTCGGGGGCGGCATGGCGCTACCGCTCGTCCTGGGCCTCCAACGCCTTCGAGATCACGAACTGGTGGATCGCAGTGGTCGCCTCCTCGTCGAAGACGTCGGCGTAGCCGGGCATGCCGAGCGGCAGCAGGCCGTCCTGGACGATGCCCATGAAGTCGTCGTGGACCTCAGGCGACATGCGGCGCAGGTCGGGCGAGGCGGTGGCGACGATCGCGGTCTGACCCAGGCCACGGTGACAGAGCGCGCAGTGGTCGTGGTAGAGCGTGTTGCCGCGGTCGAGCGTTTCGGCATCGGCCGTAAGAGGTGGCTGTTCGGGGATCGAGAAGTCACGTTCCGTGGGCTCGGGCAGGGTCGCCTCGCCGTCCAGTGAGAAGACGAGCAGCGTGCCGGGTTGGTCGTACCGGGTACTGCCGCCGACCATCGTGGCCAGGTACTGCGTGCCATCGATCATGTAGCTGATGATCGAGGACGAGAACGAGCCGTAGGCGTCGAACTCCCACAGCTTCTCGCCGTTGTCCGCGTTGTAGGCCGCAAGATCGCCGCGGCCGCCGCCGTGGAAGAGCAGGCCGGTAATGGTAGCGAGCACGCCGCCGTTGAAGGCCGAGGGCAACCGGTTCTCCCAGATCTTCTCGCCGGAGAGCGGGTCGAAGGCGACCAGGAATCCCCTGTCCTCCGGCCGCGGGCCGGCCTGGTCCTGGAGTCTCTGGCGGTAGGCGCCGGAGGCCACGCCGAGGCTCAGTCCCCACTCGCGGATTGTGTAGGCGCCGGTCTCCACGAACTCCTCGGGCAGGGCGTAGAAGTTCGCGTAGTCGTGGTAGTAGAAGTACATGACGCCCCTGTCCTGGTCCCAGGACATCGGCTCCCAGTTGTGCGCGCCGGCGTTCGCGGGCGTGATCCACTGCGGCTTTTCCTCGAAGACCACATCCGGGTTCTCGATCGGCCGTCCGGTCTCCATGTCGACGTGGGTCGCCCAGTCGATCGCGTCGGTGTAGGGGTGGGCACGAAGGAGCTCGCCGGTCGCCCGGTCGATGACGTAGAAGAAGCCGTTCTTCGGCGCCTGCAGCAGGACCTTTCTCTCGACGCCATCGACGGTCAGCTCGCCGAGCGCGATGTCCATCGCGGAGCTGTAGTCCCAGTTGTCGCCCGGAACGGTCTGGTAGTACCACTTCATCTCGGCGGTGTCGGCGTCGACCGCCACGATCGCGGTCAGGAAGAGGTCGTCGCCGCCCCCGGGTGACCGGACCTGGCGCGACCAGGGGGCGCCGTTGCCGACGCCGATGTAGAGCTGGTTGAGCTCCTCGTCGTAGACCAGGGAGTTCCAGGCGGTACCGCCGCCGCCCATCTTCCACCACTCGCCGCCCCAGGTCCTGGCGGCCAGCTCCATCTCGGGGTGCTCGAACGGCTTGGAGGGGTCGCCCGGCACGAGGTAGAAGCGCCAGGCGAGCTCGCCGGTCTCGGCGTCGTAGGCGGAGACGTAGCCGCGCCGGCGGCCGCTCTCGGAGCTGCCCTGGCCGATGAACACCTTGCCCGCGGCGGCACGGGGGGCGCCGGTGATGTTGAAGCGCCCGAGGGCCGAGGGGTGCCAGGTGTCGACATCCCAGATCCCTTCGCCGGTCGCCGCGTCGACGGCCACCAGGCGGCCGTCGAAGAGGCCGGCGTAGACCTTGCCCTTGTAGACCGCGACGCCCCGGTTCGCCACCCCGCCGCAGCAGGAGTACTTGACGTAGGTGCGGTCGGTCTTCGGGTCGTGGGTCCAGATCTCCTCCCCGGTGGCGGCGTCGAGCGCGTAGATCACGCCCCAGCCGTTTGTCGCGTAGATCACGCCGTCGACGACCAGCGGCGTTCCCTGCATGCGCTCGCGGGGACCGCCGATCGCCTTGGTCCAGGCGAGGCCCAGATCCTGGACGTTGTCGCGGGTGACCTGGTCGAGAGTGGAGAAGCGCTGTTCCCTATAGGTCTGGCCGTAGGTCAGCCAGCTTCCGGGCTCCGCCTCGGCGGCGTGCATGATCCGCTCGTCGTCGACGTTGCCGGTGCTTGGGGCCGTTCCGTCGCCGCCATCGCTGCCCCCACAGGCAGCCGCCAGCAGGACAAGGAGAAGGGGGTCGCAGGCTGCCCAGCGCACCGTTGCAGTCGCTTCGTTCATCTTGAGTTCCTCAGGGGTTCGCCGGCAACCTAAGCGTCTGAGTGTCCGGTGTCAACGTCAGTAGGCGTCAGAAGGCGTCGCCGCGGCGGAGGATGGCATAGACGTGGAGGACACGTGCCTCCGGGTCCGGCGTCATGAGGATCCGCCAACCGCCGACGCGATAGTCGCCCTTGAGCTTTCCGCTCAGAGGGCGAACGCGAGGGTGGCTCAGAGGCTGATCTGAACTGAGGGAGATCGAGCGCCGACGGAAGTCGCGAGCAGCAACGGAGCGGCGGCCGCGAAGAGGGATCTGATGGACTTCATGGCAGCGCTCCTGGGTTGGTTCGGCGTGTCGGCGAGACGCTACTGACCGGCGGCGCGATACCAGATCGGTGAGGTCCAGGCGCGTTCCTGAATCCGCCACGGCTGGTCGGGATCTGCGCACGCCGCCGGCCGCTCGCTCTCGGGCAGCGCCGCGCACTGGAGCGCGTTCCACCGGCAGCTCGGGTTCTCCAGGACGCGCGCGTAGTAGACGGCCGAGAGGGAGGGATCGAACTCGGGATCGGTCCAGGTGGCGCACAGCGACGCCGCGCCCGCGCCGCTCAGTGCGCAGGTGTCCCTGGACACGTCCGCGCCGTTGTCCGGATCGCCCGCGACGTCGAAGATCCGCTCGTGGAAGAGCCCGTCATCGGCGGTCCAGCCCTTGATGATCTGGATGCGCTGCAGGGGTGTTCCCGGATGGTCGCCTGTCCCCGGGTCGGCGATCGCGGACACGAACAGCGTCGGCGCCGTGGCGCCTTCGCTTTCCGGGAGCACGCTGCCCATCGGCACGGCCTGTTCGTAGGCGTCGGCGATCATGTCGTTGCTGGAGCACAGATCCGGCAGATCCCAACCGCCGAACAGACGCGCCTTGATCCGGACCCCGCTGGTGCCGAAGGTTTCCTTGCTCAGCATCGCGTCGAACAGGGAGTCCCTGGAGTTCTCCTCGGCCCAGACGCCGATCAGGCCGCCGGGATTGCGGAGCCGGTGCGGCGCGTAGGCGGGGGTCGTGAGCCTCTTCTCGAGGTCCGAGTCGACGTTCGCGTTCTGGCCCTGGTAGTCGACCTCGTCCGTGTCGCCGGGAGCGCCGTTGTGGCCGTCGGTCGAGGCGGTGATGCCGAACTGGAACGGGTTGATGCCCAGCCGCTCCTCCTGGGCCATGCCTTCGATCAGCGCGTAGCGCACGAAGTCGAGCCGCGACTGGCAGCCTTCGCCGCGCAGTCCGCCGACGCCGGTGCCGTCCTCGCAGTCGGGCGGCCGTTCCCCGTCGATGTAGCGCACCTTCTCGAAGTCGCAGAACTCGTCCTCGCCGCTGACGACGCCCCACATGCCGCGCCGGCACTCGGAATCGCCCTTTGCCTGCATGATCTCGACCAGCACGTCCAGCTCGGCCTGCAGGGCCGCCTGCGCCCGCTGTTCCTCGATCGGCATGGCGCCCCAGTCGACCGTGAACATCTGCCCGTTCGAGATGTTCGAGTTGTGGGGGATCGTCAACGCCTGGCAGCCGGTGCCGGTGTCGTTGCAGCGCGCCTTCAGCCGGGTCCAGAGGTCGAGAGGTGCGGCGGCGTCCATCCAGGAGATCGGCAACTCAGGCGCGATCTCGTTGCGCAGAATGACGTTGCGATGCACCTTGGACAGGCCCGGCATGCGGGTGTACTCCCAGGCGTGGAACGTCGTGAAGGAACAGTCGCTCGAGCGGTCGTAGTGGCGTTCCGCGGCCGCCCGGGTGTCGCCCCAGGCGGTGAGGAGGCCTTCGCGGCAGTCGCTGCCGTCCTCGCCGCACAGCCCCGGCACCCGGCCGGTGAGTCGGTGGTCCATCCACGCGGCGCGTTCCTCGGGGGTGCCTCCCGGCCGCATGCCGCGGCACGCCGGTTCATCGTAGAGGGGAGAGGAGGGGTCGGTGCAGACGGACACCTCGCCCAGCCACTCGGAGTGGTCGGTGACCGCCGCGAAGTCGAGCGGACGGACGAGCTGCGCCGTGCGCGTCGGTTGCCCGTCCTCGTCGAGCGGACCGAGATCAAGCGGCTCGCCGCGTGCGAAGCGGTAGGCGTCGTCGGGGGTCTGGAAGCCGCCGCGCCCCAGGGCATCGAGCGAGAAGGCGGTATGGGTGTGGAGATCGCCGAAGAACGCCTGGCGTAGCGGGTCGCTCTGCGCGCAGGGCTGTCGTGGAACCGGGTCGCCTTGGGTAGCCGGCGCGCTGGGCGGGCGCCACTCCTGGGTGACGTAGCGGGGGGCCGCTGCTTGCGTGGCGCTGTCAACGTCCTGCTCGTCCGCCTGGCCGCATCCCAATGCGGCGGCTATCGCAAGGCAGGCTGTGAATCGGAGTGTCTTCATCGTCTCAGGGTAGCGCAGGCCTGGAGTTCGTGCGCGAACCCCTCCCAGGAGTTTCCGTCGTCTTCCCATGTGTCGGCGCCAGCACCTCGTGCGCCTAGGATCGCGCGGGCACCCCTTTCCGGGCTCACGGCGGTGGCTCGCTGTTCAGCTTCTGGCTGCGGCGAGCGCCGCGTCACCGGCTTCAGTAGGACAAGAACTCAAGGTCCGGAATGCCGTCGAAGTGCTTCGTGTTCCGGGTCGCCAGTGGGGCGGTGTTCTGGGCTGCCCAGGCGGCGATCCAAAGATCGGGTTTGGAACGCCCGCTGAGAGCGCCTGTCGATCTGAGGTGAGACACGATGCGCGCGTAGCGCAGAGCGGTCTCGATGGTGACATCGCCGATTCGGAAAAGACGCAGAAAGAGGAGTGACTCCGCGAGACGTGCTTCCGAGATCGTCGCTCCGCCTTCGAGGAATTCGCCGGCTGCGTGGCATGGAACCACGAACTCCTCGCCGGAGTGGCGCTCGAGCAGCGATCTGGTCGAGGAGTCTTCGGACGGATGGTCTCGCCAGAGATCCACCAGGAAGGTGGTGTCGAGACAGATCATCCTTCCCAGCGTTCGCTTTCGCGATCCTCGGCGACGATCGCCAGGTAAAGCTCTGCGTCAGACTCGGTCAGGCGCGAGAAACTTCCGAGGCTTCGGAGAATGTCTTGTCCAGTGTGCGCGTCCGCCACCTCGGACAACAGACGATCGATGACTTTGGAGAAGGACTCGCCGCCTCTCTTCAACGCCGCGAGTCGCCGATAGATGCTCGACTCAAGGGCGATAGTCTTGGTGCTCATACATGCAGAATTGCATGTAGAGGAGGGTGGGTCAAGAACCGCGTCCGCTCCACACGATCCACGGGCGATGGAGTCGGGAGTCTTGGAGAGTTGGAGCCGACGAGCGGACTTGAACCGCTGACCTGCTGATTACGAATCAGCTGCTCTACCGCTGAGCTACGTCGGCGAATCCGGCTGAGACTGGCCGGTCCCGGCGCGGAGGACGCCGGAGTGTACCAGCGGTTTGACCCTCCTGGCGTGCTCCGGGATACCCTGCCGCGACGCTGGCGCCCACCCGATGACCGTCCAACGATTCCCCAGTCCCCCAGGGCCGCCGCCCGGACGCGGCGGGATGTGGGAGTCGTTGCGGATACCCCAGTTCCGCTGGCTCTTCCTGTCGAACACGACGTTCTTCCTGGCCATGCAGGGTCAACTGATCGTGCGCTCGTGGCTGGTGTACTCGATCACGGACAGCGAACTCGCGCTCGGGATCGTCAGTCTGATGGTCGCGCTCTCCATGCTGAGCCTGGGGCCGGTGGGCGGCGTTGCGGCGGACCGCTTCGAGCGGCGGGGCCTGGTCGCGGCCGGGCAGGCAACGGTCGTGATCGCCGAGGCGGTCGTGCTCGTTCTGCTGTTCAGCGGAAGGCTCGAGTACTGGCACATCCTGGTCCAGGTGACGGTGGTTGGGGCGGTCTTCCCGTTCGTCATGCCGGCGCGCAACGCGATCGTTGCGGACGTCGTCGGACGGCGGCGGCTGACCAACGCGATGGCGCTCAGCATGACCGCGGTCAACGTGACCCGGGTCGTCGGGCCGTCCGTGGGAGGTCTTCTGATCGGCTTCGCGGGCGTCAATGTGGCGTACTCGTTCAACGCGGCTCTCTACGTCCTCGCTCTTGCCGCCATGATGGGAGTCAACCGGGCGCCCGTGGCCAATCCCTCGGGGCATTCGATGCTCAGCAACATGGCTCAGGGCTTCCGCTACGTCGCGGACAACCGCCTGGTTCTCGTGCTCCTGTTCTTCGGCCTGGTGCCGATGTTCCTGGTCATGCCCTTCCAGACCTTGCTCGTTGTCTTCGCCGAGGACATCTGGGAGGTGGGGCCGCTTGGCCTTGGGATGCTGAGTGGAGCTTCGGGGGTCGGCGGGGTGGTGGGCGCTGCATTCGTGGTCTGGCGCTCCAACTCGAGCCGCCGCCTCCGGTTGATGATGACCAGCGTCTTTGCCTTCGGTCTGTTCATGATGGGCTTCGCGCTCAGTCCCTGGTTCTGGCTCGGCCTTCTCCTGATCCTGGCCGGGTCGGCGTTCCAGGCCGTCTACACGACGCTGAACAACACGGCGATTCATGTGTTGATCCCGGACTCGGTGCGCGGCCGGGTGTCCGGCTTTCTGACCATGTCGTTCTCGCTGCCGATGCTCGGCGTGGCGCCCATCAGCGCCCTGGCTGAGGTCTGGGGAGCACCGGTGGCGGTTGGGCTGTCCTCGCTGCTTGCTGTGGTGGTGGCGACCGTGTTCTACCTTGCCAGTTCCGACCTGCGGCGGATGGATCTCTTGATCCGCAGGGCATTCCGAGATGCGGTTCGTGCTGACGCCGAACGGCCGGTTGGACCGGGAGCGGCCACAAAGCCGGTCGCGCGAGGGTCGGCGCCCTGAGCGCCGGAGAGGAGATATTGGATGCTGATCACGATCTCAAGGCAGTACGCCTCCGGTGGCGCCCAGGTGGCTTCGCTGGTGGCGAAGCAGCTTGGATGGCGGGTCATTGGCAACGAACTGATCGATGCGGTGGCGGAGCGGGCGGGCATTCCGGCGGAGGAGGTCCAGGCGCGGGAAGACCGGCCGCCGGGTTTCGTCGAGCGCCTTGGCCGGATTGCCAGCGCTCAGCTTCCCGACCTGTTCCTCCCCGCCCCGCCGATGGGACATTCGATCGGCGAGGGCAACCTCATCCGCGTCACCCGCAGCGTGGTGTGTGAGATGTCCGCCGAGGGGCGCTGCGTGTTCGTCGGCCGTGCTTCGGCGGCTGTGCTGGCGTGGCGCGAGGACGCTCTGCACGTGCGGCTTGTGGCCGGGCCCGAGTTCCGGCGTCAGGTGGCGGTCGAGGTGATGGGTGTGCCGGAGAAGGACGCCGAAGCCGTCGTGGTCCGCCGCGACGCGAACCGCGCCCGCTACCACCGCGAGTACTACGCGCGCGACTGCGACGACCCACGGCACTACGACCTGGTGCTGAACACCGAGCGGCTCGGATTCGATGGCGCCGCGGACCTGATCGTCCACCGGGCCAGGACGCTCGGCTGGATCGCCTGAGTCGCCGGCCGGTTGGAAATAGCGAAGGCGGTACGCTTCGGGCCACAGTCTGGGATTTGGAAGAAGGGGAGCGGACATGAGGCGTTGGAAGCGGAGCGTTCTGTGGTCACTTGCGGCCGGCCTGCTGGGGTCGGGTCTGGCAGCGGAGGAGCACGTCATCGAGACCGAAACCCATCGGTTCGAGGAAGTGGCCGACGGGGTCTACTTCGTCACCGGGACCGGCGCCATGGTCACGAGGAGCAACGCGATGGTCGTGGTCACCGACGTGGACGTGCTGGTCGTCGACTCGCACATCACGCCGGCCGCGGCGCGGGGGTTGATCGCGGGGATCGAACAGATCACGGACAAGCCGATCCGCACGCTGGTCAACAGCCACTTCCACTACGACCACTCCCACGGCAATCAGGCGTTCGGGCCGGGCGTGCGCGTGGTCGGACATGAGTACACTCGCCGGAAGATGGCGACCGCGCCGCTTGCGGAGCACACCTTCGTGGGTTCAAGCGGACGGGACAAGCAGGCCCTGGAGGATCTGCGGGCGGCGCTGGAGGCGGCGCCCGAAGAGGAGCGCGCGGCGCTCGAGGCCCAGATCAGCGTCCAGACCGCCCACGTCGAGTCGACCGCCGAGATCGACCCGGTGGCGCCGGACACGACGCTGCTGGAGAAGATGACGTTGTTTCACGGCGGCCGCGAGATTGAGCTCCACTTCCTTGGCCGCGCCCACACCGGTGGCGATGTGGTGACCTACCTGCCGGAGGAGCGGCTGGTGTTCACCGGCGACATGATGCTCGGAGGACCTCCATGGCCGGGCGACGGTTGGGTCAACGAGTGGCCGGCCACCCTGGAGCGGCTGAAGCAGCTCGACTTCGACCTCATCCTGCCCGGTCACGGCCCGTACTTCCGAGACCGGGAGCTGATCGACCAAGTGCAGGCCTTCCATGTGGAACTCTGGGAGGTCGTCTCGGCGCTCCACGCCGAGGGCGTCTCGGCCGAGGACGCGGTGGAGCGGATCGACCTGACCCACCACGCGGAGCATCTGCCGGCGGCCCGGGTGCGGGTGGACCTCCGCGGCGTACAGCGGATGTACATGGTGCTGGAGGGGACGGCCGATTGACCGCTGGCGCATTGGGCCGTAGCGGTCCGGGATCGGCTGAGGATTGACATGCGTGGCACATGAAACTAGTGTGCGTTGCATGTCCAAGATGCTCCAGATTCGCAACGTACCGGGGGAAACCCACCGCCTGTTGAAGGCCCGCGCCGCGATGGAGGGTGTCTCCATGTCGCACTTTGTTCTGCGCGAGATCGAGCGGATCGTGAGCCGGCCGAGCCGCCGCGAGGTGCTGGACGCGATTCGCAAGCTGCCGCCGGTGAAGCTCGATGAATCGCCGGCGGAGGTTCTGCGGGAGGTCCGAGAGGAGCGCGACGGCCGGGAATGGTGATCGACTCTTCCGCGGCGCTCGAACTGTTGCTGGACACTGCGCGGGGCCGTCGCCTGAACGAGCGAATTCGCGCGGAGTCGGTGGAGATTCACGCCCCTCACCTTGTCGATCTTGAGATCGCGCAGGTGCTGCGAAGGTACGTCCTGCGGGGGACCTTGGACGCCGCGCGGGGAATGCGGGCGCTTCGCCACTGGCGGAGCCTGCAGGTGGAAAGGTATGAGCATCGCCGGTTCCTCGACCGGGTATGGGAACTCCGGCACAACGTCTCGGCCTACGATGCGGTCTACGTTGCCTTGGCCGAAGCGCTGTCCACGGTGCTGCTCACCGCGGACCGGAGGCTTGCCGCCGCTCCCGGCCTTGCGGGCAGAATCGAGCTGATCTGACCCCTGTCCGTTGAGAGGACCTTAGGCCTAATCGTCCTCGGCCGGCTCGAGCTTGTCCTGCGTCCTGGTCTCGAAATCGCTGGCGGCGTGACGCTCGCGGAGCTGCTTCTCCGGCCGGCCAAAGGCCCGGTTGACCATCTGCCCCCGCTTGACCGCCGGGCGCCCGGCGATCTCGCTCGACCACCGGTTCACGTGCTCGTAGGTGTCGGCTTCGATGAACTCCCCGGCGCCGTAGAGCTTGCCCGCGGCGAGGCCGCCGTACCAGGGCCAGATCGCCATGTCGGCGATCGTGTACTCGCTGCCCGCCATGTACCGGGAGTCCGCCAGGTGCCGGTCCAGGACGTCGAGCTGGCGTTTGACCTCCATGGTGAAGCGGTCGATGGCGTACTCGAACTTCTCGGGGGCATAGGCGTAGAAGTGGCCGAACCCGCCACCCAGGTAGGGCGCGCTGCCCATCTGCCAGAACAGCCAGCACAGGCACTCGGTGCGCGCCGCGTGATCCTCGGGTAGAAACTTGCCGAACTTCTCGGCCAGGTAGAGGAGGATGGCGCCGGATTCGAAGACCCGCGTCGGCGGCGCCGTGCTGCGGTCGAGGAGGGCCGGGATCTTGGAGTTCGGGTTGATCGCGACGAACCCGCTCGAGAACTGGTTCCCCTCACCGATGTTGATGAGGTAGGCGTCGTACTCGGCGCCGCTGTGGCCGAGCGCCAGCAGCTCTTCGAGCATCACCGTGACCTTGACCCCGTTGGGGGTGGCCAGGGAATGTAGCTGGAACGGATGGTCGCCGACCGGCAGCTCCTTGTCGTGGGTGGGACCCGCGATCGGGCGATTGATGTTGGCGAAGCGGCCGCCGCTCTCGGCGTCCCACTTCCAGACCTTGGGCGGTTCATAGGACATGCAGGTGAGCCCTCCTGGTCGAAGGTGACTACGGGTCGAAGGTGAAGGGTGTGGATGGGCCGGTGACCGGATGGCTGCCGGTTACCAGGTATCGATGTAGGGCCGTTTCTTGCCCGTTCGGGGCGGCGGCGCCGGCAGCCGTTTCATGCTTTCGGTGATCCATGAGCGGGTATCCGCCGGATCGATCACGTCGTCGAGACCGCCGCCGGCGGCGGAATTGACCGCCTTGGCGCGTTCGTACGAGGCCTCGACGCGGCGCTCGAACTCGAGTCGCCGTTCCTCGGGATCCTCGATCGCGGCGAGTTCCTTGCGGTAGCCGAGCTTGACCGCGCCCTCGATGTTCATGCCGGCGAACTCGGCTGTCGGCCAGCCGACAGTGAAGAAGCCGACCAGCGAACTCGCGCCGCACATCGCCTGCACGCCGAGGCCGTAGGCCTTGCGCACGACGACCCCGAACATGGGCACCGACAGGTTGGCGCCGGTGTTGAACATGCGCGCGCAGTGGCGGACCAGGGCGGTCTTCTCGTGGTCCGGCCCGACCATGATCCCCGGGCAGTCCATCAGGCTCAGCACCGGAATGTCGAAGGCGTCGCAGAGCTGGAGGAAGCGGGCGCCTTTGTCCGCGCCGTCGGAGTCGATCGCTCCGGCCAGGTGGTGCGGGTTGTTCGCGATCACGCCCATCGGCTTGCCCTCGACCCGGATGAAGGCGGTGATCACGCCGATCCCGAACTTCTCGCGGATCTCCAGCACCGAACCGACGTCGGCCAGCCTGTGGAGGATCTCCTGCATGTCGTAGAGGCGGAGCCGGTTCTCGGGAATCACGTGGCGCAACGGGCGCTGGTCGTGGGCCTCCCACTCGGACGTCGCCCCCTGGAAGTAGGAGAGGTACTTCTTCGTGGTCTCGACCGCCGCTTCCTCGTCCTTGACCAGGATGTCGACGACGCCGTTCGGCACCTGGAACGACATCGGGCCGACTTCTTCCGGCGTGTAGACGCCGAGGCCGCCGCCCTCGATCATCGCCGGGCCGCCCATGGCGATGGTCGACGCCTCGGTGGCGATGATCACGTCGCAGCAGGCGAGCAGGGCGGTGTTGCCGGCGAAGCAGCGGCCGTTGTTCACACCGACCAGTGGAATCAGGCCGGAGAGCTTGGAGAATTGCGTGAACGTGTAGGTGTCGAACGCGACCCGCGGTCCCGTGTAGTCGTCGCCGGGCCGTCCGCCGCCGCCCTCCGTGAAGAAGACGAGCGGCAGCCGGTAGCGGTTGGCGAGTTCGAACAGGCGGTCCTGTTTGTAGTGGTTGCGGCCGCCCTGGGTGCCGGCGAGCACGGTGTAGTCGTAGGAGAGGACGATCGCCCGGGAGTGCTCGTCGTCGAAGAGATTGCCGTTGATCGACGCGGTGCCGGCGACCACGCCGTCGGCGGGCGTGTACTGGCGCAGCTTCTCGTCGCTGTACTTCTGGTGCTGCCGCGCCACCAGCAGCGGCCAGTACTCCTTGAACGAGCCGGGGTCGACGAGTTGCTCGATGTTCTCCCGGGGCGTCTGGAAGCCGAATCGGCGTCGCCGGGCCACCGCCTCGGGCCGGTTCTCGTCCAGGGTGTAGGCGTGGCGGCGGATGTTCTCTTCCAGGTCGGGCCGGATGTAGTCGGGGTCGATCTCCTCCGCGGCGTCGGCGGCTTCGCCACCCTCCGCTTCCTCGACGAAGACCAGGGGATAGCCCTCGCGGATCGTGTCGCCTGCCGCCATCGTGACCTGCTTGACGATGCCGCTGCAGCCGGTGCGGAGCACGTGCTCCATCTTCATCGCCTCGATCACCGCGACCTGCTGGCCTCGCAGCACCTCCTCGCCTTCCGCGACGTCGATGCTGACGATCGTGCCCTGGATTGGTGCGACTACGCCCGTGGCGGCCTCGGGGCCGGCTTGGGGCCCAGGCGTCGCGGTGCTCGCGTCCTGCTCGGCGACCTCGGCCGCCTTTGTCGCCTGGTCGTACGCGAACAGAGCGAGAGGATCGGCGGTGTCGACGCGGGCGCCGGCGAAGCCGCTGTCGCGTACGTCGTCGCTCGGCGTGTCCCCGGGGCCTGGCGCCGCGCCGCCAGTGGCCGTAGCCGGAACGAAACGCTGCCTGCGGCCGTTGCCGGCGGCGGCGGCCGCCGCCAGTTCCCCGGCATGATCGTCGAGCCAGCGGGTATAGAGGTTGCCCGCGGCAAAGTCCGGATGGCTGAGGACGCTCTGCAGCCAGGGGATGTTCGTCGAGGGTCCTCCGATACGGAACTCGTCGAGCGCCCGCGAGACCCGCTTCACGGCGCTCGTGAAGTCGCTGGAGGGCGAATGAGCGATCACCTTCGCCAGCAGGGAGTCGAAGGCCGGGTTCGCCTCGTAGCCTGCGTAGCCGCAGCCGTCGATCCGTACTCCCGGTCCGCTTGGCGGTTCGTAGGCGACGAGTACGCCGGAAGAGGGCCTCACATTCCCGGCGGCGTCCAGGGTCTCGAGGTTGACCCGGGCCTGGATCGCGAAGCCGCGGGCGCGGACGGCGTCGGCCGAGTCGAGGCCCAGGTCGGCGATCGACTCCCCGCTGGCGACCCGGAGTTGTGCTTGCACGAGGTCGACGCCGGTGACGGCTTCGGTCACGGTGTGCTCGACCTGCAGGCGGGCGTTCGCCTCGATGAAGGCGAACCAGCCATCGGCTGAGGACGCCGGTCCGCTGCCGTTGCCGTTTTCGCCGCTTGCGTCCGCGTCGACGAGGAACTCGAACGTGCCCAGGCTGTTGTACTGCGTGGACCGGCCCAGGCTTAGCGCGGCGTCGATGATCGCGGTGCGCAGGCTGGGGGAGAGATTGGGCGCCGGCGCCGTCTCGACCACTTTCTGGTGCCGCCTCTGGGCGCTGCATTCGCGTTCGCCGAAGTCGATCAGCCCGCCGGATTCGTCGCCCAGGAGCTGGACTTCGATGTGCCGCGCCCGAGGGATCAGCTCCTCAACGTAGAGGCCGCCGTTGCCGAAGGCGCGCTCGGCCTCGGAGCGGCAGCGCTCGTAGGCCTCTTCGATCTCGCCGGCCGAGGTGACGATGCGGGTCCCGCGACCGCCGCCGCCGGCAAGCGCCTTGATGATCATTGCCTTGCCCTGGAGCAGGGCGGCGAAGAACTCCTGTGCCTCCTCGAGCGTCGTCGGCCGATCCGTGCCGGGCAGCACCGGCACCCCCGCTTCGGTCGACGCCGCACGGGCCCTGCCCTTGTCGCCGAAGAGTTCGAGCACCTCGGGCCGCGGGCCGACGAAGGTGATGCCGGCCTCGCCGCAGGCGGCGGCGAAGTCGGCATTCTCGGCCAGGAAGCCGTAGCCGGGATGGATCGCGTCGCAGTCTGCATCCACTGCCCGCCCGACGACGCCTTCGATGTCGAGGTAGGCCGGCACGCCGCGACCGTTCAGGGCGACCGCCTCGTCGGCGATCCGCAGGTGGAGCCCGTTCGCGTCGTCCTCGGAGTACACCGCCACCGTATGGATGCCAAGATCCATCGCCGCGCGGGCGATCCGTACCGCGATCTCGCCGCGGTTTGCGATCAGCAGACGGCGCATGGGCTACGGGGTGGCTTCGGCGCGGCACGCCGCGCGCTCTATGGTGTGCATGGGGTCGGGGATTATAGAAGGGAGTGCTGGCGCTCCGGATCGGGCGCGGGCCCGGGTCCGCCATTTGAGAGACCCGCTTCGCCGGTGCCGTTCGGGCCCACGGGGCGTCCTTGCCGGTCGAGTTCGATCAGGCGGTGCCGGGCATCCCCGACGAGGCGACCTTCGGCCCAGTGCCGAACCTCCTCTTCCTGGCTGAAGACGACGATCTGGCGCTCTTCGCTCAGCGTCAGCAGGAGGCTGAGGAAGCGGATGGTGCGGTCGGTGTCGCAGTGGACGGTGGCGTCGTCCAGGAACAGCGGCGCCGACTCCTTCTTGTTGCCCAGGGCCTCGGCGAGAGCGATGCGGAGCAGCAGGTAGACCTGGTCGATGGTGCCGTAGGACAGTTCGGAGGCCGAGCGGTAGTCGCCGTCCTCGACTTCGAGCTGGACTTCGAGGCCCTGCTCCGGATCGACGCGGGCCCTGGAGTAGTGGCCGGCAGTGACCCGACTCAGCCGCTCTTCGAGTCCTTGCCGGAGGTCGGGGGCGAGCATCCGGTGGACCTCGTCCTGGGCTTCCTTCAGGTGTTGTTGCGCTGTGTCGAGAATCCGGCCGGACCGGCGCAGGATCTCGACTTCGCGGTCCGCTGCGGCCTGCTCCTCTTCGAGTTCTGCGAGCGAGGGGAGGTCGGCGTCCGCGTCGAGACGACCGAGGTAGTTGCTGACTTCGTTGCCGGCGTCGGCGGCAACGCTCCGCGCCTCGGCCAGTTTCCGTTCCAACGCGTCGTTGCTTAGCCCCTGGAGTTCCGGTGCATCGTCGATTTCGGCGCTGGCGAGCGCGCTCAGCCGGGCGGCGGTCGAGCCCCGCTCGGCCGCAATCTCCTCATGGTTGCGGCCATCCATGAGGCGCTGGAGACGGCGCCAGTCGCTTTGCAGCCGGCCAAGCCGGAGTTCGCGCCGCTCGAGCCAGTCCGCGACCCACTGGTCGGGATCCGTTGTCGAGTCCGCGGGATAGTCGGCTGCCAGGAGAGCCGCCCGGAAGCGTGCTTCGGCCGCCTCGCGGTGCTCTCGCTGTCGCGCCGATGCCCGCTCGACCTGCTGGCGGGCCTCCATGCGGGCGTTCAGTGCCTCGCGTCGGTCCGTTCCCGTGGCGAGCGCGAGGTTTTGGCGGCATTCCCGTTCGTACCTGTCGAACAGGGCGGCGACTGGCGCCTCGGGATCCTCCACGCTCCGACCACGCAGTGCCGCGCGCAGGGCCTCCTCGGCGGCCGCTTCGTCCTGCCGCGCGGCGGCTACGCGCTGCTGCCAGCTCGCGTGCTCCCAGTCCCAGACCTCACGCTTCCTGAGGGCGTCCAAGGCGGCGCGTACCACATCCGCATCGGGTTCCAGACCGAGCGACTCGAGATCGCGCGCGGCGGCCTCCGTTTGCCGCCATCGGGTCTTGCGCTTCCGCTTGAGGTCCCGGAGATCAGCTTCGGCGTCGGCCAGCTCCTGGTTCTCCTGGGCGAGCTCAACAGGCCCAGCAACAGAATCGGGTCGGGGAGTTCGCCGCTGTGCGCGGTAGATGAGCAGGGAAGAGACCAAGGCGAGAAGCACCCCGGCGCCGCCAACTACTCGCGGCAGAAGGTCCAGCATCGCCAGCACGCCCAACAGGCTGCCGGCAAACGCCCCGTGCCAGGGCCACTTTCCGAAGCCGGAGTTCGCTTCGAGCTGCCTCGTGTACCGTGACCGCTCTTCGCGCAGTTCGAGGACGTGTTGTTCCAAGCGGTCCAGGGACTCGACTTCCGGCAACTCCAGGACCGCCAGGGCACGTCGCGCGGCGGCTTCGTCCGCCCCTGTGATTCTCGTGTCCGGAGGGTCGCCGGGGCCGAGTCGTTCACGCACCGCGCGGGCCTCACGCGATTCCCGCCACTTCCGCGCCGCGGCTGCGACTTCGGGGGCAACCTCGCGGTCGCCCTCCCGCGCCTCGGGAAGTTCGGCCAGTTCCCTCGCCATATCCCCGGTGCCGGGCCCCTGGAGCTCCGCGGGCGGCTCCGGCCGCCTGCGATACTCGAACGCGGCTTCGCGCAGTTCCCGTGCCTTGTCGGCGTCCGGGCCCTTGCCGGGCGCAGGCGGGGGGCCGCCGTCCGGGAAGAGACCTTCGAGCCGCTCGATCTCGGCGAGGCGAGCATCGAGGCGCTCCAGTTCGCGCTCCGTCCGGAGCTGTTCGCAGCGCCGGAACTCACCCTTCGCCCGCAGGGCCCGGTCGCGCGCCGCACTCAGCCGGTTCTCGAGTTGGTTGCGCTCCTTGTGATGTTCTCTGCCAGCTTCGAGGCTCTTGGCAGCAAGAGCGGTCCGCTCGGTCGCCCGCTGCAGCGGTTTGGTCGAGTTCCTGCGCTCCGTGCCGATCTCGTTTCTGGCGTAGTTCTTCAGGATGCGGAGCGCCTCGGCTGCGGTGGCGACGCCGCCGGCGGATGCGGCCGCCCGTTGCAGTTCCTCCTTGAGGGCCGAGGCCTCGTCGCCCTTCTTTTCGCTCTTCTGACGCAGGCGCTGGATGTCGCCCTGGCCGATGACCAGCGTCGACGGCACGACCTGGCGGTTCAGGCCCAGGAATCGGGATCCGTCGATGCTGCCGCGGTAGATGATCTCGTCGCCGAGCGGGCGACCGGTCTCGGCATCGTGGGCGGAGCTTTCCTTCGTCTTCAGGTCGGTCTGCTGGATCTCGATCCGGCGGCCGTCGTCGAGCTGGAACTTGATCGTCGCGCGCCACGGCTTGCCGTTCCAGGGTTCGAATTGGCGCTCGAACTCCCTGTCCTCGAGAGTGTTCGCGCCACGGCCCCGGCGCCGGCCGCAGAGTCCGGCGAAGATCGCCTGCAGCCAGGTCGACTTGCCGGCTTCGTTGCCGCCGTGGACCACGGTCATGCCGGGCGCCAGGTCGAGTGCGCCGTTCAGCTTGCCGAAGTCGTGGGCGCGGATGCGGAGGATCCTCACGGGTCCACGGCGCTCATCCGGAGTTCGTCGATGACCCCGAGGCTGTCCCGGCCGTCGAGCGCACGCAGACCCGCGAGCAGCACGAGACGCTCCGTTTTCTCGTCCAGGTCGGCGTCGCGGACGTGGCGGACGAACATGCCCTGCACGGTCGGCTCGTCCGCGATGTGTTCCAGGTCGTAGGGCGAAGTCAGGCCGGAGATGTCGACCAGCACCTGGTCGATGCCCTCCGGCGGCTCGAAGGCGCCGGGGCCGAAGTCGTTGGCGTGGAGGTGAAGGGTGTCAGGGACCTCACCGAGCAGCCGGACGCGGGCCGCGCCGGTCCGTCCCTCGAGTGCCTCCCTCACTCGGTTGCGGGCGCCTTCCAGGTCTTCCACGTCGGAGAGACTCGCGCTGAGCGAGTGGAGAGTGGGGGGCAGCGGATCGAGGCGCCGCCTGGTGACCTTGCCGTTGTCGACCTCCAGTACCACCGCGCTGCCGTAGGCGCTGCCAAACGCAAGTTGCTCGAGCGAGCCGAGCCGGGTCCAGGTCGGGCGGTCCGCAGGCTTGTGCGAGTGCCCGACGACCGCGTGGTCGAAGCCCGCGGCCGTGATCTGATCGCCCTCGAACGGGGCGTGCCGGTGCTGTCCCTGAAACGCGGCCAGCCGTTCCTCGCCGTGGAAGACGGCGATGTGGACGCCGTTGCCGGCGTCAGGGGAATTGCCGACGTGGAAGCCGTCTTCGAAGAAGCCGGGGGTGTCGACCGGTTTCCGGTGCGCGGCGCCCCAGATCGTGACGCCGTCTGCGAGTGGTGCCGGAGTCAGGCTTGTCTCAGTGAAGATGTGGACATTGTCCGGCCATTCGATCCGCCGGTACGGGCTGGTCGCGTCAGCGTAGTCGTGGTTCCCCGGCGCGGCGAAGATCGGGAGGCCGGAGCGTTCGAAGGTCCGGCGCAGGAATTCGACGGTGTCCGGGGACACGAGTTCGTGCTCGAACAGGTCGCCGCCGATGAGCACGGCGGCCGCGCCTTCCTCCAGGGCCTGTTCGAAGGCCCAGGTCACCGCATCGCGCAGCCGCTGACGCTGCCGGCGCGCCACTTCGGGCGTCGCCCAGCCGAACTTGGAGTCCAGGTGCACGTCGCTGAACGCGAGGAGCTTCATTCGTCGGGCCCGCCGGACGAAGGGTCGCGGCCTGCGACCAGCCGAGTTCTACCGCAGGTGGGGGAGGGGATAGACGGCTACTCCTTCAGCACCGACGGCCAGTTCTTGTCGGCGCTGTCGATGTTCCCGTCGCGGTCCTCCAGCCACTGCTCCATGACCTTCGCGTTGTAGTTCAGGTAGAGCTTGCCGTTCACGAGCGTGAACGCGTCCGGATCGGTGGGCGCGGTGTAGTTGCGGCTCACCGCCCAGGCGCAGTAGCCGCCGTACTGCGGCGCGTACTTGTCCGGGTCGGCGGCGAAGAGGTCGCGGTTCTCGGCGTTCTTGAAGCGCCAGTCGGCGCCTTGCCACCCAAGGGTGAAGTCGCGACTGCCCTTGACCGCCTTTTCTTCGGTGAAGTACGCCACCGGGTCGTAGCCGCGGATGGCGACGTTGCCCCGGGTGGTGAAGACCGGGTCCTCTTCGGCGGCAGCGGCGGGGGCGGCCGCCGGGCCGATGGCCAGGACGAAAAGGCCGGCGCCTACAATGGGAATCACACGCATGGCTATTGAGGTCTCAGGTCGTTGGTTCCGTTTGAGTGGTTCAGAGGGTGCAGAGCCTAACCGGGCGACGACCCGGGCCCGAAATGAGGGCTGGATCATAGTTCCAGGCGCTCCAGGGTGAGACCCTTGAAGCGGCCGAAGTCACGATCCTCGGTTACCAGCGTCGATATCCCATGTTCCCGGCAGAGTGCCACGATGTGGGCGTCAAAGACGAGGTTGCCGGTCGCGTTCACTTCTCGAACCGCCTCCATCAGGAGCTGCGCGGAGTCTTGGCCGGGCTTGAGTAGCGTCAGGCTGGGCGACGCGAGCAGTCGCGAGAGACAGTCGCAGGCTTCGTCCGCGGTGTAGGGAGGATCCAGAACCTGTGGATGGGTCACGACCCGCAGGAACTCGGCCATGCACGGCGCCGGTATGGTCCAACGGAACAGGGAGCCGGCAAGCGCGGCGAGCCGCGAGCATGCCGCCTTGTGCTTGCTCGAACCCGGGTTGTGCGCGTGGACGAGGACGTTCGTATCGACCGCGATCAGCCCCGCCCCTCCATGATCTCGTAGAGAGAGTTGCGGTCGTCAAGGTCGACACCGGGCAGGGTCCGAGTCTTCTTGGTCAGAAGCTCCAATCGAAACGGAGGCTCGTTGCGGGCTGGGGGCTCCAGATAGTTGCGCAGAGCCCGCTCGATCAAGCGGGTCAGTGGTTCGCCATCCCTTGCGGCACGACTCTTGGCGGCGCGGATCAGGCGATCGTCGAAGTTCAGCGTGGTTCGCATGCAGAAATCTGTATCACTGGCGGTAGATTTCTGTCAACTGGCGGCGCGGCCGGCCGAGAACGGGCCCAAGCCACGACCCGGCATCTCCCGGATAGTGTCTGCGGCGGCGATGCGGCGTGCTCCGATTCTCTTTCCGGTCGCGGTGACGACGGCCCTCTGGGCCTGCGCCGGGCCCGGCGGCGACCGGGTGGGCGAACCTGCTGCGCCGGCAGAACTCGCGGCGGCGGCGCCGATCTTCGTCGAGCGGGCGGTCGAGGCCGGGTTGGAGTTCGTTCACCGGAACGGCGCGGCCGGCGAGTACAACTACCCCGAGCTTCTGGTCGGCGGCGGGGCGTTGCTCGACGTCGACGACGATGGTTTCCTGGATGTCTACCTGGTGCAGAGCGGTCCCGTACCAGGAGCTCCTGGAAACGCGGGAGGCCCCCAGCCTGGGAACGCGGGCGTCTCGCCCGCATCCGGCGCCACGCCGGGCAACCGTCTCTACCGCAACCTGGGCGACGGCACGTTCGAAGACACGACGGACGCAGCCGGCGTCGGCGACACCGGCTACGGGGCCGGCGCCACCGCGGCCGACTACGACCGGGACGGCTTCGTCGACCTCTACGTACTGAACGTCGGCGTGAACCGTCTCTACCGCAACCTGGGCAACGGCGCCTTCGAGGACGCGACGGAGCGGGCCGGCGTCGGCGACGTGTCCTGGTCGTCGAGCGCCGTGTTCTTCGACTACGACGGTGATCTCGACCTGGACCTCTTCGTGGCCAACTACGTCGTCTGGAGCGCCGGCCGGGAACGGCCCTGCCTGGGGCCGAACGGGTTGCGCAACTACTGCAATCCGGCCGAGTATCCGCCGGCGCCGGACACCCTCTACCGCAACGAGGGCAACGGTCGCTTCGTCGACGTGAGCGAGGCCGCGGGTATCCGTTCGGTCGCCGGGCCGGGACTCGGTGTCGTCTCCGGCGACTTCGACGGCGACGGCCTGGTCGATCTCTACGTGGCGAACGACCAGGCGGTGAACCACATGTGGCTCAACCAGGGCGACGGCACGTTCCGGGAGGATGCCCTGCCGCGCGGGGTGGCGCTGAACGAACTGGGGCAGGCCGAGGCTGGTATGGGCATCGCCGTGGCCGATCCCGACGGCGACGGCGACCTCGACCTGTTCCTGACCCACCTGAGCGGGGAGACGAACACGTTCTACCGCAACGACGGCGACGGTTTCTTCGTGGATGCGACCGACGAACTGCGTCTGGGCGGGGTGAGCCAGCCGTACACCGGCTTCGGCACTTCCTGGTTCGACTACGACGGCGACGGTGTGCTCGACCTGTTCGTCGCCAACGGCAAGGTGACGCCGGGCGACACCGCCGCCTTCGACTACCGCGAGCCGAACCAGTTGCTGCGCGGCATGCCCTCCGGCCGGTACGAGGACGTTTCGGACCGGGCCGGCGCCGCCCTGGAACTGCTCGAGGTCAGCCGCGGCGCCGCGTTCGGCGACCTCGACAACGACGGCGACATGGACATCGTGGTGGTCAACAACGATGGGCCTGCGAGGCTGCTCCGCAACGAGGTCAGCAGCGGGCAGTCATGGCTGGTGGTCGATCTCTGCGGCGGCGGCGTCCTTGATCGTTCCGCTATCGGCTCGCGCGTCACCGTCGAGGCGGGGGGTAGGAGTTGGACCCGGGACGTGCGGCCGGCGCGCAGCTTCGCGGTCGCCAACGATCCGCGAGTTCACTTCGCGTTTGGCGATGTCCCTGGCGTCGATCACCTGGAAGTGCGATGGTCGCACGGCGGAGTCACCGAGCGGGTTGGGGTGCCGTTGAACCGCATCCTGCGGTTGCTGGCGCCGGGCGGCGTAGCGCCGGCTGAGGGAGTTTGCCGTGACGCGAGGTGATCGCTGCGCCCTTCTGGCCCTTCTGGCCTGGTTTCTGTTCGCGTGCGGCGAACCGCCGCCACAGATACCGGCGGTCGCCGAACTCCCCCGCATCCCCAACCTCTCCGATCTCGACCCCGGCTTCGCCACCGCGGTCCGCGACGCGGTCGCCGCCGTGGAACGGGACCCGTCGAGCGGGTCCGCCGTCGGCGCCCTGGGTCGCCTCTACCAGGCGCACCGCTATGTCGACCAGGCCCGGCGCTGTTACGAGCGTGCCGCGCAACTCGACCCCGGGGCCGCGGAATGGCCGTACTACCTGGGCTTTCTCGCCGCCGGCCGCGGCGCTCACGACGAGGCGGCGCGCCACTTCGAGCGCGCTCTGGAACTCCGTCCGTCGTACTGGGCGGCGCGGGTCCGGTTGGGCAACGCGCTGCTCGCTGCCGGTGACCTCAACGGCGCGGAGCGGGCGTTCCGCGCCGCGCGGTCTGCCGCTCCGGGCGCGCCCTGGGGTGAACTCGGCCTGGGCAAGACGGCGCGACGGCGGGGACGCTACGAAGAGGCCGCCGAGCACCTGCGTTCGTCCCTTGAGGTCGACCCGCAGCACCGTGAAACGCGCTATCTGCTCGCGATGACGGAGCGACAGCGTGGGAACGACGCGCGTGCCGAGGAGTTGCTGCGCGGTCTGACCGAAGCGGAAGTGTCGAGCCTCCCGGATCCGATGATGCAGACGGTCCTGGCGCTGGTGCGCGATACCCAGACGATGATCCGAACCGCGAACCAGCGCCTGGCGGAGCGGGACTACCGGTCCGCGGAGCGGCTTTACCGTGAGGTCTTGCGCCTCGACCCGGACTCCTACGATGCCCACCTCAACCTCGGCGTGCTCTACGGGCTGGCCGACCGAAATCCAGAGGCGGCGGCGGCCCTGGAGCGGGCGGTCGAAATCAATCCCGACCGGGCGGATGCCTACGCTCTTCTGACCATCGCGTACATCAAGACGGGACGCGCAGAGACTGGCCTGCGTATGTTGGAAAGGGCGCTCGAAATCGATCCTGATCACCCCCGGGCCCGCGAGCTTTTACACAGCCTAAGTGACGGCAGGGAAGAATTCGACTAACATCTATTGTTTGGCCCCACCAGGAAGGCTCTTGCGCCGCCTGGTCAACGACGCGAGCGGAGTCTTCTCGGTGAGACTCTGAGTCAGGCCGGTCCCGATAGGACAAGCGCCTGATTGGGAGTGATTCGGAGTCGAACGGGCAGCCGGGAATCGCCGGGCGAGGCTGACAGGCCTCGCCAGCCTCTCGGCTTCATCGGGCTTCTCTCTTCCCTGGGAGAATTACCGGGCGCATTCGATGCCACGGGTGCGCGCCGAGCGGTGTTGGAAGCGTATTCCCCCCTGGTTGCCCGATGGGCAGGCAGACGAACCGGCGAAGAGCCGACCAAAAGAGGGGTAACAAATGGGTTGTATCGGGCGCGTAGCGTCGCGTATTGGGGTGGGGTGCGTGTTGGTGGTTGGTGGAACGGGCGTTGGTTTCGGGCAGATCGTGATCAACGAGTTCATCCAGAACCCGAGCGAGGTCAACGACAACCGCGGAGAGTGGTTTGAGCTGTACAACAGGGGCACGCGGGTCGACATCAATGGCTGGAAGCTCGATGACGACGACACGCTGACCGGTGACCACACGATAGCCAACGGCGGAAGCCTGTGGATCGAGTCCGAGGGTTACCTGGTCCTGGGAATCAACGACGACAGGACGACCAACGGCGACGTGGAGGTCCACTACGAGTTCAGCAGCTTCGGTCTGACCAACGGCTCGGACAAGATCATCCTGCTCAACGCCACCAACGTCGAGCAGGACCGGGTCGAGTACGACGACGGCGCCACCTTCCCGTACGCCGTCGGCGCTGCCGTGGCCCTCAAGAGCCCGGACCTGCCCAACAACACTGGCAGTAACTGGTGCCAAGCGACCACCGAGTACGGCGACGGCGACTTGGGTACGCCCGGCGCCGCCAACGACTGTCCGCCTGTGATTCCCTCGATCGACTGTACAGGTGGGACTGCGATTCACGTGATTCAGGGCAGCGGCGCCGCTAGCCCCTGTACGGAGCAAGACGGGATGGCAACCACGAACGACAACATCGTCACCGCGGTCGGTGCGGGCGGCTTCTTCATCCAGACGCCGACGGCGGACAGCGACAACGACGTCGATACGTCGGACGGCATCTTCGTCCTGTACGACGGGACGACCATGATCAACGTCGGCGACCAGGTTGACGTGACCGGCGAGGTCGAAGAGTTTTTCGCCTACACGCGGATCGACGCGACGACGTCGGTTACCGATGCCTCGGTGACTCTGGACGCTAGCAACCAGACTCTGCCGGCCCCGGTCGAGTTCGGCGCCACGGTGCCGTCGCTCGATCCTGCCAGCCCGAGCTGCGCGATGGAGTACGAGTGCTACGAGGGCATGCGGATCCGGATCGCGGCCGGCACGGTCCATATCGGCAGTCAGTACTTCGGTTCGGATCCGGTCGCCGAGATGTACATCACGCCGACGGCGATGCGCGCGTTTCGGGAAAAGGGTGTCGAGTACCCTGGCTTGACCTCCAACCCCGGCATCCCGGTGTGGGACGGGAATCCGGAGCTGTTCGAACTCGACCCGAACAAGCTGCGCGACCAGAACGAGTCCTGGGCGCCGGGGACGACATTCACGGCCACCGGCGTCCTCGGCTTCGAGTTCGGCGGTTACGAGATGTGGCCCACCGAACTCACCGCGTTGACGGTCGCGCCCCCGCTGCCGTATCCGGCTCGGGCGCGAAAGGCGGGGGAAGTCACGGTCGCATCGTTGAACATGCTGAACCTGGGGCGGGTCGCGGGCGATACCGAAACGAAGCTCAAGAAGCTGTCGCGGTACATCCGTCAAGTGCTCAACTCACCGGACATCATCGGCGTGCAGGAGGTCTACACCAAGGCATTGCTCACCCAACTCGCCGACGAAATCCGCTCAGCCGATTCGAGCGTCAGCTACACCGCCCATCTGGAGACAGGGCCTATCGACATCAACGTCGGTTTCCTCGTGCGTTCGGGCGTTACCGTCCGGTCGGATGTGGAACAGCACGACACGACGACCACGTTCACGAACCCTCTGACCAACATGAACGAGATCCTGTTCACTCGCCCGCCGCTGCAATTGGATGCGGCGGTCCAGGGCATCGAGTTCTCCGTGATCGTGGTCCACAACCGCTCGTTCTTGGGCATCGATGGCGCGGAGGCCGAGCGGGTGCGCACGAAGCGGTTTGAGCAGGCCCAGGCCTTGGCCCGAGTAGCGGAGTCGCTCGAGGACGAGAAGCTGATCATCGTGGGCGACTTCAACGCGTTTCAGTTCACGGACGGCTACGCGGACGTCATCGGCCAGCTCACCGGCGACGTGACCGCGAGCGAGAATGTGCTCTCCGGGTCGGTTCTGGTCGACCCGCCCCTGGTCAACCTGATCGATCGCGTGCCCGAAGCGCAGCGCTATTCCTATGTCTTCGAGAACAATGCGCAAGTGCTGGACCACGCGCTTGTGAACCAGGGAATGGTTGGAAGCGTGGTCGGGATCACCTATGCCCGCGGCAATGCGGACGCTCGCCGCAGGGTGGAGGAGGACAATCCGGACTCGGCTCTATTCGCCTCCGACCACGATGGCTTCGTGGTGTTCCTGTCGGCGCCGGGCCGACCCGCTCCGGTCGCTCCAGGCGATCCAGACGGTCCGGGCGGAGGCCGCGAACCCGAGGCCGACCTCGACCTCGACGCGGAAAGCCAGGTCGTCTCGGCCAGCACGGTCCGCTACAGCGTCAGCGTCGAGAACGCGGGCCCCGACGCCGCGCGCAACGTCGTGGTCACGAGTTCCTTCACCGGGGGAGTCGGCTCGATGGAGTCGACGACCTCCGGTTGCGACGAGGATCCGGACGGCGTGCCGGACTGCGCCCTGGGCGACATCGCGGCCGGCGACTCGGCCTCCTTCACGATCGACGTCGATACCGGCGGGGCGAGCGAAACCTCGCTCCGGTACAGCGGCTCCGCCGGCAGTGACACGATGGATCCGGCGCCCAGGGACGACGACGTCACGGTTGTTCAGCCGCTTGGGCCGCCGAATGCCCCGTCGGACCTTGTAGCCACCGCGATCAGCTCGACGGCGGTCGAACTCCGGTGGGACGACAACTCCCGTGCCGAAACGGGGTTCGATGTCTACCTGCAGGGACCGGGCGACTCGAGGCTGCGCTTGTTCGGGTCCGTGCCGGCGAACAGAACGTCCATGGTCGTTGACGATCTGGTGCCCAACGTTGCGTACAACTTCGCGGTCGAGGCGCGGAACGGGGTGCTCCGCTCCGGGCAGACACCGACGTCGACCGCGACTACATGGGGTGAGGCGAATCTGCACATCGATGCGGAAGGCCTGGTCGTCTCGGAGAAGCTCGTCCGCTACACCGTCAGCGTCCGCAACGCAGGTCCCGACGATGCCGCGACGGTCGTCGTGACCAGTTCTCTGATGGCGGCGGAAGGCTCCTTTGTTGCTTCGACATCCGGCTGCCGCGAGGACCCAAGTGGGGTCCCGGAGTGCGGCTTGGGTGGCCTCGAGGTCGGAGAGTCCGAGTCGTTCACGATCGATGTCGAGATTGATGCGATGAACCGAAGCTCACTCACCTATGACGGCGCCGCCGGTGACGTCGCGGATCCGAGGCCTCACGACGACACAATCGAGATCACGCTGCCCCTTGGTCGGCCTGCGCCGCCGTCCCATCTCGAAGCTACCGCGGTCGGCGGGATGGAAGTCGAACTCCGTTGGCGGGACAACTCGGACAGAGAGACGGGATTCGGCGTGTTCCTGCAGGGACCGGGCGACTTGAAGCTGCGGATGATCGGAACGGTGCCGGCGAACACGACCTCAACGGTCGTCAACGAACTCGTACCGACCGTCACCTACAGCTTCGCCGTGGAGGCTCTGAACGGAGCGCTTCGCTCAGAGCGCACGCCCGAGGCCACGGAGACCACCTGGACCGCGGCTGCGGCCCGATGCAGCGAAGAGGACGCTCTTTGCGTCGGGGCTTTTCAGGTGGAGGTCGACTGGGATGACGGCAAGGGCACAGTGGGCCGAGGGTTCGCCGAGCGCCTGACGGCCGATGCCGGTGATTTCTGGTTCTTCCATCCCGCCAACATCGAGTTGGTGGTCAAGGTGCTGAATGGCTGCGCGATCAACAACCGCTACTGGGTCTACGCGGCTGGCTTGACGGATGTCTCAGTGACGATGACGGTGCGCGACCTCCGCAACGGCGTCGAGAGGAGCTGGACGAACCCCCTCGGCAAGCGGTTCAGACCGATCACGGACGCCACGGCGTTCGCCACCTGCGAGAGCGGATCGAGCGTGAACAGCCGGAGCCTGAGCGTGCTGAGCGGCGCCCCGCGGGGCCGCGGCAAGGATCTGTACGCGGCCAGCCTGGACGCTGCCGATCTGGCCGACTCGGCCCCCGGCGCCTGCGCGGCAGGTGACGGAACGCTCTGTCTGCTGGGCTCCCGCTTCGAGGTCCGGGCCGACTGGGAAGCCGGTGATCGAAGCGGCGTCGCCACTGCCATCCCGCGCAGCGCGGACACGGGGATGTTCTGGTTCTTCAGTTCGGACAATGTCGAGTTGGTGGTCAAGGTGCTCGACGGCTGTCGCGAGAACGGTTACCGATGGGTGCTCATGGGTGGGTTGACCGACGTTGGAGTGGAGGTCACGGTGACCGACAGCGAGTCGGGCAAGGCGAAGATGTACCGGAGTCTTGACGGGATGCCGTTTGCGACGATGTTCGACGTGAGCGCCTTCGCCTGCAGCGGGGGGCCGTAGCCGGGGCTCTACTCCGGCGTGCACCAGATCGGCGACGTGTAGGCGCGTTGCTGGGTGAGCATCGGGATCTCCTCCGGCGGGTCTTCGAGTCTTCGATGTCGACAGTCGAACCGACGGCAGGCGCGCCGGAGGACGACGGCCCGGTATCATCGTGCCCCTTCACGAAGGGAGGCGCGAACGTGTTGAAGGCGGTTCAACTGGGGCGGAAGAGCGGACTTCGGGTGTCGGAGCTGTGTCTGGGAACGATGAACTTCGGCGAGCCGGGCCGGGGTCACCAGGGCGACTGGACTCTCGATCTGGACGCC
Source organism: Candidatus Multivorans sp. (assembly GCA_965216125.1). Taxonomy (GTDB): domain Bacteria; phylum Acidobacteriota; class Thermoanaerobaculia; order Multivoradales; family Multivoraceae; genus Multivorans. The sequence continues at coordinate 4,647,656 of OZ244152.1, read as the reverse complement.
TCGCGCCCGATCTTCCAGGCCGCGGTCGAGCGTGGCTTGTTCTACTTCGACTGTGCCGACATCTACGGCATCGGCGCCTGCGAGCGGGTGGTCGGGTCGCTGCTGCGCGAACTGCTGCCGCGCGACGAGTACGTGCTTTCGACCAAGGTGTCCATGCCGATGGGCAGGTCGCCGAACCAGGGCGGGCTGTCGCGCAAGCACATCATGGAGGGAGTGGACGGCTGCCTCAGGCGTCTTGGCCTGGACTACGTCGACCAGTTGATCATCCACCGCCACCCGCACTGGATCCCCGGCCAGGTCAAGGCGCCGATCGAGGAGACGATGGAGGCCCTGCACGACGTGGTCAAGGCCGGCAAGGCGCTGTACCTGGGCGCCTCGTCGATGTACGCGTGGCAGTTCGTCGAACTGCAGATGACGGCGCAGCACAATGGCTGGACCGAGTTCGTCTCGATGCAGAACCACTACAACCTGGTCTACCGGGAGGAAGAGCGGGAGATGAACCCGTACTGTGCCCGCACCGGCGTCGCACTGACCCCGTGGTCGCCGCTCGCCCGCGGCATCCTCACCGGTTCCTACAAGGGCAGTTTCGACGAGGGCGGCAGCGACCGCTCCAAGGGCGGCGACCGGGTGCGCACGGAGGGGCTGTACCGCGGAGCGGCGACCTTCGAAATCGCCGACCGCGTGGTCGAGGTGGCGAAGAAGTACGGCCGCACCCCGGCCCAGATCTCGCTCGCCTGGCTGGTGAACAAGCCCGAGGTCTGCGCGCCCGTCGTGGGTGTGTCGAAGGTGGGGCAGTTGGAGCAACTCGTCGAGGCGACGAAGATCGAGCTCGACGCGGAAGATGTCGCGTACATGGAGGAGCTCTACCAGCCGGTGGAGAACCTGCTGGCGCTCGGTCACTCCTGAGGGGTTGCCCGCGCGCGCCGCGCCCGCCGCCGCGACGGCAGCGCGGCGCCTCAGGCCCAGGCGCTATCATCGGCACCGATCTTCGCACTCTGACAAAGAGGGAACCCCGGTTGCAGCATCGCGCCCACCCAGGAATCCGCGCGGCCGTAACGATCGCTTGCGTGCTTGTGCTCGCGACGACGGCCCTGGGCGCACCGATCGACTCGGCGGGCCATGTCTGGGTAGGCGACCTGGAACCTCTCGCTGAAGCGGAGTTTGGCTACGAGCAGGCGGCGCATCTCCTCGAACGCGCCGGTTTCGGCGGCACGCCGGCGCAGATCGAGGAGCTCGTGTCGCTTGGGCTCAAGCGTGCGGTCTCCCGGCTCGTGGACTACGAGCAGGTAGACGGCTCGGATCTTCCGCCCTTCGACGAGTCGGGGATCTGGGACCCGGGAATGGACCCGTTCCCGCCCAGCCGCGCCCAGGCAGTGCGGATCGCTCGGCAGCGAGGGAGCGCGTTGGGCGTGGATGTCCTGCCCGAGGGGTCCTCGCGCCCGCTGCAGCCGGTGGTCGACAAGTTCTTCTACGGTCTGCGCAGCAATGTGCTGGAGACCCGGCGGCTGGCGCTGTGGTGGGGCGAGCGCATGGTGACGACACCGTGGCCGCTCGAAGAGAAGATGACCCTCTTCTGGCACGACCACTTCGCGACTTCCGAAGTCAAGGTCCGCGACGTCCGCAAGATGGCCCTGCAGAACCGGACCCTGCGCGCCCACGCCACCGGCGATTTCCGCAGCCTGGTGCTCGCCCTCATGCGTGACCCTGCGATGCTCGTCTACCTGGACAACCGGGAGAACGTGAAGGACCACCCGAACGAGAACTTCGGCCGCGAACTGCTCGAACTGTTCACGATGGGCCTGAACAACCTGGGAAACGCGAGCAACTACACCGAGCAGGACATCCGGGAGGCTTCGCGGGCCTTCACCGGCTGGACCAACGACGTGCTCGATTTCCGGTTCGACGCCGAACTCCACGACGACGGCGCCAAGACCTTCCTGGGGCGCGAGGGCAACCTCGGTGGCGAGGACGTGCTCGACATCATCCTCGAACAGCCGGCCACCGCCGAGTTCATCGCCGGCAAGCTCTTCCGCTACCTGGTGCGCGAAGACCTGGCGCCCGCGCTCCAGGTGGAACTGGGGCGCCGCCTGCGGGAGTCCGGATACGAGCTGAAGGCTCTGCTGCGGGCGATCCTGTCCTCCCGCGACTTCTACAGTCCGCCGTCGGTCGCGACGCAGATCAGGAGTCCGGTCCAGTTGGTCGTCTCGACCTACCGCAAGCTCGGCGCCCCGACCGCGCCCACAGTGCCGGACATGAACAGCCTGACCGGGCGTCTGGGGCAGCAGTTGCTCTACCCGCCGAACGTCGCCGGCTGGGCGGGCGGACGGACCTGGATCACGCCGGCGACGCTGCTTGAACGGGGCAACGCGATGCGCTCCGTGCTCTTCCCGCCCGGTCTCGAAGAGTTCGGACACCCGGACCGGCGCTTGCCGGGCATCTACCGGCAGGTCAGCGAGCGGCTGGCGCAGGGCATGTCGATCACGGCGGCGACGAAGCAGGGCGACGCGGCCTCGAACGCGATGGCCGACGCCGACGAGGAGTACAACACGCGGTACGGCGGCTACCGCGGCTACGCGATGGCCTACGAACGGGTCAAGCTGATTCCGCGCCACGTCCTCGCCGTCGACCTGCGGGCGATGGTGCTGGCGGCTGGAGCCACCGACGCCGAGAGCGCGGTCGATCATCTGCTGCGCCGGTTTCTCCGCGTGCCGGTGACCGAGCCGGGCCGCCGGGCGCTGGTGGACTACCTGGCAGCGGAACTCGATTCGACCGGGCTGGACGAGGAAGCGGAGGGAGCGCCGGGGAAGGTCGAGAAGGCGCTTCGCTCGACGCTCTACCTGGTCTTCAGTTCGCCGGAGTACCAGTTGGGCTGAGCCGTGCGAGCCAGGAATCAGAAGGGCCAGGAACCAAGGAGCCGATATGCCTGAACGACTACCCTGCGGCTGTTCGCGGCGCGACTTTCTGCGCCGCGGTTTGTACGGCATCGGCGTTGCTGCCGGCCTGCCGGCGGTGCTCGGCCGCACGTCGGCCGCGCTCGCGCTCGAGGAACTGCAGAGCGGCGTCCCGGACGCGTCCCGGCGCATCCTCGTCGTGGTCGAGTTGTCGGGCGGCAACGACGGCCTGAACACGGTCGTCCCGTTCCGCAACGACGAGTACTACCGGGTGCGACCGAACCTTGGCATCCGGCCGGAACGCGTGATCGGGCTCACGGAGGAGGCGGGGTTCCATCCGTCGCTGACCGGGATGGAGCGCCTCTACAAGGAGGGGCGGATGGCGGTGGTCGAAGGTTGCGGCTACCCGAACCCCAGCCTCTCCCACTTCTCGTCGATGGGCTTTTGGCACACCGGCGTGCCGAACGGCGGCGAGGCCCTTGGCTGGCTCGGCCGCTTCGCCGACGACCACGGTCCCGACGGCACACCGAACTACATCGTCAACGTGGCGAGATCTCAGGCGCTCGCGGTGCGCAGCGCCCGCCACTCGCCCCTGGTGTTCGACGATCCCGGGAGCCTGCGCCGTCAGGGTACGCCGCGGCAGAAGCGGGCGCTCGCCCGGCTCGGCAGCGATGAGACGAGCGGCAACGACGCCCTCGACTTCCTGCGCGGTACGGCCTCGAACGCCGCCTCGAGCGCGGCTCTGGTGCGCGACGCCTGGTCCGGCTACAAGACGTCGGTCGACTACGGCATCGGCGGGTTGGGCGCCGATCTGCGCAAGGTGGCGGCGCTGATTCAGGCCGAGTTGCCGACCCGCATCTACTACGTCAGCTTCCGCGGCAACTCGTTCGACACCCACGTCCACCAGGCCGACACCCACGCCCGGCTGCTCATGTACATGTCCGACGCGGTGTCCGGTTTCCTGCGCGACATCGAGCGCATGGATCGCGCCGACGACGTCGCCGTGCTCATGTTCACCGAGTTCGGGCGCCGCGTCGAGGAGAACGGGAGCCTCGGCACCGACCACGGCACCGCCGGTCCGATGTTCGTCGCCGGCAAGGGCGTTTCCGGCGGCTTCTACGGCGACACGCCCAGCCTCACCGACCTCGACGACGGCAACCTGAAGATGACCACCGACTTCCGGCGCGTCTACGCATCGACGATCGAGGGCTGGATGGGCATGGACGGCGCTTCCGCCATCCTCAAGGGGGACTTCGAGGCGTTGCCGATCTTCGGCGTGACGTAGGCTTCGCGGCTACAGCAGTAACAGTGGCTGGTGGGTGCAGGAAACGCTCGGCTAGCCAGTAGCTCCCCAGATAAGCAGCCGCAGTTCGGTGTCGTCGATCAGGAGGTACTCCGGGGCACGACCGGAAAGGTCTGTGCTCTCCTCAAGGATGATCGGCACGCCATCGCCTCGACGCTCCATCATTCGTGAACGACTGATGCCATTTTCGGCGTCTATGCGGCATCGAGCTAGAAGAGACACGACCAACTCGTTGCGGCTGTACTGCCGCAGGTGCATACTGTCCGGCGTGAGCGTGTTCGCAAGTGCGCCGGGAACATAGAGTTCGATGCGATCCTCGAACATGTGCAGACGTACACGGGCGCCAGACATCGAGTAGTCGCGATGGGCGACAGCGTTTACAAGCGCTTCGAATATGGCGCGCTCGCTGAACTGCGGGCGCTCGACGCGCATCAACGGCTTCGCGCCGTCCACTCGCATGTTCCTTCGGACAAAGCGCAATGCCTCCAGCACTTGCTCGTCCAGAGGTCCGGCGATGTCTCGGGCATCGATTTGGTAGTTGATGTCCCGGCGGGCACCGGCATAAGCGACTGCTTGGACCTGTGCGTGTGACATCCAGCTTTCAGGCTCACGAGTGCAAAGAAGCACACCCGCGACAGTAAGCCTCGGGACGCCATTTCCATCGTCGGCGACGACTCGGAGTTTTCGAAGGAGTGTTTCCGTGACATCTGCGTTCCGTGGTAGGAACCTACTCGCTAACGTCTGATCCAAGTCCGCCGGCGATGTGTGCGGAACTGGTGCTTCGTCGAACCGAATCACACGAGTCTGACTACGCTCCTGGAACAGACGAGCCAACTGGTCCGGCCACACTTCGCGGTTCGAACTGCCGATCCTCCTGAAGTACCCGCCCGGACTCCGATGCACGTAGAGGCTGCGGCCGATGTCGATCCGCAGGACAGGGAGAACTTGGCCTCCGACATCAGGCAACTCGATCCTTCGGATGACCGCGTCAAGCGGTGGCTTGACTGAGTCGCGGCAGATTCCAAGAAGCCAGATCTCAACCGCTTCCAACCGGTCGACTGGAATCCCGAGAACCTCGCGGCGCTTGTCCTCAACGCCCAACAAGACCGTGCCGCCCGCACTGTTGGCCATGCCGGCGAGTTCGTCTGCTAGCTGGTCGCGGCCGGGCGCGGTTACCTTAGCCCCGGCCAGGAGAACTTGCTTGAACTCCAGGACCGAGTCTTCGCCCAAAGCAATGCGACGTAGCAGGGCGTTTCGCTCGCTCATGGCCGTGCACGCGAAGCGGGCATGATTCTACGATAGCGGCTCTCGAACGCCTCGCTGCCTCCTTCCATGACACTGCAAATTTCGTCCCGAACCGCCTGTTCCTGGAGCCCCCCACTGCAGGCGATACGGCTCTGCCCATGATGGCTCTCGAGGGAGAGGACGAACTCGGCGTCACCATGCACAACAATATTGGGATTGTGAGTCACAACGATGACCTGCCGCTTGATCTTGGTCTCCCGTAGCCGTTGCACGAGTAGCTTGTAGACCAGCGTGTTGTCGAGATCGTCTTCTGGTTGATCGAGGAGAATAGGCTCGGAGCCGTAGCCGAGTACGAAGGCCAGAAGGGCGGCCGTTTGCTGGCCAGGCGATCCTTGGGCGAGTGGTTTCCAGGGTCTACCGCGGTCCTCCCGGAAACGGACCTCAAGGCCATCCTCGGGGAGGTACAGGGCCAGCCGATCCAATCTCTCGGGTGGGATCTTCCTGAGAGCGCTTAGGAATCTGCCATCTTTCGCCGACCAGTCGCTGCTCTGCTGGAGTATCAGCTTGCCGAGTTTCTCCACGACGCCATCAAGCCGCTCCCATTGCCACCTACCGTCCTCTGCGGGCCCAATACTCTCAGCAAGGGCCTTGCGGTCGTCCGCGAATGCGCTGATGTTCAGGATCTCGGCCAACGTTGCTGGCAGGTCGTCCTGACCACGGTACGGGTCGACCTCGACGCGAATCGTCTCGCCGGAAGTCTCAACTGTGAAGTTGCGGCGCCGCTCAGTCAGTTCAGTCCGGAGTTCTCGGTACCCCTGCAGCTCTTCGCTGGCCTCGGCGTCGAGTTTTCGCGCCCTTTCTCCTTCCGCTTGCAGGTCGAGGATCTCCTGCTCAAGATCGGCGGACTTCTTGAGGAGTTGGGTGTACTCGTTGGGGTCAGAGATACCTTCCTCGCGGAGTTGGCTGGAGGCATCCTGAAACGCCGCTTCGCTGGCGGCGACTGCGGTTCGCCATGAGCCGAGCGACTCTCCGGCGCGAATCTCGGCAACGCTCTTCCTTGCGACCTGGACCGCAGTCCTTACCTGTTGCCGCAGGGAGGCGATCGTGGAGGTCAAGTTCTGATGCACGCGACCAAGACTCTCTTGAGCCGCATCACGGTCGACATCCACAGAGAAGCCAAGGTCGGCCACTGAAAGGTCATCTGCCGCTTGATCTACGCGTTCAACGGCGTGAAGTGCGCTCTGGAGGATAGCCTCCCAAGTGTCGTCCTGCTGTCTTCGAAGTCGGAACTCCTGCAGGACCCTGGCGTGGCCTCCTTGCTGGAGGTGTTCTAGTTTTCGGCGGATGTCGCCGAGGGATGCCCGTCGATTCGGCAAGTCATGGGCTTGCTTGAGCGCCGCCCGGGCCTCAGCTCGTAGGGAGAGGTACCGTGCTTCGATTCGCTCAAGAGCGCGATCTAGTTCCGCCCGACGGACGGTAGTGCTGTCGTCGATGACCGACAGAAGAGCATTGGGGTCCTGGGCCAATTCGAACAGCTGCTTCTGGCTGTAGATCCGCACTGGAAAGCGCTCTCGAATGTTGCCCTCCTCAACAACAGGCTCGGCGTCGCCGAGCAAGGCGATTGGTGATGCTTGACCGTCGCAGTTCCACGAGAGGAGGAAGCGTTCGCCCTCCTTCCGGTAGACGAGTTCGACCTGCGTATCGGGCGTGAGAAGGCCCTCGTCGCCACGGAGGGCGACGCGCATGCGTCGATCGAAGGTCTGCCTCAGTGAGCCTTCTGTGGCCTTGCTGCTGTCAAGTTCGACATCCCTTCGCAACGTCTTTCGGCAGAGGTCGATTAGCGTGGACTTGCCAGTGCCTCGCCCGCCGATGATTGCGTTCAACCAGGGATTGAACGCTACGTCCATAGGTTCGATGTGGCCCATGAACTTGGCGTTTCGGACGGTGATGCGCTCAATAGCGAGCGCGGCGTGGTTGTTCGGGTCGCCAGGGTCTTCAGAGGTCGCGGGGCGAAGAGAACCGGCGCCATCCAGGAAAGCCAGGCGTAGACCCTCGAGAGTCGGACGAGTCATCTTGACCCAGGTGAAGCGCCTGCCGAGTTGGCAGTAACTGTGCCCGTCGGAAGACCACAGTTGAGAGAGTGTGCGGTCCACCTCGGGATGGCTGCCGTCGAGCCAATCGCTGACTGCTTCGTCGCCTGGCACGACTTCAACCGCCGAGAGTCGTGGGTGCCGGAGAACAGCAATCAGGCCTTGGCCGGTTTGCTGGAGCAAGCCCTTGGGACGGTTGACGTGCGGGCCTACGATCAGCGCATCGTCGCTGCACTGGTCCAGAATCTGCTCAACGCTGAAGGGAGATCGCGCCGTGTCCCGGCCGCGTTGATCGACGGGGATCTGGATCCTGGAAAGGAAGTCGTCAACGTGGGACCGTGTGCACCCGGGATCTACGAGGAACAGCAGATGTGTACCGTCAGAAGCTGTGATTTCGACGCCTGGGAAGAGGACCGGTGCCTTGTCTACGTTGGCGATAGCTTCCCGAAGGTGGTCTACCGCCTCCGCCGTATTGTGGTCGGTGACCGCTACTGCTTCAATGTCGGTGTCGGCTACTGCGGAGACCCACCGCTGCCAATCGGGGTTGATGCGGTCGGTCTCTCCGCCGAAGTCAAGCGATGCCGGAGAGTGAGCGTGAAGGTCCGTGCGCCACCAGCGCGAGCCCGGCCACTCCCATGATGTGTTCACAACTCACGCTCCCCCGCCGCTGGCCGGGATGATAGCGGACGGCGGTGGCCAGCGAGAGGCGGGAAGACGACGGGCCCGCGAGACCAGGACTTGCGTGGTGTCCGTTACCTGATCTCGACGTAGCGCGCGAGTCGCTCCACCTCGTCATCGTCAACGTACTTGCCGATCTCGCGGCGGAACTGGGACATCGCCTCGTAGGGGCGGTACTCCTCGAACTCGTGGCGCATCCGGCGGCCGACGCCGGGGATGCTGAGGATGTCCTCGCCCGAGGCGGTGTTCAGGTCGATGCGGACGTAGACGTACTGGGCCAGTCGGGCGACCTCGTCGTCGTCGACGTACTTGCCGATTTCGCGGTCGAACTGCGCCAGCGCGGTGTAGGGGCGGTACTCCTCGAACTCGTGGGTCATCCGCCGGCCCACGCCCGGGATGAGGCCGATTTCCTCGGAGGTCGCGTCGTTCAGGTCGATGGGAACCCAGAGAGCGCCGTAGATGTCGTCGTATTGAGCCTCCGCGACGTGAGCGGAGACCACGGCGTGGAGGTCCGAGGCCCGGAGAAGCGGGCGACCGTCGAGAAGCGCCTTGACCGCGTCGCCGTCGAGACCGTCGACCGCGGCGAGTTCCCCCTCGCTGGCGAGGTTCGGGTTGAGAAGACCCTGGTTGGCGCCAACTTGTGCTGTGGCGGGGATGGCGAGAGAGAACAGGACTGATGCGGCCCAGATCAGGTTGGGTCGATTCATCGTGAAGTCCTTCGCCCGATGGGCAGGTGTGGGGCCGGCGGCGTCCGCGGGGCTAGTCGTCCACGGCGGAGTCGCCGCCGGCAGCCGGGTGCTGGAGGGCGACGAGTATACCGAGCATGCCGAGCAGGATCATCGCCCCCGGCGCCAGCGTCGGCATCGCGCCACCAAGGCTCTCTGCAACGAGTTCGAGGCCGCTGGAGTTGGGATGGAGTTCCCGCTCGAACTCGACGTTGGACTGGAAGTGGAAGTAGACGCCGAGCAGGCCCGCCGGCAGAAACGCGGCGAACAGAACCCGAAACGCACGCACGGCCACGGCCGACGGGCGCGCGGCGAGCCAGCCGCCGAGGAGCGTGCCGACAGCCAGGAGCACCACGGGAATCCACTGCTTCCTGTCCTCATAGTGGCCAAGGAGATAGAGCTCGGCTCCCAAGCCGACCGCTCCGACCAGCAGGATGTAGAGCGCGTACCGTCGCCAATTCTCAATGATCACGGTGTTCCGAATCGCCTCCTCCGCGACGCCCCTACCGCCAGGCGAGCTCCGAGAACCTGATCGATCGGCACAACCTCCAGCCTGTGGAGGGGCTCAGGGAGAGGGTCCCAGCGGGCTCTGAACGAGCGACGGCCGGCGTCCCTTGAGAAAGCAACGCCGAACCGGAGCGAGTGAAGCGAAGTGAGCGCCAACCCTCCACCTTCCGACTAAGCGCGAACGGCCGCTGGGACCCTCTCCCTGAGCCCCTCCGCAGGCGGGTGACTGCACAGCCGGTTCAGGGCGCGTCGCCCGCCGCCGCCGCGGCCTGCTCGTCGGCCAGCATGTTGCGGCGGTGCAACACGTAGGCCTTGATCAGCGCCACGTCGTCGCGGTCGAGGACGGGGGAGAAGTCGGGCATGCCGAGGTCGACGAGGGCGCCCTCGATCAGGGCCGCTTCGTAGGAGTCGAAGACGCGCTGGGACGATTGGCGGAGATCGGGTGTGACGCCGCCGGAGACTGCCCCGTAGCCGTGGCAGACCAGGCAGTACTGGTTGAACAGGCGTCGCCCGGTGTCGATGTCGGCGGTCGAGGCGCCGTGATCGACCCGCGCGACCCGAACCTCGCGGCGTTCCTGCCGCTCGATCGGCTGGCCGGTGGCGCCCAGGGCATAGACCACGATGCGACCCTCGCTCTCGACCGCCTGCCGGGCCGAACGCGTGCCGACGGTGCCGAAGGCGCCGCCCCAACCGGACATCACCGCGATGTACTGGGTGTCGCCGCTCTCGAAGGTGATCGGCGGGGCGATCACGCCGCTGCCGGTGTAGCTCTCCCAGAGTTTCTCGCCGTCGTCGGCGCGGTAGGCGGTGAGGAGGCCGAAGGGCGTGCCCTGGAAGACCAGGTTGCCCGCGGTGGCAAGCGTGCCGCCGGACCACGGCATGGTGTACTGCACGCGCCAAGCCTCGCGCTGGGCGACCGGATCCCAGGCCAGCAGGTGTCCGGAGAGCATGGCCGGCGGCGCGTCTTCGGCCAGCATCTGACCGGAGAGTCCGGTGGCGTCGATCACCGCCTGGGGGATGTCCTCGGGCGCGGCCGGGCGCACGCCCAGGTTCCACTGGCCCGGGGTGTACTTGAAGTTCGGGTCGGGGACGTAGAAGTTCGACATCTCCATCGCCGGGATGTACACGAGCCCCGTGTCCGGGCTGAACGCCATCGGGTGCCAGTTGTGCCCGCCGAGCGGCCCAGGGGACACGGCGACCGTCTGGTCGGTGTAGCGGGCGCCAGCGAGCTCGACCGGACGTCCGGTCGCGAGGTCGACGTGGCTGGCCCAGGTCACGGTGACGAACTTCTCGGCCGAGATCAGCTCGCCGGTGCGCCGGTCGAGAACGTAGAAGAAGCCGTTCTTCGGCGCCTGCATGAGCACCTGGCGTACGCGGCCGCCGATGGGCAGTTCGGCCAGCATGATCGGCTGGGTGGCGGTGTAGTCCCAGGTGTCGCCGGGCGTCGTCTGGTAGTGCCAGACGTACTCGCCGGTGTCGGGGCGAAGCGCCACGATCGACGACAGGAACAGGTTGTCGCCGCCGCCGGGACTGCGGAGGTTCCGGTCCCACGGCGCGCCGTTGCCGACGCCGATGTAGAGCAGGTCGAGTTCGGGGTCGTAGACGATCGAGTCCCACACCGTGCCGCCGCCGCCGCCGGTCCACCACTCGCCGGTCCAGGTCTCGGCGGCCATGCGCATCGTCTCGTTCTCGAAGCCGTCGGCCGGGTTGCCGGGCACGGTGTAGAAGCGCCAGGCCAGCTCGCCGGTCTCCGCGTCGTAGGCGTCGACGTAGCCGCGCACGCCGTACTCGGCGCCGCTGTTGCCGATGATCACCTTGCCCCTGGCGATCCGGGGCGCGCCGGTGATCGTGTACATCGAGTCCTCGGGCACGGTCATCGTCGACCAGGCGAGTTCACCCGTCTCGGCGTCGACCGCGATCAACCGGCCGTCGAGGGTGGCGGAGATCACCTTGCCGCGGTAGAGCGCGGCGCCGCGGTCGACGGCGTCGCAGCAGGTCTTCATTGCGATCGAGCGCGGCACTTCGGGGTCATAGGTCCACAGCGGTTCGCCGGTGACCGCGTCGAGGGCGTAGATCACGTTCCAGGCGCCGGTCGCGTACATCACGCCGTCGACGATCAGGGGCGTGGCCTCGAGGCCGCGCTTCGTGTTGGTCTCCATGACCCAGGAGATGCCGAGTTCGCCTACGTTGCCGTCGTTGATCTGATCGAGCGGGCTGTAGCGCTGCTCCTTGTAGGTGCCGCCGTAGGTCAACCAGTCGCTGGTGCGGCCCGCGGCGCCGACCAGGGCGGCGTCGTCGACCGCGTAGGCGGCCTCCGCGCGGCGCGGCGGTTGAGAGAACGCGGCGGCTGCGAGAAGGAACGCCGCGGTCGCGGCGGCGAAGGTTCGGGCGGTACGCATCGATAGGTGCCTCATGGCGGGGATTCTCCTACGGGCCCTTAGGCCGCGGCCTGGGAACGCGGGCATCTTGCCCGCATCTACACTCGCGGCAGGGCGGGGGTTACTTGCCTGGACCGTCACCCGCGGCGTTCGTGGGCAGCGCCAGGACGACGAGCTCGGGCGGCGTGCCGCCGCCGCCGATGCCGAACCTGCCGCCGCCGGTGGCGACGGCGAGGTACTGACGGTCGCCGTGTTCGTAGCTGATCACGTTCGAGTTCGGTGTCTCCGGCAGCTCGATGCCGCCCAGGTACTCGCCGGTCGACTTGTCGTAGACGCTGATTTCGGGCGGTATGTCGGGTCCGTCCGCTGCGGGGTCGCGGGAGTGTTCTCTCGCCGCGGTGACGAAGAGCAGCGTGGGCGTGACCAGGGGCGCCGCGGTGTGGTTGCCCCGGCCGAGGCGGCCGAGTTCGAGATGAGCGATGGCCGGGTGGTTCACCGGGCCCACGCCGTGCGGGACCATCCACAGGTGCTCGCCGGTGTTCAGATCGATTGCCGTGATGCGGCCGTACGGCGGCTTCACAAGGGGCAGCCCCTGAGGTCCTTCGACGGTCGCGTACCAGCGGTCGGGGACGAAGTTGAGGTCGGAGCGGTTCGGGTCGGGCTTGGTCAGGGAGACGCTGGCGGCGCGAGTGTGCGACACGACGTAGAGCACGCCGCTCTCGGGATCGATCGCCGCGCCGGTCCAGTTCGCGCCGCCGCCGTCGGCCGGCAGTTGGATCGTCGGCTTGCCGGTCTCCTCGTAGCGCGGCGGCGTGTAGAGCGGCACGAGGTCGTAGTCGGCTGCGATCTCGAGCGCCTCGGCGCGGAGCTCCGGCGTCCAGTCGATCAGGTCGTCCTCGGTGATGCCCTGGCGGTCGAAGGCGGCCGGCTTGGTAGGGAACGGCTGGGTCGGCGCCGCGCGCTCGCCGGGTACGTCGCTGGGCGGCACCTCGCGTTCCTCGATCTCCCACACCGGCTTGCCGTTCGTGCGATCGAAGACGAAGGCGAAGGCCTGCTTGGTGACCTGGGCCACGCCGCGCACCCGCTCGCCGTCCACCGTCGCCTCGAACAGGTTGGGAGCGGTCGGCGGGTCGTAGTCCCAGAGGCCATGGTGGACGAACTGGAAGTGCCACTGGCGCTCGCCGGTCGCGCAGTCGACCGCGACGATGCTCTCGGCGTACAGGTTGTCACCGAGCCGGTGGCCGCCGTAGAGATCGTTCGTCGGCGTGCCGATGGGCAGGAAGGCGGTTCCCGCTTCCTCGTCGACCGCGATCATCGACCAGACGTTCGTGTTGCCGCTGTAGCGCCAGGATCCGTCCTCCCACGTCTCTACGCCCAGTTCGTCCTCCTGGGGGATGGTGTGGAACACCCAGGCCAGATCGCCGGTGGGGATGTCGTAGGCGCGGACGAAGCCGGGCGGGGACTCCTTGTGGGTGGCGAAATCGGCGACGATCGAGCCGACGATCACCGTGTTGCCGCAGATCGCGGGCGGCGAGCTGTGGGTCGTCAGGCGTTCAATCACGTCGCGCCCGAGGTGGGGCGTCATTTCGACCGCGCCGCCGTCTCCGAAGGCGGTATCGGGAGCGCCCGTGGCGGCGTCGAGGGAGACGAGCCGGCGGTCATGGGTGGGAATGAGTATCCGTTCGCGCTCGCCGTCCGTCCAGTAGGCGACCCCGCGGTGGTGGAAGCCCAGGTTTGCGGGACGGCCGGCGCGCCAGCTCTCGGGGTCGTAGCTCCAGATCGTTTCGCCGCTGTCGGCGTCGATGGCGGCGACCTGGCTGAGCGAGGTGGAAACGAAGATCCGGCCCCCGACCTCGAGCGGGATCGCCTTGAACTGGCTGCGCCGTACGCTGCTCGGGACCTCCGTGTCGGCGGCGACGGATCGCCAGCGCCAGACGACCTCGACATCCTGGAAGTTGTCGCGGTCGATCTGGTCGAGAGTCGAGTACTTGCTGTTGCCGGGGTCGCCGCCGAACACCGGCCAGTCGCCCGAGGCGCCCGTCTGGCCCACCAAGGGCGGACTCGCGAGAGCGGCGGCGAGCGCCAGGGCCGCCGCGGTCAGTGGAGAACTGGAGTGCGTGGTCAGGACAGCAGGCCGATCAGACGCGCCCATACCGAGACGCTGGTCCAGATGCCGATCGACAGCGCACCGACCACCTTGGGCCAGTGCCCCAGCGTTCCCTCTTCGGCGAACGCGACCCGGCGTCGGATCGTGAAGTTGAAGAGCAGCCCGATGACGATGATCTGCATCTTCCACCAGAAGAACGGGCTGTAGTACTGCTTGAGCGCCGTGGACAGGACCTGCGGCGCGCCGGTGACGAACAGGGCGACGAAGCTCCAGATCATCCAGCGGTCGCACTCGCGGGCGAGCCGGGCGGTCGATGTCTTGATCAGGCCGCGACCGACCAGCCGCATGTCGACCAGCAGGACGGCGCCGGCGAACGCTACCAGGGCGACGAGGTGCACACACTGGATGATCGGCGACGCCCAGGTCGTCTCCAGCATCCAGGCGCTGAAGGACAGACCCTGCATCCACTCGAAAAAGGACTGCGTCACTGATGGATCCTCCGCGGTCGGCTCATAGCGCTAGGCCCCGATGTTCAGGTTGTCCCACCAGTCGGGCATCAGGCCGGCGTAGGCCATCATGCGGCCGGTCACGACGACGGCCGCCCACAGCACCAGGGACACAACGCCGGCGACGCGGGCGTTGAACGGAATCTCCCGGCCCTGGTCCCAAGCCTGGACGGACTTGTAGGTCGCGTAGTGGAACCAGAACATGTTGATGCCGGCTACCACCATCAGCAGCATCTTGGCCCAGAAGTAGAAGTTGCCGTAGTAGCGCATCGGCTGGCTGTAGAGCAGCAGACCGCCGGTGATCAGGTTGATGCCGTAGCCGGTCAGGGCCCACGGGAAGAGGCGCGTGGGAATGTTCGAGACCGGCACTTTCTTGAGCGTCAGCCCGACCAGCCGCATGTCCCAGAAGGCGATCAGGCCGGCGAACAGGCACATGCTGACGACGTGGGTCGTCAGCAGGGTCGGGTACGCGTTCAGCGATTCCCGCAGCGCGACGCTGCTGGGAAGCGCATCGACCCACTCGAAGGCGCTGCGGATGAACATCGAGAGATAGCGCTCGTCGGCTCAGGCCGGGCGGAGCCGGCACGGCCCTACCTGTCGCAGCGGTCCTGGTACTTCCGGTAGATCGCGTGGCAGTCCTCGCAGGCGCCGGCGAGTTCGTTGGTCAGGTCGCTGACCTTCTCCTGATCCTCTTCGTGCGCCGCGGCGTAGATCTGCTTGGCGACGGAGGTCAACTGCTTGGCGTACTTCTGGAAGTCCTCGTTGGCGACCGGCGCGTCCTTGCCGTTCTCGCACTTGCGGTCGGCGTTCATGATCAGCGGCTCGACCTCGGCCAGCGCCAGGGCCGCCTGCTGCGGCACCTGCCAGCCGGCGTAGACGCCGGAGAACAGCGACGATGCGGAGCGGTCGTCTTCGCTGCCGGCTTCGGGCGGTGCCCCCGGGTCCGTGGTCTGGACATCGAACAGGAAGTTCGAGTTCGGGAACAGGATGGCGCGCATCAGTTCGGCCAGGTTGCCGACCGGTTCCTCGTGCTCGGAGGCGGCGATGGGGGGCGCGGCGATCGTCGTGCAGGCGGCGAGAATCACTGCCGCAGCCAGGATCGGCGCCAGTTTGCTCAAGCGCATTTGCGGGATCTCCTTACCCCTAAAGGGAAACAACGTTGTTGACGTGAGTCGCGGGCTCGCGAGCGGCCACTCTAACTCAGTTGTTCGGCGTAACTCAGTCGTTCGAGGTCTCGCCCTGCGGACTCTCGCCGAAGTCGGCCAGTGCCGTGGTCGCGATCAGCCACTGCATGTCGAGGCCGGCCGTGCGATGGACCGAGAACTCGGCGACGCGCGGATCGCCCGCGATGCGCAGGAATTCCGCACGTGAGGGGTACTCGACCAGAGCGACCGTGTCGAAGTGTTCCTCGGTGTCGCCGATCACCATCGAGTCGATCCGGCCGGACCAGATCACGCGGGCGCCCTGGGAGGTGATCCACTCGACCATCTGGGTACCGTAACGCTGGTAGGCCTCGGCGCCGCTGAGGCCCTCGTCGGGCGCGTCGGCCTTGTCCTTGAACCGCAGCAGGTTGAGCATGACGACCGGGGTGTCGGCCGGGCCCTTGAGGAGTTCTTCGATCTGTTCGGGTGCGGGGCTGATCTGTCCCATGGCGGCGCCGCCGGTGGCGAGAGCGGCCACGGTGAAGAAGACGATGCACGTTGCGACGGAGAGCTTGCGGTTCATGGGGGTTCCTTTCGGGTGGCTCAAGGCAGGTGTGGCTCTAGGCAGGTGTGCGCACGGCCATCGGTTGGAGTTTCATGTAGGTGAGCGAGCGCCACAGCCACTCCAGCGGACCGAAGCGGAAGCGGGCCAGCCACCAGGGCGACCAGATCAGTTGCAGTACCCAGATCGTAACGACCATGGCGAGTTGGCTGAGGCGATCGACCCGCTCGAACAGGCCGAGGCCGTGGCCGTAGAAGATCAGGGTGCAGATGACGCTCTGGCTCACGTAGTTCGTGAGCGCCATCCGTCCCGCGGCCTGAAGCCGGCGCTGCAGGCCGGGGAGCCAGCCGCGCTGGACCGCGAGCATGACCAGGGCGAGGTAGCCGAGGAAGACGCCGAGCGAGCCGACGTAGTTGAACATCTGGCCCTGGAACATCGAGTGCTCGAAGGCGAAGTCGTGCCGGATGTTGAAGATGACTCCCGCGGCCACGATCGGAAGGCCGAGCCCGAACCCGGCCGTCGCCAGACGTTTGTAGAAGGTGGGCGAACTCTGAGCCGAGAGCACGCCGAGCTTGTAGAGCCCCATGCCGACCAGCATCAGGCCGCCGGAGCGCCAGAAGAAGAGGAGCAGGAAGACGACCGTCTCCAGTCCCAGAGCGTTCGCAGTGCGGTGCGGCATCTGCTCGAGCCAACCGTTGGTGTAGGCGGCGATCTCGGCCTCGACTTCGGCGATTGGCGGCGCCCAGCTCCGTTCCATGCCGTCCCGTGCTTCTGCGGGCATGTTGGGAACCGAGAGAGCGCTGAGCAGGAAGAGAACGACGGTGACGGCGGTCATGCCGAACCCGGCGACGATCAACCGCCGCGGCCGCACGTTGCGCAGCGAGTAGAGGATGAAGCCGCACAGCGCGTACGGCACCAGGATGTCTCCGTACCAGATCAGATGGGCGTGCGCGAGGCCGAGCACCAGCAGCCAGAACTGCCGCCGGTAGTGGACGCCGGTGGCCGAGGCGCCGCGGGAGGCGGCCCGCTCGGCCATCAGCGCCATGCCGGCGCCGAACAGCGTCGAGAAGATCGACATGAACTTGGTGTCGAAGAAGACGTGGGTCAGCAGCCAGACCGAGAAGCCGGCGCCCGCCAGCTTGTCGTTCGCGGCCGGGTTCAGGTACGCCGCCGAGACCATCGAGTAGCTCTGCACGTTCATCGCCAGGATGCCGAGCACGGCAAAGCCGCGCAGGACATCGATGGCCGCGATCCGTTCGCCGGCCTTGACGGGCGCCGCCCGCGGCGCGGCGACGGGCTCGATGGGCGGATCGGCTGTTGTCATGACCGTTGCGCCAGCGCGTCAGAACTCCCGGAGGCCGGCGCTTCGCGCCGGATGCGGGCAGGATGCCCGCGCTCCCAGGGCAGATCGTTCTACCGCGCAATCTCCTGGTCGGCGAGGAAGGTCCGGGTCGTGGCCACGAACTCGTCGATCTGGTCGTGGTGGACCCAGTGCCCGGCGCCCTCGAAGTTGCGCAGCTCCGCGTTCTGGAACGCGTCGATGCGGCCGTCCTCGACCGGGTCGCTGGCCCAGCTCTCCGTGCCCCGCACCAGCAGGGTGGGGCAGGTGATCCGGCCCCAGATGCTGCGCAGTTCCTCCTCGTCGTAGCGGTAGGGCGGGAAGGAGCGGACGTAGTTGTCGAACTTCCAGGAGTAGGTGCCGTCCTCGTTGCGGGCCATGCCGTTGACCGTGAGGTGCCGGGCCTGCTCGGGGCTCAGAAAGGTGTTCACTTCCTGCATCCGCTCGGCCGCGGCGTCGAGCGACGGGTAGCGCCGCGGTTGCCGACCGGCGAGCTTCTGCATGCTGCCGATCCAGCCCCGCATGCGCTCATCGACCGCTGTGGTGACCCGGTTGCTGAGGACTCGAGGAGGCGGCCCCATGCCCTCGATCGCCACCAGCTTGTGGACGTTGTCGGGATAGAGGCCGGTGTAGTGGAGGGCGATGTTCGCGCCCAGGGAGTGGGCCACGATGCGCACCGGAAAGCGGTCGAGCGCCTCGAGCAGTTGGGCGACGTCGAGCACGAAGTCGGTGATCGCGTACATGCCGCCGATCGCCCACTCGCTGTCGCCGTGGCCGCGCAGGTCCGGAGCCACGATGTGGTACTCGCCGCGAAGCGCGTTCGCCACCCAGTCCCAGTTGTGCGCGTGGTCCCGGCCGCCATGGATCAGCACCAGGGGCGGCTTGTCCTCGTTGCCCCAGCTCAGGTAGTGGAGCCGGAGGCGCTGCGAGATGTAGAACTGGGAAGACGGGCCGACGATGTCCCGGAAGGGACTGTCGCTGAAGGACGTGCTCATCGGTACTAGGGCGCGATTGGAGCCGTGATCACTGCTGGTCCGGTCTGGGCGGATTGATCATCACGTGAGCGCCTGCAGTGCCCGGCGCCATGAGCCACGGCGCGCCGGGCACGGGGCGGGTCGTGAGACCGGTCGACTCCGCGGTCGCGTACGGTGTGTAGATCACCCAGCGCAGATAGGCGTCGGTCACCTTGCCGGCTTCGGCGTCGAAACCGCTGCCGTGAAGGACGTAGAGCGTGCGCGGTTCGCGCGGCATGGCCAAGCTGCCCTCTGCGATCTCCTTCTCGCGCATCGCGATGCGCTCCTCGCCGGTGATGCCCTGGGCAAGCAGCTCGCGGCCGCGGGCCATGAAGGGCTCGAGCGACTCGTGGTAGCAGGCGACGCTCCATTGGGGAGCGCCCGGCATGGCGGCCAGGCAGACCAGGTCGTTGCTGCCGGCGCGCAACTCGACGACCTTGCCGTCCTCGTCCCAGCCCAGGACGCGCGCGCCGTCCCGCCGGTCGTCGGGCGCGGCCTGGAGCGCGGCGGCGAGCTGGGCCCGGGCATCGGCAGGTTCGGCAGCCGCCGATGAGGCCGCAGCCAGGCAGATGATGAGAAGTCCGGCAACTGTCGCTCTCAATGTCCTGGTCGTGCTCTGCACCGTGTACCTCCTGTCGCGCCCGCGGGTTTGGGCGAGCGGAGGACAGCGTATCGTGGTCGCACCTTCCGGCTCTAGGGCCTGGCCGCTGCGCCTCGCCGGCGTGTTGGTTTGAGCCGTTGGAGCAAGCGAAGTGTCCTCTGGATATCTGGCGGCACAGTTTTCATGTGGTGGATCACCTCTTCCTGAGTCAGGTGGAAAGGGAACCCCTCTTCCTGCAACCAACCTCGAAGGCCGCTCAACACCTTCTTCGCGTCGCACCAGTGTGCCAAGTTCCCGTCCTCGAGTGGGACCTCCTCTCGAGCTTGGTGCATAGCGGTCGTCAGGCTCAATCGACGGTCTTCTTGTTGGATTCTCTCGGCCACCCTTACCCAGACGCCTTCCCGCTGTTCTCCCAATCGGCGCTTCCATTCGCGAATGAAGCGTGCTCGCAGCCTGCGCCATGCAGTCTTCCTGGCCACTGCGGCAGCGTTTGCATCGAGCGCGCGCAAAATGGCCTCCAGATCCAAGAGGTAGTTTTCGACTTCGTTCTCCTCCCAGAGGACGAGCTTGAAGTCGAGCTTGTACGCATCGCTCTTGGCGGTGGAGTTACGGTCTCGTAGTGCTTTCAGGCGCGTCTTGTCGGTACGGTAGTCACGATCGCCGATTGCCAAGAACTTCGTAGTGACCGCACTCTCGAGCCCAGGGCTCGTAACGATGTCGCGGACTTGACGCGCCAGATCGAGTACGCGTGCCTCAATGGGCCCTTGGTACGTGTACAGGAATGTCAGGTGGCGCCAGATAGCCTGCTGCTTCTTCGCTCCCCAGTGTTTTCGAGCAAAGACCTCCAGGATTTTGCGGTCGCTCTTGTTCTCCACGAAGACCACGACCCGGTTGACCAGCAGTGGCACCAGTTCCATTTGGTCCATGGCACCCAGATCGCTCAACAGGAGGAGCTGGTCCGACTGGACGGAGAAAGGAACCGCCTGACCAGCCATGCAGACGCGAATGGAGCCCGACGGTGCCGCGTTCAGGAGTTGAGGGGAGTGCGTAGCAAGCACGAACTGCTCGCCTTCTTCACGGGCCAAACGCTCCAGGATGGCCATTAGCTGACCTTGTAGGCGAGCGTGTAGGTGGGCGTCCGGTTCATCGAGAAGGAACATCGCCGCTCCCGGTGTCAGTACGGATGCCAGAATCTGAAGGGCTTGGTGGAATCCAGACCCGGACGTGATGACGTCCCGTCTGCGTCGTAGAGCTTGGTCCTTGTAGGTGGCCTTGAGGAAACGGTCGATGTCGAGATTGAAGTCCACTTCGACGGTGCTCTCTGGAAACAGCTCGGCCAGTAGCTCTTGGAGCTTTCGCCACCGCTGCGGCTCGTCTTGTTGTAGATGCCAGAGTTGGTTCCGGATCGTCTCGCCGTGCCGTTGTAAGCGCAACCTGTCCTGCCGTGCTGGCGGGGTCAGGTACTCCTCTTGGGGCAAGAAGCCCGCGAAGATGGGAATCAGGCGAATCTCTCGGCGGTGTACTGCTTGTTGCCACGCGCCCTTTGTGCTTGGTTGGATGCTGAAGCGGTTGTAGCTGATCCGGATCTGAAACTCGATCTCGGCAGCGTTGGTGAACGCGGCCTTGAGTGAGATCGGTCTCGGTTTGGACTTGCGGGTGATCAGCCCGTCGGGCCAGAGGTCGCCAGGATGTGCGGCGGGAACGACGCCGAACTCTTCGAAGCCGGTGGTTCGGCTGGTCAGCGCCAAATCGTCGGCTCGGCGGCCGTTCCCGTTGTACTTCCGGGTGATCTCGATGCAGGACTGGAAGAGGGTCAGGGCCTGGAGGATCGTCGACTTTCCGCTGTTGTTCGCGCCGACCAGCAGCGTGATGTCCTGCAGGTCGACGCTTGTCGCGTCGCGGAAGCGCTTGAAGCCCTTGATCGTGAATCGGCGGAGCATCGTCTGTCTGGTCTGAAGTCTGAGGGTGATGGGGACTCAGTCGGCGGCTCAATGCCTCTTGCGGAACTTAGCCGTCGAAGGAGGCCGGCAGCCGACCACGGTGGCCGCTCGTTGGGGAATCCTACGGGAACGGCGAGCTGGCAACAGGTTCGGGATCGGTTTTACGGTCTTGGGGTCGCGTTACCGCTCCCCCGTGGTGGGGATTGTCGGCTTGGTGGGCGGCGCGAGCCCAAGAACAGGGAGGACCCAATCGGCTACTCTGCGGTCCCTGTTCCGACCAAGTTCTGCCTAGGGAGCCATCGCGATGATCGATCTGCACTACTGGCCGACGCCGAACGGCAAGAAGGTCACGATCCTGCTGGAGGAGTGCGGGCTGCCGTACAGGATCGTCCCTTGCCGGATCGGCTTCGGCGACCAGTTCACCGACGACTTCCTCAGCATCTCGCCGAACAACCGGATGCCGGCGATGGTCGACCACCAGCCGGCCGGCGGCGGCGAGCCGGTCGCGCTGTTCGAGTCCGGCGCGATCATGATCTACATCGCCGACAAGGCCGGACAGTTCTATCCCCGGGAGTTGCGGGCCCGTCACGAGGTCAACCAGTGGCTGATCTGGCAGATGGCGAACCAGGGGCCGAAGTCGGGCGAGTGCGGCCACTTCCGTCGCCTCGGCGACACCGAGGGCGACCAGAGCTACGCCGTGCGCCGCTTCACCGACGAGGTGAACCGGCTCTACGGGGTGATGAACAACCGCCTCTACGACCGGCGCTATCTGATCGGCGACGAGTACACGATCGCCGACATGATCTGCTACCCGTGGACGGTCCGCTGGCAGGACCAGGAACAGGACATCGACGACTTCCCGTACTTCAAGCGCTGGTTCGGGGAACTCAGCGCCCGCCCGGCGGTCCAGCGCGGCATGGACGTCTCGAGCGGCGAAGCGATCGACTACGCGAACCTCTCAGACGAAGAGCGCGCACGGTTGAAGAAGATGCTCTACAACCAGCGCGCCCGGCCGGCGCCCGAGGGCGGCCTGCTCTAGCGCCTCTCAGCGGCGGAGAAGATCCGCCGCCGCGGCTCGGAGTTCCCCGTACGAGGCACACCCGGTCGCCGGCTCGACGATCCGCTTCCACTCCCGGTCCCATACGTCGGCGACCCTTGCCGGCAGTTCGAGTTTGCTGTCGCCGACCCGGCCCTTGCGGACCTTCGTGCTGCTGGCCTCGGCGGGCAGGCCGCACGCGGCGTTGCGGGTGCGGCGGACGAGGTTGTCGTCGAACTTCGAGCCGTGCTTGCGCATGAAGTCGATGGACGCCTGGCGCGTCGCGATCTCGACGTTCGGGTGCTCCGGGTCGAGGCCCAGGAATCGGGCCACGCGAGCGGTGGCGGCGGGCAGGTCGGCAACGATGTCCTCGAAGGACAGCCAAAGCGTGTCGGGATCGAGGCGCCGGGGCCACCAGGACACCAGATGGTCCCAGTAGCGGCCGCTGCGTGATCGGTGGAGCACGTAGCCGAGGGCAAAGTCCTCGATCGAGACGCTGCCGGTCTCGAACACCCAGCCGTTGAAGAAGTGGAAGAAGGAGACCAGGGAGTCGGCCGGGTCGCGGACGACGTAGATCGTGCGGCCGCCCTTCGGCGCCTCGTTCCAGTCGAAGTGGGTCTTGAAGGCCCTCGGTTCCGCTCGCTGCGGTGCGTCGAGGTCGAGGCCGAGGTCGTGAGCGAGCTCGAGCCAGGGCACGACCTCGGTGATCTCGTCGAAATCCATGTCGCCGCCGGTGCGC
Source organism: Candidatus Multivorans sp. (assembly GCA_965216125.1). Lineage (GTDB taxonomy): Bacteria > Acidobacteriota > Thermoanaerobaculia > Multivoradales > Multivoraceae > Multivorans. Next base: position 4,624,854 of record OZ244152.1, on the reverse strand, counting down.
AGGCCGTGAACGATCTGCTGCATCAGGGTCGTGCCCGCCTTGGGGTAGGTGGCGATCAGGACATCGGTGGGTTGCAGTTGGAAGTTACGCCCCTTGTCGATCCCTTCCCGCGTCGAGAAGCCGGCCATGCGTCGCCGGATGCCGTCGACCGTTGTCGCCTGGCTCGGCGCGGAGGGGGCATCGTTCACTCGAGAACCTCGGCCGACAGGTCGACGCCCACCGGGCAGTGGTCGGAACCGGTGACGTCCGTCGCGATGAAGGCGCGCGTGACGAAGTCCATCGCGGCCTCGGACGCGAGCACCAGGTCGATTCGCCAGCCGACGTTCCGCTCGCGGGCATTGAACGCCTGCCGCCACCAGCTATAGCGGACCGTGTCCGGGTGCAGGGCGCGGAAGGTGTCGACCCAGCCGGCGTCGAGCCAGCGCTGGAGTTCCTCGCACTCCTCGGGCAGGAAGCCCGAGTTCTTCCTGTTCTGCCTCGGCCGCGCCAGGTCGATCGGCTGCGGCGCGGTGTTGAAGTCGCCCATGACCAGCACCCGATAGCCGGCCTCACGCGCCTGGTCGACCTGCTCGAACAGCGCCCGGTAGAAGTCCAGCTTGTATGGCACGCGGCTGTTGTCGCGCTTGCTGCCGCTGCCCTTGGGGAAGTAGACGTTGGCCACCAGCAGCTTGCCGAACAACGCCAGTTGCAGGCGTCCCTCGGCGTCGAAACGGTGCTCGCCCAGCGAGGTCTGGACCCAGGCCGGTTTCAGGCGTGAGTAGAGGCCGACGCCCGAGTAGCCGGGCCGCTCGGCGCTGGAGAAGGCCGTGTACCAGCGGCTTGGCCGGCGCAGTTCGGGAATCAGTTGTTCCGCGCGGGCCTTGGTCTCCTGCAGGCCGACGATCTGCGCCCGGCTGGTCCCGAGCCAGTCGAGGAAACCCTTGCGCCCGCAGGCGCGCAGGCCGTTCACGTTCCAGGAGACGACGCGAATGCGGCGTCGCGGACGGGGACTCAGGCGCCGCTCCGGTTCTCCGCGTCCACGTCGAACGACATGATCATCATGTCGCGGGTCTGGCCCGAGCGGTCGATCACCCAGTCGGTGAGCAGGGCCTCGGGCGAGAAGCCGAGCCGTTCGAAGAGCCGGCGGGCGCCGATCTGCTCGCGCGTCATCTGCGCCACGAGCTTGAGCAGGCCCAGGTCGTGCGCCGTGTCGAACACGCGTTGGGTCAGGACCCGGCCGAGACCGGAGCGGCGGTGGTCTTCCGCGATGATCACGCGGATCTCACCCAGGTGGCTCATCCACTGCAGACTGCGCAGATTCAGGCTGCCGTAGCCGACCAGCTCGTCCTGGAAGTAGGCCAGGGTCGTGAACCGGCTGCCGGTGCCGGCGTCGCGGATCCAGCCCTCGACGACGTGCGGATCGGTGAGGTCGGAGCGCAGGAACTGCAGGTCGATCTCGGGCAGGGCACTGGCGAGGTTCACGATGTCGTCGCGGTCGTCCGGCCGCAGGCGTCGCAACTCGTAGATTCGGTCGCCGCATTCGATCCGATCAACGGTGTGCCCGTCTTCGACGCCTGTTGCCGGGATCTCGGCACCGGGACCGGTCCCCGGTTTCAGGACAGCGGCAGTCAGGGCACTGCGAAGTACGGACATGTGCGGAGCAGGAAGGTTGGCCGACAGATGTTCGCGGGCGTGCCCGCCGCTTCGGCCAACCGTCTAACGCTAGCAGCATGGGGCGGTTCGGACCACAGCCGCGCGTCGCCTCATCCCGGTCGGGTATCGTCGCGCGAACCAAACGAAGGAGAAGGCCATATGGCTCCGATACCGAAGGGCGGCACGGTCGCGGTCACGGGCAGCGCGGGTTTCGTCGGCGGCTGGGTGGTCCGTCTGCTGCTGGACAAGGGCTACCGCGTGCGCGCCTGTGTGCGGGACGCGAACGACCCGGAGAAGACGACCTTCCTGCGCGAGATGCCGGGCTACGCCTCGGGCCGGCTGACCCTCCACTCGGCGAACCTGGACGAAGCGGGCTGCTTCGACGACATCTTCGCCGGCTGCCACGGCGTCGCGCATGTCGCGCACGTCAGCGACTACAACGACTTCGACTACGTCAAGAACGTCTGCGACCACATCATCGCGAGCATCGAGAAGGCGGGCTCGGTGACGCGCGTCGTCGTCACCTCGAGCATCGCCGCGGTGATCATGGAGGCCGACATCCGTGAGTTCATCCGGCGGCCCGTCCTGTACGAGGACCGCTATCCGGACGAGCAGAACCCGAAGCGCACGCCGGAGCGCGGCCACGGCTACTCGATGAGCAAGGTCTACGCTCAGCGGGCCTTCACGGAGGCGGCGGAGAAGAGCGGCCGCTGGGACGCGATCACCTGCTGCCCGGGCGACAACGTCGGCCCCATCCTGTCGGCGCACCAGAAGGACAAGGGACCCTGGCAGCACAACATCGAGTTGATGCTGGAAGGCTCATGCGAGCAGACCCAGGCCTACCGGCCCTGGATGACCGTCGATGTCCGCGACGACGCGGAGTGCCACATCCGGCTGCTCGAGAGTCTCGACGTGCGCAACGGCGAGCGCTTCATCGCCTGGTCGACGGACGCCGTGCCGGTGGAGGAGATCAACGCGGGCATCGACCGCCTGCTGCCGGAGATCCGCCACGCCACGCCGGAGGTTGCGGACCCCCATCCCGAGCACGTGCAGAAGCGGGAGGCGGAACTGCGAGGCATCTGGGCCGGCTGCGAACTGCGGAACGACCGGATGAGGGCAGCCACGGGCGTCACCTTCCGGCCCTTCGACGAATCGCTGCGCGACTGCGTGGAGTCGCTGCTGGCAGTGGCCGGGGTGGAACCCAGCCGTCGTCCCGGCGCGTGAGCAAGGCGGTCGTGGACGTATCGCCCTGGTGCCATGCGGTCCGGGCCTACGATGCGGTCGCGAGTCGCTACGACGAGGCCTTTCGCGTACCGCCCGAACGTGCGGCGAGTGAGCGGTGGTTCGGTTGGCTGAACCTCGATGCGTCCTGCCGGCTCCTGGACGTCGGCTGCGGAACCGGGATGCTGGTCGACCACCGGCACCAGGATCTGGACCCGGAGCGCTATGTAGGCATCGATCCGAGCGGGGCGATGCTGGCTGAATTCCGGAAGAAGCAACCGGCGTACGCCTGCTCGTTGATCTGCACGTCGTTCGAGGACTATCTGAGTTTGTGGGAGGGGCCGGGTTTCGACCGAATCGCGGCGATGTTCGGCGTGGCGTCGTACATTCGTTGCGATTTTGTGGCGGGAGTCCGGGCGTTGCTGCGGCCTGGGGGCATTGCGTATCTCATGTACTACGACCAGCCACGAACGCCTTCCTGCTATGGGAAGCTCGGATTCGAGGTGCCGGCGGACTTGATCAGGGTTCCCCCGGCGGAAGCCGTCAGGCACGAGGGGTATGCGGTAATGACGATCGAGATCTGAGCGGGCAGCCGCGCCGAAGTCGCGTAGGTTGCGTAAGTTTCAGGCTGGCTGAACCCGCAAGTTTGAGGGAGACACGTTCCAAGTCGCGTGACTACACTGACGGCGCGAAATGGGCTGCGTCGGATGAGGATCCCCTCCGCAGCCAGTCTGACCCTTCGGCGTGCCGACCTGTTCCGGGCGCTGTTCGCCGGCTGGCTTGTCGCCGTACTCGTAGTTCCCTACAGCCTCGCCCTCGCGACCGTCATCTTCACCGGGCCCCTGCAGCCCTTCGTCGCGGATGGCGCCCGCATGATGCTGTTTGGCGCGGCCGTCTTCTGCTCGGTAGTGGCCGTGACGAGCGGCTACCGGGGGTCGCTTGCCGAGCCGCAGGAGATTCCGGCGGCTGTGCTCGGAACGATCGGCGCCGCAGTGGGCTCGGCCATGGCCCACGCTCCGCCCAGGGCCGCTTTCATCACGATGACCGTGGTGCTAGTCCTCTCAAGCTTGAGTGCGGGGCTCGCTTTCCTGACGATCGGCAGGCTTCGGCTGTCCAACCTGCTCCGGTTCATTCCGTTTCCGGTTTCCGCTGGCCTGTTCGCGGGTACCGGATGGTCTCTCTCGCTTGCCGCGCTGTCGATGATGACGGCGACGAGGCTGGATTGGCTGTCGCTGCCGCGGCTTTTCGACCCCGCGATGCTATGGAGGTGGGTACCGGGTACGGCGTACGGTCTGGTTCTCCTGTTCGTCATGAAGCGTTGGAACCCGGTAGCGACGCTGGTCGGGAGCTTCCTGCTGCTCACGGGACTGACGCACGCGGTGTTCTTCGCGCTCGACATGTCGCTCGAAGACGCCAGGTCGGCGAGCCTCCTGATGTCCGGAAGTCCAGATGGCGGCCTGTGGCCCGGGTTCGCCCCCGGCGACCTTGCTCGGGTGGATTGGAGCGTGGTGGCGGGGCAGATGCCGGCGGTCTTTGTTGTGGTCATGGCGACGCTGCTCTGCGCGCTGATGTGCCTGAACGGCCTGGAAGTCCTTACCGGCAAGCGATTGGACCTGGATCGCGAGTTCCGCGCCACGGGTCTGGCGGGAGTTGTGGCGAGTGTTGGGGGAAGCGCCCCCGGAACCCACTCGCTCGTGTTGAGCGTGGCGTCCCGCGTGCTGGGCGCGGACAACCGGTGGACCGGGATTCTGGCTGCGTTCTGGTTGTGCCTGGCTCTGTTCTTCGGCGGCGAGGCGATGGCCGTGTTCCCGAACGCGGTGATCGGAGGAATGCTGCTCCTCTTCGGGGTCGATCTGATGATCACCTGGCTGGTCCAGGTCCGCAAGAGGCTGGAGTGGACCGACTACACCGTCGTCCTGCTCATCGCGTTGACGATCGCCATCTTCGGGTTCATCGAGGGCTTTGCGGTGGGCATGCTTGCCACGCTGGTTCTGTTCGCCATCCGCCTGACCCGGATGGAACTCATCGCGGAGATCCTGACCGGGCGGGAGTTGCAGAGCAACAAGGTCCGTTCCGTTCCCGACCGGGCCATCCTCCTGAACCAGGGGGAACGGATCCGGATCTTCCGTCTTCAAGGCTTCGTCTTCTTCGGCAGTGTCTATCGGCTGGTCGATCGACTCGAGGAGTGCCTGAGGGATTGCCGCGGCCCCGCGTTGGCGGTGCTCGATTGCACGTCGGTCCTCGGCTTTGATGTGTCGACGATCAATGTCCTGGGCCGGTATCTGCAGGCGGCCGATTCGAACGGAACTCGGGTCGTGATCTGCTCGCCGCCCGCCCAGTTGCGGACGAACCTGCGACGCGAACTGCCGCCCCCGGTCCGCGCCCGGGTCCTGTTCGAAGCGGACTTGGATCATGGCCTGGAACGGTGTGAAGAGATGGTGATCGCCGCGTTCCAGCAGTACCTGGCCGACTCCGGCGAGCATTCGCACGGGGACCTGCTGGAGCGGGTTGCCGACGACGTGGAGAGGCACCTGGATCGACAAGCCGTCTTCGAGGAGTTGGTCGAGAGCCTCGAACCGTGGACGGAACAGCGGCGACACGAAGCGGGCGATAACCTCGCCGAGTCAGACGGAGTCCACGATGGGATGCAACTTGTCGTCACTGGCCGAGTGTCGGTGCGCGACCCGGCAGGGAGGCGACTTTTCCAGTGCGGTCCGGGCGGTGTACTCGAACGGCAGGCGGCGTTTCGTGTTCGGCGCGTTGCGGCCCGCACCGTGGCGGAAGAGCCTTCCGTGACGGTGGTGCTCACCCCCGCGGCAAGGCGCCTGTTGGAAGCGGCCGAACCCGAACTCAGTTTGGAACTGTACCGATACATGATGACCGACCCGACCTGACCACCGGCAACTTCCAGCACGCGACGACGGATGGCGGGCTCTTCCGGGTCATCCGGGACGGCATCGATGGCACTTCGATGCGGGGCCTGCGGCGCGCCAAGGACCAGGTGATCTGTAGAATTTGCCGCCCTTCGTCGCGACGGACCCGGTGGAGGTGGCCCCGAACCTGAGGTCCGGACGCCGCCACCGCCACCGCTCCCTCGGACAAAGTGTGCAGTTTTCAGTTGCCGCAAGTGTGCAGTTTTCGGTTGCCATTGCCGAGGCCGTCGCACAGTTGGTCCGAGCCGGGTTTCTACGAGGTGACGCTGCGGGTGAGTGACGGCGCGCGTTAATCGATGTCGTCTCGCGTGTTCCTGGTCGAGTCGAGTTCTCCCGCGGGAACGTGTGAGTCGAGCGCCGAGCGGCGTTGCCTGCAGGACTCGCGGTATGCGGTGGTGATCGAGTGGCGGAAGCCGGGCGGCGAGAGCGGCGCGGGGAGCGTGGTCCACGCGGGGACGAACGACTCGGGGCTGTTCACGGCAGCGCCACCCCCTCAGTTTTGTAGGCGATCTTCGGGGCCTTTGTAGGCACGCTCCCACCGACGTCGCAGCCTTTACGTGAGTTTGCGATGTGTCGTGGCCCACGGGGCGCAGTCGTTCCCGCATCCGGTGGGCCATGAGGTGGTCCCGGTTCGTTGGACAGTTATGGCGGCTTGGCTAAAGTGTACTTCCAGGGTTGTTCAAGCAGCCCGTCGGCGTCCTTTGGCGGCTGTGGCCTTGTTCTTGCTCGTCGGCCCGGCAGGGGCGGCGGCGCCGGCCGCCGCGCAGACGAACGCTCCGCCGCAGATCACCACGACGGGGCCGTTCAGCGCGAACGAAGGGACGACTTCCGTGGCCACCCTGGCCGCGACGGACGACGAGACCGCCCAGGCCGACCTGATCTGGTCGATCCCGGCGGGGACGGGCGGAGGGGCGGACGCTTCCAGCTTCACGCTGAGCCAGGCAGGCGTTCTGGCCTTCGGGGCGGCGAAGGACTACGAGACGCCGGACGACGACGACGCGGACCGCACCTACGAAGTGACCGTGCAAGTGAGCGACGGGACCGATTCGGACATGGCCGAGCTGCTCGTGACGCTCCTGAACGTCCCGGAACTCACGGCGATCACCGGGCCCGCGAGCGTCGAGTTCCCAGAGAACAGTTGGTCTCGCGTGGCGACCTTCACGGCGTCCTCGGAGGAGGACCGGGCCGGCATCGAGTGGATCTTCAGCGGGACCGACAGTGACCACTTCAGCATCGACAGCCCGCCCGGCGCGCTCCGATTCGCCCTCCCCGCTGTCGCGCCGCGGATCTTCCCCGAGCCGCCCGACTTCGAGGCGCCCGTTGACGGCGACGAGGCCAACACCTACGAGCTGACCTTGTTGGCCAGAGCCGGCTCGTCCTTCACGGACACGCATACCTTCACGGTTACCGTCACCGACGTGGACGAGGAAGGCGCGTTGTCGCTGTCTTCGACCCGTCCCGCGCTGGACGCCGTGCTGACCGCCGTCCTCACCGACCCGGACGGCGTGACCGCCGGAACGGCGGTCTGGCAGTGGGAGCGGTCCACGGGGCGCAACTTGTGGGCCGTGATCGCCGGCGCCGCGGCGGCGAGCTACACGCCGGTGGCGGCGGACACGAACGCGTTTCTGCGGGTGACGGCGACCTACGCGGACGAACACGGGACCGGCAAGACGGTCAGCGAGGTGGCGCCCAATGTGGTCACGGGGCCCCTGTTGACGGGTCTGACGGCGGAGACCGATGACTCCCAGGCCGACACCGCACGGGGCCTGTACCCCGCCTTCGATCCGCTGACGCTCCACTACGGCATCGGCTGCAACGGCGCCGACACGCTGGTTCTGACCGTGTCGGCGGCGGCGAACGCGCGCGTGGGGGTGGCCGGCGTGCAGGCCGCCAGCGCGCCCATGGCAGTGGACGTGTCCGAGGATAGCGACGTGGCGATCCGCGTGACCGACGCGAGCGGCGCCGGCACGACCTACGTCGTTCACTGCCTGCCGGACGTGTTCTTCGAGATCGAGACGCACACCTTCCCGAACACCGACGCATTCGAGGATCTGATCCTGTTCGGTCGCGAGGACTACTTCAGGCTGATGGATCGCAACGGCGTGCCAAGACTGCATCTCCGTTTCGCGGGCGTGCTCCCGTTCGCCGTCAGGTTCCACCGGGTCGGCGCCGACGGTGCATACCGCTACGGGTTCCGGGCTCAGAGCGTCGGCTACATCATCCTGGACGAGGACTTCGAGGTCCTCGCCGACGACGTGAGGACCGTGGCGCCGTTGACCCGCATCAACACTCACGACTTCCAGATTCTTGAGGACGGCAACTACCTCCTCATGGCATATGAACCGGCGATGCGCGACTTCAGCGCCATCGATCTGCCTTACTTCGACGGGGCCGATGTCTCCTCCGTCGACGTCCAGGACGCGGCGTTCCAGATCGTCACGCCAGGGGGAGGTGCCGTCTTCACCTGGGACTCCTGGGGCAACATGGCCATCGAGGATTGCGTGCAACACCGCTTCCCCGTGACGCTCTCGACCGATCCCGACATGAGGAGTCCCGAGGTGGGCTATGCGCATATCAACGGGATGCACATGGTCGACGGCGTCCTCGTCGCCTCGATGCGGGGTTGCTCGAAGGTGTTGGGCATCGACGTCAAACCCGGCGGTACCCGGGGCGACGTGCTCTGGCGAATGGGCCGCACCAACCTGAGCGACGCGGAATGGGCGGCGCGGGACATCGGCCCGCGGCCGCTGGACTTCATCAACGATCCCGAAGGCGAGTTCTGCGGCCAGCACACGGCGCGCTTCCTGCCCAACGGCAACATCTTCCTCTTCGACAACGGCGTGGTGTGCGCGATCGATCCGTGGACGTTCGAGGAGTTGGGCCGCGAGGGGAGCGACTTCAGCCGCGCGGTGGAGTACGCGCTGGACCTCGACAACCACGAGGCGGTCTTCGTGCGCGATCACTCCCTGCGGGGCGAGCGGAGCCACCTTGGCTACGCCACCGGCAACGTGGACGTGCTCGACAACGGCGACTGGCTGGTGAGCTGGGGCCGGGTTCTCACAGCGGCTGACCGGTTTCCGGACAACGAGATGGCCACGCTGGTCGATCCCGCCACCGGTCAGGAGAAGCTGGGACTCCGTTTCAGGGAGTTGCCCGCCAGTGAGCGTGACCGCCGCATCAACGCGACCGTGGCCCCGGCAGAGGCCCTGGCGCCGCAACCCGTCCCGCTCACCGCGGAGTTCCCGGCCAGTGACCACACCTCGCTTGTCCACACGGGCTCTGGGGACGCGCCGCAAGTGATCGTCGCCTTCAACCAGCCCGTGGTGGACTTCAGCGCCGCCAGCCCGTCGATCAGCGTCCAGGGCGGCACGGTCGAGAGCGTCGGCCCTCATCTCGTGGCGGGCGAGCCGGCCAACGCCTATGTGGTCGTCCTGACGCCCGACGGCGATGGTTCGGTCACCTTGAGTCTGGTGTCCGGCGAGTCGTGCGCATCCTCCGGCGTCTGCACGGCGGGTGGAATGGTGCTGTCGGAAGTTCCCGCGCCGCATGTGATCGCGGCGGACACGCAGGGACCGGTGCTTGCGTCCGGCGGCGCCGTGGCCAACGGCGCCTCGCTGACCTTGACCTGGAGCGAGGCTGTCGACGAGATGTCGGCCCCGGGGGCGTCCGCGTTCGCGGTGACGGTGGACGGCGCAGCGCGGTCGGTGAGCGGCGTGTCGGTCTCCGGCAGCACGGCGACGCTCGCGCTCGACCCCGCGGTCGTGCGCGGCGACCGCGACATCAAGGTGGGCTACTCGCCTCCGTCCGGCAACCCTCTCCGCGATGTGCACGGCAACGCTGCGGAGGCATTTTCGGACCAGACAGCAACGAACGACACGCCGAACGCTCCGCCCGTCGGGCTGCCCGTCGTTGTCGGCAAGACGCTCGTCCAGGAAGAGGTGACCGCGTCCGTGGCTGGCATCACGGACGTGGACGGTCTCGGCGACGCGGTGTTCAGCTACCAGTGGTACCGGAGCCCGGCCCCGGCGGATCCTGTGACGGACGCGGAGATTGCGGGCGCGGTGTCGATGGACTACACCCTGCAACCGGCCGACCAGGGCATGTCGATCAAGGTGCGGGTGACCTTCACGGACGGCGGCGGCACGGACGAGATCCTCTTCAGCGAGCCGACGGCGACTGTGGCGGCGCTGGTCACGACCTTCGACGCCTCCACCGCCCTGGAGGAGTCGGGGACGGTGACGATCGGGGTGAACACGGGCGGAATCAGTCTGACGGGCGACGAGACGGTCGACCTGGAGTTCGGGGGAACGGCGACCAGGGGGAGCGACTACCGGGTCGATTCGGAGCAGCTCATCCTGATCTCCGGATCGAGCATGGTTGAAACGACGCTGACGTTGCTGGACGACGATGTCGACGACGACGGCGAGACGATCGAGATCACCGCCCGACGCCTCGGGCGGACGGTCGCTACGCACACGATCGAGATCCTCGATGAGGACGAGCGCGGAGTGGCGATCTCGGAATCGGCGTTGCCGGTTCTGGAGGGCGGCTCGGAGAGCTACACGGTGGTTCTCACGTCGGAGCCGACGGCCCTCGTGGACGTGCGGTTAACGCTGGCCCCGGCGACTTCGGACGTGTCGGCGGCGCCATCCCTGCTGGCGTTCACGGCGGCCGACTGGGACGAGCCCCAGACCGTGACAGTGAGAGCGGCGGACGACGATGACGCGGTTGCGGACGGCTCGGTTGCCATCCGGCATGAGGTCAGCGGCGGCGACTACGACTCGGTGGCGGCCGCTCCGGTGACGGTGACGATCGCGGAGAACGACGAGCCGACGCTGTCGGTCAGGGACGCGGAGGCTTCGGAGGGCGCTCGCGGGGGCGACCTGGCAGTGGTCTTCCAGGTCGAGTTGAGTGTCCCGAGCGACCAGGAGGTGACGGCGGATTATGCGACCTCGGACGGTTCCGGGCTCGAAGGTGCGGCGGCGGGATCGGACTACGAGGCGACAACGGGCACTGTGAGATTCCTCGCGCTGACGACGACGCCGCAACCGATCCGGGTGCCGGTCGTGGACGACGCGGTGGACGAAGCGGAGTTGGAGACCTTCACGTTGACGCTGCGCAACGCGAGCGGGGCGTCGTTGCTGGGAGGCGGACCAGCGCTGAGCGCGACGGGAACGATTCGTGACGACGACGATCCCGAAGTCGAGGTGTCGTTCGGGGCCTTGCGCTACGAGGCGCCGGAGGGCGGCAGTGTGGCGGTGAGGGTGCGCTTGAGCGCGGCCCCGGAGCGGCTGGTGACGATCCCGCTGCTTCGCGAACCCGTGGGCGGGATCGCGGAGCACGACTACTCGGGGGTGCCGGAGAGCATCGCCTTCGGCAGCGGCCAGACTGCGCGCGAGTTCACGTTCACGGCGACAGACGACGCGGCGGACGACGATGGCGAGGCGGTCGTGTTGCGCTTCGGCTCGCTGCCGCCACGGGTCTCCGGCGCCGGCGAGACGACGCTGGCGATTCGTGACAACGACGGAGCTGTGGTTCGACCGCCACCGCCGCCGCCACCGCCGCCGCCGCCGCCGCCACCGCCGCCGCCGCCGCCGCCGCCACCGCCACCACCACCGCCGCCCGACCCCGAGCCGCCGCCGCCGGATCCGGAAGTTGCCCCGCGTGCTTCTTTCGAAGTGGCCGCCGACTGCGGCGAGGACTGGTGCAGCGCCCGCACAGGCGTTCCGGTCTCGTTCGAGGACACCAGCACCGGCACGGTCCGGCAGCGAAGCTGGGACTTTGGCGACGGCACGGCCTCAAGGGGCCGGACGGTCGATCACGCCTGGTCAGCGCCCGGCTTCTACACGGTGACCCTGACGGTTAGCGACGGCGCCGAACCATCGACCGCGTCCCGGGTCGTCCTGGTGACGGCAAACGATCCTGCGGGGACGTGCGAGCCGAGCGCCGAGCGGCGTTGCCTGCAGGATTCGCGTTACGCGGTGGCCGTGGAGTGGCGGAAGCCGGACGGCGAGAGCGGCGCGGGCAGCGTGGTCCACGCGGGGACGAACGACTCGGGTCTGTTCACGTTCTTCAGCCGTGAGAACTGGGAGATTCTGATCAAGGTGCTGGACGGCTGCGCGGTCAACGGCCACATGTGGGTGTACGGTGCGTCGACGACGGACCTCGGGTACGCCATCCGTGTGACCGACACGGTGACGGGCGCGGTGAAGGAGTACCGGAACGAGCCGGGCATGCCGGCGCCGGCGATCACGGACGCGACGGCGTTCCGTGCGTGCGCCCGCTGACGGGCGCACACATGGTTCACGGCTGGCGCGCGGAGCGCCCCCTCTAGTATTGGGGGATGGTCGACACCGTCCGTTCGCCGCTCTTCGCCGTTTCACTTGCGCTCGCTCTCGTCCTGGGTCCGCTCGCCTCCGAACCGGCGTCGGCGTTTCAGGTCGTCGACGGCGCGCACGAGGCCGGGGAGGAAACGCCGCCCACGCCCACGGACGAAGACGCGGTCGCCGAAGCCGAGTCCGACGACCCGGCGACGCACGTCCACGACGAGATCGTGGTCACCGGCACCCGCGCGCGGCAGCGGTCGATCACCGAGTCGATGGCGCCCCGTTCGACATCAACGGCGGCTTCTACTACGCCCGGCCGTCCAGCCGGGAAAGGCGCGGCTGGTTGGTGCGATGCGGAAGCGGCCGGCTTCGAGCACGTGGATTGCAAGTCCCGAGACGCGAGACTTCGGGCGGCTCCGCGACCGCGCGTCCGGTCTTCGCGCGGAATGTGAACGGGGCGGCAACCGGGGAAGTCGGTTGGATCGAGCGGCGCCGTTTCCGGGTCGCGCTGTCCTGGGGCCAGCGACGATTCCGTGCGGTGAGCAGGTTCAGCCATGGCCAGTGATCCTATCCGGGCGGCGCCGTCGAGTGGCCGGTTGCGCGGCCATGGCGGGCAGGGTGTCGGGCGGGGAACCTCCCTGGGTTCCGATCACGACCCCGGCAGCGCCGGGGCGCCGTGCGGGATGTTCAGGCCAGCGCTCCGCGCCGCTTTCCGGCGGCCCCGTATGGCCCGGCGCCGTTCGCGGCCGCGTTCGACCAGCAGGTAGAGCGAGGGCACGAAGATCAGCGTGATCAGGGTCGAGGCGAGCAGGCCTCCAACGACGACCCGGGCCAGTGGCGCCTGCAGTTCGGCGCCCTGGCCGATGCCGAGGGTCAGGGGCAGCAGGCCGAGCGCGGTGGTGAGCGTCGTCATCAGGATCGGTCGCAGGCGGCGCCGGGCGCCGCGGACCAGCGCCTCGTGGAGGGTGCAGCCGACTTCGCGGCGCATCCGGTTCACGTTGTCCACCAGGACGATCGCGTTGTTGACCACGATGCCGACCAGGACCACCAGGCCGAGGAAGGAGTTCATGTTCAGCGTCGTGCCGGTGACCGCGAGGGTCAGGAGCACGCCGAGCAGCGAGAACGGCACCGCGGTCATGATCACCAGCGGCTGGACCAGCGACTCGAACTGGACCGCCATCACGGTGTAGACGAGGAAGACGGCAAGCAGCACGCCGATCAGGAGCTCCAGGAACACCTGGCGTTGCTCCTCGAGTTCGCCGCCCATGTCGATGGTGAAACCGTAGGGCGTCTCGACCCGCGCCAGCGCGGCCTCGACGTCGGTCGCCACGTCGCTGAAACGGCGGCCGTCGATGCCGGCCAGGACCTGCATGATGCGCTGCTGGTTCTCACGGTTGATGGACAGCGGCCCCTCGCCGGGATCGATGCTCGCGATCGAGCCCAGGCGGACAACGTCGCCGTACGGGGTGACGATGGGCAGTTGCGGTAGCTGCTCGAGGCGCAGCCGGTCCTCGGGCTGGAGCTGGACCCGGATGTCGAACTCGTCGCCCTGGTCGCGGAACCGGGTCGCCACGCGCCCGAGGACGTAGTGCTCGACGGCGTCGGCGACCTGGCTGCCGCTCAAGCCCAGTTCGGCCAGCCGGGCACGGTCGACCCGCAGGGTGCGTTCGAGTTGGCCGGCCTCGCGGTCGAGCCGGGGGTGGACGACCCCGGGGACTGCCGCCATCGCGTCGATCACGCGCTGGGCGAGCACGTTGCCCTGGTCCAGGTCGTGGCCGCGGATCTCGACTACCAGGCGGGCGTCCTGACCGCCGCGCATCATGCGCATCATCATGTTGCTGGAGGAGGCGTAGAGCTCGATGTCGGCCGCGGGCACGTCGGCGATCGCGCGGCGGATCGACGCGACGATCTCTTCCTGGCCGCGACTCCGCTCGGTGATCGGGGTGAGCAGGATTTCCATCGTGCCCTGGTTCGACTGGGCCGGCCGCCACCAGCTCTCGGGGCCGGCGGTGGTGAGCAGGTTGTCGAGTTCTTCCGGTCGCACGGCGCTGCGGACCCGCGCCTCGATCTCAGCCATCGTGGAGGTGGAGACGTCGAGCGGCGACCCGACCGGCATCTCGACCTGCATGTTGAGGCGGCCCTCGTCGCTTTCAGGCATCAACTCGACTCCGATCACCGGCACCAGGGCGAAGGACCCGAAGAGGAGCACGACGGCCGTGGCCATCACCAGGCCGGGCCGACCGAGCGCCCACTCGATCATGCGGCCGTAGGCGAGGTCGACCGGGCCGAGGGCGGCGACGCGTTCGTCGTCGGTGCGGCGGCTCGCCGGCACCTTGCGCAGCCACCGGGCGGCCGCCGCGGGAATCAGGGTGAGGGCGACGAACAGCGCGCACAGCAGCGCGAAGCTGACCGTGACCGCCAACTGGTTGAAGAAGATGCCGGCGAAACCGGAGATGAAGACCACGGGCAGGAACACGGCCACGGTGGTCAGGGTGCCGGCGGCGATCGCCATCGCCACCTCGTTGCTGCCGGCAATGGCTGCCGCGGTGGGCCGTTCGCCCTCGTGGAGCCGGCGGTAGATGCTCTCGAGGACCACGATCGAACCGTCGACCAGCATGCCGATGCCAAGCGCGATGCCGGCCAGGGAGATGACGTTCAGGGTAAAGCCGTTGAAGTACATCAGGGCGATCGTCGCCAGCACCGAGATCGGGATCGCCGCGCCGACGATCAGGGTCGCCCGGATGTCGCGGAGGAAGAAGAAGAGCACCAGGATCGCCAGCGCGGCGCCGAACATCGCCCCCATCTGGACGTTGTTCACGGCCTGGCGGATGAAGGCGGCGCTGTCCATGAGGATCGAGATCTCGGCTCGGCCGGCGTAGTCGCGATTGATCGCGTCGATCTCCTTCCTCAGTCGATCGACGACCTCCACCGTGTTCGAGCCGGACTGCTTCTGCACGAACATCCGCATGCCGGGCTTGCCGTTGATCCAGAGCTCGTTCGTCAGTTCGCGAATGCCGTCTTCGACCCGCCCGACGTCGCGCACAAGGATCGGACGCCCGTCGCGGATCGCGACGATCGTGTTCTCGACATCGACCTTGCGCTCGAACTCGCCGATCGTACGGATGAGGACCTCGCGCCCCGTCTCGAGCATGTCGCCGGCCGAGACGTTGCGGTTCTCCCGTGACAGGGCCATCGTGACCTCGCTGGGCGTGATGCCGAGCGCGGCCATCCGGTCGGCCGCGAGCTGGACCTGGATCTCCCGCACCCGGCCGCCCTGGATGTCGACGGCAGCGACCCCGGGCAGGCGCTCGAGGCGGCGGCTGATCGTCTCCTCGGCCATGTGGCGGAGCTGGCGGACGTCGCCCTCGCCGGAGAGGCCGAGGAAGACGACGGGCATGTCCGAGAGGTTGAACTTGAAGAGCATCGGCGCGGAGGCGTCCTCGGGCAGGTTGCCGCGCACGAAGTCGAGCTGCTCGCGGATGTCGTTCACGACCTCGTTCAGGTCGATGCCCCAGTCGAACTGGGCCTGAATGCTGCTCATGCCCTCCGCGGACATGGAGCTCAGTTGGTCGAGGCCGGTGACGGTCGAGAGGGCCTGCTCGATCGGCCGCGTGACCAGGGTCTCCATCTCCTCGGGCGCCACGCCCTCGTAGGTGGTGGAGATCGAGATCCGGGGCATGTCGACCTCGGGCATCAGGTCGACAGCGAGTTGGCGAGCGGCGACCAGGCCCAGCACGGCGATGCAGACGTAGAGCATGCCGACGCCGACCGGACGGTTGGCCGAGAGACGGGGGAGGTTCATCAGCTAGTCCTCAAGGCCCGGCAGCGCCGGCCGGGGTTGCGCCGCCTGGCGCCTCGTACGCGTTGACGACCCGTACGGGAGCGCCGTTGCCGAGCTGCTCGTGTCCCACCGTCAGCACAAGGTCGCCGGCCTCAAGGCGGCCGCTCACCGCGCTGAACTCGCCGGAGCGGCCTGCGACGGTAACGGCCCGCCACTCGGCCAGGCCGTCGACCGGCACCAGGACGCCAACCGAGCGGGCGCCATCCATTGCCACCCGCTCGAGCAGGGCGGTGCCTGGAATGATCAGCGCGTCGTCGAGGTCGCGCAGGCTGACGGAGACGTCAGCGTACATGCCGGTCATGAGCAGGTCGTTGGTCCCCACCAGTTCACCCTCGACGAGCACGGTGCGATCGTTGCGGCGCACCTCGCCGGCGACCCGGCGCACCGTGCCGGAGAAGATCTGTTCGCCGGTGGCCTCGGTCGAGACATCGAAGGCCGCGCCGGCCTGAACGGAGGCAAGATCGCGTTCGGGCACCCGGAACTGAACCATCAGCGGCGCCTCCTCGACCAGGCGGAGGATCGGGGTTCCGGGCTGGACCAGGGCGCCCCGGTCGAGGTAGCGGTCGGCGACGACAGCATTGAACGGAGCGCGCACGCGGGTGTTGGCAAACCGCTCCGCGAGCTGGGCCTCCCGCGCCGCGGACTGTTGGACCTGGGCTTCGGCGGCGGCCAGGTTCGCCTTCGCCGTCGCGTACTTGGACGTGAACTGCTGCTGTTCCTGCTGGGAGAGCAGGTTCTGGTCGTAGAGCTCCATCGCCCGCTGGTAGTCCGCTGCCACGCCGACCAGCTCGGCAGCGGCCCGGTCGCGGTTCGCCTTGGCGACGCCAAGCTGACCGCTGGCCTCCTGGAACTGGCTCTTCAGGTCGATGTCCTCGATCAGGGCGAGCACGGCGCCGGCCGCTACCCGCTGGCCGATCCGGGTGGGCATCTCGACCAGCAGACCCGAGACCTGGGGCGAGATGTCGGCGACCTCGCCGACCAATTCGCCGGAGTATGCGGTGCGCACCGAGAGGTGTCCCCGGCGGGCGGCCTCGGCGCGCACCGGCACCGCCTGGGCCAGCGCGTCGGCGCCGGGCGCCGCTGCCCCGGGCGAACGGCCCAGTGCGATGACGGCAGCCGCGGCCAGAACCACTGTCCCGGCTACGCCAACGGCAATCCAGGGGCCGCTGACGCGGCGGCGGGGGCTCGGCTTCTGCGGCGGAGCGGAACCGGTGCGAGGCGTTGGCGGTTGAATGATGGCCATGGGTGTCGTTTCTCTTGTTGGTGGAATCAGGCTGCTGTCGGATGAGTGCTTCGCCAGGTCAGGAACGTGCGGCGTCACGTGCTTCCTCGACCGCGGCGACGACGGCGTTGAGACTGTCGGCCAGGATGGAGTAGAAGCGGATGAAGTTCTCCAGGCGGTCCTGGATGACGGTGCCGCTTTCCGGGTCCCGCCCGAGAACGCGCTTCATTTCCTCGGCCATCGCCTGCCGCGCGCGGTAGCGGTCGACGATGCGTTGCAGGAGTCCCGGCGCTTCGTTGATCTGGAAGTAGTCGCGCCGGTCGCCCGGGCGGGTAACCCGTTCGATCACGCCCATGTTCTCCAGCAGGCGCGTGTTCGTGCTGATGCTTCCCCGGCTCACCTGCAGTCGCTCCGACAGTTGATCGAAGCGAACGGGCTGAGGCGAGAGGATCAGCAGGCCGACGAGACGACCGGCGATGCGGGGCAGCCGGTCCTCCTCGTGCGCGAGTCCCATTCCCTCGATGAAGCGCTCCTCGCTGGCGCGCAGATGTTCCGCGAGGGCTGCCTGACCGACGGTGTCCTGCGGTTGGAGGAGTGGTTGGGAGAGAGCCATGAGTCAGAGATGTTGGAACATCCGGTTCGTTTTGTCAACACTGAACAAGATGAACGGCATGAACGGGCTGGGCCCAAACAGGGCGCCTGCGAGCGGTTTGGCGGCTCTAGCCCGGCTGCGGCCGGGAGAGTCTGCGCGCGGTCACCAGGCAGGCTGCCGCGATCACGACGCCGAGCAACTCCCGGCTGTGCTCGATGTACATCCGGTCAGCGGACATCGGCGCCCACAGGTCGCTGGCCGGGCGGTTGAGAACCCAGTCGACGAAACCCGGCAGCGTGATCGCGATGCTCGCCGCGCTCGCCGCCAGCAGGCCCCAGAAGAGGATCGGCGGCAGCGGCCGGTAGGCGGCCACGGTGCAGGCACAGGCAACCAGGGCGTAGTAGCTGACCCAGGTCACCGGGTCCGGGTCGTTGAGCTGCAGCAGCGCGAACACCAGCATCGCCAGCCCCAGAATCAGGGGCAGGAGCACCGGCCGTCCATCTCCTCCGCGGCTCACCACGGGTTGCCAGCTAGTTCTCCGGCACCGCGGCGCTCATCATGAAGCCCATCATCATCTCGTCCGTCGACGGCTGTCCGAAGCGGACCGTGCGGTCCGAGTTGAACCCGTAGCGCTGCGCCTTCTCGGCCGAGTTGTCGAACCAGGCCGTGTACTCGACCCGGGTGCCCTTGGGGATCCGCTTCAACTGGTCGTAGTAGTAGACCGTCTGCCACGAGAAGTCGAACTGGGGCACGTCCAGCAGCACCTCGGTGGCGCCGTCGGGGTAGAAGGCCTCGAAGCGGGCCGCCTTGCCGCGCATGTGCATGTGCGGCATCAGGGCGATGATGTCCGTGTCCTTCTGGGCTACCGTGGAGTAGGGGCCGACCTGGTGGTTGCCGTCGTTCGGCGGGATCGCGAAGGTGAAGTTCATGATCGGGCGGAGCCCGGAGCCCAGCGACCGGGTCACCGGCTTGTCGGCGAACACGAAGCCGATCGACGACTGGTCCCACACGCCGGTGCCGTCGCCGGCTTCCTTGTGGTAGTGGATGTCGAAGGTCACCCGGGAACCCTTCCTGAGCAGGAAGCCGTAGCCCTCCGGGTAGCGGTTCGCGTCGGTGCCGGAGGAGACGCCGCCCATGTAGCTGCCGGCGTTCTCCGGCGACGGGGCGATCTGGTCCTGGTTCGGGAACTCCGGTGGCGCCGGCAGTTCGCCGTTCTCGTCCGGTTCCAGGAGGTGGAGGTTGAAGTGGTGGATGATGTCGCTGTCCGGCTTGCACTGGAAGGCGACGACCCAGCGGTCCTCCGGCAGGTCCTCCCCGGTGAGGACGTAGGAGAAGGCGGCGTAGAGGTCGCCAACCGTGTCCTCGACGAAGTAGGGCTCCGGCATGGTCACCACCAGGTTGGGCTCGCCCACGACCCAGCCGCCGAAGCTGGGGAACTCACGCGGGGGCGGGGCGTCGGCGGCGTTGCCGGCGGCGGCGCCGGTCGCGGCCCAGCTCACCAGGGTTTCGATCTCGACCGGGCTCAGAACGCGCTCGTTGGCGAAGGTTCCGTCGTGCCGGGGGTGCGCGTCCCACGGCGGCATCTCGCGGGCGGCGACGGTGCGGGCGATGGACTTGGCCCAGGGCCGCACGTCGGCGTAGCTGGTCAACGCCATCGGCGCGCGCATGCCGCCGTAGTTCGCGCCCGCCGGCCGGTGGCAGTCCTGGCAGTGCGTCTGGAGCACCGGCAGCACGTCGGCGTAGAAGGTCGGCGCGTCGCGGTCGGCGGCGGCGGCCGGCGCGGCGATCAGGGCCAGGAGGACGGCGGCGGGGAGGGCTGAGCGCTTCATGGCGTCAGCCTAGCAGCGCCGCTCAGGCGGTCGCCAACTGTTGCTCGGGGTGCATCTCGTCGACGTCGACGCCGACGATCTTCGACACGCCCCGTTCCTCCATCGTGACGCCGTAGAGCGTGCTCGCGGCCTGCATCGTCAGCTTGTTGTGGGTGATGACGAGGAACTGGGTCTCGGTCGACATCCGCTTGAGCATGTCGACGAAGCGCAGGATGTTCGCGTCGTCGAGCGGCGCGTCGACCTCGTCGAGGATGCAGAAAGGCGAAGGTTTGGTCTCGAACAGGGCGAACAGCAGAGCGATCGCGGCCAGCGCCTTTTCGCCGCCCGACAGCAGCATGATGTTCTGCGCCCGTTTCCCCGGCGGCCGGGCGGTGATCTCGATGCCGCAGTCCAGCGGATCGTCCTCGTCCATCAGGCGCATCTCCGCTTCGCCGCCGCGGAACAGCTCCACGAAGAGGCGGCCGAAGCTCTCGTTGACCTCGCGGAAGGTTGCACTGAAGCGCTCGGATGAGGTCTTGTCGATGTCGCGGATCGTGCGCTTGAGACTCTCGATCGAGTCGGTGACGTCGCTCCGCTGCCGACTCAGGAACTCGTGACGCTCCTGCTGCTCGTCGTACTCGTCGGCAGCGAGAACGTTGACCGGCCCCATCCGCTCCAGCAGGGCCCGCCGCCGTTCCAGTTCCCCGGTCATCGCTTCCAGGTCGGGCGCCTCGTCGGACCCGGCGGCCCGCTGTTCCTGCCCAACCAGCTCGCGCCCGAACTCCTGGAGGTAGTCCTGGTCCAGGTGCTGCGACTCCTGTCGCAGGCCGGCCTGACGCACGCGCAGTTCCTCGATCCGGTCGCGCAGTTCGTCGCGGCGTACGTCGAGTTCCCGGAGTTGCGTCTCGAGCGCCCGGCCCTGTTCCCTTTCGTCGTTGAGGGCGCGCTGGGCGCGGGCGGCTTCGTCCTGAGCGTTCGTGCGCTCGGCGAGCGCCTCGTCCAGCTCGCGCCGGGCGGTAGCCGCGGCCGTCTCATGCTCGCCGATCCGCCCACGCAGCCGGTCCGCTTCGGCCGCCCAGGCTGTGTCGGCCTCGCTCAGCGAGGCGATCTGGCCCTCGACGCGCTCCCGCTCGCTCCGTTCCGAGGCCGCGCGTTCTTCGATCAGGTCGAGCTGCCCCTGGAGCCCGGCGCCCGCGGTGATGCGCTCTTCGCGCTCCTCGCGGGCGCGCTCGACCGCGGCGCTCGCGTCGTCGGCGGCCTGTTCCAGGGTCGCAAGCCGGGTCTCGGAGTCCGCGATGTCCGTCTCGACCTCGGACCGCCTTGCCCCTCTCGTCTTGATTTCGCTCTCCAGCTCGTCATGCTCTGACTGCGCCGCTCTGTGCTCGTGATGCAGAGCGGCACGTCGCTCGCCGATGTCCTGGAGACGGGCCTTGGCCACTGCCAGTTGCTGGCGAAGTTCTGCGGCTGCCCGCTCCAGACGCTGGCCCTCGGCGGCGGCCTGGCGAACACGCTCGCCGGCGGCTTCGATCTCCCTGTCGAGGGTCGAACGCCGTTGTTGCAGCTCGGCGATGGAGCGTTCCAGCTCGTCCATCTCGCGCTGACGGCCCAGGGCGCCCAGCGCCGCCTGTTCGCCGCGTACCGTGACGCGGCCGGCCTCGATCCAGAGCCGGTCCCGGCACAGGAAGGCAACGCCTGGATGGTCCGGCGCCAGACGCTCGGCATCCTCCGGACTCTCGACCAGGTAGGCGGGGGGAAGGGCGCTGCGAGCTTCCCTGGGGTGCCCGAGCGCCGTAGCAAGGTCGCCGACGATGGCCGGATCTTCGACCGCCGGGAGCAGTTTCGCGCCGTTGCCGGAGCGCAGCAGAGTGGCCTGGAAGTCGGAACCGCCGATCGAGCGGGCGATGGCCAGGGCGTCTTCGTCTTCGGGTGTCATGACGGCGTTGCGCAGCGGGCCGAGGAACAGGTCGAGGCTGTGCTCCCAGCCCTCGGGCACCTTGACCGCATCGCCCAGGAAGCGCGGCTCCGGAAGACCCAGTTCGAGCAGAGCCCGGCGAATTTCGGCCTTTTCCTCGGCGTCGCGCCGGCCCAGTTCACCGAGCACGGCAGCCCTCTTCTGCGCCTCGACCAGTTCCTCGCGGCAGGTTTCGAGTTCGGCTTGGGCCTGCTGTCGCCGACTTTGGTTCTCCTGGAGATCGGCCGCCACCCGTTGGGCGGTCCTGGTCTCGGCGGTCAGAGCGACCTCCAGGGATTCGATCTTGGTTCGGACCGCCTCGACTTCGACATCGATGGCCTTGAGTGCATCCCGGCTGCGGTCGAGGATCTCTTCGGCGCGGTCGCGGCGGTCGACGGCCTTCTCGCTGCCGATCCGTTCGGCGATCAGTGTTCCGCGCAACTCGCCCTGCCGCGCCCGGCAGGTCGCGAGTTCGTCGAGCAGCAGTCGCTGCCGCTTGCGGGCTTCCGTAATCGCGGTGTCGGCGTTGCCGATGCGCCGGCGGTCCTCCTGCACGTCGGCCAGGGCCTGCTCACGCTTGGATTGGAGCATCTGGCGCCTGCCGAGGAGAGTGACGAGCCGCTCCTCGGCCGCCGTGAGGTCGCGCTGACGCCGTGCGGCGCTCACGCCGCCGGATTCGAGCCGTTCGGCGATCTCCGCGAGGGTGGTGCGGGCGCCCTTGATCAGTTCCTGGCGACCCTCGATCACGGCAAGCAACTTTGCCCGGCGCTCGTGCGAGCGCACGGCTTCCCCGGTGCGGGCGTCGATCACCTCCCGGCACGCGGCGAGTTCCGCGTTGGCGCGGGCGAGTTCGGCCAGCAGATGGGCTTCGCGATCCGTTTGCTGTTTCAGGGTCGAGGCCAGGTCGTCCAGGTCTGCATGGAGCAGAGCCCAGCGCTCCTTGAGCACGGCGTCGAGCAGCTCGCGGTAGGCCTGCCGGCGTTCCCCGTAGCGGCGGGCGGCCTTCGCCTGACGCTTCAGGGAGCGCAGCCGGCGCTCCACCTCGGCGATGATGTCGTCCAGGCGAAGCAGGTCTGCGGTCGCGTCCTCGAGCTTCAGTGTTGCGAGCCGCCTGCGGTTCTTGTAGCGGGTGATTCCGGCCGCTTCCTCGATCAGCTTGCGCCGGTCCTGGGGCTTTCCCGACAGGATCATGCCGATCCGCCCCTGCTCGATCACGGAGTAGGCGCGGATTCCCAGACCCGTGTCCATCAGGATGTCGCGAACGTCCTTGAGCCGGACAATCCGGTCGTTCAGCCGGTACTGGCCCTCGCCGCCGCGGAAGATGCGGCGCCCGATCGTGATCCTGCCGTCATCGGCCTGCTCGACGCTGCCGTCGGTGAGGAAGGAGAGGCTGACCTCGGCGAGCCCCAGGGGCTTGCGCTGGTGGGTGCCGTTGAATATGACCTCCTCCATGGAACTGCCGCGCAGCGACTTGGCGCTCTGCTCGCCCAGCACCCAGGTGATCGCCTCGGCCAGGTTGCTCTTGCCGCAGCCGTTCGGCCCGACGATCGCCGTGATTCCGGGCGCGAAGTGACTCACAACCGGCTCAACGAAGGTCTTGAAGCCGTTGACCTCCAGGCGTTCCAGTTTCAGCATGGGCACCGTCGTTTCAGCATGGGCGCGGTCGGCAGGAAAGAGGATCGACTGCCGTCGATGAACCTAGCAGCTTTCGCGCATGTGTCACAACTCGTTGTGCCGGCGTCGCCTTTCTTCTACCACATGTAGCGCTGGCGGCAACTGGCTGATACGCTGCCGCGCCAGTGAGCACCCTGACAGTCAAGAGGACGCTCTTTGACTCTCGGCAAATGGCCCGGATGATGCGCCGTATGGCTGCTGAGATCGTCGAGCGCGCCGTAGGCACGGAGGCGCTGATGCTGGTTGGCGTGCGCACCCGCGGCGTGCCGTTGGCGGACTTCGTCGCCGCCGAGATCGTCCGCACCGAGGGTGTGGATGTGCCGGTCGGCGTGCTGGACATCACGCTCTACCGCGACGACCTGTCGACGATCGCGCCGCAACCGGTCGTCAAGGAGAGCGTGCTGCCGGTGCCGCTCGACGACAAGATCGTCGTGCTCTGCGACGACGTGCTCTACAGCGGCCGGACGATCCGCGCGGCGATGGACGCGCTGATGGACTACGGCCGGCCGAAGGCGATCCGGCTCGCCGTGCTGATCGACCGCGGCCACCGGGAGCTGCCGATTCACGCCGACTGCGTCGGTGAGAACGTCCAGACGACGGACACCGAAGTGATCAAGGTCTCCTACGCCGCGACCGACGACGGCAAGGAGATGGTCGAGCTCCTCGAGCGCGAACCGTGAGCGACCTCAGGTGGCAGCGAGGCGACCTGCTTGGGGTCGCCGAGTTGTCCACAGCGGAGATCGTTCACATTCTCGACACCGCTGAGTCGTTCGTCGAGGTCGCGTCGCGGCCGATCAAGAAGGTGCCGACGCTGCGCGGCAAGACGGTGATCAACCTCTTCTTCGAGGGGTCGACGCGAACCAGGTCGAGTTTCGAAATCGCCGAGAAGCGGCTTTCGGCCGACAGCATCAACTTCTCGACGTCGGGTTCGTCGCTGTCCAAGGGCGAATCGCTTCTCGATACCGCGCGCAACCTGGAGGCGATGGCCCCCGATCTGGTCGTCATCCGCCACGCGCACCCTCGGGTGCCCCACGGTCTCGCTGAGCGCATCGGCGCCGGGGTCATCAACGCAGGCGACGGCGCCCACGAGCATCCGACCCAGGCATTGCTCGACGCGTTGACCATCCGTCGTCACAAGGGCCGGTTGGAAGGCCTCAAGGTGGCGATCGTCGGCGATGTGGCGCACAGCCGCGTCGTGCGTTCCAACGTCCTCTGCTTGAGCAAGCTGGGCGCCGAGGTGACGATCGCCGGTCCGCGCACGATGATGCCCGAGGAGCCCGAAGCGCTCGGCGCGCAGGTCGCCTACTCGCTGGAAGAGGCGATCGACCGCGCGGACGTGATCATGATGCTGCGCGTGCAGTTGGAACGGCAGGCGCGCGCCTCCTTCCCCTCGGAGCGCGAGTACTTCGAGTTCTTCGGTCTCACGGCGGACCGGCTGCAAGCGGCGAAAGACGACGTGATCATCATGCACCCGGGACCGATGAACCGCGGCATCGAGATCGCGAGCGAGGTGGCGGACGGCCCCTGGTCGGTGATCCTCGAACAAGTGGCGAACGGCGTCGCGGTGCGGATGGCGGTGCTCTATCTGCTGGCCGGGGTCAAGAGCAACGTGGAGGGCCTGTGACTTGAGCTGGGACCCATGGAAGGGGGCGCTGCTCATTCGCGGCGGCCGGGTCGTGGACCCGAGCCGGGAACTCGACGGCCGGGCCGATGTCCTGATCGAGGACGGCGTCGTGTCGGCGTGCGGCCCCGCGCTCGAGGCGCCGGACCGGGCGCGGGAAGTCGACGCCACCGGGTTGGTGGTGACGCCGGGGCTCATCGACATGCATGTCCACCTTCGGGATCCGGGGCAGGAGTACAAGGAGACGATCGAGAGCGGGACGCGCGCGGCCGCCGCGGGCGGTTTCACCGCGGTCGCCTGCATGCCGAACACGGCCCCGGTGAACGACGATCCGTCGGTCACCGAGTACATCCTCACCCAGGCCGAGCGCGCCGGGTGGGCCCGGGTCCATCCGATCGCCGCGGTGAGCAAGGGGCTCGAGGGCCGGGAACTGGCTGAGTTCGGGGCACAACGTCGCGCCGGCGCGGTGGCGCTGTCGGATGACGGGCGGCCGGTATGGAACGCGGCTCTCATGCGCCAGGCGCTGCGCTACGCCCGGCACTTCGACCTGCCGCTGATCCAGCATGCGGAGGAGCTCGAACTCTCGGGTGACGGGGTGATGCACGAAGGCCGGTTCTCGACCCGTCTCGGCGTCGCCGGGATTCCCGGCGCCGCCGACGACGTGATGGTCTGCCGCGACCTGGTCCTCACCGCCGACACCGGCGGCCGCTACCACCTGGCGCACATGTCGACCGCCCGCAGCCTCGAACTGATCCGGGGCGCGAAGGCGGGCGGCTACCGCGTCACGGCCGAGGTCTCGGCCCATCACCTGCTGCTGTGCGACGAGGACGTGGGCGACTCGGGCCTCGATCCGGACTTCAAGATGCACCCGCCGCTGCGCAGCGCGGCCGACCGGGACGCGCTCGTCTCCGGCATCGTCGACGGCTCGATCGACGCGATCGCGAGCGACCACGCGCCCCATCACCCGGATGAGAAGGAGCTCGATTTCGTGGCGGCGCCGAACGGGGTGGTGGGGCTCGAGACGACGCTCAGTCTGTGCCTGGACCGCCTGGTGGGGAAGGGTGTGATCGATCTGCCCCGGCTGGTCGAGGCGCTATCGGTGGCGCCGGCCCGGATCCTGGGTGTTGCGGGCGGCAGCCTGGCTCCGGGCTCGCCGGGCGACGTGACCCTGATCGACCTGGACCTCGAAGTCGAGGTCGCCCCGGCAGCCTTCCACAGCAAGTCGCGCAACACGCCCTTCGCGGGCTGGAAGCTCCGCGGCGGGCCGGCCGGCACGATCGTGGGTGGCCGGGTGATCGAGCTGCCGTAGCGGCCGCTACGCTACCTTTCGGCGCCGGACGCGGGAGATCATGAAAGACCGAGCAGCAGTCAAGCGGCGTGTCGTCGTCGTCGGCGCGGGCAACGCGGCGTTGTGTTCGGCGCTCTCGGCACGGGAGAGCGGGGCGGCGGTGACGGTGCTCGAACGGGCGCCGCGCCAGGAGCACGGCGGCAACAGCCGCTTCACGATGGCGTCCATGCGCTTCGCGTACGGCGGCATCGACGAACTGCAGGAGGTGGCGGGCCAACTTCGCGCCGAGGAGACCTCTGCGAGCGACTTCGGGTCGTACCCGGAGCGTCAGTTCCTCGAGGACTTGGAGCG
Organism: Candidatus Multivorans sp.; assembly: GCA_965216125.1. Lineage (GTDB taxonomy): Bacteria > Acidobacteriota > Thermoanaerobaculia > Multivoradales > Multivoraceae > Multivorans. The sequence goes on along the minus strand of OZ244152.1, from coordinate 4,598,394 downwards.
GATGAGCGGCGGCCGGGCGGATCCGGGTCTGGTCGCGACCCTGGTCGCCCGGAGCCGTCCGACATTGCGCTGGATGCGTGGCTTGGGCGTGGAGTTCGTCCCGCTGTATGCGGGCCAGGCGTTCGAGGTCGACGGCAAGCACAGGTTCTGGGGCGGTTTGACCTTGCAGGCGCGCGGTGGAGGTCCCGGCCTGGTCGCGTCGCTCGGGCGGGCGGCGGAGCGGGCCGGCATCGAGATCCTGTACGAGTGCCGCGCGGTCGGGCTGCTTGTGGACGGTGGGGCGGTTTGCGGCGTCAAGGTCGAGGGGCCGTCGGGGCCCCGTTCGCTGCCGGCGGACGCCGTGGTGCTGGCGAGCGGCGGTTTCGAGGCGAACCGCGAGTGGCGGCGGCAGCACCTGGGCGCGGGTTGGGAAGCGGCCAAGGTCCGCGGCAGCGGCTACAACACGGGCGACGGCATTCGGATGGCGCTCGAAGCCGGCGCCGCGCGCGCCGGGCAGTGGACCGGCTGTCACGCGGTGGCCTGGGACCTGAACGCGCCCGAGGTCGGCAATCTCGAGGTCCGGCACCGGTACCAGAAGCACAGCTATCCGCTCGGCATCGTCGTCAACGCCCGCGGTGAACGCTTCCTCGACGAGGGGGCGGACTTCCGGAACTACACCTACGCCCGCTACGGCCGCAAGGTGCTGGAGCAGCCGGGGCGGTTCGCGTGGCAGGTCTTCGACGCCCGGGTCGCCGACCTGTTGCGGGACGAGTACCGGCAGCCTCATGCGAGTCGGGTGACGGCCGACTCCGTCGGGGAACTCGCGGGTCGGCTCGAGGGCGTCGACAACGAGGGGTTTCTCCGCACGGTGCGGGACTTCAACGCCGCGGTACGGCGGGACGTGCCCTTCGACCCCAGCGTCCGGGACGGCCGCTCGACCCGCGGCCTGGACCCGGCCAAGTCGAATTGGGCCAACCCGTTGGAGCAGCCTCCCTTCGAGGCCTTCGCCGTGACCTGCGGCATCACGTTCACGTTCGGCGGTCTGGCGGTGGATCCGAATGCCAGGGTGCTGGACGGAACGGGGCGGCCGATTCCGGGCCTGTTCGCGGCCGGCGAACTGGTCGGGGGCCTGTTCTACGACAACTATCCAGGCGGTTCCGGCCTGACCGCGGGCGCCGTCTTCGGCCGGATTGCCGGCGCCGGGGCGGCGGGACTCGATGGCTGACCGACGCCTGAGGGGCGACTCCCGGCTCTGGGAGGTCCAGTTCCACGGCCCGCGGGGCAGGGTGCGCTACCTGACAGTGACGAGGTTGTGGCTGCAGCTTGTCGTTGCCGTGGCCATCGTCGTCTTCACCTTCTTTGTCAACGCCGTCGTTGCCGCGCCGACCGTGGTGCGCGTCGAGTTGCTCCGGGCCGATCAGGTCGAGCTGTTCGAGGCGCGCCAACGCTTCGGTGAGAGGTTTGAGGCGCTTGCGAGACGCTACGAGGAGATGCGGGAGGTTGCTTCCGGTCTCGACAGCCGCCTGTGCAAGGTCGTGCTTGCGTACGGCGTCGAGGGGCCGGCCGCCGAGGACTGCGGCCGGCCGGCCTTTCTCGTAGCCGCGCGGGGGACGACGATCTCGGAGGAGCAGGTACGGGCGGTACGAACCGCGATCGAGGAAGATGTAGAGGGTGTCGCCACGCGTTTCGCAAGCCGGCTGGAGGCTGCGGTCGAGGTCGAGTCTTCGCGGCCCGACCTGGTCGAACTGACGCCGTCCGCGTCTCCGCTGCGCGGCGACGACTTCGTTCTCGTCGCCCCCTTCGGGGAAACCAGGAACCGGGTGACGTCAGCGCCCGAGTTTCACTACGGCGTCGATCTCGCGGCTTCGGCAGGAGCGCCGGTACGGGCCACCGCCGCCGGCAGGGTGACATTCGCCGGCCGCGGCGCCGCGCTGGGACCCGCGTGGAGACGGTACGGCCGGTTGCTCGGGATCCGTCACGGCGATGGCTTCATCACCATCTTCGGCCACCTGGACGCAACCGGGATCCGCGCTGGACAGAGTGTCGAGCGGGGCCAGAGGATCGGCACGGTCGGGGCGACCGGCTGGAGCGTGGAACCGAACCTGCACTATGCCGTCTTCCGCCGCCGGAGCGACGGTCGCTACGAAGCCATCGATCCGCGGATCCACATCCTCGACTACCGCTGGGACAACGAGAAGGCCCTGGTTGCCGGGGTTGTGCGGGCGTCCGACGTGTTCCTGTCGTTGCCGGCGACGCTCCTGAGATAGGCGACGTTCCTGAGATAGGCGACGTTCCTGAGATAGAAAGGCGCGTTCCACGAGCAGACGACAACAGTGAGTCGCGTATGAAGTCGGGAGTGAGTGCATGATGTTCAGGGCAGTGATCTTCGACCTGGGGGGCGTCGTCTTCGGATCGCCCCTGCATGCGATCCGGCGCTACGAACTGGCGAACGGGATCGAGGAGAACTTCGTCAACCGCCTGGTCGTGTCGGCCGGCCCGGAGGGTTCCTGGCAGCGGATGGAGCGGGGCGAACTGGTCATGGGGCCGGGGTTCTTCGCCGCCTTCGACCGCGACGTGAAGGCCGCCGACCCGGAGGTTGCCGAGCGGTTCTCGGCCGAAGACATGATGGCGGCGATCGCCGAGGAGTCGGGGCCGCGGCCGCAGATGATCGACGCGCTGCGGCGGCTGCGGGCCGACGGCTACACCGTGGCGGCGCTGACCAACAACTGGGTCAGCGAGGAGGAACGGGAACCGAAAGACGCCGGGGACGCCGCGATGCGGGCGGAGGTCCGGGCCCTGTTCGACGAGTACATCGAATCGAGCGTCGTCGGCCTGCGTAAGCCGGATCCTGCGATCTACCACCTGGCCTGCGGTCGGATCGGCGTCGAGTTCAGTGAGGCGGTGTTCCTGGACGACATCGGATCGAACCTGAAGACGGCGCGGGCGCTCGGCATGACCACGATCAAGGTCGACGATCCGGACGATGCCCTGGCCGAGCTATGGCGGACTCTGGACGGCTAGCCGGGCCCCGGGCGCGCGCTGGTTCACGCTCCCGGCAGGGCGAAGGTCAGATCGACCATGGCGGTGAGGCCGTCGAGCAGGGTGACGGGGGACTTCAGGGTGCCGAGGCGTTCGTGCCAGGCCTCGATCTCGTAGGTGCCGGCCGGCAGGCCGGGAATCTCGAACGAGCCGTCGGGTCCGGTGACGGCGAAGTAGGGGTGGTTGAACACGCCGAGGTAGGTTGACATCCACGGGTGGACGTCGCACTTGATCCGGAAGGCCGGCTCCTCGTCGGTGAACGAGAAGGTGGTCCGCTTGATGGCGCCCGGCATTGCGCGGTTGAAGGGCCGGTTGACCTCGGACAGCGAGTGGACGTTGTGCAGCAGTTCGTCGGAGTTCAGGACCTCCAACTCCTGGCCGACCATGATGCCGGCGACGTGGGGGGTGTAGCGGCAGCCACGTTGGTCGATAACGGTTGGCTCCGCCAGCGGATACGGGCCCTCGGGGAGGCCGCTGGTGACGTAGACCAGGACGTTGGCGAGGCCGGCCTGTTCGTCGACCTCGAGAATCTCGGGGAACACAGCCTCGGTGTGCTTGGCGGCGCAGGCCGGGTCCGCGTCCATGCTCAGCGGCTGCAGCTCGGGTAGTGCCCCGTCGTAGCGGATGGCGCCGGCGATCGTGCTGCTGCCGAGCGGCTCGGTGGGCGGCGCCTCGGCTTCGGCAGCGGTCTGGCCGGCATCGCCGCCTCCGGCGCCGCAGCCGGCCAGGGTGAGGGCCAGAGAAAGGAAGAGAGCCAGAGGCAGGGCTCGGCAGAGAGAGCGAAGCGGAGGATAGGTCATGGCGCCATTCTATGGGTCCGCGCGGCGGAAACTCCTCAGGGGAATTCGCCTTGGTCGGGCCGGATTCCTTGACCCGGATGGGGGCCGGTGTTAGCTTCCCCGCGATTCGTGGCCCGGCCCGCCCTTGAGGGTACCGCCGCCCTACTTCTTCGCCCTCGATGGCACAGAGTCAGGACAACACTCACGAGCCCGTCACCGGACGTGCGCCGCTAATTGTCGGCGGCTACGACTTCCGTTCGATGACGGAGGCCGTTGCGGCCCCCGTCGAGCGCAAGACGCCGCTCGGCTGGTGGTTCTTCTTCCTGCCGTCGCTGGCGCTTCTGAGCCTGTTCGGAGTCTCCATCGGCTGGCTGTTCTGGGAGGGCACCGGCATCTGGGGCCTGAACAATCCGGTCAGTTGGGGCTTCGCGATCGTCAACTTCGTGTTCTGGGTCGGCATCGGCCACGCCGGCACCCTGATTTCGGCGATCCTGTTCCTGTTCCGGCAGAAGTGGCGCACCTCGATCAATCGCGCCGCCGAGGCGATGACCATCTTCGCGGTCATGTGCGCGATGGTGTTCCCGGGCATCCACGTCGGACGGGTGTGGGTCGCGTACTGGATGTTCCCGCTCCCGAACCAGATGGACATGTGGCCGAACTTCCGCAGTCCGCTGATCTGGGACGTGTTCGCGGTCTCGATCTACGGCACGGTGTCCCTGATGTTCTGGTACGTCGGCCTGATTCCCGACCTGGCGACGATCCGCGACCGCGCCAGGACGCGGATCCGCAAGCTCGTCTACGGCATCTTCGCGCTCGGCTGGCGAGGCTCGGCTCGGAACTGGCTGCACTACGAGCGGGCCTACGTGATGCTGGCCGGGCTGGCGACGCCGCTGGTGCTCTCGGTCCACTCGGTGGTGTCGATGGACTTCGCCACCGCGCAGTTGCCGGGCTGGCACACGACGATCTTCCCGCCCTACTTTGTTGCCGGAGCGATCTTCTCCGGCTTCGCGATGGTGATGACCCTGATGCTGATCTGCCGGGTCCTGTTCAAGATGGAGGACATCATCACGATGCGCCACCTCGAGAACATGGCCAAGATCATGCTGCTGACCGGGTCGATGGTCGGCTACGCGTACAGCATCGAGCTGTTCATCGCCTGGTACAGCGGCAACCCCTACGAGCAGTTCGCGTTCGCCAACCGGGTCATGGGTCCCTACTCCTGGGCCTACTGGATCATGGTGAGCTGCAACGTGCTCACGCCGCAGTTGTTCTGGTTCAAGAAGATGCGCAATCACATCGGCTGGCTGTTCGTCTCCTCGATCCTGATCAACATCGGCATGTGGTTCGAGCGCTTCGTGATCGTCGTGTCGTCGCTGCACCGCGACTTCCTGCCGGCGAACTGGGGCTACTACCAGGCGACGTTCTGGGACTTCGCCTCGCTGATCGGCAGCTTCGGCCTGTTCTTCACGATGTTCTGCCTGTTCGCCCGCTTCCTGCCCATGGTGGCGACCGCCGAGGTCAAGACCGTGCTGCCGGAGGCGGATCCTCACCAGGGCGAGGAACTGGTGCGGGTCGTGCGGGGCGGTTCCGACGCGAACGCGGTGCCGCAGGCGGCCCCGGCGGGTGGGGGAGGAGCCTGACATGGGCCTGATGCACCTCGACGTGCCCGAGGCGTCCGGCGGCTACAGCCACTACGGCGTGCTGGCGCGGTTTACGACCGCCAAGGCGCTCTACCGCGCCTGCGAGGCGGTGAGAGACGCCGGCTACTCGAAGTGGGACGCGCTGACCCCCTTCCCGGTCCACGGCCTGGAGAAGGCGATGGGCCTCAAGCCGTCCAAGCTGCCGTTCCTTGTGCTGGGAACGGGTCTTACCGGCGCCGGGGTAGGGTTCGGCCTGCAGAGCTGGGTCCACATCATGGCCTATCCGTTGGTCATCAGCGGCAAGCCGCTCTTCACCTGGCCGGCGTTCGTGCCGGTGACCTTCGAGCTCGGCGTGCTCGGCGCCGCGCTGGGGGCCGTGCTCGGCATGTTCGCGCTCAACAAGCTGCCGACGTACCACCATCCGCTGTTCCGGTCGGAGACCTTCGCCCGGGTCACCGATGACGGCCTGTTCATCGCCATCGAGGCGTGGGATCCGAAGTACGACGATCAGGCGACGGCGGAGTTCCTGAGCGGCCTGGGCGCGGTGGAGGTCGAGCATGTGCCGATCGAGGATCCGCCTGACGCCGGCGGCGAGGACGCATGATGAGTCACGGACCGCGCATCGTTCACCTGGATCAGCTCGTGATCCGCCCGGGCAGCGCGTGGGCGCGGTTGCCGCTGATCGCCGGCGGGCTAGGGGTCGTGTTCACCGCGGTCTCTGTGGTGATGGCGATGGGATCCGAGGAGAACGCCAAGCAGTTCTTCCACTCCTGGTTGGTTGCGGTCGTCTTCTTTCTCGGCATCGCTCTCGGCAGCCTGTTCTTCATCCTCATCCATCACGCCACCAAGGCGGGTTGGGGCGTCGTCGTGCGGCGTCTGGCCGAGAACCTGGCTTGCGCCGTGCCCTTGCTGGCGGTCCTGTTCATACCGATCGCCGCGTTCGGGATGCACGACCTGTTCCACTGGACCCACAGCGACGCGGTGGCGCATGACCGCCTGCTCCAACTCAAGGAGCCGTGGCTCAACCAGAGCGCCTTCTGGCTGCGCGCCGTCGTCTACTTTGGCGTCTGGATCGGGCTGGCGCTCTTTTTCCGGAACTTGTCGCGGCGGCAGGACGCGAGCGGCGACGAGGCCCTGTCCCGGCGCATGGCTCGGTTCAGTCCGCCGGCTATCGCCCTGTTCGCTCTGACCTTGACCTTTGCCGGCTTCGACTGGCTCATGTCGCTCGATCCGCACTGGTACTCGACGATGTTCGGCGTGTACTTCTTCGCCGGCACGATCGTCGCCGCCTTCGCCGCGCTTACCGTGCTCACCCTGGCGCTGGATTTCGCCGGCTACCTTCGCGGCGTGATCACCGGCGAGCACCTCCACGACCTGGGCAAGCTGCTGTTCGCCTTCACGGTGTTCTGGGCTTACATCGCCTTCAGCCAGTTCTTCCTCATCTGGTACGCGAACATCCCGGAGGAGACGGGGTGGTTCCTGAGACGGTTGCATGGCACGCCGGAAGACCCCGCGAACTGGCGACTGGCGACGATGTTCCTCGCCATCGGCCACTTCGCGGTACCGTTTTTCTTCTTAATGCCCCGTACGATCAAGCGGAACCGCGTCCTGCTGCTGATCGGCGCCCTGTGGATGCTGGCGATGCACCTGTGGGACATTTACTGGTTGGTGATGCCGAACCTCCACGACGAGATGACCTTCTCCTTGCTCGACGTCACGTCGGTCCTCGGCGTCGGCGGACTGTTCGTGGCGGTCGTGAGCTGGCTCCTGGGCCGCGGCGCGCTGGTGCCGACGCGCGATCCGCGCCTGGTGGAGTCGCTTGCCTTCGAGAACATCTGACGACCCTCGGATCCGAGCCGCCGCGCCGCCGATCCGCCTTGTTCCGCGCCCCGGTCCTTGCTACGCTGCCCCCGCTCTAGGAGAAGCCCTGAATCTGGGGGAAGTTCCAGCCGGCAGTCGTCGCGTCTAGGGCCGCTATGCGGCGGCGCGCGGTCGGCCGGCTCCAGTTCATCAACTCTGCATCACCTCCTCGTAAGGAGCCTCGACATGATTCCGAAGCAGACGATCCGCGTCTGTGCCGTCCTCCTCGCCCTTGCCCTGGCTTCGTCCTCGGTGGTTCTCGGCGGCACGATTACCGGCAAGATCACCTATGACGGCCAGGTGCCGAACTTCCGTCCTTTGAGGATGGACGCCGATCCCAAGTGCGCGGCGAAGCACAGCGGCGCGGTCAAGCCCGAAATGCTCGTGCTGGGTGCCGACAACGCTCTCGCCAACGTGTTCGTGATGATCACGGATGGCCTGGCAGACAAGTCGTACGATCCGCCCTCCCAGCCCGTGGTCATGGACCAGAACGGCTGCCTCTACACGCCGCACGTGATGGGCATCCAGATCGGCCAGCAGTTCAAGGTCAAGAACTCGGACGGTCTGTTGCACAACGTCCACTCGCTGTCGAAGAAGAACACGCCCTTCAACCGCGCCATGCCGGCCACCGTGACCGAGGCGGACTATGTGTTCACGAAGGAGGAGCGTTTCAAGATCAAGTGCGATGTGCATCCCTGGATGGGCTCCTACATGACGGTCGTCGACCATCCCTTCTACGCCGTCACCGGCGTGGACGGCACGTTCAAGATCGAGGGGCTGCCGGCCGGTACCTACACCATTGAAGCGCAACACGAAGTCGAGGGATTCGGCGACGGCGGGATCTACACCGCGGAAGTCACCGTTGGTGCGAGCGACACGGTCATGCAGGACTTCGTGTTCGTGAGGCCGTAGTCGGGCCGTACTGCCGGGTCGAAGAGTCGAGATAGAAGGACCAGGAAAGGAGCGGCGTCCATGGCGGAGCCCGTTCAAGCTTCACACGCACACGAAGAGCATCACCACGAGCAGAGCTTCTGGCGGAAGTTCATCTTCTCGACCGATCACAAGGTGATCGGCGTCCAGTACTCCGTTACTGGTCTGGTGTTCCTGTTCTTCGGGTTCTGTCTGATGATGATCATGCGCTGGCAGCTCGCCTACCCGGGCGAGGCGATCCCGTTCATCGGTTCGCTGCTGGGTGACAGCCGGGCGCCCGGCGGCATCATGCTGCCCGACTTCTACAACGAACTCGGCGCCATGCACGGCACGATCATGGTGTTCCTGGGCGTCGTGCCCCTGGCGGTCGGCGGCTTCGGCAACTTCGTCATGCCGCTGCAGCTCGGCGCGCCGGACATGGCGTTCCCGCGCATCAACATGATCAGCTACTGGTGCCTGTTCCTGGGCGGCGTGACGATGTTCGCCAGCTTCTTCCTGCCCACCGGCGCCGCCGCCAACGGCTGGACCTCCTACTCGCCGCTCTCCGACATTGCGCTGAACGGGCAGACGGCGTGGCTGATCGGGATGATCTTCCTGATCACGTCGTCGTTGCTGGGCGCCATCAACTTCATCACCACTGCGGTGCACCTGCGGGCGCCCGGGATGACCTGGATGCGTCTGCCGTTCTTCTGTTGGTCCCAGATCGTGACCGCCTTCCTGCTGCTGCTCGCCTTCCCGCCGCTGGAAGCCGCGGGCGTGCTGCAGTTGATGGACCGGGTCGCTTCCACCAGCTTCTTCCTGCCGGACGGCCTGGTCGTCGGCGGCGAGGTGCTGGAAGTGAGCGGCGGCGGCAGCCCGCTGCTCTGGCAGCACCTGTTCTGGTTCCTGGCGCATCCGGAGGTCTACGTCCTGATCCTGCCGGCGATGGGCATCGTCGCCGAGGTCATCGCGAACAACTCGCGCAAGCCGCTCTGGGGCTATCGCTCGATGGTGTACTCGCTGATCTTCCTCGGCTTCATGAGCTTCATCGTCTGGGCGCACCACATGTTCATCACCGGCATGGGCTCGGTGATGTCCACCTTCTTCCAGACCACGACGATGATCATCTCGATTCCATCGGTGATCATCCTGAGCGCGCTGTTCATCTCGCTATGGGGCGGGTCCATCCGCTTCAACACGCCGATGCTGTTCGCGCTCGGATTCCTGCCGATGTTCGGCATCGGAGGGCTGACCGGGCTACCGCTCGGTCTCTCGGCGGCGGATATCCCGCTGCACGACACGTACTACGTGATCGGGCACTTCCACTACGTGGTCGCGCCGGGAACCCTGTTCGCGCTGTTTGCCGGCGTCTACTACTGGTTCCCGAAGGTCACCGGCCGCAAGATGAACGAGTTCCTGGGCAAACTCCACTTCTGGCCGTCGTTGATCTTCATGAACGGCGTGTTTTTCCCGATGATGATCCAGGGCCTGAACGGCGTGTCGCGGCGTCTCGCCGACGGCGGCATCACCTACGACTTCGCGGGCAACGTGGCTGGCCTGAACCGGATGATGTCGGTCTCGGCCTGGTGCCTGGCGGTGGCCCAGATCCCGTTCATCATCAACTTCTTCATGAGCATCCGGAACGGCGAGAAGGCCGGCCGCAACCCCTGGAACTCGACCACGGTGGAGTGGTTGGCGCCTTCGCCGGCGCCGCACGGCAACTTCGATCAACCGATCGAGGTCGTCCGCGGGCCCTACGAATACAGCGTCCCGGGTAGCGACAAGGACTACGTCCCACAGGCCGAACCGGCCTCAACCTGACTGCCTGAGGACCTGAAGAGATGGAAATCCCCTACACGGTAGAAGCCCACCCCGAAACGGGCCTCAACAACGGCAAGATCGGGATCTGGCTGTTCCTGACCTCGGAGGTCATGCTGTTCGGTGCGCTGTTCGCCACCTATATCATGCTGCGTCTCGGGTCGGACGGGCAGTGGGCGCACTACCAGCAAGAAGCGGAACTGAACGTCCCGCTGGCGACGCTCAACACCGCCGTGCTGATCGCCTCCAGTCTGACCATGGTCATGGCCTGGGCATCCTTGATGCGAGGGCAGTTGAACCGGTTCCGGCTGTTCGGCTGGCTGACCGTCGCTTGCGGCGGCGGCTTCCTGGTCATCAAGTACTTCGAGTACACGGCGAAGTTCGCGCACGACCACTACCCGGAGTCCAACACGTTCCTCGCCATCTACTTCACGATGACCGGGCTCCATGCCCTGCACGTGATCGGCGGCATGGCCTGGAATGCCTACTTCACCGGGCCGGGATCGAAGCTGTTCCACACCAACCGGCAGTGGCTGACCGACCGGGTCGAGCACTCTGGCCTGTTCTGGCACTTCGTCGACCTGGTGTGGATCTTCCTGTTCCCCGTCTTCTACCTGCTGTAGCGGGGCATCTTCGCCTTTGATCAGTAGCTACCCTGGAGCGAGTCGCATCTCATGAATGAACACGTCGATATCGACAAGCACGTTCGTACGTACTTCCTGGTGTTCGGTTTCCTGATGGTCGGCACCGGGTTTACGGTCGCGGCCTCGTACCTCGAGGTCTCGGTACCGCTGGCGATCGTGATCGGCCTGTTCATCGCCAGCGTCAAGGCCACCCTGGTCGCCTGCTTCTTCATGCACCTGATCGACGAGAAGAAGCTGATCTACTGGGTGCTGCTCCTGACCGTGGCGTTCTTCATCGTCCTGATGGCGGTGCCCCTCCTGACCTCGGTGATCGACCAGGCCGGAGATTTCACACCGAGCGGAGCACCGGCGCCGCACTGATCCAGCCGTCAACGCACTGATCCAGCCATGAACCTGAAGGTCATCCACATCGTCTTCGTGGGCAGCGCCGTCCTGCTGGCGCTGTTCTTCGGAGGCTGGTGTCTGGCCCACGGCGCCGAGTTCTTGGCACTCGGGGTGGCTTCCTTCGTTGTCGCCGCGGCTCTGGTGGTGTACGGCTTCTGGTTCTGGCGCAAGATCACCACGCCCGAAGAGGAGTGGAACCGCCGCCGCAAGCTGTTCCGGACCGTACCCGTGGTGGTCTCCCTGTGGCTGTTCGGAACCGAGCAGGCGGCCTGGGCCTGCTCCGTCTGCTACGGCGCCGCCGAGGGCTCGATGATCGACGCCGCCCGGGTGGGTGTCTGGTTTCTGCTCGGGGCGGTGCTGTTGGTGCAGGCCGCCTTCGTTCTCTTTTTTCTCCATGTCCGGCGCCGCGCGCGTCGTTTCCGCGAAGACTCTCAAAAAGACCCGGTGCCGCCCTGGTGGAGCACAGTTGAGGAGCCTCTCAAGTCATGATGGATGCGATGTTTCCCGCCGCGGCATCGGCCCATGCCGGTGCGATCGACACCATGATCGACGCGGTGCATTACCTGATGCTCGCGCTCTTCGTTGCGTGGGGCGCGTTCTTCGTGTACACGCTGTACAGGTTCCGCGCCGGCCGCAATCCCAAGGCGGACTACGTCGGCGTCAAGAGCAAGGCGAGCACGGCGGGAGAGGTTCTGGTCGCCATTGCAGAAGGGATTCTGCTCCTCGGCTTCTCTATCCCGATGTGGGCGGAGCGGGTCGATGAAAGGCCCAGCGAGTCGGAGTCCACGGTCGTGCGCGTCGTCGCCCAGCAGTTCGCCTGGAACATCTGGTACCCGGGCGCCGACGGGGTGTTCGGCGATGCGGACCCGCATCTGACGGACGAGGCAAGCAATCCGGTCGGTCTGGATCGGGACGGGGCCGGCGCGGACGACATCTGGACCGTGAACCAGTTGCATCTCCCGGTCGACAAGCCGGCGATCATCCACCTGTCGTCCAAGGACGTGATCCATAGCTTCAACTTGCCGAACATGCGGGTCAAGCAGGATGCGATCCCAGGGCTCTCGATTCCGATCTGGTTCGTGCCCACGAAGACGACGGTTCAGATCCGCGAGGAAGTCGGCAATCCCGACTACGTCTACGAGATCGCCTGCGCCCAGCTCTGCGGCAACAGCCACTACTCGATGCGCGGCTTCCTGACTGTCCACACCGAGGAAGAGTTCCAGGCGTGGCTCGACGAGGAGGCGTCCTACCTCGGCGACGGCGAGGAAGACGACTTCTTCCAGTAGGACGTCAGTCGGGCCGGGGCGGCTGCGTTGCTCAGGCGACTGGGTGTAGCCTCAAAGGCCATGAGTAAGTGGACACCTCTATGGGGTCGCCGTGAGTTGCTGAAGGCGGCTTGGGTGGGTCCGGCGGCGGCCGCTGCGGCGGTGCGGGTTCGTGCCGCGACTCCCCAGGAACCGGAAGGCGGGCAGGCCGGGCCGACGCCGGACGATCCGGCGGTCGAGGCCTATCGCGCCGGCTTCGCCGCACCGCCACTCGAGCGGGTACGGATCGGTTTCGTCGGCGTCGGTCTCCAGGGCGGCGACCATGTGCGGAACTTTCTCCGCATCGACGGCGTCGACATCGTCGGCGTCTGCGACATCGACGAGCCGCGCGCCGAGGAGGTCGCGTCCTGGGCGGTTGACGCCGGGAAGGCGCCGCCCGATCTCTTCACGCGAGGCGAGACGGACTTCAAGCGGCTCTGCGAGCGTGACGACATCGACCTGGTGTTCAGCTCGACACCGTGGCGCTGGCATGTGCCGGTTTGCGTCGAGGCCATGGAGACCGGCAAGCACGCGGCGGTCGAGGTCCCGGCCGCGATCACGATCGAGGGGTGCTGGAGGCTGGTCGATACCGCCGAGCGCACCGCGCGCCACTGCGTGATGATGGAGAACTGCAACTACGGCCGCAGCGAGATGATGGCCCTGAACATGGTCCGCCAGGGTCTGCTGGGCGAACTCCTGCACGGCGAAGCGGCCTACATCCACGACCTGCGGTCAATCAAGTTCTCGGATGCAAACGAGGGTCTGTGGCGGTTGCAGCACTCGGTCGCGCGCAACGCGAACCTTTATCCGACGCACGGCCTCGGGCCGGTGGCCCAGTGCATGGACATCAACCGGGGCGACTGCTTCGACTACCTCGTGTCGCTCTCGAGCCCGGCTCGCGGCCTGGCCCGGTACGCGGCGGAGCGCTTCGGCGCCGACGACCCCCGGGCCAAGGTCCGCTACGCCCTCGGCGACATGAACTCGAGCCTGATCCGGACCCGGCGCGGCCGCAGCATTCTGCTCCAGCACGACACGACGACGCCGCGACCGTACAGCCGTCTGAACCTGGTCCAGGGGACGCGCGGCGTGTTCGCGGGCTTCCCGGACCGGATCTTCATCGAAGGCGAGGCCGAGGGGCACGACTGGAGCGACGTCGAGCCCTACCGGGAGCGGTTCGAGCACCCGCTGTGGTCCCAGCAGGCGGACGACGCCGAGGGCGCCGGCCACGGCGGCACGGACTACCTCGAGGACTACCGCCTGGTGCGCTGCCTGCTCGACGGTACGCCGACCGACATGGACGTCTACGATGCCGCGGCGCTGTCGGCGCCGGTCGAGTTGAGCGAGATCTCGGTGGCGCGGGGCAGTGAACCGGTCGAGTTCCCGGACTTCACCCGCGGCGCCTACCGGACGCGGCCGCCGCTCGGCATCGTTGCCTGATCCGTAGGGATTGTGGCCTGAGAGTCGCCTATCTTCTGCCCGGCGCAGCCCTCTACGGCGGCATCAAGGTCGTGTTCCAGCACGCCCGGGCCTTGAGGCGGCTCGGGGTCGAGGTCACGGTCCATTCGCCGGATCCCTGCCCGGACTGGTTCGACGGCGCCGGCGCGTTCTACCGGCAGGTTCCGGCGCTCGAGAGCCCCTTTCTACCCCGGGTCGAGGTCGCAGTCGGCACGCTGGCGCCGACGGTCGTCCCCGCGGTCGAGATCGCCGAACGGCTGGCCTGCCACCTGTGCCAGGGGTACGAGCCGGGCCACGACACGCTGGAGCCGGTAGCTCGGGAGGCGATGCGGGCGGCCTACGATCTGCCGGCGCTCAAACTGGTTGTATCGCCGCACCTGGTTCGGACCCTGCGCCAGCGCCACGGCGTCCCGGCCCGGTGGATACCGCAGCCCTTCGAGCCGGACCTGTTCCGCCCGCCGGAGCGGGAACGCGTCGACGACGGTCGGTTGCGCGTGCTCGTCAGCGGGCACTGGGAGCTCGAGGTCAAGGGCGTGGCCTGGTGCCTGCGCGCGCTTCGGCCTCTGTTCGAGCAGAGTGGCGGCCGGCTCGAATTGGTCCGCCTGTCGCTCGATGCGGACGAGGAGGAACTGGCCCTGTGGCCCGAGGCGGAGCGCCGGCGCCACGTCCCGCCGGCGGAGGTGCCGGCTCTGGTTCAGGGCGTCGACCTCTGCATCGGCCCGTCGTCGCCGCTCGAGGGTTTCGGCCTGATCGCGCTCGAGGCGATGGGCTGCGGCCGCGCCTGCGTGCTGACCGACATTCCCTCGCACCGCGACCTCGACCCGGAGGGCCGGGCGTCGATCAAGGTGCCGGTCGGCGATGGGGAGGCTCTTCGCTCGGCGGTAGAGCGTTGTTGGCGGGACCGGGCTCTACGCCGCCGGCTCGGCGCCGCCGGTCGCGCCATTGCCGAGACGTACACCGAGCAACGGACCGCCGAAGCGCTGATGCGGGCGTTCCGGCACGGCCTGACCGGCTACACGAAGATCGAGACGTAGAAGCCGGCCGTGGCGAGGCTCTCGCGGTCCGGCGCCAGCGACTCGGGCAGGGCATCGATTCGCACCGGCAGGGGAGTGGTCTGGGCGTCGATCCGGTAGCGGTCGAAGCCGGCCGCGTGCAGCCAGTCCTCCAGCGTGCGCCGAGTGAAGAACCGGAAATGGGTGGCGCAGAGCAAGCCCATGGCTACGTAGTCCCAGCGCCCGGCAATCAGATCCTCGACGACGGAGTAGTGGCCGACGTTGGGCACCGAAAACACCATCCGGCCGCCCGGACGGAGCCAGCAGGCGGCTCGTTCGAGAAACGCCTGCCCGTCCGTCAGGTGCTCGAACAGTTCGAAGGCGACGATCGCGTCGAAGGTCTCGCCCGGTTCAAGGGTCTGGATGTCGCCCTGAATCACCCGGTCCAGGCGAGCCTCGGCCGCCGCGGCGGCTTCGGGGTTCAGCTCGATTCCGACCACGCGGCAGCCGGTTCGCTTCTTGATCAGGTCCGAGGTCGCGCCGCGTCCGCAGCCGATCTCCAGCACGGACGATGCGGGTCCGAGGTCCTCCGGCAGCAGAGGCAGGACGTCGGCGCGCTCGCCGCCGTAGTAGTCGATGAACTGGTAACAGAGGCCGGCGCGCGGTCCGGCGGGCCGTTCGCCTGCCGCCCAGTTGGTTGCCGCGGCGCGGGACAGGAGGACGGCGGGACTCGGCCCCTGCTCGGGGGGTGCGGTTGCCGGGTTCCCGGCGCCGCCGGCGAGCCAGACCGACTCGGCGAGTTCGTAGTCGGCCAGGGTGAACAGGTCGCTGGCCGCCTCCGGTCCGGTCGTCGTCAGGTCGGTCGTGTAGACGGCGCCCTGGTCACGGCCGGCGCCGCCGGTCAGTTCCTGCCGCATCCGCTTCAAGGAAGCCCGGCCGGTCATGACGCGGCAGGACTCAAGGATCAGCACCGCTTCGACGCCATCCGGCGGCGTAGCAGGTAGCTTTGCTATGACCTCGACATCTCCGAAGACGGCCCGCGCCTCTCCGCTCAGCCAACGACGGAGGTACCACCACTCGGGGGACGCCTCCGCTTCGGCGTTCCAGGGCAGAACCAACAGCAGCATGGCGTGATCGTAACGCCTGCCCGTGGCCTACAGCCTCGCCATCACCTGGTCGTGGAACTGCTCGATGACCCGCTCCTGGGTGGCGAGGGACGGCAGCAGCATGAGTTGGTCGAGACCGGCGTCAGCCAGGGTCCGGACCTGGGCGCGCACGTTCTCGGCTGTCCCCGCGAGGCAGGAGGCGCGGATCAGGTCCGGGGTGACGAACCGCTCCTCCTCAGGCAGGGAGTAGGTGCAATGGCCGGCGTGAACGCGCAGGTGGCGGCCGCGCGCCGGCGTCTGTTCGACTTGTTTGCAGTACTCGTCCCAGACCGGGCGCACGTGGGGCGGCGGCGCCCGGTTGAACTGGTGCTGCTGGTCGTAGAGATAGTGCAGGCCGGAGAGCACGAAGGGGCCGCATTCCTCGATCACCCGCGGCGAGGTCAGGTCCTCTCCGGCTTCCAGGATCACCGCCGTGGTCAGGGAGCAGGTGTAGAAGCTGTCGCGGTCGAACTCTCTGCCCGCGGCTTCCGCGCCGCGGCGGCAATTCTCGATCGCGCGGTCGAACAGGGCGGCGTTCGGGGGAATCGACATGACCAGACCGTCGCCGACCTCACCGGCCAGACGCTGGCTCTTGGGGCCGAAACCGGAGACATACATCGGGATCCGGGGTTCAGTGGCGATGAAGCCCTGCTCCTCCATCAGGAACCGGAGCGGCTCGGTGCGCCCCCGGAACGCAAAGTCGGCTTCCTCGCCGTCAAGCAGCGCTCGCACTACGCGCAGGTACTCGCCGAACTCGGCGACGCCGACCGGCCGGTGACCCATCAGCCGCATCGCCGTGTTGCCGGCGCCGATGCCGAGGAACGTGCGCCCCGGCGCGATCCGGTTGATCGTCGCGATGCTGTGCGCCGTCACCGGGGCGATCCGGGTACCCGTGATCGCCACCCCGGTGCCGAGCTTGATGCGGCTCGTGCGCTCCGCCGCCAGCGCCATGACCGCATAACAGTCCGACCAGATCATCTGACTGTCGGCCAGCCAGGCATGGCTGTAGCCCAGCGCTTCCGCGCGCTCGATGTAGGCGATGTCGTCGATCTTGCTGGCGACGCAGATGCCGAAGTCCATGAGTGGCGGATCCTCTGCCGTTGGCGAAGCGGGGAGTGTACCGCCGTAGGCGAGGGCGGCGTATTCACGCGCCCGCTCCGGGGATCAGGGGAGAGGGTCCCAGGGAGGCTGTCGGCAAGCGACGCCCTGCGTCATCTCATCGTCCGACAACGAACCGGAGCGCAGCCGACCGCAGCGAGCGCCAACTCCCGTGTCACCAAACAAGCGCGAACCCGGGTGGCGCGATCCGCGCCACCCGTGAACCATCCGTGCGCCCGTCAACGGGCGCACGGATGGCGCCGCCCCTGGGACCCTCTCCCCTGAGACCCGGAGCGGGCTGGAGGGCGCCGGCTCTGCGGGGCGCTCACTACCCGCGCTGTCGGTCCTGTCAGGGCGCGTCGATGTGTCGCACCAAATTTACAGTGAGTTTGGTTGGGTAGCCCTGATCCAGCGACGGCCCTTGCGTGTTCACCAAAGTTACTGTAATTTTGGTGAATGTTGTTCCTGAGCCAACGGCCGCTGACTAGAGGCGATGTAGACCGGGACCTGTTCGTCGGCCGGGAAGGCGAGTTGGCTCGTCTGGACCGAGCGGCCCGCTTGGGACTCAATGTCCTCGTTCTTGGCGCTCGAGGCTCGGGCGTGACGTCTCTACTCAGCCAGCATGCGCGCCAACTCGAGGACGCCGGCCAGCGTGTGGGCCTGGTCGGCGGAGAGGCTGCCGAGTCCCTGTCGGAGCTTGCCACCGCGATCCGCATCGGTGTGGAGGGCAGGCGTCCGCCGCGGACCGAGACCGTACAACGAGATCCAGAGGTCCTTTCGACTTTGCAGCAGTACGTCCAGGCCTTGAGCCAGAGAATCGAAGTCAAGACGATTCCGGGCGACCCCGACCCGCTGGCGCCGCTGCGGCACATCGAAAGGACCTTGAGCGATCGTGGACTCGTCGAAGGCGCGCAGGCGGATGGCTCAGAGGGGCGTCTCGTCGTGATTCTCGACGGGACGCTGCAGCCGGGGCTGGTTCACGATCTCTTTGGTCGACTCCGGGACGAGGTCTGGGAACTCGGCTGGACGTGGGTCGTGGCTGGGCGGCTGGACCGCCGAGACGAGTATCTTGAGCCCCCGGCTGACGCTTTCTTCGACGACGAAATTGTGCTTGGTCCCCTGGAGCCCGAGCAGGCTCGCCAGTTCGTACTGGCTCGCCTTGCCGATGCAACGAGTGAGGAGCTTGGAGACGTCGCGCGGATTCGGGAGCGGTTGGATCAGATCGTCGAACGAAGCGACGGCGTCCCGCGGCGCCTGCTGGCGGCAGCGAGGGATACGTTGCTGAGCACGCAACGGCAGTCGCGCACCATCGACGAGGCGCTTGCTACGGCCGCCTCGCTCGGCAAGACCGAACTGGCAGTGATGCACTACCTTCTCGCGGCTGGCCCCGCGAGCGCATCCGACGAGGAGTTCCTGACCGACCTCGGTGTCTCTCGTTCCCGGGCGACGCAGGTCCTTAGGCGACTTGAGGCGTCGAATCTCGTCTTAGTCTCAGAGATGCGTAGTGCTCGTGGCAGGCCCCGCAAGCTGTACCGGCCCCTCGGCATCACGAGCGAGAACGGGCCGTGAGCCGCCCTCTTCTGCTTCGATTGTGGGAGGAGCACGCCTTTGACCACGCCCCGCTACGGCACGACCTTGGCCGCTACCACGTTGCATACACCGAACTCACCGGCCGTTCTTTGGAGGAACGTCTTGGGAGGGGGCTGCGCGGGGGCGAGTGTCTGGCAGTCGTCGGTGTTTCGGGTTCGGGGAAATCCAGCCTGATCCAGCACGTGCTCGGGCCGCTCGCTGAGGGTGTCGCTCCAATCACAGTTCCAGTAGCCGTTGAACCGAGCGACCGGGTTGCTGATGTACGAGAAGTCGTGAGCCTTGTAGTGCAGGCCATCGTTGATCAGCCCGAGATGGACCTTCGGTACACGGACCAGAAAGAGGCGCTCCTGGGAACGGCGGCGCTTCGGCCAACCAGAGAAGGCGCCTCATGGGCGGGAACTATCGGCGCGAGCTGGAAGGGGACGGGCCTCAGTCTGGCCCTCCAACGACAGGCGCCCACCAGTGACGTGTTGAACAGGTCTGCCGCTTCCGCCCTCGAATCGCTCCAGACGCTCCTGAAGCGGATCGGTCGGGAGGATCTGGTGCCGGTCCTGGTCTTCGACGACACAGATCGCTGGCTGGCCACTCCTGGAACTCCACGTCGCGAGGCCGCTAGGGACTTCTTCTCAAAGGTACTGCCTGCACTACGGGGTTTGAGCGCCAGCATTGTCGTTGCGGCGCAGACCGCGTACTTCGAGGACCCGGAACTGCGGGACCACCTTGGTCGCACGTTGTCGGATCGAGTCGAGATTCCGTCCTTGCCATCGATCGAAGCGTTGGGCAAGGTGCTGGAGTCGCGGATTCGCTACCACGGAGGCGATGGCGGACATCTGGGCGACGTGATTGCTCACGAAGCGGTCGAGCGACTGTACAGCTTGTACGCGACGGAGTTCGGTGGATCACTTCGGAAGGTCATCGGCACAGTCCATGTCGCCCTGACGGATGCCTGTGAGAGCGGACACGAGAGAATCGGATTCGATGTCATCGAGCAGGCGGCAACGTAGACCGCCTTGGAGCGGCAGAGGCTTACCTCCACGTCCGTGTGGGCCACGACTGCCGATCGTCCTCGGTTCCGACCTTGAGCCCTTCTGGCGCTCGTGCTTGAAACCACCGTCCGCAGATGGCCATGCTTCACGACGGCGACACTGGCGCGCGTCGCGGGTAGGAGAGGCTGGAGCCTGCCGCCGCCTCGGGCTCGCCGGCTCACGTGGCAGGTTGATACTGAACGCCGGACGCGAACCCCCAGCGACGCGCGCAGTATGACCCTAGCATCGCGGCTCTTGCGTGATCGGCGACGGCGGGGCGTGGTGCCGACCGGATAGACTCGCGCGCTCCAACCTAGGGGTCAACGACAGTGTGGAGGACGATGAGTTCATCGGCGATCCGGATCGCGGGTTCGATCCTCGTCCTCAGCCTCGGACTCACTGTCGCGCCTGCGGTCGCCTCTACCGCCCCGGATTTCGCGGCCGAGGTGCTGCCCGTCCTCGAGCGCCGGTGTTTCGCCTGCCACGGGCCGCTGCGGCAGCGGGGAGACCTGCGGCTCGACTCGCGGCCGGCGATGCTGATTGGCGGCGGTCGGGGTGCTGCGATCGTTCCCGGAGATGCCGAGGCCAGTCTGCTGGTGTCGGCGATTCGTCGGGAGGACGAGTTGGAGATGCCGCCGCCGCGGGCGCTCGACGACGCAGAGCGTGAGCTGATCGAGGCGTGGATCGCGGGCGGGGCGGAGTGGCCGCTGGCGCATCGAGTGGAGGCGGCGTCGACACAGGTCGCGGCGCGCGAGGTTCCGCCTGTCGAGCACGGCATCGCGGGGTCCGGCGAACCGCTGTCCTTCAACCGCGACGTGCGGCCGATCCTCTCGGATCACTGCTACGAATGCCACGGGCCTGACGAGGCCGTGCGCCAGGCGGGTCTGCGGCTGGACAGCGCCGAGGTTGCGCACGGCGTCCTGCCGTCGGGACGACGCGCGCTGGTGCCGGGCGACCTGGACCGGAGTCAGTTGTTCCAGCGCATCGCGGCGGTTGATGCCCTCGACCGCATGCCGCCACCTCACGCGGACTCGACGCTGTCCGACCGCGAAATCGAGATCCTGGGCCGCTTCGTTCTCCAGGACGCCGAGTTCGAGGACCACTGGGCCTACCGGCCGCCGGAACGCCCGGATCCGCCTGCGGTTGCGGATGCCGGCTGGGTCAGCGGCGATCTCGACCGTTTCGTCCTGGCGCGCCTGGAGCACGAGGGCCTCGTTCCGTCGCCCGAGGCGGATCGTCGCACCCTCGTCCGGCGCCTGTCCCTCGACCTGACCGGGTTGCCGCCGACCCCGGCGGAGGTGGATGCCTTCCTCGCCGACGACCGCCCGGACGCCTACGAGCGCCTGGTCGACCGGCTGCTGGCTTCCGACCGCTACGGCGAGCACATGGCGCGCACCTGGCTCGATGCCGCCCGCTACGCCGACACCAACGGCTACCACATCGACAACGAGCGCACCATGTGGCGCTGGCGCGACTGGGTGATCGGGGCGTTCAACCGCAACCAGCCGTTCGACGAGTTCACGGTCGAGCAACTGGCCGGCGACCTGCTGCCCGATCCGACGCCCGAGCAGTTGCTGGCTACCGGGTTCCACCGCAACCACATGATCAACTTCGAAGGCGGTGCGGTGCCCGAGGAGTACCGGGTCCAGTACGTGTTCGACCGTACCGACACGACGGCGACGGTGTGGATGGGGCTGACGGCGGGCTGCGCCAAGTGCCACGACCACAAGTTCGATCCCGTAAGCCAGCGCGAGTACTACCAGCTCGCGGCGTTCTTCAACACGGTCGACGAGGTCGGGCTCGACGGCAGCCAGGGCAATGCCGAACCCCGGATCCCGGCGCCGGACCTGGGGCAGCGGGCGGTGCTGGAGGAAGTCGATGCCGAGTTGGCGCCGCTCGACGCCCTGCTCGACGATGCGAACGAGGACGCGGTGGCCGCTCAGGCGGCCTGGCAGGCGGAGTGGGAGAGGAAGCTGGGCGAGAAGTGGCGGCCGCTCGCACCGGTTCAGCTCGAGTCCCAAGCAGGCGCGGAGATGACCCTGCTGGAGGACGGCTCGATCGAAGTGTCGGGCGACAACCCGGGCACGGACGTGTACGTGATCGAGGCGGACACGGACCTCGAACGGATCGGCGCGGTGCGCCTGGAAGCGCTTCGGGATCGGACCGACCCGAGCGCCGGGATCGGGCGCAGCGCGGATGGGAGTTTCGTGCTGACCGAGATCGAAGTCCGGGCGACGCCCCTTGCCGGTGACGGCCCGTCAAGCGATCTGGACTTCGTTCACGGCTACGGCGACTACGCGACATCGTCCCTGCCGGTTGAACTGGCGATCGACGGCGACGAGTCGACCGGCTGGGGCGCCGGCTACGTCACGAGGCCAACGGCCCGGACTGCCGTGTTCCAAGTCGGTCAGACCGTGAGCCCCGACGCCGGGGAAGCCGATCCTCCGCATGCCGGCGGCGCCAGGCTACGGATCGTCCTGCGCCAGGAGTCGAGCTACCAGCAGAAGACGTTGCGCCGGTTCCGGCTGACCGTTTCCGATGCTCCGGAGGTTGCGTTCCAGAGCCTGGGGCCGGACACGTTGCCCGCGCCCTACGACGGCCTGGCGGCGGCATACCGGGAGTTCGAGTACCTGATCGGGCTACCAGAGGACCAGCGCACACAAGAGCAGGCGACGACAATCCGTCACCGCTTCCGCCGCAACCACTGGCCGCCCTGGCAACCGAACGAGGCGCGCTTCGCCGAGCTTGCGGGACAGCGCCGCATGATCGAGGCGGAAGTGCCGACCACGATGATCATGCGCGAGATGGAGGCGCCGCGGCCCACATTCGTCCTGCGTCGCGGCGAGTACAACCAGCAGACCGACGAAGTCAGTCCATCGGTCCCCTCCTTCCTGCCGCCGATTCCGGAGGAGCTGTCGAAGAACCGGCTCGGTCTGGCCCGTTGGCTGGTCAGCGAGGAGCATCCGCTGACGGCTCGGGTGACCGCGAACCGGATGTGGCAGAGGTTCTTCGGCCGTGGCCTCGTAGGGACTTCCGGCGACTTCGGCTCCCAGGGCGAGTGGCCGTCCCACCCCGGGCTGCTCGACTGGCTGGCCACTGAACTGGTCGGGTTGGACTGGGACCTGAAGGCGCTTCAGAAGACGATCTCGATGTCTTCGACCTATCGCCAGAGTTCGAAGGCGAGCCCGGAACTGGTCGAGCGGGATCCCGAGAACCGGTTGCTGGCGCGGGCGTCGCGCTTCCGGCTGGACGCCGAGGTGATTCGGGACGGCGCGCTCGCCGCTGCCGGTCTGCTGGTGGAGAAGTTGGGCGGCCCGAGCGTCAAGCCCTATCAGCCGCCGGGGCTGTGGCGGGAGATCGGCTACGAGAGCCGGGGCCGCTTCACCGCCGGCATCTTCAAGCAGGACGAGGGCGACGCGCTCTATCGGCGCAGCCTCTACACGTTCTGGAAGCGGACGGTGCCGCCACCCAACATGCTCGTCTTCGACGCGCCGAACCGGGAGACCTGCACGGTCGAGAGGTCGCGCTCGAACACGCCGCTGCAGGCCCTGGTGCTGATGAACGACCCGCAGTTCGTCGAGGCGGCGCGGGTGCTGGCGACGAGTCTGTTCACCGGGCCGGTCAGTGGGCATGACGAAGGCGACGACGAGCGGCTGAACGAGCTCTACCTCCGGGTGCTGGCGCGGTTGCCGAACGAGTTGGAGCGGTCGGCGATCGGCGATCTGCTGGCCGACCTGCGACGGAGTTACGAAGAGGATCCGCGGGCCGCCGCCGCTCTGCTCCGGGTGGGTGAGCAGCCGGTGGACGAGAGCGTTCCGGCCGCGGAACTCGCGGCCTGGAGCGTGGCGGCGAGCGCGGTACTGAACCTGGACGAGGCGGTGACCAGGCTATGAGCAGGGGAGCGAGAAGATGAGCAGGGGAGCGAGCGGTTTCGAATGTCCTTCCTGCGGTCCGGCGCCGGGGGTCGATCCCCAGAGCCACTACGCGCTGGGGGTGAACCGGCGGCAGTTCTTCGGCCTGACCAGCACCGGCATCGGCGTCGCGGCGCTGTCGTCGCTCCTGGGCCCGGAGCCGTCGTGGGCCGCTCGGACGGAGGCCTCGAAGGCGTTGGGCGCGCTCGGTGGCGTTCACTTCCCGGCCCGGGCGAAGCGGGTGATCTACCTCTTCCAATCGGGAGCGCCCTCCCAGATCGACCTCTTCGACTACAAGCCGCGGCTCGCCCAGTGGCACGGCCAGGAACTGCCGGCGTCGGTGCGCGGCGACCAGCGGGTCACCGGCATGACCGCCAACCAGGCCGAGTTCCCGATCACGGCGTCGATGTTCGAGTTTGCGCGGCACGGCGAAAGCGGGGCCTGGGTCAGCGAGTTGATGCCCAACACAGCGCGGATCGTCGACAAGCTCTGCTTCCTCAAGGCGGTGAACACGGAGGCGATCAACCACGACCCCGGCATCACCTTCCTTCAGACCGGTCACCAGCAGCCGGGGCGCCCCAGCCTCGGCGCCTGGTTGAGCTACGGCATCGGCTCGGAGAACCAGGACCTGCCGGCCTTCATCGTGCTGATCTCCCAGGGCAGTGCGGAGCGCGAGTCGCAGGCCCTGTTCCAGCGCCTTTGGGGCGCCGGCTTCCTGCCCTCCGAGCACCAGGGGGTGAACCTCCGGGCGGCGGAGGACCCCGTGCTCTACCTGTCCGATCCGCCGGGAATCGACCGAGGCGTGCGGCGCCGGATGCTGGACGTGGTGGCTCGTCTCAACGAAGAGCACCACCAGGAGTTCGGCGACCCGGAGACTACGGCGCGCATCACGCAGTACGAGATGGCCTACCGGATGCAGGCCTCGGTCCCGGAGCTCGTCGACACGTCCGGTGAGCCGCAGAGCACCTTCGACCTCTACGGCGAGGACGCGCGTACACCGGGCACCTACGCCGCCAACTGCCTGCTGGCGCGGCGGCTCGCCGAGCGGGACGTGCGCTTCATCCAGCTCTACCATCGCGGTTGGGACCAGCACGGCGATTTGCCGAGTGACATCCGGCTGCAGTGCGCGGACGTGGACCGGGCCTCGGCCGCTCTGGTGACCGACCTGGAGCAGCGCGGCCTGCTCGAGGACACCCTGGTCGTGTGGGGCGGCGAGTTCGGGCGCACGGTCTACTGTCAGGGTCAGCTCGCCGAGGACAACTACGGGCGCGACCACCACGGCCGCTGCTACACGGTGTGGATGGCGGGCGCGGGCATCGAGCCGGGGAAGACCTACGGCGAGACCGACGACCACTGCTACAACATCGTCTCAGGCGGTGTGCACGTCCACGACCTGAACGCGACGATCCTGCACCAGCTCGGGATCGACCACGAACGTCTGACCTACCGCTACAGTGGTCGTGACTTCCGTCTCACCGACGTCCATGGCCGGGTGGTGGAGCAGATACTGGTTTGACGGTTCGCGTAGACGTGCCTTCGCGTAGACGTGCCGCTGTGCCGTCGAGCCGGCGGCGCACATTCTTCAGGGGAGAAGACTCATGAATTGGGGTAAGGCAGTGGTTGCCGGCCTGGCGGCCGGTTTCGTCCAGAACATCGTCAACTTCGTGCTGCACGGCCTGGTGTTCGGCAGCATGTATGTGGATCAGCCGGCCTTCGTGCAGGAACCCGACAGCATGACCATGCAGATCGTGTGGTTCCTCGTGGTGGCCCTGGCGATCGGGGTCGTCGCGAGCCTGCTCTTCGCGTCCAGCCGCCAGTCCTGGCAGGCGGGCGCGAAGGGAGGGCTCCACTTCGGCGTCCTGTTGGGCGCCGTGGTCGGCTTCCAGCAGTTCTACCTGACGCTGGTCGTGAACGACTTCCCGTACCACGTCGCCTGGATGTGGCTCGCAGTCGAGATCATCTCGTTCGGCGTTGGCGGCATGGTGCTGGGCGCCATGGTCAAGCGAGGCGAGTAGCGCCGTACCGGAGACGCCCTGGCCGCTTGCCATGGGGCGAGCCGGGCGCTTGGACCAGGGCGCCGGCGATCGTCGAAAGGCGGCGCGCTTACCGCTTCCCGTTCTGGGACCGCGCACGGGCTTCTGCCAGGGCGTTGCGCGTGATCTGCCGTTCGGAGTCGAGTTCGAGGGACCGTTCCAGGCTCCGAACGGCTTCGTCGTATCGCTTCAGTCTGAGCAGGGTGATTCCGATGTTCGCGTGCGCGGTGGCGTTCCCCGGGTCCGACTCGATCAGTGCTCGGTAGAGTTCTAGCGCTTCGTCGTACCGCTCCGCGTTGAAGCGAAGGAAGGCGAGGCGGTCGAGCGATTCGGCATCTCGCGGGTCGAGTTCCAGGGAGCGCTCGAACCGCTCAGCCGATTCCTCCGATCGGCCGAGTTCCTGTAACGCCATGCCCATCAGCCGGTACAGCGCAGCCGCCTCGGGCAGCTCGGGATCGAGGGAAAGTCCGAGGCTCAGCGCTTCAACGGCTTCTTCGTACCGCTCGAGTTGGAATAGACCGGCGCCCATGCCGGCCAGCGCGGGTGCGAACTCCGGGTCGACTTCCAAAGCCTGCAGATAGATCGCCACAGCGGCTTCGAACTGCTGCTGAGTCCTGAGTGCTTCGGCTCTTGTGTGGTACGCGGCCGCATTCAGTGGCTGCAGCTCCTGTGCACGAGCGATGAGAGCGTCCGCCTCCTCCGGCCGTTGGGTCAGGGCGTACACGGTTGCCAGCTCCAGAAGGGGCTGCGGGTGGTCCGGCTCGAGTTCCACCGCTCGCTGGAGACTCAGTGCGGCCGCGTCCAGTTGCTGCAACTGCCGCAACGCCTGACCCAGAAGGACGTACAGCGCTGATGCGCCTGACGAGTCGGGGCCGATCGAAAGGGCCTCTCTCGCTGCCTCGACCGCTTCTTCGTACCGTCTTGCGCGGAACAGAGCGTCACTCAAGCCGGCCCAGGCGAGAACGGAGTCGCGATCGATCTCCAGAACGGTGTGGAAATGCTCGACGGCTTCGTCGTAGCGGCCCTGCCTCCTCATCGCCTCGCCCATGTTCTGATGCGCGTTGCGGTAGCGGGGATTCAGCCCCAGGGCGCGGCCGAAGCAGGCCTCCGCCTCGTCGAAGCGGTTCAGGTTCAGGAGCGCCAGACCCAGGTTGGAATGTGCGCCGGGGAAGTCCGGCCGCTGGGCGACCGCGATCCGGCTGGCTTCCAGGCTCTCCTCGAAACGATCTGCGTCGCTCAGCGCCTTGGAGAGGTTCAGGTGGGCGTCGCGCGCCTCAGGATTGAGGGCGGCGATGTGGCTGAAGAAGGTGATGCCGTCGCGGTAGATGCTTGCCTGCCGCCACGTCAACGTCCCGAGGATCACGAGCACGGCCGTAAGCAGAGCCCTGCCGGCGACCATGTAGGAGGCGGGAAGTCTGGCCACGCCGTGAACTGCCGCGGCGACGACTACGGCGATCACACCGGCGCCGGCCAGGTACTGGTAGCGGTCGGCGACGAACGAGAACTGCATGTACCCGTAGTCGAGGAATCCCAGTGCCGGCGACAGGGTCACCGCGAAGAAGGCGAGACCCATGAGCGGTCCGCGGCCGATGCGCTGGCGGCCGAGCCAGAGGCCTGCCGCCAGCGCGATGGAGGCGATCACGAAGGTCCAGGCCAGGAGGTCGCCGGGCCGGATCTCCCAGAGTGGGTAGATCACCGCCAGGTCGGCCGGCCAGATCAGTTTGCCGACGTAGAACCACAGCGCTCTGGCAGCGATCAGGACGCGCTCTGGCAGGGAGTAGTCCAGCGAGAGGACTTCCCGTGAGCGGTAGAAGGCCATGTCTGCGACGGTGACCGCCAGACCGGCCAGGAAGAACGGCGCCGTCGTGAGCAGGTCGGCGGCGGCGACCCGGTCGCGTTTCCACCAGTGCCAGACAAGAAGCGCCGCGGGCAGAGTGACGACGACCGACTTGGCGAGCAGGCCGGCGACGAACAGGGTCAGGGCGAGGGCATAGCCGGGCCAGCGCCGTGTGTCGACGAAGCGGATGTAGGCCATGAGAGAGGTCAGGTAGAAGAGTCCGGAGAGCACATCCTTGCGCTCGATGACCCAGACCACCGACTCGACGTGCAGTGGATGGACGGCGTACACGGCCGCCGCGGCCCATGCACCCGGCACCGACAGCCGCCCGAGCAGCCGCCACAGCAGCAGCACGTTCAAGAAGTGCAGGAGCACGTTGACGACGTGATAGCCGAGCGGCGCCAGACCCCAGAGTTTGTGTTCCAGCCAGAACGTGGTGTACGTGACCGGCCAGTAGTGCCCTTCGTTCTTGATGTCGCTGGGTGAGAACCAGATGTTCTTCAGACCGGATGCGCTCTTGATGACCGGTTCTTCGGTGAACACGACATCGTCCCAGACGAAACCGCCCTGGCAGGCGGGGAAGAAGCTGATCGCGACGAGCGCGCCCAGGACCAGGGCGGGAACCGCGTGCCGGCGGGAGAAGAGCGGGTCGCTCGACCCGGACGGCGCCGGCCCTCCTGGATCCTGACCCTTCGCTGCCGCCTCCCGGGCGGCGGTCACGCGGGCGCGGCGCGCTTCCCGGCCATGTTTCTTCGTCGTCATTCCGAGTTGCCGGGGCGCTGCTGCCGGCGGCGGTACACGAACCGGGTCGCGGTGGCGAAGTTGGCGACGCAGCCGATCACAACACCGACAAGAAGGGCCAGCAACCGGTGACGGGAGAACACTCCGAACGAACTGGTCAGGATGGCGTAGCTGCCGACGTTCGTGGCCAGGCCGATTGCGCTCGCGACAGCGAACCGGGTCCATTGAGTCATCGCGTGAGCGGGCGCTCGGTCGTGGAAGGTCAGTGCGCGGTTGAGGCGCCAGTTCCAGGTCACGGCCGGCCAGAAGGACAGGAAGCGGGCGAGAAGGTGCCCGATTCCGGCCCATTGGAGGCCCAGGTAGAACCCGGTATCGATGATCAGGCCGGTGGCGCCGACGGCGCCGAACGAGAGAATTCGCGCCGGGAGTCCGAATCGGAACAGGTAGAGCCGGTGCAGGTGACGCAGAAAGGCGAACTGCTGCCGCCAGTTCAGCTTGCTCGATCCGCGCCGCCGATCGTCGAAGCGGATGGGGACCTCACGGACCCGCAACTTGCCGCGCACCATGAGCTCGAGCCCGATCTTGAACCCCAGCGCGTGGAGACGGTGGACCGGCGGGATCCGCCGGCGGCGAAGCGCGAAGAAACCGGACATGGGATCGGCGCATGGCGTGAGCGGTCGTGCCAGCCACGTCGCCACGCGGGAGTTCAGGGTGCGGTAGCGGCTCCAGGATTCGTCGATCTGGCCGCCCGCGGCGTAGCGGCTGCCGACGACCATGTCGCCGTCGCCGTCCAGGGCGGCGAGCAGTTCGGGGATCTGTTCGGGCGGATGGGAGAGGTCGGCGTCCATCACGACGAGCCGGTCGAACCGGGCCAGCCCGATGCCGTCGAGGACCGCCAGCGACAGATCCCGGGGCCGGTCGCGCCGCACGTGGATGCGGACAGGCAGGGCCTTCGCGAGAACCAGCACGATGTCCTCGCTGCCGTCGCCGGAATCGTCGTCGCAGAGGATCAGCTCCCAGTCGTCGCCGTAAGCCTCCATCGAAGACGCCACGCGGGAGACGAGAGTCGGGATGTTGGCCGCCTCCCTGAAGGTCGGCGCTACAATGCTCACACCCTGAGCTGCTTCGACTGTTTCGGCGCGTCTCACGTCAGGCGCTGGTCCGGGGTGCCTCAGCATCGGGAACCGATCCTACGGAGGCGTCACCCCGATGGACAAGGGGCGGGGCCTTCACCAACAGCCGGAGGGAACACATGAAGCCCCCCCAGTTCAAGCCGCCTTCGTCACGACGGATCGTCCTCAAGGTGCTGTTGGCCGGCGTAGTGCTCCTGCTCGCCGCATCCGCGGCGGGAGCGCAGGAGCCCGGGGAAGCCACCTACGTCTTCAACACGTACGCGTTTCTGGTCTGGGGTGCGTTCATCATGTGGATGTGCGCCGGCTTCACGATGCTCGAGGCGGGGTCCGTGCGGACCAAGAACGCATCGGTGATCTGCCTCAAGAACATCGGGCTCTACGCGATCGCCGGAATCGCCTACTACGTGATCGGTTACAACCTGATGTACGTCGATGTCGACGGCTGGATCGGTTCGATCAAGCCGCTGTTCGAGGCGTCGGCGGATGAGATGGCGCTTCTTGGCGGCGATGCGGACAAGACGGCGGCCGTCGTGGCCAGCGGCTACTCGGAGATGTCGAGCTGGTTCTTCCAGATGACCTTCGTGGCCACGACGGCCTCGATCGTTTCAGGCGCCCTCGCGGAACGGGTCAAGCTCTGGTCGTTCCTCATCTTCACGGCCGTCCTGACCGCCGTCATCTACCCGATCGTCGGCGCCTGGACCTGGGGCGGCGGCTGGCTGGCCGAGCTCGGTTTCCAGGACTTCGCCGGCTCGACCATCGTGCATTCGACCGGTGGATGGGCGGCGCTGGCCGGCATCATCATAGTTGGAGCGAGGCGTAACAAGTTTCGCTCCGACGGCAGCGTCAAGACGACGCCGCCGTCCAACGTGCCGATCGTCACGCTCGGCGTGTTCATCCTCTGGATGGGCTGGTTCGGATTCAACGGCGGCTCGCAGCTTGCACTTGGCGGCGCCAGCGATGCGACCGCCATGGGCAACCTGCTGATCAACACGAACCTGGGCGCCGCCGCCGGTGTCGTGGCGGCCCTCGCGCTGTCGCGGCCCATCCTGGGTCGAGTCGATCTCCTGGCGGTCCTCAACGGCGCGCTGGGTGGGCTGGTCGGCGTCACCGCCGGTCCCGACCTCATCGGCCATCACTGGGCGCTGCTCATCGGTGGCGTCGGCGGCGTGGTCACGGTCGCCGGCATGAACCTGCTCGAGCGGATGAAGCTGGACGACGTCGTCGGCGCGGTTCCGGTCCACCTGTTCGCCGGCATCTGGGGCACCCTCGCCGTCTGCATCGCCGCGGGCGGCAACTTCGTCGACCAGCTCATCGGCGTCCTGGCGGTGGGCGTCTTCGTCTTCGGGATCTCCCTGCTCCTGTGGTGGGTGATCGAGAAGACGATCGGCGTTCGGGTTTCGCCGGAGGTCGAGGAACTCGGTCAGGACATGGCCGAGCTCGGCATCGAGTCGTACCCCGAGTTCATCCTGATGCCGGACGAGGACGACATGCAGGCGGCCAAGGAGGCGCAGGACAGCGTGGGAGCCTAGCTGCGGTGTAGTCACGCGGAAAGCGTGTGCGCCGACGATCTATCATTTGATAGATGTCCTTGTCGGTATCACGGAATCATATGGTAGAGTGCGTCGCGATGGCGGCGTTCACTTCTCCGGATGGGTCTTCGGCTGATATCGGCGCCGAGGTGCGGCGCCTCCGAGATCAGCTTGGGTTGACCCAGGAACAGTTCGGGGACCGTCTGGGCGTCTCGACCATCACCGTCCATCGGTGGGAGTCCGGCCAGTCGCGGCCGCGGCGGCTTGCGGTTGAGAAGTTGGCGCAACTCTCCGAGCAGGCGGCGGCCGAGGCGGCGCCACGGCCGATGCGAGGACTGCGCCGCCCAACGGCGACCGCTGACGGCGCTCCGATGGACTTCGCTGGTGATCCGGAGGCCGTCCTGGCAGTGGCGGACGCTTTGCGACTGTCGTTCGGGCATCAGTTCAACCCGGCGTTCGCGATCGAGACATCGCGCATCGATCCGCTGCTTCATCAGCGCTTCGCGGTCTACGAGCGGATGCTGAAGCAGGATCCGCTGCGGTTCCTGCTTGCCGACGACGCCGGCGCCGGGAAGACGATCATGACCGGCCTGTACGTCCGCGAGATGTTGTCGCGTGGGCGTTTGAAGCGGGTGTTGATCGTGCCGCCAGCGGGTCTCGTTGGCAATTGGCGGCGGGAGCTCCAGACCCTGTTTCGGCTGGACTTCCGGATCGTCACCGGCGCCGACGCACGGGGGAGCAACCCGTTCCGCGGCGCAGGAAGCGATCGCGTCATTGTCTCCGTGGACACCCTGGCGGGCGAGACCATGTTCAACGCTCTTCGCCAAGCCGGTGGTCCTGCCTACGACATTGTCGTCTTCGACGAGGCCCACAAGCTGAGCGTGCGCGACCGGGGAGGCCGGGTCGAGAGAACTCTCCGCTACAAGTTGGCCGAGGCGCTGGCTGTCAGAGCCGACTCGGGTAGTTCCTTCGGTGGGCTCGGCTGGACTGCCCGGCATCTGCTGCTGCTTACCGCTACACCCCACATGGGCAAGAGCCTCCCCTACGCGTGGCTCTGGAGACTGCTCGATGCCGACGCTTTCGGGGCAGTGGAAGCTGTGCGTCGCGCCCCCCAACCCACGCGCGACCGGCACTTCCTCCGCCGCACGAAGGAGGAAATGGTCGGCCTCGACGGCAAGCCTCTCTACCCCCCGCGCAGATGCAGCACGTTCACGTACGAGCTGAGCGGAGGGGACAACGGCGAGCAGGATCTCTACGACCGCACGACGCAGTACCTGGACGAGCACTACGGCCGCGCTCTGGACAATCAGCCGGCGGTGGAACTCGCCAAGACCGTGTTTCAGCGACGCTTGGCCAGCTCGACCTCGGCATTGCTGCGTTCCTTCGAGCGGCGGATCGAGAAGCTCGCGCAGACCGCCGACGCGATCGAGACCGGCGAACTCACCGAGGATCTGTTGCACCGCAGGCAGGCGCTGCTGAGCAAGCGCTACCGGCGCGACTACTTCGACGACACCGCCGCGGACGAGGACGTGGCGTCGGAGGGCTGGGCGGAGGGAAACGAGGCCTACGAGGATGCGGTGCTCGGCGCGGTCACTGTGGTCGGTGTGGAGGAGCTGAGGCGCGAGGCCCGGCAGGTCGAGGCGCTGGCGGTGCGGGCGCGCCGGCTCGTCGACTCCGGGCGGGAGACGAAGTTCGAGCGCTTGCGAGAGGTTCTGGAGAGGCCTGAGCACCAGAACGAGAAGTGGCTCATCTTCAGTGAGCACCGGGACACGGTGGACTACTTGGTGCGGCGACTCGAGGGGCTGGGCCACCGGGGGCAGACCGCACAGATCCATGGCGGCATGGACTGGAAGGAGCGTGACCGGCAGGTGGAGGCCTTTCGCCGTGCGAACGGCGCGCACTACATGGTTGCCACCGACGCCGCGGGCGAGGGCATCAACCTGCAGTTCTGCCGCCTGATGGTCAACTACGACATTCCGTGGAACCCGGCCCGATTGGAACAGCGGATGGGGCGCATCCATCGCTACGGGCAGCAGTTCGAGGTCCGGATCGTGAATCTGGTAGCGGGCAGCACGCGCGAGGGCAGGGTTCTGCGCGTGCTTCTGGAGAAGCTCGAGGAGATTCGCGCTGAACTTGCGTCGGACAAGGTGTTCGATGTCATCGGCCGCCTGTTTGAGGGCGAGTCGCTAACCGGGTTCCTCGCCAACGCGACGACAGCCGAGGGTGAGCGGCTGGCGGTTGAGCGGATCGAAGAAGCGCTCGGCGCCTCCAAGGTAGGGCAAATCGGCGAGCGCGACACCGAGGTCTACGGCGTGCCGGAACGGAAGGTGACCGGTGAAGACCTGCGACCGGACGTGGAGCGTGAGCGCTACCTGCAGCTCCTTCCCGCCCACGTGCGCCGGTTGGTGGAGCGCGGCGCCCGCCTGCTCGATGTCGAGATTCGCGGCGACCTTGACGACAGGTTCACTCTCGCGCCGGGCCGCCCCGGTGCGCTCGACCCGTTGCTGACGGCGCTCGATGCCTATCCGCCCGGGGCCCGCGACTGGTTGACAGTCAGGCGGCCGCTGGAAGACGCCACCGGCATCTGGCTCCATCCCGGTGAGCCGCTGTTCGACGCGTTCTGCACGCATATCCGCTCCCGCTACGGCAGGGACGCGCAGCGTGGCGCCATCTTCGTCGATCCGAGGGCGGAGGAGCCCTACCTCCTTCATCTCGCCGAGCTACAGGTCCTGCGCAAGGACGTTCCAGGGAACGCGGGCGTCTCGCCCGCATCCAGCGGGGAAGGGCCGATCCAGACCGGTTCGGTACCGCCGGATGCCGATCGAAGCGTCCTGGAGCGCCGGCTGGTGGCGTTGCAGCAACGAGAAGGTGCGCCGCCGTCTCAGTGCCCCGTCGAGCAGCTCCTGTTGCTTTCCGGCACCAAGCTGGCGCCCGGAATGGCGCCGCTGGCGCCCCGCGCACCCGAGCTGCGCGCGCAGGCAGGCGCCCACCTCAGTACTGTTCTACAGGACCTGGTTGCCGACCTCCGCGCCAAGCGTGAAGCCGAGTCGCCGGACCTGCGGCGGCGCGTTGCCGTGGGCTTCGATCTGCGAGCGGCCGAGTTGGCTTCCCGGCGCGGGAAGCTCGCCCGCAAGAGTGTCGGTCCGGGCGAGTCCGACGGCGAAGAGTTCGCGGCCGTGAAGCACGAACAGAAGCGACTGTCTTTCGACCGCCAGGTCGCCTTGCAGCGGATCGATGAGGAAGCATGGGGCATCGTTCCCGGTGGTTTCCGCTTCCTGCTACATGCGCTTGTCGTTCGCCCGGAGGATGTGGCCGGCGTGGAGAACATTGAGCGGTTCGACGAGGCCGTGGAGGAGATCGCAGTCCGTATCGCCGCCGATTGGGAGCGTGGGCGCGGCGCCCAGGTCCAGGACGTGTCAAAGCCTGTGCTCGCCCGTGCCGCCGGTCTACCCGACTGGCCCGGCTTCGACCTTCTGTCGACGCTGCCGGGCGGCGACCAGCGCTGCATCGAAGTGAAGGGCCGCTCGACCCGCTCCGCGGTACCGGTCGAGAACAACGAATGGGCCCAGGCATGCAAGCTGGGCGATCAGTACTGGCTCTACGCCGTCCTCGAGTGCGCGACGCCGGCGCCCGAACTGTTCCGGGTCCAGAACCCGTTCGAGAAGCTCCTGGCCCATCAGCGAGTCAAGACCGTGTTCGATGTGCCGGTGGGATCGTTGATTGAGGCTGCGGAGGCCGAAGAACCCAAGCAAGAACCCGCGCGGCGCGACTCCGCGCCGGGCGCGAACCAGTCCGTGCGTCCGTCAGCGGGCGCACGGATGGCAGGTCGGGGGTGACCAACATGATGATGAGAAAGGAACAACGAAAGATGGGACTCACCCACGTTCAAGTGACCGTGCGCAACCCCGCCGACGCCGAGCGAAGCTGGGCAGGCGCCTTCCTGGTCGACACCGGCGCCATCGACTCGCTCGTGCCGAGGCCGCAACTGGAATCGATAGGCCTGCGCCCCAAGGGGCAGCGGACCTACGGCTTGGCGGACGGGCGAGAAGTCAAGATGGACATCACGGTGGCAGAGCTGGAGTTCATGGGGGAGATCATCGGCAGCACGATCGTGGTCGGAGAAGAAGGCACGGAACCTCTCTTGGGCGTAACGGCTCTCGAGTCGATGGGCATCGAGATTGATCCTGGCAATCAGCAACTCAGGAAACTGCCGTCGATTCACTTGAAGACCTCCAAGGGGAGAGATTCGTGACCGCCTTCGAAGTTGCGGTCGTGCTGCTGGATTCGGTCGAGGAGCACCCCAACGCCGACCGCTTGGAGTTGGCCCGCGTCGGCGGCTATCGCTGTGTCGTTCCCAAGGGGAAGTACCAAGCCGGTGAGCGGGTCGCCTACATCCCGGAGAACGCGATCGTGCCGGAGGATTTGCTAAGGAGCATGGGACTCTGGGACGGCGACGCCGGCAAGGGCCGGCTCGGCGGCAAGAAGGGTGATCGGGTCCGGCCGGTCAGGCTGCGGGGCGAGATCTCCCAAGGTGTGGTGTTCAAGCCGGGGGACGATGCCGCGGTCGGCGACGATCTGGCTGCCGCCTACGGCATCACGAAGTACGAGCCGAAGCTCCCCACCACGATGTCCGGCCAGGTCGCGAACGTCGGCGGCTTCCTCGTTTCCTATGACATCGAGAACATCAAGAGGTACCCGGACGTGTTCGTGCCCGGTGAGATGGTCGTGGTGACCGAGAAACTTCACGGAACCTACGCCTGTTTCGGTTACATCCCGCCGCCGGACAGCGCCTCGCTCCCCGACGATCTGCCCAACGGCGCCGTGCTGGTGTCGTCGAAGGGACTCGGCGCGAAGGGCCTGGCGTTCAAGGACGTGGAGGACAACAAGAACAACCTCTACCTGCGAACGTGGCGGGAGCAGTTGCGAGACACCGGCGTCTGGGGTCGCGTGGAGGAGTCCGCTCAGGGTCCCGTCCACATCATGGCCGAGATCTTCGGTCGCGGCGTGCAGGACCTGCACTACGGGTTGTCGCGCCCGTCTCTGCGGGTCTTCGACGTGTTCCTGGGGCCGCCCGCCACCGGTTCGTTCCTTGGCTACGACGCACTCTGCCGGACGACCGACGCCTGGGGCGTGGACCGAGTGCCCGAACTCGCCGTTGCTCCGTTTAGCGAAGAGCTGATCGAAGAGCACCGGGACGGCCCCGACACCGTGTCCGGAAGCCACATGCGGGAAGGCATCGTCATCACGCCCAGGGAGGAGCGGCAGGACCCGCGCCTGCACCGGGACCGGGTCAAGCTGAAAGCGGTCAGCCCCGACTACCTGTTTCGCCGCGGGAAGAGAACGGAGTTCGAGTGAGGAGAAGAGCATGGTGAGTGATATTGAGAGGCCGGCAGATGCGGGTGTTCCGGCACCATCCGGTCCGCCAGTCGATCCGACGGCTCGCGACCGCGGCGTTTCGGCCTTGCAGGGGCTGGTCGGCGCACTTCCGGTCGTCGGATCGATCGTGGCCAACGTCATTGAACAGATCATCCCGGAGCAGCGCCGGGAGAGGATGCGCGACTACCTGGTCGAACTCGAGAGGCGTCTGTGCCAGGTCGAGCAGGGAGTGCTGAGGGACAAGCTCGAAGAGCCAGGAAAGGTCGACTTGTTCGAGGATGGCGCGTTTCAGGCCTCGCGCGCTCTCTCGTCGCAACGCCTGGAGTACATAGCGAGCGTGGTCGCTGAGGGCCTCGCCTCGGCGGAACGCGAGGAAATCGAAGCGAAGAGGATGTTGAGACTGCTTGACCAGGTCGACGATGATCAGATCGTCATCCTTGAGGCGAAGCTGACTCGGAACCTCAACTCGGAGAGCTTCTATGACCGGCACGAGACCGTGCTTCGTCCTGTCCGCGCGCACATGCAGTCGCCACGGAAGGACCTTGACCGGGCAGCCATGTGCCGGCTGGCGAGGGGACAGCTTGTCGACCTCGGGCTCCTGCAGCAGACATTCAGGAAGCCAAGAAAGGGCGAAGTCCCAGAGTTTGACGAGAAGACCGGCATGGTGAAGGCCCAGGGAACTAGACTGAGCCCTCTCGGGAGGCTGCTTCTCAGACGAATCGGCCTTGCCGAAGTGGACGACTTGTGATGCGGAGGCCGGTCGTGTGGCTATCGCGGGACATGCGACAGTCGCGTTCGCTTGAGATGAGAGAGGCGTACCCAGCATGCGGGCAGGGTGCGTATGATTTCGTTGGATAGGAGGAGGCCCGAATGACCGACATGGAACTGGCCCAGAAGATCAGTAAGAGCAAGGTGCGGGTGCGCGTGACCTACCTCATGAGCGGCGCCTACGCGGTCGGCGCGCTCGGGCTCATCGGGTGGCTGATGGCCTCGGGCAAGACAGAGCTCGCACTCGGCGTGTTCTCCGGTCTGGCTTCGACTACGGCTTCCATCACGGCGTTCTGGTTCGGTTCTCGCGGATCGGCGGCAGGAGGGCCTCCGTGATCGGCGGCTACTGATGGCGGGTCGGAGACCACGGGCCAGGACATTCCCGGCGACTGAAGCGGCCCCGCGGAGCTGACTGATGCGCTGGAGCCCGGAGGAACCCCAGATCGGGGAGATGTACGGTTTCGCGAAGACCGACATCTTCGGATACGCAAAGTGCGGAACGTGGCTCGCCGATCTCCTCGCAGCATCGGAGGATGACCCCATTGTTCTGGTGGACGGCGACTGGGGAAGTGGTAAGACCGTCTTCGCGCTTCAGTGGGCCGGTCTGCTCAGGCTGCGGGGCAACGCCGTGCTCCACTTCGATGCCTTTGCCTCCGACTACCAAGATGATTCCTTTCTGGCCTTGGCGGAGGCGGTCCATGGCTTCACCGAGGAGCGGGCCCTAGGGGAGCCGGTCCGGAGGGCTTTCAGCGGAGCCGCGGCGAGGGCCGGTGCGTTGCCAACACTCAAGAAGCCCGAGCTGGCTCTGGGCGTCTTCTCCGGGCTCGCCTCGACCACGGCGGCGATCACAGCCTTCTGGTTCGGTTCACGAGGTTCTGCGGCGGAATCGAAGGTAACGGGTCGGGAGCGTGTGTCGGCGCCGCGAACCGGTTCGCAGGGCGATGACCTTTGAATGTTGGCAACGCTCGGAAAGTGAGCCACCCACCGTTTGGAAAGTGAGCCACCTCGGCCGTGTTGAGTGTACGCGAGTCTTCTCTCGTCGGTCCCCTTGGTCAGTAGCAGTAGCGGCTGCGGTAGCTGTGGGAAACCGGTCTGCCGGTTTTCCAAGGCGGTGCGGGAAACGGTCTGCCGTTTTCCGCGGCGCCGGCAGCTTCCGCAGCCAGCCGCCGGTGCGGTGCTCTCAGCGGCGGCGCCGCGGCGGTCCGGTTGCGCGTTGTGGGATCCGGATTCACGAGGTGCTTCTCCGCAGCCGAGTCCGATAGGAGGAGCCCTTGGTGGCGAGGATGTGGGCGTGGTGTGAGAGGCGGTCGAGCAGCGCCGTGGTCAGCTTCTCGTCGCCGAATACGCGGACCCACTCGGAGAAGGCGAGGTTGGAGGTGACGATGGTCGAGCGGCGCTCGTAGCGGTCGGCGAAGACGTTGAAGAGCAACTCGCCGCCGGCGCGGTCGAAGGGCACGAAGCCGAGCTCGTCGCAGATCAGGAGATCCACCCGCTGAAGCCGCTGCTGCAGGCGCCCCAGCTCCCGCTGATCGCGGGCTTCGATCAGATCGCGGACGAGATCGGAGGCCTTGCGAAACCAGACCCGGTAGCGGCGCTTCGCGGCCTCGATACCGAGGGCGATCGCGAGATGCGTCTTGCCGGTGCCGATGGGTCCGACCAGGACGACGTCATCGCCGCGGTCGATGTAGTCGCAGCAGGCCAGCTCGCGCAGTTTCGGCTTGGACACTCCCTGTAGCGCCTTGAAGTCGATCTGTTCGAGCGTCTTGTGGTCGGGGAAGCGGGCCGCTCGCAACCGGCGCTCGACGGTGCGGGCCTCACGATCCCGGATCTCGGCCTCGAGCAGTTGCCACAGGTAGTCCTCGTAGTCCCACTGTGCGTCCTGGGCCTGACGGGCCCTCTGCTCGTAGTCGCGCAGCACGGAAGGCATCTTGAGCGTCTTGAGGCCCTCGGCGATGACGGCCCTGCGCGCGGCCCGGCTCACGATGCCGCCTCCTGAAGCAGCACGTCGAAGTCGGCGGCTCTGGCGCTCTCGACCTCGTGGCGCCGGAGCGGCTCCGGCACCTCGATCACGGCGGCAGGACGCCGCTCGACGAGCCCCAGCAGGTCGAAGCGGCCGGCGGTCAGGGCCTCCTCCAGTGCGGCGGCGACCTCCTCGCTGCCGTGGTCTGTGACCACACTCAACAGCTTGGCGAAGAGCCGCGCCGTCTCCAGGGCGCCGTGCCGCAACTCCAGCATTCTCCATAGCTTGCGGTACGCAGGACCGAGCTCTGCGAGCAACTCCGGGGCCACCTGGCGCACCGCCTGAGGCTTCCTGGACAGCTCCTCGAAGTAGTGCGCGTAGCGCACCAGGCGCTGTCCCGGCCGCATGCGGTCGCAGCGGTACTCCTCGTCGCGGCAGGTGAAGGTGATCTCGCTGGCGCCGACGAGGGCGTGGATCTCGAGGCTCTTCCACCGCGAGGGAACCGAGTAGGTCGCGCCGCCCAACTGCACCGTCGCCTGGCGCGACGCCCGCACGATCTTGAGCTTCCTTGGCTCGAAGCCGGCCGCCGGCAGCTCTCGCAGTGCCTCCTGCTCCTCCTCCCACCGGGCGCGCTCACTGTGTGCCGCGTCGACCAAAGCCAGCACCTCGCCTGCGATCTGCTCCAGAGTGCGCCCTTGGGGCACCGGACTCATGTGCGCCAGGCGGATCCCCTTGCCCCGCGACTCCACACTGCCCTTGTCGTGGCCCTCGCCGGGGCGGGCGAAGCACGGCTCGAACAGATAATGGCTCACCAGCGCCTGGAATCGAGCCGTCAACTGACGCTCGCCGCCGACCCGGCGACGCACCGCCGCGCTCAGATTGTCGTAGACCAGACGCAGCGGCACGCCGCCGAAGTGAGCGAACGCCCGCACGTGGCCGTCGAGGAATGCCACCTGGTCGCACCGGTCGTACAGCCACACGAACGAACGGCCCGAGTACGGCAGGTGCAGCAGAAACTTCCACACCCGGTGCGCCACGCCGTCCTCCTCCACCGTCACCTCGAAGAAGTCCACCTGGCCGCACTCGCCGGCACGGTGCACCAGCGGAATGAACGTCTCCTGCCGCTGACGCTTCCACTCCCGAACGTAGCTGCGAACCGTCGTGACCCCGACCTCGTAGCCATCCTCCAGCAACTGGCGATGAAGACGCGTTGCCGTCAGGCGCTGCTTCGCCGTCGTCCGGCGAGACCACCTGCTCAGCAACTCCTCCAGACGCGGCGCCATCCGCTCCGTCACCCAGCGACGCCGGGGCTTGCTCTCCACCCGCCTCGGCTCGCTCTGATCCAGGTACTTGCGCACCGTGTTGCGGCTCACACCGTGCTCGCGGGCCACCGAGCGTTGGCTCCGACCCTCCCTCAGCACCTGGTACCGAATAACATGAACCTGATCCATCCTCAGCAAGTCCTTCCTCCGATCGCGTTGGTCTCCTGTACAAGACCAAGCTACCGGCCAAGGGCCGAGGGTGGATCACTTTCCGAGCGATGAGTGGCTCAGTTTCCGAGCGATGCCTCCACTTTGAAGGTACCGAACGACGCCATGAGGAGTTGACGGTGCGTTGGAGTCCGAGAGAGCCTCATGTTGGCGGGATGGATGGCTTCACCAAGACGGATGGAGCTTGCTGCGTGCAGCCCAGCTCCTGGCAGCCTTCAATGTCTGAACGGCGTTGCCGGCGCTACGCATCGACGGTGAACCCGGGCTTGTGGGACGAGACACAGGGCGGGCTGCGGGTGGAGGAGACCCTCAACCAACGGTAGCGCGGGCGCTGCTCGATTCCGGCGCTGCTCGATCCCCGACGACCAGGCGGCGACCGAGGGTGCGGAGAACAGTCGCGATGTAGTCGAGCCGTGAGGGCCGGTCAAGGTCGAGAAGCCGACGGACCTTGGCCTCGCGAACACCCAGGGACCGGGCGAGTGAGCGAGCCGAAACGCCCTTGCGGCGCATTGCAGTATAGAGGGCCAGTTGTGCGGCCGTGTGCGGCCGTACGGTGATCACGACGTGATCCGCGGAAGGCGCGCTTGGCGCCGGAATCTCCTCGCGAGCCTCGACGTACATGCTGAGGGCGGCGATCAACGCATTCTCGGCGAGCAGCAGGGAATCTTGGCGGGTGGCGCCGCCGGTGATCGCTTCTGGGAGGTCCGGGAAGGTGACCACGTAGCCGGGGGCATCTTCCTCGGGCGTCAAGATACAGGGATACGCGTAGTCCATCTGTGTGTGGTGGATCGTTGTGTCTCAGATTTGGTCTTCGTCAAGGCCCAACTGTCTCAGCATCGCCTTCAGCATACCCTTCGAGATCTCACCGTGCTTGACGGTCGTGCGTTTGTCGCCAACGTAGAGCTTTCCGTGGCTGCCCTTGCCGCCGGACTTGTCGAAGCGGAACTCTTGCCGGGAGCGTCGGGCGTAGCGCCGGAGGCGCCTGACGAACTCAGCTCCCTTCACGCGGCCCGCATGATAGCTGGGCCGGCGGTCCGGTTACGATTGGCGGCGATGCAGCCGCGCTATTCCGGTCCCTATGACGGGCGAGGCACCGTCTCCCGTAGAGCCGAGGTCGTCGGTAGTGGGTGACGGTGGTGCTCACGGTCGCCGCTGTCGCGGATCGACTCCTGACACCCGGCTGATCGAGGCGGCGTTTCCCTTGCGCCAGACCTCGCTGGACTCGGTGCACGAGAAGAACGTCCGGCACGGAC
Source organism: Candidatus Multivorans sp. (assembly GCA_965216125.1). GTDB lineage: Bacteria > Acidobacteriota > Thermoanaerobaculia > Multivoradales > Multivoraceae > Multivorans. The sequence continues at coordinate 4,556,702 of OZ244152.1, read as the reverse complement.
ATATCTCGACGCTGCACATTTGGCCGGCTCGGCGGCCGTTGGCGGCGTGTCGGGCGGTGTTGCTCGCGACGCTGCTCCCCGACCCGGGGGACGCGAAGGGGCGGCGGCGGTTGATGGCGCGGATCGCCGGTGAGGTGCGCCAGCGGCAGACACCGGCGGGGAAGCTGAAGGACGAGACGGCGGGTGGCGTCCTGCACTGGGGCCGTGAGAGCGACCCGGAGTTTGAGAAGCTGCGGCATGAGGTCTGGGAGGCGTTCGGAGGGCGGGCGCCGCGGGTGCTGGACCCGTTCGCAGGCGGCGGGGCGATTCCGCTGGAGGCGATGCGGCTCGGTTGCGAGGTCACGGCGTCGGACCTGAATCCGGTGGCCTGGTTCGTGCTGCGCTGCACGCTGCACTATCCGCGGCTCGTTGCGGGGCAGGAACTGCCGCTACCGGACTTCGCGGTCCGCGACCGGAGCTTCGTTGAGGCGTTCCTCAAGGCGCAAGGGGTGACGAAGAAGGCCGCGTTGCGCGAGAGATTGCGCGAGTTGGGGCACTCGGACGGCGAGCCGGTACAGATGCGGTCGGCGTTGCTCGACCGTGCTGTGGATTCCACCCGGATCGGGGAGCGGACAGCGGCAGCGCAGCATAACGATCCGTCCCTGGGAACGCGGGCGTCCCGCCCGCATCCGGCGCGAGACGGTGCCGGACCCGCCCTGCCTGCCGACTTCCCCTGGCATCTACGGGCCTGGGGTCGCCGGGTTCTAGCCGAGGCGCGGCGCGAGTTGGCGCAGCGCTATCCGACCTATGCCGAGTTCGAGCCCGTGCGGCGGAAGGGTCGGCGCAAGCGGGACGCCGAGGTTCGATTCCCTGAGAGGCGCTTCCGGCCGCGGTCGCCGGAACTGCTTGAACCGGACGATGAGGGCAACGTGTCGGTGGCGGCAGTGAACGCCGAGTTCGATTCGGTCCACCTGGAGAACGAGGCGAACCCGCGCTGGGTAGCAAAGCCGACGGTCGCCTACCTCTGGGCGCGCACGGTCCGTTGCGCGAACTGCCGGGCGGAGCTGCCGCTGCTCAAGACGCGCTGGTTGTGCAAGAAGCCCGGCAAGAGGGTACTGCTTCAGATGACGCCACGCGAAGACGGTTCGGGCGTGGACCTCGCGCTGGAGCATGGCGTGCCGGAAGGCGAGGGAAACGCGGCCCGGCGGCGCGAGCACGACCGGCGGCTCGGCGCCGGGACGATGAGCCGTAGCGGCGCCGAGTGCCCTTGCTGCGAGGCCATCGCGACGACGGCCGACGTTCGGACCGAGGGAATCGCGGGGCGGCTCGGCGAAAGAATGACCGCCGTGGTCGTGGTCGGGCAGCAGGGCAAGGAGTACCGCCTGCCGACGGAGGTCGAGATCGAGGCGGTAAGGGTCGACGAGGAGGACCTGCGGGTTGTCTTCGACGGGATTCCGTTCGGTTTGCCGGAAGAGGAGATCAGTTCGGTTCGGCCGTCGCCGAACGCACGCGGCGCTTCTGGTCTGCCACGCTACGGTTTTGATACGTGGCGCAAGCTCTTCACCAGCCGTCAGTTGCTGGCGCTCGGGATGTTGGTCCGGGCGATTCGAAGCGCTCCGGCCGCGATGAACGACTATCCGGAGGAGTGGCGCGAGGCGATGGCGGCGAACTTGGCCTGCGTCCTGAGCAAGCTGTCGGACTACAGCAGTTCCGTCTGTTCCTGGCACAACTCTAAAGAGCAGATGAGGGGCACCTTCGCTCGTTTCGCGTTGCCCATGGTGTGGGACTACTGCGAGGTCAACCCACTGTCCCACACCTCAGGCGGCTTTGCGGCCATGATGGATTGGGTAGCGCGTTACACGGATCGCGCGCTCGGCGCGCTCGCAGCAGCGTCAGCCCCGGAAGTACGAGCACAGAGCGCGGTCTCGCTGCGGGACGGCGGTGCCGACCTCATTTGCACCGATCCGCCCTACTACGATGCCATCCCGTACTCGGACCTCATGGACTTCTTCTACGTTTGGTTGCGCCGCGCCCTCGCCGGACTGTCGCCATCTGCGGACAGAGCCTTCGCCAGTCCCTTGGGGCCCAAATGGGACTCGGCGGCTTTGGGCGGAAGAGGGGACGGTGAACTCGTTGATCAGCCCGGTCGGTTCGCGGGTGACGGTGCCGAGTCGCGCCGCGCCTACGAGGACGGAATGGAGCTGACCTTCAGGCGCTGCCGCGAGGCTCTCGTCGACGACGGTCGCCTCGTAGTCGTGTTCGCGAACAAGCAGCCCTCCGCCTGGGAAACCTTGGTTTCGGCCCTGATTCGTGCTGGTTTTGTCGTTCGAGCTTCGTGGCCGATCCAGACCGAGATGGTCAATAAGGTGGCGGGCGGTGCCCGACTGTCCTCGTCCATCTGGTTGGTCTGCCGCCGGCGCCCGGCAAGTGCGCGCCCGGGCTGGGATGGCGGCGTGCTGTCGGAGATGCGATCCAACATCACGGAGCGCCTGCGGCAGTTCTGGGACGCGGGCATTCGTGGGCCGGACTTCGTATGGGCGGCGACCGGTCCGGCGCTTGAGGCCTTCAGCCGCCATCCTGTCGTCAAGAAGGCCGACGCCCAAGGTGAACTGCTGTCGGTCGCCGAGTTCCTGCGCCAAGTGCGGAGAATGGTGGTGGGCTTCGCGGTCAGTCGCCTGCTCGCGGGCGGTCCTTACGACTCGCGAGCGGCTGCGGAACTCGACGACTTAACGACGTACTACCTCCTTCACCGGCACGACTACGGACTGGACCTGGCTCCCGCGGGCGCCTGCATTCTCTACGCCGTCTCCTGCAACCTGTCGGACGCGGAACTCGCCGGCGGCCTGGATCTGCTGGCGCGTGGCGGCGCCTCGGCGACCGTAGTCCCGGACGAAGATGGGGACGAGGACGGGCCAGAGACCGCCGGTTCGGCTTCCGAGGCCCGACTCAAGCCCTGGAACCGCCGCCGCAGCCGCAACTTGGGCGAGCCCTCGACGGACGGCGCGCCGCCGCCCCTGATCGACTGCGCCCACCGGCTGATGCAGCTCTGGAAGACCGGCGAGCAGGGCCGCGTGGATCGGTACCTGGCGGGTCGGGGACTGTGGCGCCACGAGCTCTTCGCCCGGGTCGTGCAGGCAGTGATCGAACTCGCGGCCGAAGGCTCCGAGGAGCGGTCGCTCCTGGAGTCGATCCAGAACCACCTGCAGGGCCGGGGCGCCGCCGCGGCCGGGCCGCGGCAGCGGAGCATGTTGTAGGTTCCCGCCGTGATCACGTCGGTCCGACTCAAGAACTTCAAGAACTTCGCGGACGAGACGCTGCGGATGGGGCCGTTTACCGTCCTGGTCGGGGCCAACGCGAGCGGCAAGAGCAACATCCGCGACGCGTTCCGCTTCCTGCACGGCATCGGCCGGGGATATCGACTGGCCGACATCATCGGCGGCCGGTATGGCGCCGGCGGGCAGGTGGAGTGGGCGCCGATTCGGGGCGGGATCGACGAGATTGTCCGTTTCGGAGAGGACCAGTTCACTCTCACGGTCGAGACCGGGCTGCCCGGGATCTTCTTTGACCGATACGGGATCGTGGTTGGTGAGGGCAGAAAGGAAGCCGCCGCATTCCGTGTGGAAGACGAGTATCTGCGTTCTCGGACGTTCAAGCCGACCGCGACAGGCCCGATGTCGCCTGATCGCATGTGGGATGTCTTTTACGAGCAGGCCGCCGTTGGGCGATCCGATACGGGAGGCTCAAGACGGCGCTCTCATGCCCTTGCGCATGGCCAAGACCGGCACCCAGAGGAAGTACGGGTATCGAGTGACCGTTGGGCGAGACCGGCCAGCGATCGTCCAGATTCAGGAAGAAAAGCGCGTGGTGCAGGAACAGAAGTCCCGTGCCAGGGATGTCCAGGAAGACTTGGCCAACATTCGCTTTCTCGACCTCTCTCCGGAACGGATGCGGCAACCCGCGTTTCCGGGCCAGACCGTGCTTGGCGACGGTGGGGACAACCTGCCCACAGTGTTGAGAGAGATCTGCGGCGACCCGAAGCGACGCGACACTCTGGTCGAGTGGACGCGGGAGTTGACGCCGATGGATGACCATGGACAACAGGTCCGGCGAGTGGGTCAGCGACTTCACGTTCAAGTACACCTAGGTCGTCTGCCGCCGCGCGGACACCAACGCCGCCGTGATTCGGCCGGTCGCCGAGTTGCCGGACTCCGAGCGCCTGCGCCAATCCCAGGGCCTTGGACGCCTTCACGCCGCCGGCTGGATGGAGGACGCGGTCTTCTTTGCCGACGATGGCGGGACTGGCGGATCGTGAGGGTTCTCGTCGTCCCGAGGACTTCCGCAAAGACCAGTACCTCCTCAAGCCCCTTTTCGAGCGGCTCTTCAAGAAGGAGTTCGGAAAGGCCGCTCGCGTCGCGGTCTGTCAGGCGCCGCTGCTCGGCGGCATCGGCGAAGCGCTGAAGTCGGAGCGCCTGTTTGAGGTGGTTGATCGCTACCGAGGCATGGTGGACGTCTACGTTCTCTGCGTCGACCGGGATGGCAAGAAGGAGCGGCGGCGTCCCTCTCTGCCAACGTACGTGACACAGCGGCCATCCCGTTGAATAGTGGAGGGCACACGTTGGCAAGGAGGATCAATGTCAAGACGAGAGCAGAGGTTTGGCGGCGGCTCGGAGCTCCCGGCCGCGGGGGTTGAGGAGCGTAGCGACGAGGCCCCCGCGGCCGGCGCGGCGCCCGCCGGGGCGGTTCCCGACCCGGAAGTGCTGGCGAGACCGACCAGGCGGCAGTTCACGGCGGAGTACCGGCTGCGGATTCTGGAGGAAGCGGACCGATGCACGGACCGCGGCGAGGTGGGTCGGCTGCTGCGGCGAGAGGGTCTGTACAGCTCCCATCTGGCCAACTGGCGCAAGGCGCGGCGAGAGGGCGCGCTTTCCGGTCTGAGGCCGAAGAAGCGGGGCCGCAAGCCGAACGAGGCCAACCCTCTGATGCCGAAGGTGAAGCGGCTGGAAGCGAAGGTCAAGCGTCTCGAGAGGGAAGTCGCCGCCGCGCACACGATCCTGGACGTCCAGGGAAAAGTTGCAGGGCTGCTGGGATTCAGCCTCGAAGACGGGAAGGACTGCTGATGGCGGCAAGGTCCCTGGCCCGGCAGGTCGGCATCGCGCCGGCGTGCCGGGCGCTGGGCGTGTCGCGATCGACCTTCTATCGTCGTGCGAGGCCCGCTCCCGGGCGACGGCAGCCCCGCCCCACGCCTGCCCGGGCACTGAGCCAGATCGAGCGGAAACGGGTCGAGGCCACGCTTGCGTCGCCGCGTTTCGTCGATCGTTCGCCGGGAGAAGTGGTGGCCACCCTGCTCGACGAGGGCCGCTACCTGTGCTCGGAGCGCACGATGTACCGCATCCTCGAAGCGAACCACCCCGTGAGGGACCGCCGCAATCAGCGCGCCCATCCGTCGTACGCCAAGCCGGAGCTGGTCGCTGTCGCGCCCAACCAGGTCTGGTCGTGGGACATCACCAGGCTGCTCGGACCGCAGACCTGGACCTACTACTACCTCTACGTCCTGCTTGACCTCTTCAGCCGCTACGCGGTCGGCTGGATGGTCGCCGACCGCGAGAACTCCGCGCTCGCCCAAAGGCTCATCGAGGAGACCTGCCTCAAGCACGGCGTCAAGCCCCATGTCCTGACCCTGCATTCCGACCGAGGCGCCCCCATGACCAGCCAGGGTACCGCCCAACTGCTCGCCCGCCTCGGCGTGAACCGGTCCCTGGGCCGCCCGCGGGTCAGCGACGACAACCCCTACTCCGAAGCACAGTTCAAGACCCTCAAGTACCACCCCGACTTCCCCAGCCGCTTCCCCAACCAGGACGCCGCGACCGACTACTGCAGGTCCTTCTTCCCCTGGTACAACACGGAACACCGCCATGCCGGCATCGCCATGCTGACCCCCGAGACCGTCCACTACGGCCGGGCGCAAGCCGTGATCGAGCAGCGCCAACGCACGCTGAGCGCCGCCTGGGAAAGCTCCCCCGAACGATTCGGCGGCGGCCAACCGATGCACACGCCACTGCCCCAGGCCGTCTGGATCAACAAGCCCGACAACAAGACTGCAGAGACGACTCAGTAAATCCAGAACCCCGCTGTATCAATGTCGTTGACAGGTTCCGCGTCGCCTGGACGCCATCGAGAAGGAGTTCACCGCCGGGCGGACTTTTCTGGCGGAGAACGCCTGGGAGGAACTGGAGACCTGGACACTTGCAGGTCTCGACCTGCCTCCGGCGTGGAACTGGTCCGATGTACGCGCCGAAGTTTCCGTCAAGGAGCGGTACTTCGACAAGCTCGCTGAGGCGCGTCGTTCGAGTCGACACTTCTGGACCGAAGACGTCGTCCTGTTCGTCCACGGGACCGAACAGGGCGGTGCGGAGGGACGGTGTGGCGAGGTGGATCTTGAAGTGCGTGGCGCGTCTGAAGCGCCTTGCGTTTTCGTCGATCCGGTGGATCCTCCGGATCAGGAAGGCAGGCGCCGCCGCGAGCGAACTGTGTTGTAGGTTCGCCCGACGCCTTGCGTGCCCCGACCGTTCCCGTCTCGAGGAGACGAACATGCCCGATTCGGCGCCACCGAAAGCTGCCCCCATCCTGTTCGCCGCAGTGTGGCTGGCCGCGTCGACAGCCGGCGGCCAGCCCGCGCCGGACCGGCCCCAGTTTCACGACGCCCACTTTCACCTGACGAACTATGTCCAGCGCGGCGTCACGTTGAGCGAGTTCCTCGAGACGGCGGGCGACGACGTGGGCCGCACGGCCGTCTTCGGTATCCCCCTGCAGCAGAAGTGGGACTACTTCGAGTCGGGCGATCGGGCGCCGGACTACTACCTGCACTCGGATGCGGCGCTCTACTACTACTCCTTCGTCGACGCGATCATCGCGGAGGAGTACCAGTTGCTGCCGCCGGAGGACCAGGCGCGCTTCGACCCGATGATCACGGGCTTCAACCCGACGGACATGTACGCCGCGGACCACGTTCGCCGCGTGCTGGATCACTACCCCAGCGTATTCTCGGGGATCGGCGAGTTCTCGATCCACAAGGAGTTCGTGACGTCGAAGATCCTCGGCCACACGGCCAGTCTTCGGAACCCGGCGCTTGAACGGGTGCTCGACTTCGCCGCCGAAGTCGGTCTCGCGGTGATCTTCCACAACGACATCGATGTCGTGCTGCCCACGGACGCGCACGAGCCGGTGCATCTGGCGCCCGTACGGGAACTCTTCCGGGCCCACTCCGGCATCACGATCATCTGGGCCCACACCGGCCTGGGCCGGTTCGTTGCTCCCGCCGCGGACCATGTGGAACTGCTTGACGCTCTGCTCTCCGACGAGGCGTTCTCCCATGTGCATTGCGACCTGTCCTGGGACGAAGTGGCGAAGTACGTCGTGCGCGACGAGGACTCGCTGACTGCCTGGGCGGCGCTGCTCGAACGCCATCCCGACCGTTTCCTGTTCGGAACCGACTCCGTGGCGCCGCGCGACCGTGACGGGTACTTCACGACATGGCGCGACTACGAACCGCTCTGGGAACGGCTCAGTGAAGCGACGGTGCAGGCCGTGACGATCGGCAACTACGAGCGCATCTTTGACGCGGCGAACCGCAAGGTGCGGGCCTGGGAAGAGCGGAACCTGGGGGCGTCAGCCACGCCGGCGCCTGGCGTGCGGGCCGTCGTGGAGCGCTAGGCGCTCCACGACGGCTGTTCCCGGTTGCGCTTCACCGCATCGGTGGCGCTCTCGCTCCTATAGTCTGTCGTCATGATCCGCCGGATTCAGGCGCTCAACTACCGCTGTCTGCGGTCGGTCGACATAGAGCTCGACAGGTTTCAAGTCCTGGTTGGACCCAATGGCAGCGGCAAGAGCACGCTGCTCGATGTCGTCGGATTCCTCGGCGACATGCTGTCCCGCGGCTTGGTCCATGCCGTGGAAAGCCGTAGCCGGAACTTCCAGGATCTCGTGTGGGGAAGGCCCAAGAACGGGCTTGGCTTCGAACTCGCGATCGAGTTCGACTTGCCTGCCGAGATCAAGGAGAGGCTTCCCGAGGAGAAGGGATTCGAACTCTTCCGCTATGAAGTCTCGATTCGAGAGGACGTCCGAACCGGCGTTGTCATCGAGTCGGAACGCGGCCTATTGGCGCCGCGGCCTGCTACGGGTCCAGTGCAGCGGGTCCTGCGATTCCCCGATCCGCCGGAGGCGCCGCCAACGATCCTTCTCGGCGGCGGCAGACAAGGGATCCGCACGGTTCTCAGCAAGTCTCCCGAGGGAAGGGACAGCCTGCACAGCGAAGTGTCGGAAAAGCCCGGCAAGGGATGGGCGATCAGCATCTCGTTCGGGCCGGAGCGGTCGACGCTAGGGAACCTGCCCGAGTCACCCGAGAAGTTTCCGGCCTCCACCTATGTCAAGCGGTTGCTCGAAACGGGTGTGAACCGCCTGTTCTTGCGCAGCGATCGGATGGGCCGGCCAAGTCCTCCAGGACATCGCCGTGACGTGCTCGAGCACGACGGCGCCAATCTCGCCCGTCTGATCCGCCGGCTTCGGGAGGAGCACAGAGAACGGTTTGATGACTGGCTGCGCCACGTTCGGACTGCATTGCCGCTGGTCCGGGATGTCCGGGTGGAGGATCGGCCGGAGGATCGGCACTGCTATCTGTTAGTCCGCTACGAAACGGATGTCGAAGTACCTTCGTGGATGCTCTCCGACGGTACGCTGCGCGTCCTCGCGTTGACTCTGCCTGCGTATCTCCCCGGCTCGGCGCAGATCTACTCGATCGAGGAACCGGAAGATGGCCTGCACCCCGGCGTCATGCAGGACGTCTACGACGCCCTCTCGTCGGTCTACGACGCCCAGGTGATCATGGCGACCCACTCGCCGGTTCTGCTGAGTTGCGCTGATCTTGAACAGGTGCTCTGCTTTGGCATGCAGGCTGGCGCAACGCACGCTATTCCGGCGGTTCACCATCCCCGCCTGAGGGACTGGCAGGGCGATCCGGATCTGAGCGTCTTCTTTGCTGCCGGCGTTCTCGGATGAAGGCGGGCGACGGGTCGCGCAGCCTCGTGGTTCTCGCTGCGGACAAGCACATCAAGGCCTGCCTCGACACGCTTCTCGAGCGCCGCCGGGCGGCCCTGGCGATCAGTGATTTGACCTTCGACGTGTACCGGCATCCCCAGTCGGATGCGGGCTGTCGAGGGAAGGCTGTCGAGTTTCTGCGTCCGTTGATCACGCAATATGAACACGCCCTGGTCGTCTTCGACTGGCATGGCTGCGGCAGTACGAGATCACCCGCGCAGATTCAGGCCGCAGTTGAGAGCGACCTCGCTCGCAATGGCTGGAAAGAGCGCTCGAAGGCGATCGTGATCTACCCGGAGGTGGAGGCGTGGGTTTGGGTCTCCTCCGACCGAGTCGCCCGAACGCTCGGTTGGGCCGGCGGTCTTCGCCGTCTCCGTCAGTGGTTGGAGTCCCAGGGACTCTGGGCGGCGGGAAAGGCCAAGCCCGAGGATCCGCAGGCGGCGATGCGTCGGGCTCTGCGTCAGAGGCGCAAGGTACCGTCGTCAGCTCTGTTCCGCGACTTGGCTGGATCGGTCGCATTCGAAGGCTGCCACGATTTCGCCTTCACCGAACTCGTACTCACTCTACGGAAGTGGTTCCCAAGGAGACAGTCCGGATGAGCGCAAGGCCACGTCCCAAACCCTGGCACGAGGTCGTGCGGCTGAAGGATGAGTTGCGTTCAGGCGAGCTCTCGCTGGCCGAGTTCGCCGCCGACCTGCATGAGGTCACGCTCAGGCGGGGCAAGCGGCCGGTCTACGAAGAACCAGAGAAGTTTTTCGCCCTGACCTATCCCACGCACGCCTTGCGGGATCTCGCCCGTGATGTGGCGGCGAGGCTCGCTGGGCGAAGCGACAAGGCCGTGCGGCAGTTGGAACTGACCTACGGCGGCGGCAAGACGCATACGCTAATCACGCTCTATCACCTGTTCCGGGATCCGGAAGGTCTGCCGGACATGCCGGCGGTAAGTGAGTTTCGCCAACACGCGGGTCACCAGTTGCCGGGGGCGCACACGGCGGCGCTGTGCTTCGACAAGATCGATGTCGAGCGCGGCATTGAGGGTGTGCGTTCTCCAGAGGGCGAGACCCGCACCCTGCGCCATCCGTGGAGCGTGCTCGCGTACCAGCTCGCCGGCGATGAAGGTCTGCGAGCGATCCACGGCGAGGGAAGTGCCGAGGAACGGGAGACACCGCCGGCCGAGCCCTTGCTGGTCAAGTTGCTGGAGCGACCGCAGGAGCGCGGCCTCGGAACGCTCATCCTGGTCGACGAGGTCCTGATGTACGCGCGGGAGAAGGCCGGTCAGGACCGCGTGTGGCGGGATCGCATCATCGACTTCTTCCAGCACCTCGTGCAGGCGACGACGAAGGTGGATCGCGCGGCGCTGGTCGCATCCCTTCTTGCTACCGATCCCGCCAAGCAGCAGGGCGCCGAAGGCCAGCGGCTGATCGGCGATCTGTTTGACGTGTTCCGCAGGCAGCGAGAGGAAGGCGTGCAGCCGGTCGGTAGGAAGGACGTGGCGGAGGTCCTGCGGCGCCGGTTCTTCGAGCCGGAGGCGTTGCGGGACACCGAGTCGTGGCGTGCGCAGGCGATCGGGGCGGTGCGGGAGCTGGCCGGGCTCGACGAAACGACAGCCAAGAGCAGGAAGCAGGAAGAAGACCGTTTCGAGGGCAGCTTCCCATTCCATCCCGACTTGACCGACGTGTTCTACAGCCGGTGGACGCAGCTTCCGGGTTTCCAACGCACGCGCGGCATTCTCCGCATTCTGGCGACAGCGTTGCGCGAGGCCGAGTCCTGGGATGGGAGTCCCCTGGTCGGTCCCTCGGCCTTGCTGACGGCCCACGGGACGGAAGGCGTTTCGGAAGCCGTGCGCGAGCTGGCGGGTGTGGCGAGTTCGGAGGCCGGCGAAGGTGCAAGAACCGACTGGGTCACGCTGCTCGAGGCCGAGTTGGACAAGGCACGGCAGATCCAGGCTGAGTTGCCGGCCCTGGCTGCCCGCCGGGAGGTGGAGCAGGCTGTGCTGGCGGTCTTCCTCTACTCTCAGCCGATCGGCCGAAAGGCCTCGACGCCGGAGCTGCTACGGATGGTCGGCGCCGGCGGTCCCGACAAGATCATGCTCCGCAAGGGGCTCAACCGCTGGCGCGAGCTGTCCTGGTTCCTGGACGACGAGGATGTCGGCGCCGATGTTCACGGCGTAGATGGGGGCCTGCCCAGGTCCTGGCGGCTCGGCAATCGTCCCAATCTGCGCCAGATGCACGACGAGGCTTGCAAGGAGCGCGTGTCGACGCAGGCTGTCGAGGCCCGTCTCGAGGAGGCAGTTCGTCAAGCCAGAGTACTTACGGACGGCGCCCGCGCTGCCGGCGCCGCCGTCCACATGTTGCCGGCGTCCCCGAAGGATGTAGGCGACGATGGCGCTTTCCGGTACGTCGTGCTGGGCCCGGAGGCCGCCTCGGAATCCGGCAAGCCCAGCGCGCTGGCGAAGCGATATCTGGCTGAGACCACCAGCCCGGACCGCCCGCGTGTTCATCGCAATGCGGTAGTTCTCGGTGTGCCGTCGCGCGATGGCCTGGAGGCGGCGCGCGGCAGCATCCGCGCGTTGCTCGGCTGGGAGGACGTGAAGGGCCAGCTCACGGGGCAGACGGTCGATGCAATACAGACCGAGCGGCTCGGGCGGCAGCTTCGAGATGCGCGCGCGCGGGTTCCCGACGCCGTCCGGCAGGCCTACTGCGTGGTTGTTACTGCGAACACCGACGGTGACCCACAGGCGTTCAAGCTGCCAGGGGCGGCGGGCCCCCTGTTCACGGAGATCAAGAGCGACGAGCGGTCGCGCATCAGGGAGACCCCGGTCGACGCTGAAGCGCTTCTCCCGGATGGACCGTATGACCTGTGGCGGGAGGGCGAGCAGGCGCGATTCGTGAAGGACCTCGCCGGCGCATTCGCCCGCTATCCGCATCTCCCCAAGGTGCTGAGGCCGCAGATCGTCCGTGAGACGGTGCTGCAGGGCGTGGAGCGCGGTCTCCTGGTTGCCCAACTGGCGCGGCCGGACGGGAGTTGCCGAACCTGGTGGAGGGAGCCGGTGGATGCGGAATGCGTAGACGATCTTGCACTTGAGGTGGTACTTCCGGGCGGCGCCGAGCTGAAACGTCTCGCCCCGTCCCTGCTGGCACCGGGGAGGTTGCCAGGCCTGTGGCCGGATGGGGGCCGCGGAGTCGACCTCACAGCTCTGTTGGAGTACTTCGGCGGTGACTTCACGGTGACCGTCTCCCACGAGGGTTACGACGACGTGGTCGAGATTCCGGGCTGCTCTCAGGCAGTCGCGGAAGAGGTCGTCTGCCAGGCCGTAAAGCAGGGCTTCGTATGGCTGCGCAACGGGCCGACCTCGGTGTGGAAGGAGGAGGTTCCCTACGGCGCCCTCAATGAACGTGCGGTGCTGCTGCGGTCGCCCGATGAATTGACGCCCCAGGAACTGGTCGAGGAATCGCTACCCGGGGCGTGGAGCGACGAACAGGCGACCGGCTGGGGCCTGTCGCAGGCGCTGTCGCAAGTCCGGGGGGAGCCGGTGCCGTGGGGGTTGCTGCGTGAGGGGATCGCCAACGCGGTGCGTAGTCGCTGGTTGGAGGTCGCCGAGGGCAGTACCTCGGCCAGTTCCGAAGACGCCGCCGCTTTGAAGATTCAACGCCCAGCGGATGGCCAGACGCCCGAGCCATCGCCGGGTCCTCGTGTCGCCGACGCGCTGCTTGAGGCGAACGAGATCCAGGATCTCGCTGACAGGCTTCCCGATCTTCTAAGCGCCAGTGCCGGGTGCGGTTTGAAGTTTCGCGTGAGAGTGGAACTTGGCGAGGATGCACCGGCCGAAGCGCGTGACAAACTGAACGAGGTGCTCCGGGAGGTGTCGGACGATCTGAAGGCCGGGTAACGGCGCGCCGCCTACTTCGCTCGCAGTTCCGAGAGCCGCAGCGGGACGAACCGCGAGAGTAGACGGGTCGGCGAAGCGAGACATGAGGTTTCGTACCCGCGGAAAACTGCCGCGAGCTGCTCACCAGGAACCTGCGGAACTTCGGGCGTGAGCAGCACTACACCGAAGAGCAGGCGGACGCGAAGATGTCGAGGCGCTTCATGTCGATCAATCTCGCCAAACCAATGGAGACCGTGCGCCAGAATCCTTTCGTGCTCTGCGCCTGGCCCTCTTTCGCCGACCAGCCGTACATCACCAACTACCGCATCTTCTGCCTGCATCGACCCGACGGCGCTCGCCGATGCTCCCTGCCGGAGGAACGTTGTGGTCCGCTCCTACGTCTTCTTCTAGCTTAGCTACAGGTCGAAGGGCGCCAGGAAGAACCACTTGTCGCGCGTCTCGCCGGCATTCTTGATCGCTTCGCGCGAATCCAGGATCGCCTTGCCGGCGAGCGTCCGATGGAAGAACCAGCGAGTCGCCTCGTACGCTTGCGGCGTGTGATCGGCGAGCGCAATGGCCGCCATCTCGTAGTAGCCGCGGATATCCTGGGCGACTCGAGCGGGAATTCCGGGAATACCCGCCTTCTTCCAGGGCGTGCCTTCGGCACAGCGGGCGAAGGCACCGACCGCCTCGGGGACTTGGTCGGCATCTACCGTTCGACCGGCGCCTACCGAGTTTCCCCAGGCCGAGATCGCGCGATCGTAGGCACCGCGAATGCCGAGCGCCTCGTCGACCGCCGGGTGTGCGTCGGGGTCGTGGCGCGGCGGCAGCGGGCACGTCAACGCGCTCTCTCCGTCATCGACTATCGCTTCAGGAAAGTCCTCGATGGTCTGTTCACTGACGCGATCGACCATGCTCAGTGCCTGCCACAACACGCGGCGTTGAAACTCGGCATCGTTGGGCCGCCCCAGGGGACGGCCGAGCGGGAAGTCGCAGTAGAGACCGCGCGGCGCGGCCGTGCCTTCGAGCTGAGCGCGGATCGAGCCCAGTGTGACGGTGGCCATTCCGGCCGCTTCGAAGGCGTGTGCCAGCGTACTCACGGTACGCGTGCACAGCTGTCACACAGGAGTCAGCAGGACGACGTCGACACCGGCTTCTCGAAGGACCTTCGCTCCCGCCGGTCCGGAGTCGAGTTGGATGCCCGAAAGCTGAGGCTGGTTCCCGGCGAACGCCATGTGCAGGTCCGAGACACCCCCGATCTTCCTCTCCGACTCGAGCTCGCGAAGGCGGTCGATCGGAAAAACAACGTTGTGGTCCAGAGCAAACCCGGTGCTGTCGAGCCCGGGACTCCAGTGACTCAGCACCAGATCGTTGCGACTGCCGTCGAGCAGCCGGAACGAGATGTCGTGAGGTGCGTAGTTGTCCTGGTCCGGGTGGCGCAGCGTCGCCGAACTGACGATAGCGACGGTGGACTCCGCAAGCGGCTTCGCTGTCGTGAAAGCTGGATTCTCGGGGGGCAGGCACTCCAACCCAGCCATCATTGCCTTGAGTTCTTGATCTCCCATGGCGGGAGTCTAGCCCCGTCTACTTCGGCTGCAACTCCGACAGCCGCAGTGTCTGCCGCAACTGACCCCGGTTGGCAACGCTGCGCAGTTCGATCCGGATTGCCGGGTCGGCTTCGGTCCAGTCGATCTCCATGTAGCCGAAGTTCGGTTCCGTGGTCGGACTGCCGATGCGGTGGCGGTTGGGGCCGATGCCGGCGCCGCGCCGGTTGAGCGAACTCGAGGTGATGTCCCAGAGCGGGTACGTGAGCTCCCCGTCGAGGCGGGAGATCTCGGACCAGGGCGTGTCGCCGCTGAGCAGGAGGACGCCGGTCGCCCGGGTGTCCCGGATCAGATCGATCAGCCGTTGCCGTTCGAGCGGCATGTTGGCCCAGCTCTCCCAGCCGGTGAACTCCATGACGAAGGGGATGCTGGAAACGAGCAGGCGCAGGTCGGCCGGCTGACTGAGTTGCTCCTCGAGCCAGTGCCACTGCTCCTCGCCCAGCATGCGGGCGCGTTCGTGGTCGTTGGGCAGGTAGGGTCCCATTCCCCGCGCTTCGCGGTCCTCGGCTTCGTCGGGCGACACACGCCACAGCGGTCCTCGGTCGTAGCGGGTGTCTAGCAGGATGACCTGGAGGCGGCGTCCCGGCGGTCCGAAGCGCTGCGACGTGTAGATGCCCTGCTGCCGGCGCCGGGCCGATCTGAGCGGCACTTCCCAGAAGTCCAGAAAGAGCTGCTGCGACTCGGCCCGCTTCGCAAAGTCGGCGCCGCCGTCCTCGTGGCCGAAGTCCAGATCGTTCCAGGTGACCAGGAAGCGGCTCTGCCGGCGCAGCTCGGCAAACCCCGGCTTCGCCGCGAGCTTGTCGTACTGGAGACGGAGTTCGTGCATGTCTTCCGTGTCGGCGAGGACGCTGTTGCCGAGCATCAGCATGAGCTGGGGCCTGAGCGCGAGCACGGTGTCCCAGACCGGTTGCGACCTGTCCTGATCGGCGCCGGAGCCGAAGGCGATGCGGCTGACCACCTCACGGGTCAGAGTGTCGGCGGCGCGGCGACGGCGGTGGAGCGACCACACGTACGCGGTCAGGGCGTCGACATCGCGTTCGTCGAGCTCCATGCCGCCGAGTGGCCACATCTCGTACTTGCCGCGGAAACGGCGGCCGGCGCCGTGCCGGAAGCCGGTCTGGATCGCCTTGCGAACGGCCGGCGGCGAACCGTCGCCGTGGAGCCACTCGTCGTCCGTCAGGTCCGGCCCGCGCCGGTTGCCCTGACCCTCCCAGTGGTGGCAGACGGGGCAGGTCCCCTCGCGGTAGATGGCCGCGCCGCGCTCGATCGTCGTCGGGTCCGAGGCAGCCGCGAGAGCGGGGCCTGCAGCCGGGACCATGAGGACCAGCAGGCCCAGGAAGATGCCTGACCAGAGCAGTGCCCGGCCAGGGGATCGAAGGCGAGGCTGCTGGCTTCGCATGCGCAGAATGTACCTTAGGAGATGCGCGGCCTCACCAGTCGGTGTATCTTCGCGCCCATGTGTGGACGGTCGGGCGCCGGTGCGCCGTGGGGATACGAAGCGCACAACGGGCCGCCGGCGTGGGGCGGCCTGGATGCGGTGTACAGCACGTGCGCCCTGGGAGCGGAACAGTCTCCCATCGACCTGAGCGGCGGTCAGGGCGCCGACCTGCCGCCGGTGGAGTTCTTCTACCGGAGAACCGACGCAACGATCGAGAACACCGGGCAGAGCATCCAGGTGAACCCGGCGCCCGGCAGCGGCATCGTGCTTGACGGGATCCGCTACGAGCTGCTGCAGTTTCACTTCCACCATGGCGGCGAGCACACGGTCGAGGGCGTGCGGCTGCCTCTGGAGATGCACCTGGTACACCAGGACGGCAGCGGTTCGATCGCGGTGGTCGGCGTTCTCTTCAGAGAGGGCCAGCAGAACGATGCGCTGACGCCGGTCTGGGCTCACCTTCCGGTTCATCCTTCGCCGGCGCGCGCGCTTCCGGGCGAGCTCGACCTGGCGGCGCTGCTGCCGGACGGCCGGACGATGTGGCGATACCGGGGCTCGCTCACGATGCCGCCGTGCACCGAAGGCGTCGCCTGGGCGATCTTCACCGAGTCGGCCTCGCTTTCCGCCGGTCAGATCGACGCGTTCGCGGCGATCTATCCGAACAACTGCCGGCCCGTTCAGCCGCTCGGGAAGCGTGTGCTGTACCGGAGCTAGGAGTCGCGGCGTCCGCGCCGCGAAGCGCCGGCCTCCGGGAGTTCTACCGCGCTTCAGTTCGCGTCGCGCACCAACCGCAGCATGGCCTCGCTGACGGCGTGGGAGAACCGCGGGTCGTTGATGTTCGCGTCGACCTCGGTGACGGGCACGGCCCGCCTCAGATTCTTGCGCAGGGCGGAGAACAGGGCGGCGTCGGCGGCCGGGTCGTGGAATGGTCCGCCGGGAGCGGCGAGGTTGGAGACGCCGCCGAGCGGCAGGTAGACCTCGACCGGGCCGGTGGAGGCGTTCAGCTTGGAGGCGAGGACCTGACCGAGTTCGGCGCACTCCCTCGGCGACGTGCGCATCAGGGTCATGTTGTCGCTCTGGTGGTGGAAGGTGCGGCCCTCGAACTCGGCCGGCACGGTGTCCCGGGAGAAGAAGCTGACCATGTCCAGGCAGCCGGGCACAACGACGGCGGGCGTACCGCTCTTGGCGGCGGCCTCCAGGCGGGACGGACCCGCGGTACGTACGCCGCCGACCAGTTCATCCGCGCACTCCGTGGTCGTCAGGTCGAGGACGCCGCGCACGAAGCCGGCCTCGATCAGGCTCTCCATCGTGCGGCCGCCGGCGCCGGTGGCGTCAAAGACGAGAACCTCGAGCCCCTCGGTCTCGAGTTGGCGCCGGCAGGCGTCCACGCAGGGGGTGGCGCTGCGAAACGTGGAGGCCGCGATCAGTGGACGGTCGTCGCCGCCCTCGATCTCGACCCGGGCCATGGCGCAGACCGCGGCGGCAGTGCGGCTCAGGATCTGGCGGCTGATGCGGTTGAGGCCATCCATGTTGACGATCGACGGCACCATGACGATGTCCTTGACCCCGACGTAGCCGGAGGCGTCCCCGCCGGCCATGGTCGACACCATGACCTTGGGTACGCCCAGGGGCAGCACGCGCATCGCGGTCGTCGCCATCGCGGTGCCGGCACGGCCGCCCAGGCCCACGATCGCGTCGAAGCTGCCGTGACCGTAGCTGCGGCGGACGACCTCTTCGGCGCCGGCGGACATCGCCGCGATCGCCCGTTTGCGGTCGGCCGCCTGGACCAGTTGCTGGATCTTCTCGCCACCGGCGTTGGCGACCTCGCGGCGGCTCACGTCGGGGAGCCAGCTTCCGTCGAGGTCGGGCTCGCCGACACCGAGGTCGATGACGAACGCGCGGCAGCCCCAGTCGCGGACGATGCGATTCACGAGATAGGAGACTTCTCCGCCCTTCGTGTCGAGGGTCGCCAGGACCGCGATCGTGCAGGGTGCGTGCGGCACAGTGCCGCCATCCTATGGAGGAGATGCGGCCGAAGACAAGATGACCGGGATAACCCGAAGACGGAGTTTCGGGATAGTAGAGTCGCGAGGATCCTGTGCACCAACCGGGACGAAGGCCGCCGCATCAAGGTCTACGACGATAGGCGACCGGTTCGCCAACCCTGCAGTCAATGAACAAAGCCGTCTCCCAGATTCTCGGTCTGACTCTTGCTGTGGGGCTCGCGGCCGGGGCGAACGCCCAGGAGCTGATGCCGGATCACGACGCTTCGCGCCGGGAGCGACTCGACTACGCCGGCGGTCGTTTCCGCACCGCGGAGGGATTCCGGGTCGAGGCGGCAGCCGCCCCGGGACTGTTCGGTTCGGTCGTCAACATGACCTTCGACGCCGAGGGTCGAGCCCTGCTGGCGCTTGAGGGCGACGGCCTGGCGGTGCTGGAGGACAGCGACGGCGACGGCGTCTACGACCGCCGGATCGACTTCGCGCCCCAGGTCGAGACGGCGCACGGGCTGTACGTCATGGGGCCGGGCGACCTGCTGGTGCACGCCAACGGCGACGGGCGGCTGGCCGAGGCCGCCGGCGTCGAGGGTGAGGTGCGCGCCAACGGCTCGGTCGAGGACACCGGGCTCTACCGGCTGCGGGATACCGACGGCGACGACCGGGTCGACAAGGTCGAACGGATCGCTCGCGCGACAGGCCGGATCCAGGAGCACGGCCCGCACACGATCGCCCGCGGTCCCGACGGGGCGCTCTACCTGCTGTACGGGAACTACTCCGGCCCCGATGTGCGGCTGGCGGAGTCGTCGGCGCTGCGCGAGCTGCAGGAGGACCAGCTCCTGCCGCGCATCCTCGATCCGCGGGGCCACGCCAACAGCTTGCGCGCCCCGGGCGGCACGCTCTACCGGGTGGACCTGGATACGAACACCTGGGAACGGCTTTCCGGGGGTTTGCGCAACCCGTTCGACCTGGCGATCGGAGCGGCCGGCGAGGTGTTCGCCTACGAGGCCGACATGGAGTGGGACCGCGGCTTGCCGTGGTTCCGCCCGACGCGGGTCGTCCACCTGATTCCGGCCGGGGACTACGGTTGGCGCACGGGCGCCGGGAAGTTCGCCTTCTACGAGATCGACACGCTCCCCGGGGTCGTCGATATCGGTCGTGGGTCGCCGGTCGGCGTCGCCTTCTATTACCACCACGCCTACCCGGAGCGGTACCAGGGCGCCTACTTCATGGGCGACTGGTCGCGCGGCCGCATCCGGGTCCTGTTCCCGGAGCGGGCCGGGGCCACCTGGACCGGCGAGGCGCATGACTTCGTGCTCGGCGAGCCCCTCAACGTGACCGACATGGATGTCGGGCCGGACGGCTGGCTCTACTTCGCCACCGGCGGCCGGGGAACCTCGGGTGGGCTCTACCGCGTGACCTACGAGCGGCCGGTCGCGCCTCCGGAGGCGACGGGCACTCTGCGCGCCGTGCGGCAGCCGATGCCGCGCTCCGGGTGGGGCAGGGAGGCGATCATGAGCGCGCGGGCCGAGGCGGGCGATGCCTGGGCGCCGGGGCTGTGGCGGATCGTCCGCGATCAGGGCAGCGAAGCGCTCGACCGCCAACGCGCGCTGGAACTGCTCCACGTCCACGGTCCCAAGCCGACCCTGGACGAGACGTCGGCCCTGCTTTCGAGCGACGAGCCCATGGTACGCGGCGCGGCGGCGGCGCTCCTCGGCGCCTACACGTTCGCCCAGGTGCAGGAACCGCTTCGCACAGCGCTCGCGGATCCGGATCCGCTGGTGGCGCGGCGGGCGGCGGAATCGCTGGCCCGGTCGGGGCTTCATCCGCGTACCCGGGGGATCGAGGTCGCGACCTCCGAAGCCCTCTACGCCCTGCTGGACCATGAGGACCGGTTCGTGCGCTATGCCGCGCGCGAGGCGATTCTCCGCATCCCTCACGGCTACTGGGTCGATGCGGCGATCATGGCCTCGCCGGCGCAGAGCCCTCGCGGCGTGTTTGAAGCCCTGCTGGCGGTGATCTACCGCCAGGAACACAAGCTGGAGTACAACTTCCTCACCGGGAAGCTGTTCCAGTTGGCGCAGGCCGACCTGGATATCGAGGGAGAGCTCGACTTCCTGCGCATGCTGGAGCTCATTTTCGTCCGCGACGAAGATCCGGAGGCGCCCGGCCGCGCCGATGCCCGCTCCGGGTTGGGCCCCATGCTGCTCGGTCGCTACCCGCACGCCGACGATCGCGCCAACCGGCAGCTCGAGCGGCTGCTGGCCTACCTCCAGCCGGAGGGAGCGCTGGCGAAGATGGTGGACCGCCTGGAGGCGGAGCGACCGGACGCGGAGCGAATCCACACCGCCTACTGCCTGCGCGCGATGGACCGGGGTTGGACACCGGAACTGCGTAGCCGGGTCGCGGAGTGGTTCGACGCGGCGCGCGAGTTCCGCGGCGCCGCCAGCATGGAGGGGTACATCGACGCGATCTGGAACGACGTGCTGGCCCAGTTCCCCGCGGAGGAGCGGACCGCCGCCGGGGAGCGGCTGGAGCTCCAGCGTGCCGAGCGCGCTCGGCGCGCCGCCGAGCTGATCACGGATGTCGAGGGCGATCAGCCGGGCAGGAGCGACCTCGCCCAGATGAGTTTCGAGGAGCTCGCCGAGTACCTGGAGTACGACGTGATGGCCTACGAACGCCACAGCCCCGAGCAGGGCGAGCGGGTGTTCCACCGGGCCCGTTGCTCGGCCTGCCACGTGTTCGGCGACATCGGCCGCGGCGGCGGGCCGGACCTCTCGACGGTGGTCAAGCGGTTCCGCCGCCGGGAGGTGCTGGAGTCGATCATGTTCCCCTCGCGGGTCATCTCGGACCAGTACCAGGCCGTCGATGTCGAACTCGACGACGGGAATCTCCACAGCGGCATGGTGGTCGAGGACGCGCCCGTGCGGCTGACCCTGATCGACGCCGGCGGCAACCGGCTCGACCTGGACAAGTCGCGCATTCGCAGCCAGGCGCCGTCAGCGCTGTCGATCATGCCCGAGGGCCTGCTTGACGCGATGACCCTGAGCGATCTGGCGAGCCTGATCCGTTTTCTGGACCAGGGCGCCGGGCGGGAGGATCGCTAGCGCTCTTGCCGCTGTCGGTCCATCCCGCGGTTCAACAGTGACCCGCGAAGCGCCGCTGATCCTTGTGCCTCAGATCATGCAAGTCGAATTCGGGCGGCTTCTTGGCGGCTATCGAGTCCAGGAAGTCCAGGGCGACGCGAATCGATTCGAGCAGGTGCTCGGCCATGCTGCGCGTGAGGTTGCTCTTCACCACGATACGGAACATGGTTGAATCGGCGTTCGCGTCGTGGAACAGGGGCAACTCTTCGTGTGACAGCGGGTGGTCGAACCGCATTCGATAGCTGCCCACGAACCAGTGGTGCTGGGAGAGCGCATGCTCCAGATCCACGTCGTTGTAGCCGAGTTGGCATGCGGGGTTCAGCCTGGCGGTGACCACCGGCAGGCAGCCATGGTCGCCGTCGTCCAGGATGGCGAAGCGAGGCATGCCGTCGTAGCTCATGGCCCGCAGGCCGTCGCGTATATGGCGGGCGTTCTGCATCATGTTGTCGCAGACCTGGGTGTAGCCGGTCATGCCGTAGTGGAGCAGCTTGAAGTACTGAACGTAGATGCCAGCGGCCGGGCGTGAGAAGTTGAGAGTGTAGGACTCCGCCTCGCCGCCGAGGTAGGTCACTGAGATGGCGACGTGCTCGCTCAGGTCTTCGCGGTGTCGCCAGACGATCCAGCCGGTGCCGCAGACGGATTCGCCGTACTTGTGGCCGCTCGAGGAGATCGACAACACGTTCCTGACCCGGAAGTCCCACGGCGGCAGGCCGTCCTGGAAGGGTGCGATGAAGCCGCCGGAGGCGGCGTCGACGTGGATACCGACCTGGTAGCCGTGCTCTTCGTTGACTTCGTCGATGACGTCGCTGACCTCCTGGACAGGATCGTACTGTCCACCGTAGTGGTTGCCCATGATGCAGACCACGCCCATCGTCCGCTCGTCGATCGCCTCTCGCACCTTCTCCGGATCCAGCCTGAAGGAGTCCACAGACGTTGGAATGAGTCGGGCTTCGATGTCCATGTACTTGAAGAGCTTCTCCCACGCAGCCTGAAAGCAGGTGGAGATGACCAGGTTGGGGCGGGTATCGAGAATCTGGTCCACCGTGGACTGGCGCCGGCGGGCGTACCAGTTTCGCCAGCGGAACTTGAGCGCGAGGCCGGCCAGCAGGCACGCCTCGGTGGAACCGACCGTGCCGGCGCCGGCAATCACGCCGAACTTGTCGAACTCGGGTCCCGGCGGGCAGTTCCAGAGCTCGCCGATCATGTTGACCGCGGTGTCGTGCAGTTTGTAGGACTGGGGATAGACCGTCTGGTCGGCAAGGTTGACGCGCAGCCCCATGGCTGCAATCGCTTCCTCTTCGTGGTCCAGACTGACGTTCACATAGGAGGAAGTGTTCAGGCGGTGGTCGAAGTCGAGCGTGTGGGCGTTCTCGACCATGAGCCTTACGGCTTCCCGGTCCAGACCGTGCGCGGGCATTTTGCGCAGATTGAACCAGTCCCGCTGTGCCAGAGGGGATTGGTAGTAGCCGCTTGGGCCGGCCGCCTGCACCCGTTCCAACTGGGCCCTGAGCTGTTCGACTTCCCGCTGCAGTTCAATGACTCGGTCGGCCATGTGGTGGGATCCTTACATGGAACTGGCCGCCTGCGGCGGATGCCGCACAGATGGCAGGCCAGTCCGCGGCCAGTTCCATGCCCGGCAGCGCGGCGAGTCCGCTGCGACTACTCCAGGTTCGTCGAGTTTGCCGCTAACGGTTGGTACAGTTCGCGGCTTCCTTCCGCCTCGGATCGTATCCACTGACGTCGCCGCCATGCCCCCCAAGATATGCCCCCCAAGATGCGAACGAGGTCCCGGCGCTCGCGGCATCCGGTGTGCCGGGGTGTGCGGGGAGCGACGACGGTTGAGGGTTCGACTCGGGAGCAGATCCTGACCGCAACGGCAGAGTTGCTCGAGCGGATGGTTCAGGCCAACGGCATCGAGCCGGAGGATGTGGCGAGCGCCATCTTCACGACCTCACCCGACCTGACCGCGGAGTATCCGGCCCTCGCGGCGCGGTTGATGGGGTGGCGCAACGCAGCCCTGCTGTGCGGTCACGAGATGTCCGTCCCGGGCGGCCTGGAACGTTGCGTACGCATCCTGCTGCACTGGAACACGACCCTGGCCGCTGACGAGATCGAACACGTCTACATCCACGGCGCCGCCAACCTGCGCCCCGACCGCAGCGAACTCGAGGAACTGCGCCGGCAGGTCGACATCGGGACGGACCGGCGTTCGAGCTGATCAGTCGAGCCGGCGGAGGGTCAGCAGGCGGAAGTCCATGGCCTGTTCACCGGGAATCTCAAGCGCCTGGAGCCTGAGTGTGCCGCGGCCGGCGGCGCCGCGACGCGCGATAAACGTGACTAGAATGGTCATCTTCTCGGCGCTTCCAAGTAGATCCAGATGAACCAATGACTCGATAGACCGGAGGAACCATGACTCTCAGAATCAACGAAGAGGCTCCCAACTTCACTGCCCAGACCACGCAAGGGGAGATCGACTTCCACGACTGGATCGGCGACGGTTGGTGCGTGCTGTTCTCGCACCCCAAGGACTTCACACCGGTCTGCACGACCGAGTTGGGCACCGTTGCCGGTCTCAAGGGCGAGTTCGACCGGCGCAACTGCAAGGTGATCGGCATCAGCGTCGACGGCGTCTCGGACCACGAGGCGTGGTCGAAGGACATCGAGGCATCCCAGGGCCACGCCGTGAACTACCCGCTGATCGGCGACCCGACGCTGGACATCGTCAAGCGCTACGACATGCTGCCCGCGGACGCCGGCGACACCTCCGCAGGACGGACACCGATGGACAACGCCACCGCCCGTTCGGTCTTCATCATCGGCCCGGACAAGCGGATCAAGGCGACACTGACCTACCCGATGAGCACCGGCCGCAACTTTGCCGAGATCCTGCGCCTGGTCGACTCCGTGCAGTTGACGGCGAAGGAGCAGGTGGCGACGCCGGCGAACTGGGAGCGGGGCGACGACGTGATCATCCTGCCGGCAGTGTCGGACGAGGCCGCCAGGGCCAAGTACCCGCAGGGCTGGCAGCAGCCGCTGCCCTACATCCGGGTCGTCCCGCAGCCGTAACCGCGCGGACTCCGGGTGGCTACTCGGGCGAGTCGAACCGTGAGCCGCCCCGGCAGTCCGGGGACAGGTTCCGGTTCTCGCCCCGCGCCTGCCATTCGGCAGGGGTCCAGGCGTCGATCGCCAGGGCGTGGACCGGCCCCGCCAGCTCATCGGAGAGGGCGCTGTGAACGACGCGGTGCCTGCGAAGCCGGGTTGCGCCCTCGAACCGGCTGCTGACGACAACGACCCTGAAGTGGGTCTCCGCCTTGGGCGGTACGTTGTGCATCCCGCTCTCGTTGAGGACCTCCAGCACTTCGGCGCCGGTCGCCGCTTCGAGCTTGGCGCGGATCGTCCGCTCCAGGGGAGTTCCCCGGACAACAGCCTTCCCGGAGGCGCGGTTGGTGACGAGGGGGCGGGCGATGCCGATCATGAACGGAGCATAGCGCTGCGGTCCCGCGGGTGCGTGCTACGGTCCCTCCTTCATGGCTGCCGACCGCCGTTCGCCTTGGGTCTATGTCCTTCTGGGTTGTCTGGGGTTGGTCGTGCTTGCGGTCGTGGTCATTGGCGGCCTCGTCTTCTTCGGTGTTCGCACTGCGCGGAACATTGCTGTCGACAACGAAGATCCCGAGCGGCGACGTGAACGGGCTCTCGAGATTCTGGGCGCCGACGAAGCGCCGGGCGGGTACTACCCGGCGGGTGTGATCTCTGTTCCCTTCGTGATCGACATGGCCGTCCTCTCGGACCTGGTTCCGGGCGCGGAACCGTGGGCCGGCGAGTTCGGGGAACGGGGCTTCTACTACGTTCAGACCCGGTGGGGAGGCGATGATCTGAGGGCGTTCTTCGACGGTGAGACGTCGGAAGCGCCGGCCCTGCGGGACATGGGGCTGGAGCTCGATCTCGAGGAGAATCTCGAGCGTGGCGATCTCGACCGGCAGGATGTCGCCGCGCGATGGGCGACCTTCCGCGGCAGCACGATGTTCGGGTCGGGGGAACAGATCGGGGAGTTCGTGACGTTGATTGAGTTCGACTGCCCGGGGGACGAGCGGATGCGTATGGGTATCTGGTTCGGCCCTGCGGCAGAGAGCAGGAGTGCGGATGTTGCTGAGGACGACGGCGCGGGCGATTCAGTTCCCGGGAGCGAGGCGATTGCCGCGTTTCTTGAGCCGATCCATCCCTGCGGCGCGCCCGGTTGACGGGAACGCAGCGGTGCCCCGAAGACCGGACCGCTTCCGGCGCCTGGGCGTCTGCCTGGCGGCGGCGGGCGTCTGCTGCTGGCTGGCCGTCCCCGCGGCCGCACAGTCTTCCGGCGGCGGGTCGGCCAGGTACCGGCTGACGTTCGAAGGCGCCTGGACGCGCACTGTCACGCCGGGCGGGCTGCCGGGTAGCGCGCACTTCTCCTCGCTGATCGGCGCCGTCCACAACGACCGGGTGAGCTTCTGGCGTTCCGGCGGCAGAGCCAGCCGCGAGCTTGAACGGGTCGCTGAGCTCGGGATTCAGGATCAACTGGCGGCGCTGATGGAACGCAGCCGCCCGCGCGTGCATGCCGTGCTTGAGAGATCGCTTCCGCGGGGCGGCGCCGCCTCGGCGACAATCGAGTTCGAGGCCACCAGGGACCACCCCCTGGTCACCCTGGTCACGATGATCGCGCCCAGCCCGGACTGGTTCGTGGGCGTTTCCGGGCTGTCCTTGCTCGATGGTCAGAACGAGTGGCTGACCGGCCGCGAGGTCGACCTGTTTCCCTACGACGCGGGAACCGAAGACGGAACCGAGTTCTCCCTCGACAATCCGGCAACCGTGCCCAGGGAAACGATCACGAGCATCCGGGGGATGGGCAAGTTCACCGATGCGCCGATAGCGAAGCTGACGTTCGAGTTGCTGGAGTCTGAGGACCCGGACGACCCCGAGGACCCGGATGACCCCGGTGATGCGGACGATCCGGACGACTCCGAACGCCGATTCTCCGGCGATGTTGCGGCGACGCCGACGGGAGATACCGCTGTCATCCTGTTCTGGAGGGGGGAGTGGGCCGAACCGGAAAGGGGCACTCTGAGCATCGAGGCGCGCAGTCAAAAGACCGCCTGGACACTGCTTGTGACCGCCGACGCCTCTGATGGGCAGGTGCGCATCGACGGCCTCGAGACCGGGTCGCCGTACACGTTCCGGTTACGCGACGAGAGGGCTGACGGAGGGTTTGAGTTGTCGGAGCAAGTCAGCGCCACTACCGGCGCCTACGGTGACGCCTGCCGCGCCGGCGAGGAGTTCCTCTGTCTGCGGGAAGATCGCTTCGAGGTCCAGGTCCACTGGAGGAACAATGATCGGGCCGGCGACTACGGGATCGGTAGCAGCGTTCCGGTAGAGGTCTCCGACGAGTCCGGGCTGTTCTGGTTCTTCAATCCGGCCAACGTCGAACTCGTGGTCAAGGTCCTCGACGGCCGCGCGCTCAATGACAATCACTGGGTGTTCTTCGGCGCGCTCTCCGATGTCGAGTACTGGATCACGGTGCGGGATGTCGTGGCGGGCGCCAGGCGCACGTACCACAACACGCAGGGCCGGATCTGCGGGCAGAACGACACGAAGGCGTTCCCCCGGAGTGCCGTTGCCGCGGTTGCTGCTTTGGCCGGCGAAAGCGGTCCGATGGGTGCTGCCGGTGTGGACCTGCTGCGGACCGAGGCACTCCCGTTCGAAGCGGCCGGGGTCGCATTGCCGGTTCATGGTGGCGGCCACTGCGAGCCGGGCCCGGAGCGTCTGTGCGTCCTGGACAACCGTTTTTCGCTTGACGTCCGGTTCATCGACCCCAACGAGTCGAACCCGGGCGTCGATCCGGAGAAGGTGGCGGCGGTGCTGCCCTCGCTGACGACGGCGGAGACGGGTTTCTTCTGGTTCTTCAACCCTGCCAACATCGAATTGGCGGCGAAGGTGCTCGACGGCCGGGATCTCAATGGCCGGTTCTGGCTGCTCTACGGGGGTGTCTCGGACGTCGAGTACACGTTGACGGTCACGGATACCGTGACGGGCGTTTCAGAGCCCTACCGCAACGAACAGGGAAGCATCTGCGGAGAAGTCGACACGGAGGCCTTCTAGAGTTCGCTCGGAGTCGCCGCGGAGTGTCTTCCGGGCGCGCCGGCTGGCAACGATGTCATTCGTCGTGCCCGATTCTGGGGACAATGGCGATCAGTTGCACCGAGGTCTGGTCGAACAGAGTGCCCAACTCCCCGTCGTCGGCTGTCAGTCCGCCAGGGTTCAGGGGCTTGGAGCCCACCAGGATCGAAGGTGGCAGCAGTGGCGCTACCGCGACGCTGTGATCACCATTGACCCAGTACCAGCCGCCGTCCGCGAGGCCGCTGACTTCAAGACTGCCCGAGACCGGGTTTCCAGCCGAGTCGGTGCAGTAGGACCGGTCGATCAGTTCGACGATCAGTCCATCGTCGCCAGCTCCATACGTCGAGGTCTGGTAGGTGCGACCACACGTCACTTTGACTCTCGCTGACTGGCCGTTCAGGGGCCGACCCACGATGCCTCCCTTGCCGCGCCAGTAGCCAGTGTGAAATCCATCGCCACCGGCGACATGGGGCACGATGCCGATGAGGCCGGAGACGTGGCGCAGGAAGGTCCCACCGTCCGTGCTCATGGGCTCCACGCCTTCTGGGACGGCCGCGTCAACACTGCCGCCAAGCTGGTTTTCGCACACCAGCGGCGAGGCCGCCGCGTTGCGACTGTCGGTGATCCAGTACCAGGCCCCTTCTTCGATGCCGTCGAATGCGACTCGGCCCTGGGTGTCCTCGCAGCGCTTGTCCGTCAGCAGTTGCACGATCAGACCGTCATCCCTGGCGTAGAGGGTGTCGGTCCATCGGCTGGTCCCGCAGGAGATCGTCACGTCAGCCGAAAGGCCATTCGACGGACGAGCCACGAACCCACCTGGTCCCTGCCAGTACGGTGTGACGCGCGGACCGCATGTGACCCGCTCAGGTTCGTCGCTACCCGATCCGCCGCCGCCGGTGCCGCCGTCTGATCCGCCGCCGCCGGTACCGTCGTCTGATCCGCCGCCGCCGGTACCGTCGTCTGATCCGCCGCCGCCGGTGCCGCCGTCTGATCCGCCGCCGCCGGTACCGCCGTCTGATCCGCCGCCGCCAAGGTCCTCGTCCGGTCCGCCTCCGTCGTCTTCGTCATCCTCCGCGCAACTGCCCCGTCGGACTCCGACCAGCTTGCTGGTGTCGTCTGAATTCCCGACGCTGCGGCGCGAGTGAGTGTGCCCATGTCTTCGAGAGCCGATGACAATGAAGTCAGCGCATTCATCGTCGAGAAACCCGAACAAGACGCCGCCGTACCAGTCGTCGGTGTCGGGTGAGTTCCTCGTTACCCGCGCCGCTGAGCAGCTTATGTTCGTTAGTGCGGACATGTCCCCCAGCGTGGTTCCCTTCGTGCCGGCTGCGATGATGAACCGGTCCGCGCCCGTGCAATCGTCGACACCGACGGCGAAGCCGGAGGAAGCCCAGTAGACACGGGCGTTGAAGGTCGGCTCCGAGTCCGCGCCAACCGGCATCGCGGCCAAGGAGAGTAGGAGAGTCAACCACGCTTTCTTCATTCAGATTCGCCCTTCTGCTTGACACCCGGTTACGGCCGAAGAACGGCCGCGCTCGCGGGTGCCGTTGGTGCTACAGCCAGGGCAGGTTGACTAACCGTCAGGCCAGCGGATCGCCTCGTACCGCTGGCGGACGGCTTCGTTCGTCGGGGACCGCTGCGTCAGTTCAGGCAGCGTGACTTTTCCGCTTTGGGGGGGGCCCGCCCAAGGCGCTTTGTCCGCTATCGTCGTCCTCCACGCATCGCAGGCCCCGATGGTACCTCGATACGGTGTCAGTGTCGACTCAAACGGCAGGTATGGAGTGGTTTACGGCCACTCAGGTCCACAGCTCGGGGCGTGACGAGCCGGACGCGGCGTCGACCTCCCGGTGTGTTCGGGTGCAGCTACGCGGGCTTTCGGACGCTGGCGACGATTCGGTGCAGGTCCGCTTCCCGGTCGAGCAGCGACTCGAGCAGAGCGAACTGAACGCGGCAGCGATCCAGGTTCTGGCCCGGTCGCTCGACGCGGAAGTAGATGTCGCCCTGCAGGTGGTCGGTCAGGAACCGGACCGCCTGTTCGAGCGTCAGCACCAGGGCGCCGTCGACCAGGCTCTGACGTTCTCCCGCAGTCAGGAAACGAGCGCCGTCGAGATAGCCGGAGGCCAGGGCGGTGAACAGTTCCAGGTCGACCTCGACACCGGCTGGATCGGGGGCGTCCTCGTCGCCCCGATGGGCCATGGACCGCGCCATGTCGCCGAAGTCGAAAGCGGCGAGACCGGGCATCGCGGTATCCAGGTCGACGACGCAGAGCGCTTCGCCGCTTTGCCGGTCGAAGAGGACGTTGCTGATCTTGCAGTCGTTGTGAACGATTCGCTGGGGTACGCCTTGAGCCGCGGCTTCGATCAGCCGCCCTGCCAGACCTCGGTGCGAAGCGGCGGCCTGGAGTTCGGCTCGGGCCTGTTCGCGGCGGCGCGCGGCGCCAGGGTCGGCTGGCTCGGCACACAGCACCCGGTCCAGAGCCTCGAAGCGGCTGACCGTGTCGTGGAAGCGGGGAATCGTCTCGAACAGGGGCGGCGGGGGCAGGTCGGCGAGCATGCCCTGAAAGCGCCCGTACGCGTGTGCGGCCCGGAAGACCTGATCGGTGGACGACGCGGTCACCTCGGTGGTCACGTCTTCGATCAGTTCGTACATCCGCCAACAGCCTCCGGCGCCGCTTCCTTCGGAAGCGCTCTCTTTTCTGCCGCTTCCTTCGGAAGCGCTTTTGCTTCTGCCGCTTCCTTCGGAACCGCTCTTGCTTCTGCCGCTTCCTTCGGAAGCGCTTTGGATCTCGACCCACGTCCGACCGTCGTCGGCTGGAATCAGGGTCAGCCGGTGTCGCCGGCTCCCCGGCCCGAGACTCTTGGCGAGATGGCGGGTGATCCGCTCCACGTTGTCCATCAGCCGCCGCGGCTCGGTGAAGACGTGTTCGTTGATCCGTTGCAGGAGTCCTCGCCGCCCGCCACGGCTCGAGACGACGTAGGAGTCATTGATGTGCCCGCTCCGCAGTTCGTGGGCCGCGGTCGGTGCGCCGCCGAGCCGGAAGCGAGCGGCGGTTTCGAGGACGGCGTCCGGTTCGAGGGTCGGTCGGTTCTCTGTCATGTCGAGGAACACCCGGCCACCAGGCTGGCAGAGTGATATGGAAGTGATATCATATTCATATCAACCGGAGCCCGCGGCCGCCCGTCGCTGCGTTCCAGAGGAGGAGTCGTCATTCATGGAAAACAAGATGGTAGAGCACCAGGAGAAACGTCTCTCGGTCACGTCGGGCCTGAGCATGCTGTGCCTGTTCCTCGCCAGCTTCGTGGGCCTTTTCTTCGTCGTCTTCCTGTCGGGGCGAGTCGGTTTCGTGCCGGGTATCGTCGCCGGCGCCTTGGGCGTGCCGGTCGTCATCTTCCTCATGCTGGGGTTGTTCATGGTTCAACCGAACGAGGCGAGGGTGCTGCAGTTGTTCGGCGCCTACCGGGGCAGCACGTACAGCACCGGCCTGCGCTGGGCGAACCCGTTTCTGAGCAAGCGCCGCGTGTCCGTGCGCACCAGGAACTTCGAGACCGGAAAGCTCAAGGTCAACGACAACGCCGGCAACCCGATCGAGATCGGAGCGGTCGTTGTATGGCGGGTGGTGGACAGCGCCGAGGCTCTCTTCAATGTCGACGACTACGAAGACTATGTTCACGTACAGAGCGAGGCGGCTCTACGGAACATGGCCACCGGTTACCCGTACGACGCGCACGAGGAGGGTGAGATCTCGCTCTCGCACCACACGGCCGAGATCTCCGAGCGGCTGCGAGGGGAAGTGCAGGAGCGGCTGGCCACCGCCGGGGTCGACGTGATCGAAGCGCGGATCAGTCATCTCGCCTACGCGGCGGAGATTGCCGCTGCCATGCTGCAGCGCCAGCAGGCGGCGGCTGTGGTCGCGGCGCGCGCCCAGATCGTCGACGGCGCGGTCGGCATGGTGGAGCAGGCGCTGCGCATGCTGAGCGAAAAGAACGTCGTCCACCTCGACGACGAGCGCAAGGCGGCAATGGTCAGCAACCTGCTCGCCGTTCTGTGCAGCGACCGACACACCCAGCCGGTCGTGAACGCCGGCACCCTCTATCCGTAGACAGGCAGACGACGATGCACGTGCTGAGCTAGAAGTCGGTGGCCGCTCCGCGCAAGGCGTTTCTCTTGCGCCTCGATTCCGGGATCTACGAAGAGATCCAGCGGCTCGCGGCTTCGGAACTCCGAAGCGTGAATGGGCAGATCGAATACATGGTCCGTCAGGCCCTCCTGGATCGAGGAAGAACGGGCGAAAGGGGAAGAACTGCCGGCCCTTCTGATGTTGGGGATGGTGGACGCACGGCCCCTGAGCGAGACCGGAACGAAACACCAGAGGGTGGTTGATCGTCTTCACACTGGTACACTTGCGCCTCGTCGGCCGTTCAACCATCCGCAACTGGCTGAGATGCTCCTCCAGCGGTTGGGGTGAACTGCAGGCTGAGGCTCGCCAAGAGAACACACGCGCTACCGCGGCCGAATCGAAACCTCCGGAGAACGAAGCATGGCAGTTGCTCCCGTCAAGGACACAGGCAAACCGCTTGAGGCGAGGTACGCCTCGATCCGTCAGTTGTTCGAACTGGGGAAGGCGAAGACCTACCTGCTCGGCGACGAGATTCAGGACATGATGCCGGCCGACATGGTCGGGGTCGAGGGCGAGATCCGCGAACTCCATGACCGGCTCAGGGAACTCCGGGTGGGAGTGATCAGGCGTCCGGACTGGTACGTGGCCAATCTCGACGAGGCGGTGACGCTCGAGATCGACAAGGCGGACGATGACCCGGCGACGCCGACCGTGAGCGAGCCGGTGAACACCAGCGACCCGGTGCGGATGTACCTGCGCGAGATGAGCACCGTGCCGCTGCTCGACCGGGACGGCGAGGTCGAGATCGCGCGGGCGCTCGAGGACGGCGAGTGGCTGATCTTCCAGGCCCTGGCCGGCAACCCCGATCTGATGACCCGGTTGCTGGCGCTGACCGAACTGGCCGACCGCAAGAACGCGAAACCGCTGTCGCAGTTGGTCGAGATCGACCATCCGCTTTCGCTGCTCGACGAGAACGGACTGAAGCGGATCGCCAAGCGGGTCGGCGTGTTCGAGAAGATGAAGGACCTGGAAGGGCAGCTTGAGCGCACGCGACGCCGGCAGAAGCGCTACAGCCCCCGCGGCGACCGCTACCAGGAGATCGAGCGGGAGATCGACCGGCTCGAGGAGAAGGTCTCCTCGCTGATCGTCGAACTGGCTTTCACCGGGCCGGACCGCAACCGCGTGGTCGATCTGGTCAAGCTCATCGACAACCGATTCCGGCGCAGCGAGCGCGACATCAGCCGCGCCCAGGTTGCGCTCGAGCGCGAGAGCAACGAGGAACTCAAGGCGTTGCACCGCCGGCGCATCCAGAAGTACCGGGAAGCGGTACGGTCGCTCGAGGCCCGCTATTCGATCGCCCAGGGCGAACTGCGGGCGCTGGTCGCGAAGGTCAAGCGGGGCGAGGCGTTGAGTGAGCGGGCCAAGGAGCAGCTCATCATGTCGAACCTGCGCCTGGTCGTGTCGATCGCCAAGAAGTACACGAACCGCGGTCTCCAGTTCCTGGACCTCATCCAGGAGGGCAACATCGGCCTGATGAAGGCGGTGGAGAAGTTCGAGTACCGCCGGGGCTACAAGTTCTCTACCTACGCGACCTGGTGGATCCGTCAGGCCGTCGCGCGCGCGATTGCCGATCAGTCGCGGACGATCCGTATTCCGGTCCACATGATCGAGAACATCAACAAGCTGACCCGTACGTCGCGGTCCCTGGTGCAGGAACTGGGGCGCGAGCCGACCGCCGAGGAGATCGGCCACCACATGGACCTGCCCGCCTCCAAGGTGCGGAAGATCATGAAGATCGCTCAGGCGCCGGTGTCGCTGGAGACGCCGGTCGGAGAGGAAGAGGACTCCCACCTCGGCGACTTCATCGAGGACAAGAACTCGCCGTCACCGGTGGACGAAGTCATCTCGGCCAATCTGCGCGAGCAGACCGGTAACGTGCTGCGGTCGCTCTCGCCTCGGGAGGAACTCGTATTGCGGATGCGCTTCGGAGTCGGCGAGGGCTCGGAGCACACCCTCGAGGAGGTCGGGAAGTCGTTCAACGTGACCCGGGAACGCATCCGGCAGATCGAGTCGAAGGCGCTGCGCAAGCTCCGGCATCCCGACTGGGCGCAGAAGCTCCGACCGTTCCTCGACGACGGCGCCTAGTTCCGGCGACCTGGCCGCTCGCGAAGCGACAGTGCGGGTACGCACCGGCACCAGTGGGTTCTCCTACCCGGCGTGGGCGGGATCCTTCTATCCGTCCGGAACCAAGCGGCCGGACATGCTCGGCTTCTACGCCACCAGGCTCGGTGCGGTGGAGATCAACAACACGTTCTACCGCATGCCGAAGACCGATCTGCTCCAGCGCTGGCGCGACTCGGTGCCGGACGGCTTTCGCTTCGCGCTGAAAGCGTCTCGCCGGATCACGCATCACCAGCGATTGCGTGACGCCGGCGACTCGGTCGACTACCTGTTTCGCACCGCTGACGTGTTGGGCGAGCGCCTCGGCCCCTTCCTCTTCCAGTTGCCGCCCTACCTGAAGCGTGATGTCGATCGGCTGGCGAGCTTTCTCGAGATCCTGCCCGACGGTCTGCGCGGCGCCTTCGAGTTCCGCCATGCCAGTTGGTTCGACGACGAGGTGTTCGCGCTGCTGGAGAACGCGGGCGCGTCGCTGTGCATCGCGGACAGCGGGAGTGACCACGACACGCCACTGGTGGCGACCGCGGACTTCGGCTATCTGCGGCTCCGCCGCCAGGATTACGACGAGGCAGCCCTTCGCGACTGGGCCGAGAGGATCCGGCTGCAACCCTGGCGCGAGGCCTACGTCTTCTTCAAGCACGAAGACGAGGGCGCCGGGCCGCGCATGGCCGGCGAATTCGAAGCCCTGTTCGGCTGACGTGTCGCGATGACGATCGATATCTCCTATCGCCGCATTCTCGCGCTCACCGCGCCCGTGGTCGTTACTCAGGTGACCCATACCGCGATGGGTGTGATCGACACGATGATGGTTGGTCGGCTGGGAGTCGTGGCGCTTGCGGGCGTCGGTATGGGGGCGATCATCTCCTGGTGGTGCCTGAGCTTCTTCGTCGGCCTGCTGCAGGGCGTGAACACCTTCGTCGCGCAGTTCTTCGGCGCTGGGCGGCGGGATCGGGTTGGCGTCGCGTTCTGGCAGGGCCTTTACCTGGCCGCGGGCTCCGGGCTGGCGCTGCTGCTGCTTTCGCCGCTCTCGACCTGGGTGTTCAGTCTGACCAAGGCCTCGCCGGAAGCGCAGGCGATTGCGGCCGAGTACACGGAAGTCCGGATGGCCGCCGCAATCGGGCTGATGATTTTCCTGGTGGCGGAGAACTACTACCGCGGGCTCGGCCGCACCGACATCCCGATGTGGGCGGGCATGATCCAGTTGGGGCTGAACTGCGGGCTCAACTATCTCTTCATCTTCGGCGTCCACGGGTTCCCGGAACTGGGCCCCGCCGGCGCCGCCGTGGGCACCGTGATCGCGCAGTTTGTCGTAGCGGTCGCACTCCTTGGCGGCGTGTTGCTGACCCGCATCGGCAGGGACTACGAGGCCTCGACACCCAGGCCCCCGGAGTCCGCCCTGATGGCGAGGATGCTCCGCGTCAGTGTGCCGATCGGTATCCAGGTGTTCATGGAACTCGGCGGCATCAGCGTCTTCACAGCTCTCGTGGCCCGCCTGGGCGACGCGGAGATGGCCGCGACCAACGCGGTCATTCAGGCGTGGTCGGTCTCCTACATGATTGCGGTTGCGCTCGCGGCAGGCGCCACGACGCTGGTCGGCCAGTGTCTCGGCGCGCGGCAGCTTCGCGACGCTCGCCTGGTGGTGAAGAAGGTGCTCCGCATCGGCTACGTGGCGATGGCGGCGACGGCGGTCGTCTATGTCGGCTTTCCCGACCGCTTGATGTCTCTGTTCGTGCGTCAGGCCGAACTGGCCGAGGTGGTGCTGTACGCTCGGCCTCTGTTCCTGATCGCCGTCGTCTGCCTGGTCTTCGACCTGCAGTTCAACGTGCTGGCGGGGGCGCTGCGCGGCGCCGGCGACACGACCTACAGCATGCTGGTGAACATCGGCGTCGCTTGGCTGGTGTTCGTTCCCCTGCTCTTTGTCGCGACCCGTTCGTGGGGTCTGATCGGCGCCTGGAGCTGCTTCATCATCTACGTCATGTTGATGGCCGCCCTGCTGGCGCTGCGGGTGCGGGGCCGCACCTGGATCGAGCGCGGCGCCGCGCTGCTCGAAGCGGAGCGCGCGGGTGGCGCAGCAGGCGCTTCGATCGAGATGGAGGACATGCGGTCCTCGCCGGTGCTCTGAGTCGGGCGGTCTCCGGGTTGCGCGGTCTCCGGCACTGGAGGCCGGCTACGGTGCGGCCCTTGCGCCCTCGCAACTTTCCGGAAACGCCTTCGCGTCGGTGATCGCGGGCGCCGGCAACCCCGGCTCGTTCCGGTACTCCTTCACCGTCCCCGTTACCGTGTCGGTCACCTGGATCACGTACCCAAGATCCGTCGTCGACGCGCCGTACACCCACACGTGGCCGTTGAGCGCGCATCCGTCCAGCACCTTGATCAGAATCTCCCAGTTCTCCCCGTTGAAGAACGTGAACAGCCCCGAGTCGTTCGTCCCCGCGTGGACCACGCTCCCCGGACCGCTCTCGCCGTCCGGCTTCCGCCACTCCACGGCCACCGCGTAGCGCGAGTCCTGCAGGCAACGCCTCTCGGCGCTCGACTCGCACGTCCCCGCGGGGGAACTCGACTCGACCAGGAACACGCGCGACGACGTCGATTCACGCGGGCCGTCACTCACCCACAGGGTCACCTCATGGAAGCCGGGCTCAGACCAACTGTGCGACCACCTCCGCAGTTCCGACTCCGACCCCTCGCCGAAGTCCCATCGCCGCGATGCGGCGGAACCCGTACTCGCATCCTCGAACTGCACCGGCTCGCCGGTAAGAGCCCGGCAGAGCTCCCGGTCGCACTCCACGCCGCTCACTTCGATCACGGCCATCGGAGGCGTGTCGTCGTCCTGGATCGATACGGTCGCCGAGCCGCCGCCACTCACGCCCGCAGGCAGAACGCCGAAACCAAGAACCACGGATTCGCCGAAGTCCTCCTCGCTGTCGTCCGCGGCCACAAACTCGAACGTCCGGGTCGTCACGCCGCTGCTGAACGTGATGCTTGCGGGTACGCCCGAGTAGTCCGCTTCCGACGCACCGCCGCGGTGGGTCCGTACCAGGGGGATCGACACCTCCCGCTGCGGATCCGCGCTGAGGCGCACTGTCACCTCAACCGTCCCGCCCTCCGGCACCTCGTAGCTCGCCGAACCGAACGAAACCTCCACCTCCGGATCCTCGTCCGGCGGTGGTGGTGGCGGCTCCATCTGAACAATGGCGAAGACCGCGCTCACCGCACCCCAGTTGTTGTCGGCATCCTTCGCGCGTACGAAGACGGTATGCCGGCCGGCGCTCAGGCCGTTCGTAGCGATCGTGGCGGTCGCTTCCTCGGAGTTGCTGTCGAATGCGCCGTCGGCGGCTGACATCGCGTGTGCTACCGCTCCCGTGACCCAGGGCGGTATGTCCAGGTAGTACTCGCCCGCCGCGATGTCCTGCGTCGGTTCGGCGCCGTTGCTGTTTTGGTAGCGGGTGTCGTCGAAGGTGGCGGACAGCGTGATCGATGTTCCGGCGGTGACGCCGCTCGTCGACGCGCCGCCGCTCAGGCTCGGGGCGCGAACATCGGGTCCTGCCGGAATGAGGTAGGGCGCTCGCGCCACCTTGAAAGCGTAGAGAAGCGACTCCAGGTTGACGTCGAGGATGGAGTTCTCGAAGTAGCTGCAAGCCTGGAAGAACGAGGTGCCCAGTTCGTAGGTGAAGGAGGCGCGCCCGAGCTCGCCGTAGCTGTAGTCATCGGTCGTGCCGCTGGTCGGATACAGCCCGTAGCTTCGCATCGGCGTGTAGCCGTTGAAGAACGCGAGCTTGCGACCCAGGGTCTGGAGCTCCGTTCCGTTGGGCGTCGCCACGTCCACATGGCCCCAGGGCCAGAGGATGAGTCGGCTGTGGCTGTGGATGTCAAGGAAGACCCCGCTGGTGTCGGCGGGCGCCGCGTCGTCGTCGTCCGGCCCGCGGGCGTCGGAGAACAGGTTGGTCATGTAGGTCTGAATCGCCTGCGTCTCAGGCTCCGATGCGGCAGACAACCCCCGGTAGTTGAAGCTGCACTCGTTCGCGCTGGAACCGGGTTCGCCCCACTTGAAGTCGAAGTTGCGGTTCAGGTCGATTCCGGGCGAGGTGTCGGGGCAGTGGTTCGTGTTGTGGTTCTTGCGCCAGAGCACACCCTCCTCGGCGCGCTTCCTACCGTCCGGATTCGCGTGCAGCATGATGTGGACTTCCTGGTGGTCCAGGAGCCACCGAGCGTCCGCGTCCGTCTCGTACGCGTCGGCGAGCTGTTCCGCGAAGCGCAGGGCCAGTTCGGCGGTCGTGTACTCCCGGGCGTGGACAGCCGCGGTGATGAACAGGGCGGGCTTGGTCCCCGAAGTCGCGGAGTTCGTGAGTCGCAGCACCATGAGGTCGTAACCTTCGGCTGCGTTCTGCACCTTCTTCCAGGACTTGCCGACCGTGGTCCAGGTGGCGAGCGTCGGATGCGCGTCGACGATCGCCTGGGCGCCGGCGTAGGTCTCCTCGACCGTGCGGTAGCAGGGGAACCCGGCGATGGTCCCCTGAGTGACCTTGGTTGGGAGCTCGGAGGGGAGGGCCACCGAGACGTAGTCGCGGTCCTCGACGACCCGCATTCCGGCTTGCCGCGCCACGTCGATGTCTTCGTCCGTCGCTAGCAGGACGATGTATCCCTTTTCGTACTCCGACTCCAGCGCCTCCAGCGAGATGACCGCCTTGGCGGCGACGAGCGGATCGTCGAAGTAGGCGCGCACGACTCGGGTCTCGCCGGGCTGCGCGGCTTCCTGCCCCCAGGCGCCTGCCGTGGCGAGGAGAGCTGCAGACAGGAAACAGATTGCGGTTCGAGCGCTCATCTCCGCAGTCAGGGGCGGTAGGGCAGGGGCGGTCGGTCCGAGTGGGCTTCCGGGAGTCGCAGGTGACACAGACGAGGCGAACTCCAGCGCGTTCGATGCCCTGTTTCTCGGATTCGAGGCCGACCAGGAATCCGGGCTCGTCGGCGAAGCAAACCAAGGGGCAGATCGAATGTATCGCAGAGTCGGTTCTGGATGGATGCAGTGGCGGCCGGCTAACGCGAACAGCCTTCCGGGAACGCGACCCCGTCCGTGATCGCCGGTGCCTGGTGGCCCGGTTCGTTGCGGTACGCCTTCACCTTGCCCGTCACCGTGTCGGTGACCCGGATCGAGTAGCCAAGGTCCGTCGTGGACGCGCCGTACACCCATACGTGACGGTTCAGCGCGCAGCCGTCCAGCACCTTGATCAGCACTTCCCAGTTCTCGCGGCTGAAGAACGTGAAGAGGCCCGAGTCGTTCGTTCCCTCGTGGACGACGCTGCCTGCGCCGCCCTCGCCGGCCGCCGTCCACCAGTCGACACGGACCGCGTAGCGAGAGTCCTGCAGACAGAGCGTCTCCGCGTCCGCCACGCAGGAACCAGCCGGCTCGCTCGCCTCGACCAGGAACTTCCGCGACGTTCTGGACTCCCGCTCACCGTCACTCACCCACAGGATGACGTCGTAGAAGCCGGGTTCCAACCAGGCGTGCTCAGGCCCGCGAGCCTGCGAACTCTCGCCGTCCCCGAACTCCCACCGCCGGAACAGCGCTTTGCCGAGGCTCGCGTCCCTGAACCGTACCGGTTCACCGGCAACGGCCCGGCACAGGCCGGATTCGCACGCCGCGCCGCTCAACTCGAAGGCAGCCATCGGGGGGCCGTCGTCGTCATCGTGAATCGTCCCGATCACCTGTAGCACCGATCCGCCGCCGGCCAGAGTCGCGTTGGCAGGCTTGCGAAGCGTCAACGTGAAGGTCTCCGACTCCGGTTCGTACAACCGGTCGTCAATCACCGGAACACGCACCTGGCGCACCGCTGTCGACCCCGCTGGGAACGTCAACGAGCCGCTGGTCGCTGTGTAATCCGAAGCCGCTCTCGCAGCGGCGGCGCCCGCACCGTCCGCGGTGAAGTAGCCGACCGTCACCGCCGAGCCGCTCGCCGCGCTGAGTCGGACATCGAAGACCACGGCCCCTCTGGTCTCCGAGGCTTCCGCGGCAACGACCGAAACCTCGGGGAGTGGAGGCGGAGGGGGCTGGTTGTCGCCGTCATCGTCGCCGTCCGGAGGCGGAGGGGCGCCGCCGCCGCCGCCGCCGCCACCGAGGCCGTCGCTACCATCGTCGACGTCCATGATCGCCACGGTCGTCGCGCCGCTCCCCGTCACTCTCGCCGGCAAGCTGCCGAACCGAAGGACGACCGCCTCGCCGTCATCGTCATCCGAGTCGCTGGTTGCCCGGACGGTGATCGCCTCTTCGGTTTTGCCGCTGCTGAACGTGACGAACGACGGGATGCCCGTATAGTCGGCCGTCGTGGCGCCGCCGTGGTGGGTAGCCTCGAGCGGAACCTCCACCATCCGCTCCGGGTCCCGGTCAAGGTGGACCGTGACCTCCACGCTGCTTCCTTCTTCCGCCTCGTAGCTTGACGCACCGAACGTGACTTCGACCTCCGGATGGTCGTTGTCCAGGATCGTTCCCCGTGCCGCCAACGTTGAGCCGCCGCCCGCGAGGACCGCATTCGCAGCGCTCGCGAGCGTGAACGTGAAGCGCTCCTGCTCGGACTCGTCGTCGTCGTCGTCGAGCACTGGAACCCGGATCTCGTGGGCTTGGGCACTACCGGCCGCGAACGTCAGAGTTCCGGCCGTCGCCGTGTAGTCCGAGCCGGAAGTGGCCGCATTCGAGCCGGAATGGTCCGAAGTCGCGTAGTCCACTGTCACTTCCGAACTCGACGCCAGGCTCAACTCGACGCCGAACGTCATGGCGCCGCTGCCCTCCGAGGCCTCCGCGTCTTCGACCGACAAGGTCGGCGTGTCGTTCTCCACGATGGTCACTTCCACCGACCGAGCCATCACGGAGTCGTAGTTCGCTCCCGACACCTCGTGGCTGACCGTCACCGCTGCGTCGGAGTCCGTGTCGCCGTCCTCGGCGGCGAACACGGTCACCGTCTGAGCCGTATCCCAGGTCAACGCCGTGAATTCGAGGGAATCCGGCAACACCGATACATCGGTGCCCGAAGGAGGGCGCGCGGCCACCGTCACCGGCCCAGTCGGCTGGGCGCCCAGCACCACCGTGTAGGGCTCGTTCGCTCCTTCGTTCACGGTCAGCCTCTCCGTGCTGATCGACACGCTCGGCACGCCCAGCACCGTGACCGCGATTTGTTGCTGCGCCGCCGTGTTGGAGCCGCCAACGTCCGTCGCCGTCACCGTGATCCGGGCCATGCCGCCGGCTACCGGCGTGACGATGACTTCGGAGCCGGAGGCCGTCGCGCTCGCTACCAAGGGC
Organism: Candidatus Multivorans sp.; assembly: GCA_965216125.1. GTDB lineage: Bacteria > Acidobacteriota > Thermoanaerobaculia > Multivoradales > Multivoraceae > Multivorans. The sequence continues at coordinate 4,515,856 of OZ244152.1, read as the reverse complement.
GACGACGAGGAGGCGTCGTAGACCAGCGTGTCGCCCTCCGGATCGTTGAACGCATCCACGACGGTCACCGACGAGGGGCCGCTCACGACTTGAAGGGTCAGGTCCGCCAGCGTTCCCACCGGTTCGGGCGCGCGGTTCGGATCGGGCGAAGCGGTCGCCGCGTTCGACCATGCGCTGCTGCCGATGGCGTTCACCGCTCGCACCTGGACGTCAACAAGTCTGTTCCCCTTGAGGTTCGTGATCGCGAACTCGCGCGCAGTGCCGGCGTCGACGGTCGACCAGTCGAAGTGCCGATTGGCGGGCTTGTAGCGCAACCTGTAGCTCGTGACGGGCGATCCGTTGCCTGCCGGCTCAGTCCAACTCGCGGCGAGCTGCTCCGTCCCAACGGTCAGCGTGGGCGCGGCGGGCACGGCAGGTGGCGCGGCGCCGATGAAGAGGAAGACCGCGCTGACGGCGCCCCAGTTGTCGTCCGCATCCTTCGCCCTCACGAACAGCGTGTGCCGGCCTGCCGTCCAGCCGGTCGTGTCGACCGAGGCGGTGGCCGCCTCGGAGGTGCTGTCGAAGGTCCCGTCGGCCGCGGCCATCGCGGTCGCCGTCGCGTCCGTTGCCCAGGGAGGCGTATCGACGTAGTACTCACCGGCCGCGATGTTCTGAGACCCTTCGGTGCCGTTGTTGTTCCTGTAGCGCGTGTCGTCGAAGGTTCCGGACAACGTGACGGTTGTGCCGGCGGTGACGCCTGTGGTCGAGGCGCCGCCGCCCAGTGTCGCTCCGAGCACATCGGGGCCGCTGGGGATGACGTACGGCGTCCGGGTTGCCTTGAACGCGTAGAGCAGGGATTCGAGGTTGTCTTCGAGGAGCGTGTCGTTGAAGTAGCTGCAGGTCTCGAAGAACTGCGTTCCCAGCTCGTAGATGAAGCCTGCAACGCCGAGAGCGCCATACGCGTGATCGGCAGTCGTGCCGCTGGTCGGATAGAGACCGATTGACTGCTTCGGCGTGTGGTTGTTGAAGAACGCGAGCTTGCGCCCGAGGGTCTGGAGCGCCGCGCCGTTCGGCGGAATGTCGTGGGTGTGGCCCCAGGGCCACAGGATGAGCCGGCCGTGGCTGTGAATATCCAGGAAGAGACCGCTCTTGTCGGCAGGGGCCGGGTCGTCGTCTTCCGGACCGCGAGCGTCCGGAAACAGGGTAGTCAACCGGTCCTCGATCGCTTGCGTTTCCGGCTCGGAGCCAGCAGAAGATCCTCGGTAGACATTGCTGCACTGGTCGGTGCTGGAGCCGGTGACTCCCCACTTGAAGGGGAAGTTGCGGTTCAGATCGACGCCCGGAGTGGTGTCTGGGCAGTGGTTCGTGTTGTAGTTCTTGCGCCACCACAAGCCCTGCTCTGCGCGTTTTCGACCATCAGGATTCGCTTGCAGCATGATGTGGACTTCCTGGTGGTCGAGGAGCCACCGCACGTCCGCGTCCGTCTCGTAGCTCTCGGCGAGCCCTTCGGCGAAGCGTGTGCTGAGCTCCGCGGTCGCATACTCCCGGGCGTGGACCGCCGTCGTGATGAAGAGCGCCGGCTTCGTGCCCGAGGTTGCCGAGTTCGTCAGGCGCAGGACCATCAGGTCGTAGCCGTTCGACGCATTCCGCTCCTTCTTCCAGGACTTGCCCGCCACGGTCCAGGTCGCAAGCTCCGGGTAGGTGTCGACGATCGCCTGGGCGCTCGCGTAGGTTTCCTCGACCGTGCGGTAGCAGGGGAATCCGGAAATGGTCCCCTGTACGACCTTGGTTGGGAGTTCGGAGGGCAGGGCCACGGACAGGTAGTCGTCGTCGTCGACAACCCGCATCCCGGCTCGCCGGACGGCCTCGATGTCGGCCTCCGTTGCGCGCAGGACGATGTAGCCCTTCTCGTACTCGGATTCCAGAGCCTCCAGCGAGATGACGGCGTTCGCGGCGACCAGGGGGTCGTCGAAGTAGGCCCGCACGACTCGTGTTTCGCTGGATTGGGCCTCCTGACCCCAGGCCATTGGCATCGTCGCGCTCGTCGCGAGCACGGCAAGTCCCGCAAGGAGCCGCAGAGGATTGGGGCTAGATCCCATCTGGCGCCTCGCTGGGTGAGTGGGGCTCCAACTCACTGAATTGTCAGGCTACGCGGCGAACCCCACCGCCTTCGCCTCAAAGATTGCGGGTACCGACGCGTTGACCGTTCGACGACGCGAGCCGCGAGGTCGAACCGTCTCTGGCTTTGTGGCTATGATCACCGCCGGGCCGAAGAGGCCCTTCGCCCGGGACCGGCTTCCGTTCAGCGCCCCGACTCAGACGAGGACTAGATTCGAGATGGCTTTCCCCGCCGTGCTGAAGCGGCGATCGTTCGGTCAGACCCAACGCCAGGACGCCTGGTGGCTGCAGCCGGCCGCTGTCGCCACGGGCCTGGGCATAGCGATCATCTACTCGACCTGGGCGGGCTACCAGGGCGAGCACTACGCCTACGGCGGCTACCTGTCGCCGCTGTACTCGCCCGAGGTGTTCGGCTTCACGCATCACGCCTGGTTCGACGGCTTCCCGAGCTGGTGGCCGAGCTTCATTCCGCAATCGCCGGCGTTCGTCATCCTGATCCTGCCGATCGGGTTCCGGGCCACCTGCTACTACTACCGGGGCGCCTACTACAAGGCCTTCTGGGCCGATCCGCCTGCCTGCGGGGTCGGCGAGCCGCGGAACGCCTACCGGGGCGAGAACTCGTTCCCGCTGATCGTGCAGAACATCCACCGCTACTTCCTGTTCGCGATGATGGCGTGGATTTTCGTCTTCTTCCCGATCGACGTGTACCGGGCGTTCGAGTTCGAGACGGCGTCGGGAGGCCACGCGTTTGGGATCGGGGTCGGCAGCTTCGTCATCCTGATCAACTGGGTGATGCTCAGCGGTTACGCCTTGGGGTGCCACTCGATGCGTCACGTGGTCGGTGGCTTCAGGAACGTGATGGCGGGTCGCCCTTTCGGGCGCGCCTGCTACAACTGCGTCTCCTGCCTGAACCGCGGGCACATGGCCTGGGCCTGGTTCAGCCTGATCTGGGTCACGTTCTCCGACATCTACGTCCGGATGTGCTCGATGGGCATCTGGACCGACCTGAAATTCGTCTGATGGAGCAGACACCCTACGAGTACGACGTGCTGGTGATCGGCGCTGGCGGCGCCGGCCTGCGCGCCGCGATCGAGGTCTCGGCCGCGGGCGCTTCCTGCGGCGTGATCTGCAAGTCGCTGCTCGGCAAGGCGCATACGGTGATGGCCGAGGGCGGCATGGCGGCCGCGATCGGCAACGTGGACGAACGGGACAACTGGAAGGTCCACGTCACGGACACCCTGCGGGGCGGCCAGTACCTGAGCAACCCGAAGATGGCCGAGATCCATGCCAGGGAGGCGCCGGCGCGGGCGCTGGAACTCGAGAGCTGGGGCGCCCTCTTCGACCGCACGAAGGACGGCCGCATCCTGCAGCGGAACTTCGGCGGCCACCGGTATCCACGTCTCGCCCATGTCGGTGACCGGACCGGCCTCGAGATGATCCGGACCCTGCAGGATCACGGTATCCACCACGGCATCGACTTCCACATGGAATACACGGTCTTTCGCCTGTTGCTCGACGATGGCCGGGTTGCCGGGGCCCTCGCCTACGACCGCGAGAAGGGCCGGTTCCGTGTCTACAAGGCGAAGGCCGTCGTGATCGCCACGGGCGGCATCGGCCGCGCCTTCAAGATCACCAGCAACAGTTGGGAGTACACGGGCGACGGTCACACTCTGGCCTACGACGCCGGCGCCGATCTGATCGACATGGAGTTCGTCCAGTTCCACCCTACGGGCATGGTCTGGCCGCCGAGCGTGCGCGGAATCCTGGTCACCGAGGGGGTGCGCGGCGAGGGCGGGATCTTGCTCAACTCGGACGGCGAGCGCTTCCTGTTCGACGAGATCCCGCCTCTGTACAAGGATCAGACCGCGGACAGCGCCGAGGAGGGCTGGCGCTACGTGATCGGCGACCGCGACGCGCGCCGGCCGCCGGAGCTCCTGACCCGGGACCACGTCGCCCGCTGCATCGTCAACCAGATCAAGTCCGGCAAGGGCTCCCCCCACGGGGGCGTGTACCTCGACATCGCCTGGATCAAGGAGAAGATGGGCAACGCCGAGGAGCACATCAAGAAGAAGCTGCCTTCGATGTACCACCAGTTCAGGGAACTGGCGGGCATCGACATCACGAAGGAAAGGATGGAGGTCGGCCCGACCACGCACTACGTGATGGGCGGTGTGAGGGTCGACGCCGAGAGCCAGATGTCCTCGGTTCCGGGTCTCTACGCCGCCGGCGAGTGCGCAGCCGGATTGCACGGCGCGAACCGCCTGGGCGGCAACTCGCTCTCCGACCTGCTGGTCTTCGGCAAGCGCGCCGGCGAGTACGCGGCGGCGTTCGCCAGGGAGCAGGACGAGGCCCGGCTCGACGAGGCGGCGGTCGAAGCGGGGATCAAGGAGGCGCTTCAGCCGCTCGAGCGCGAGGGCGGCGAGGGCCCTTACCAGATCCAGTACGCGCTTCAGGACCTGATGCAGGAGAAGGTCGGCATCGTCCGGGTCGAGTCCGAACTCGAGGAGGCGGTGGAGCAGATCGCCGGGTTGGCCGAACGAGCCAAGGCCGTGTCGGCGCCCGGTAACCGCGAGTACAACCCGGGCTGGCACACCGCCCTGGACCTCCACAACCTGATGGTGGTTTCCGAGGCGGTGGCGAGGGCCGGCCTGATGCGGCGCGAGAGCCGCGGCGCACAGTTCCGCGACGACTACCCGCAGAAGGACGAACACTTCGGCAAGGTGAACATCCGGGTCGCCAAGGGCGCGGACGGCGAGATGGTAGTCGAGGAGATTGCGGTGGCGCCGATGAGCGACGAACTGACCAGGCTGGTCGAGGAGATGGGCTGAGATGGCCGCGACACAGTTCAAGATCTGGCGGCAGGACGGCGCCGAAGGCGACGGCGGCTACCGGGACTACACGACGGAAGTCACCGAGGGCATGGTGGTCCTCGACGCCGTCCACCAGATCCAGGCCGAATCGGCGAACGACCTCGCCGTGCGCTGGAACTGCAAGGCCGGCAAGTGCGGCTCCTGCTCCGCGGAGGTGAACGGCTCGCCGCGGCTGATGTGCATGACGCGGATGAGCGACCTGCCGACGGACCGCCCGGTCACGGTCGAACCGATGCATGCGTTCCCGGTGATTCGGGATCTCGTCTGCGACGTGTCCTGGAACTACGAGGTCAAGAAGAAGATCCAGCCGTTCGAGCCGCGGCCGCCGGATGCCGAGGACGGCACCTGGCGGATCGCCCAGGAGGACGTCGAGCGGGTGCAGGAGTTCCGCAAGTGCATCGAGTGCTTCCTGTGCCAGGACGTCTGCCACGTCCTGCGGGACCACCACCTGCACGACGAGTTCGTCGGCCCGCGCTTCTTCGTCTACAACGCCGCTCTCGAGATGCATCCGCTCGATACCGGCAACCGGTTGTCGGCGCTCAAGCAGGACGAGGGCATCGGTTACTGCAACATCACCAAGTGCTGCACCAAGGTCTGCCCCGAGCACATCACGATCACCGACAACGCGATCATCCCGCTCAAGGAGCGGGTGGTGTCGGAGTTCTACGATCCGCTGAAGAAGTTGTTCCGCGTGTTCTCGGGAGGTGCGCGGAGCTAGGCGATGGCGTGCCGGTCCTTGGTACAGCGTTTCGGCGTTAGGCTCTACGCGTGGACGACGGGCGGCGCCGCCCGCCGGAGGCGCTCCGGCAGCGGCGGAGGGTGAGATCGAGGCAGTGTTGGCGGCGAAAGCGCTGCGTAGTGCCGTCCAGCGGAAGCTGGGGTCCAAGCTGCTAGACGCGTTGCGGGCGACTCACGGTCGGCCGTCCGCCCGCGATCCGGTCCTGGTGGACATCCGTGCGGATGTAACGCCCGCGGTGCTGGAGCACATCCGCAGCCTCGACGGCGCAGTGGTGAATCAGGTGCCGCAGTACCGCGCGATACGGGCTCGACTTCCCCTGGCGTCGTTGGACGACCTCGCCGGACTCGCGGCCGTGCAGTGGATTCGCTGCGCCGATCTGGCGGTTACGCACGGTCAGCAAACAGGGGAAGGCGGTGAGTCCCAGCTGAGTGCCCTCAGCGGCGTCGGGGTTTGCGGAAACGATAGGACGATGATCGAGATCGATCGCTAGCGCTGCCATAAGCTGGTAAGTCAGGACCTTGGCCCCAAGTCCTCACACTGCCGACATGCCGACCGGCCATGCCGCGCCGACATGTGTGTTGTTGGCCGGCCTCCCGACCGGTTGCGTTGCAGGATCGGGACGGCGATTGGGCCCTGCCTGGCGAGGCTGCGCACCGTCGCCCTATTGTTGGCGCTGAGCCCCGCGTGGTCTGAGCCGGTCCGCGCGCAGGAGGTAGGGGTACAGGGTTTGGAGGGTCTGTCGGTCACCGCTGTCCGACAGATCGAGGCTTTGCTGGCGGCAAGGCGCAACGGACGCCGGCGCAGCGGAAGGTCGGCTCGCGGCTTCTTCAAGCGCTGGCGGGGGATAGGCCGATGCGCGTTCCGGCAAGTTCGAGAACGGGCGCCACGCCGAGCCCGGTCGCTTGGGCGGACGGGAACGGCTCCAACTGGGCGGAAGTGGACATCCGCGCCGACGTGACGGCCGAGGTGCTGAGCCGCATCGATTCCCTTGGTGGCAGCGTCCTAAACAGCATTCCGCGGTACCGGGCGATCCGTGCGAGGCTGCCGGTCGCCGTCTACTATCCGTCACCTGCGAGCCCGACGCGGAGACTTTGTGCCTCCAGGATTCGCGCTACGCCGTCACGGTCGCATGGTGGACCGGGACTGAGTCGGGTCTTGCGCAGGTTGTCCGTGCCGGGACGAACGACTCCGGCCTGTTCCGTTTCTTTGACACGAACAACTGGGAAGTGCTGATCAAGGTCCTGGACGGCTGTGCGCTGAACGGGCACGTGTGGGTGTACGGCGCGTCCACGACGGACCTGGGCTACTCGGTCCGCGTGACCGACACGGTCACGGGTGCTGCGAAGGAGTACCGCAACCAACCGGGCCTTCCGGCGCCGGCGATAACGGACGCGACGGCGTTTCGGGAGAGCTGCACGCACTAGCGGCGCCCGCGAAGGGGCGCCCGGCTCGTTCTGCAACTGGTCCGTCGGGTATTCTTTGGGGGCCCCAGTCGCACGGATGGAGGTAGTAGCTGGCTCTTCGGCGGTTCCGGATGGTTCTCTGCTGCCCGGGGAAGAGACTCTTCCCGGTCGGGGACAGGCGCGCCCCGAGGGCCGGAGACCGCATCGGGGCGTACACCGCGGGCCGCGCACGACCGCCGCTGGCTCGGCTTCTGCTCCCCTCCGCGGTCGCGGCGATCCAGGCGTTGTTTCCGCTCGTCGCTTGGGCACAGGAGGCCGGTACCGACGGTGCGGAATGCTCCGATGGCGAAGGGAGTCCGGCTCCAGTTGTAGTGGAGGTGGAGGGCGTGCCCGTTGTCGTCGCCTCCACGACGGACGACTACTTCGTGCTCTACGTGCGGCACGACGTCGAGGGGGCCGACAGCGTCGCGGTACCGGTCCTCGTCGTACGGGGCGACGCCGGCTCGACGAGCCTGGCGGAGAACGTGACGGATCTTCCCAGGGAGCGTTACCGGGTGGAGAAGTACGGCATTGCCGACCCGGCGGATGTCGATGGGGACTGCATCGATGACATCACCGAACTGGACACGGAGGGTATGAACCCGGTCAACGCCGCTGCCGCCATTTCGACCCATGACGGCGCGGTCCTTCTTCCCGACCGGATCCGGTACGAAGCGCTCGCCGATGCAGGGGCAGGGTTCTTGAAGTTCATTCTGTTCGGGACGGACCCGTCGCGTCCGAGCATCTACTTCATCAACACGGCGAAGTACGACCACCATGAGGACTTCCTGGATGTCGCCAGCCTCGATCAGGACCTGCCGATCATCAGGGGGCTTTTGCACTACAGCCCGGATCTGGTTGCGCCCGATGGCGCCTCGGGCGTCTACTACTTCATGTTGCGAATAGGTGCTTCCTACTCCTTCGGCACGGCGTCGCGGGTCTATACGGCGCTAGCCGCCAGCATGCCCCTGCTCGAGAAGAACCTGACCGTCTACATACCGAACACACAGCTCATCTACACCCAGCCCGAACTGCCCCTGTTTCGGGCTTCCCGGATTCCGCTCGTGTTCGACAAGGAGCTCTTCGACGAGACGGTCTTCCTGTCGCTGAACGCGGCCGAAGGCTACGGCCTCCTTCGCGTCATGGACCCCGATGAGCGCCCCACTCCCCGTGACATTGCGATCTACGAGGTCCTGCCCAACGAGCTACCCCGGGTGGCGGGCATCGTCTCCACGGTCCCCCAAACCCCTCTCTCCCACGTCAACCTGCGCGCCATCCAGGACGGCATACCGAACGCCTTCATCCGCGACCTGCTCGTGTATGGTGAAGTAGACGCGTTGCTGGACAGCCATGTGTACTACAGGGTGACCGAAGGCGCCTACACATTCCGGGCGGCGACGCGGGAGGAAGTGGACGCCCACTTCGCCTCCTCCCGGCCCGCCGAGGCACAGACCCCGGAGCGGAACCTGCTCCTTACGTCGGTGACGCCGCTTGCCGATGTCGGCTTCGACGATTGGAACGCCTTCGGCGTCAAGGCCGCGAACGTGGCGGTGCTGGGCAGGCTGGGGTTTCCTGAGGGAACGGTCCCTGACGGCTTCGCGATTCCGTTCTACTTCTACGACGAGTTCATGAAGCACAACGGCTTCTATGGCGAGATCGAGGCGTTGTTGAACGACACCGAGTTCCAGACGGACTACGACAACCAGCAGGATGAGCTGAAGGAGTTGCGCGGGAGGATCAAGGACGGAGTGACGCCGCAGTGGATGATTGAGGCTCTGGAGGCGATGCACGCAACGTACCCGTCGGGCCGGTCTCTTCGCTACCGCTCGAGTACGAACAACGAAGACCTTCCAGGCTTCAACGGCGCCGGGTTGTACGACTCGAACACCCAGAAGGCCGAGGAAACGGAGGAGGACGGCATCGACAAGTCGCTCAAGCAGGTGTACGCCAGCTTGTGGAACTTTCGCGCATTCGTCGAGCGCGACTTCTATCGTATCGACCAGATGCAGGCGGCGATGGGCGTGTTGGTGCACCCGAACTACTCCGACGAACTGGCCAACGGCGTTGCCGTGAGCTTCGATCCCGTCTTCGGCCGAATTGGCAGCTACTACGCCAACACGCAACTGGGCGAGGACCTGGTCACGAATCCCGAAGCGCAGTCCGTGCCCGAGGAGCTGCTGTTGAGGCCGACCGGAAGCTACGAGATCCTCGCGACTTCGAACCTGGTCGAACCCGGACAACTCCTGATGAGCAACGACCAGATAGGGCAGTTGGCGCAACACCTCGAGGTGATCCATGATGACTTCGAGGAGCGGTACGACCCGGCGCCCGACGCGCCCTTCGCGATGGAGATCGAGTTCAAGATCACAAGCGACGACATCCTGGCGATCAAGCAGGCCCGGCCCTGGGTCTTCGGGGAGCAAACCGACGGAGACGATACGACGGGCGGTGGCGGCGGCGGCGGTCCTTCACCACCGGACCCTGATCCTCCACCGGACCCTGATCCGCCGCCGCCACCGCCGCCCCCACGGCCCACGGTGTCGGTCGCATCGGCGCAGGCCCTGGAGAGTTCTGGCGCCGTGGTCTTTGAAGTCAGTCTGAGTGCGGCGAGCAGTTCAGTTGTGACAGTGGACTACGCCACTGCGGACGGTGCGGGGGCCAGCGGTGCGAGAGCGGGTTCGGACTACGCGGAGACGAAGGGCACCCTGACGTTCCCGGCCCAGTCGACGGCCGCGCGCCAGATCCGCGTTCCGGTGACGGACGACGGGGTGTACGAGCCGCAGTCGGAGACCTTCACGTTGACGCTTCGCAACCCGACGAACGCCACGCTGGCCGGCGGCGGCTCGGTGTTGCAAGTGGTCGGGACGATCCACGATGACGACGACGGCGCCCCCATGGCGGCCTTCGACTTCAGCGGGGCGGCGTGCGGAGCTGATCTTTGTCGGGCTGTTGGCGGTTCGCCTGTGCGTTTCACGGACACGAGTAGCGGCAAGGTGCTGACGCGCCGATGGGAGTTCGGTGATGGGGCGAGTTCGCGGGGTCGCAGGCCTGAGCACGCGTGGTCGGCACCCGGCTTCTACGAGGTCACCCTGTGGGTGAACGACGGCGAGAACGAGTCCACGGCGTCACGGAAGTTCCTGGTCGAGGCGAGCGATCCGGCGGGCGCCTGCGTGTCGGACGCGGAGACGCTCTGCCTTCAGGATTCCCGCTACGCGGTCGGCGTGGAGTGGTGGACTGCTGCCGTCGAAGGCGGCGCCGGCAGCGTGGTCCACGAGGGCACGAACGACTCGGGGCTGTTCACGTTCTTCAACCGGGAGAACTGGGAAGTGCTGATCAAGGTCCTGGACGGCTGTGCGCTGAACGGTCATGTGTGGGTGTACGGCGCGTCCACGACGGACCTGGGCCACACGATCCGGGTCACCGACACCGTGACGGGGACGGTGAAGGAATACCTGAACGAGCCGGGCCATCCGGCGCCGGCGATCACGGACGCGACCGCGTTTCCGCAGGGCTGCGCGCAGTAGGGGCAACCCGAAGGGCGCGGGCTCCTTCTACAACTGGTTCAACGCCTCGCGCGCCGACGCAGCGTCCTCGTGGTCGGGCGCCATCTCCAGGAACTTCTCCAGGTGCCGGCGCGCGTCCGCTGAGTCCGCGCTGCGGATGAAGAGCATGCCGAGCTGGAAGTGGGCTCTCGGTTGGTTGTCGTCCCAGGCGACCACCGATTGGTAGTAGAGCTTCGCGTTGCCGTACTCGTCGTTCTTGAAGAACTGCTCCGCCTGGTGCATCACCTGGTCGCCGGCGGTCGGGTTGACCGTGATCCAGGCCTTGCCGGCCTCGATCGAGTCGTCCAGGTGGCCCTGCAAGGCGTGGCTGAAGAACCTCATGCGCATTGCCTCGGTGTTGCGTGGATCGACTTCCAGCGTGCGTTTCAGCGCCTCCAGGGCCGGTCCCCAGTTCTGGTTGTTGAAGTGGATCGTGCCGATGTTTCGGTAAGCCTGGTAGAGCTTGGGGTTGAGCGAAGCCGCTTCGGTGAACAGCTCGATGGCACGCTCGTCATCGCTTTCCCGGACCGCCGCAACACCCTGCGAAAAGACGCCAGGCGCGATCTCCATTCCCATGCCGGCGGCGATCGCCTTCTGCTTCGCGTCCTCGACCCGGGGGTCGCCCGCGGCCAGGTAGATGTCGAAGGCCATGCCCGCGAACTCCGGCGGCAGTTCCTCGAACTCGAGGTACTTGTCGAGCGGCTCGAGCGCTTCCGCGGGTTTCCCCATGCCGTGCTTGATCGCGGCGATCGTCCGGTAGGCGGCGGCGAGCGTTGGATCGAGTTCCACCGCCTTCTGGAACAGAGCCAGAGAACCCTCGGCGTCGCCTCCCTGGATCGCCTGGATGGCGTCGTTGAAATTGTCGATGGCCTGCTGCTGGATCTTGGTCGCCTCGTCCCAGAGTTGACCGGTGAACGACGTGTCGCGGCCCTCCGACATCGTGAACTCCATCTCCCGGTCCGGGTAGCCTTCCTTCTGCAGTAGAACCTTGTACGGCTCGTCCGCTGGCTTGAACCGGATCTTGAGCTTGCCGTTCTTCCTGGTCTCGGCCTCGATGACCTCGCCTTCGGGCGACGTGAAGGTGAGGTTTACGGGACCCAGTTCCTGGCCTTGCATGTCGACTATCTGAAGGGTCAGTTCGCTGCGCTGGGCGCTCGCGGCGGAGGCGAGGAGGAGCATGGCGAGTGGAAGGAGTCTGAGGGCGAGTTTCTGCATCGTCTGGTACCTCGTGGTCGATGGCCGCGAGAGTCGCGTGCGCTTCGTTCGGGTGACGGCGGTGATGGAGTCGCGATTCTAGCGCTTCAGGGTGCCGGAGCCTTCGCACAACTCTCGGGGAAGGCCTTCGTGTCGGCGATGGCGGGCGCCGGCATTCCCGGTTCGTTCCGGTAGTCCTTGACCGCACCCGTCACCGTGTCCGTCACCCGGATCGAATAGCCGAGATCGGTCGTCGAAGCCGCGAACGTCCACACATGACCGTTCAGTGCACAGGCGTCCAGTACCTTGATCAGCACCTCCCAGTTTTCGGGGCTGAAGAAAGTAAACACCCCCGAGTCGTTCGTGCCCGCGTGGACCACCTCGGCCCGGCCGCTCCTCTCATCCGCGGTGAACCAATCCGCTTCCACCGCGAACCGGGAGTCCTGGAGGCATAGCGTAGTTGCACCTGCCTGGCAGGTACCTGCCGGGTCACTTGCTTCGACCAGGAACGTGAGCGAGGCAGTGGACTCGTTCGTGCCGTCGCTCACCGTCAACGTCACGGTGAAGAAGCCCGGCTCAGTCCAGGCATAGGCAATGCTCCGATTGCGTGAGGTTCCGCCGTCGCCGAAGTCCCAGAGCCTGGTGCGGACAGTCCCCGAGCTCGAGTCTTCGAGAGTCACCGGAGAGTCGGTCCCGGCGTAGCAAAGGCTGTCTGCACATTCCGCATCCACGGTGATCGCAGCTCCTGACGGCTGACCGCCGTCGCCAGTGCCGCCGCCGGTGCCGCCGTCGCCAGTGCCGCCGTCGCCGCTGCCGCCGCCGCCGTCGGTGCCGCCGCCGCCGCCGGTGCCGCCGCCGCCCCCGCTGCCGCCCCCGCCACCGCCGCTGCCATCGATATCCAGGATCGCAACCGTTGTGTCACCGCTGCCGCTGACGCCCGGAGGCAGCACGCCGAAGCGAACGATCACGGCCTCGCCGTCATCGTCATCTCCGTCGCCTGTAGCCGACACGGTGAAGCCGCTCTCCGTCTGCCCGCTGTTGAACGTCACGCCGGCCGGAACTCCGCCGTAGTCCGACTCCGTCGCGCCGCCGAAGTGCTCAACCTCCAGCGGAACCGTCAGCGTTCGCTCAGGGTCCGCGCTGAGATGCACGGTGACCCGTACGCTGCCACCCTCCACGACATCGTGGTTCACCGCGCCGAACTGCACCTCGACGTGCGGGTCGTCGTCATCGAGGATCGCAAGGGTCACCTCGCCGCTCGCGTTCACCTGCGAGGGCAGCTCTCCGAAGCGCACCAGGACCGCCTCGCCGTCGTCGTCCTCGGCGTCATCCGTGGTCTCGAACCGGAACTCCCGCTCCGTTTCGCCGCTTCTGAACGTGATGCTCTCCGGAACGCCCGAGTGGTCCTGGACCGTCGCGCCGCCCCTGGGCTCCGACTCCAGTGGAATCCTCACCGTCCGCTCCGGGTCGGCGCTCAGACGAACTGCAACCTGCACGCTCCCTCCTTCCGCCACCTCGTAACGGGGTGCGGCGAACGACACGGTCACTCCCGGATCGTCTCCGTCCAGGATCTCGACGCGGCTCTCGCCGACGCTCGTGACCCGCTCTGGCAGCGTCCCGAAGCGGAGCGCCACCGCCTCGCCGTCGTCGTCTTCGGCGTCGTTGGTCGCCGCGAACAGAAACTCCTGCTCGGTGTCACCGTTCGCGAACGTAACGGCTGCAGGCATCCCCGTGTAGTCCTGGTTCTGCGCCCCACCCTGGTGGGTCCTCACAAGCGGCACCCTCACGGTCCGCTCCGCGTCCGCGCTCAGGCGCACGACGACCGCGACGCTGCTCCCTTCGGACACGGTGTGGGTCGGCAACGCGAACGACACCTCGACCTCCGGATCGTCGTCGTCGAGGATCGATCCCTCCACCGACAGCGTCGAGCTGCCGCCCGCCAGCGACGCATTGGCCGCATTGCGAAGCGTGAACACGAAGTGCTCTTCTTCCTCCTCGTCCACGGTGTCGTCGAGTACAGGAACCTGGACCACCTGGATCCCCTTGCTGTTGGCTGCGAACGTCAGGGTGCCGCCAACCGCCGTAAAGTCCGAATCCGACCTCGCACCGTGCGATCCCGCGCCGTCCGTGGTCCCGTAGTCGACCGTGACCTCCGACGTGGCGGCCAGGCTCAACTCGACCCGGAAAGCCACCGAGCCGCCGTTCTCAGGCAACTCCGCCGCTTGAACGGACAGCGTGGGCGTGTCGTTCTCCACGATCGTCACCTCGATCGAAGGCGCCGCCACGGCGCCGTAGTCGGCCCCGGCCACGTCGTGCCGGACCGTCGTCGCGGCGTCGGGGAGCGCATCCTCGTCCTCTCCGGCCGACACGGTCACCGACTGCCCGTTGTTCCAGGTCGTCGTCGTGAAGGTCAGCGCTGTCGGCTGCACCGACACGTCCGTGCCTGAGTCCGCACTCACCGTCACCGTCACCGGTCCCGTGGGCGCTGCGTCCAGCACCACCGTGTAGCTTTCGTTCGACCCCTCCGTCACCGTCAGGGTCTCCACGCTCAACGTCACGCCTCGCGCCGGTTGCACCGTGGCGCCGAAGCTCTGCGTCACCGGGATGTTCGTGCCCGCGATGTCGGTCGCCGTCACAGTGATCTGAGCTTGGCCCGGCGACTCCGGCATGATCGTCACGTTGGAACCGGACACGGTCACGCTCGCCACCGACGGCGAGGACGACGACGCGCTGTAGGTCAACGAGTCGCCGTCCGGATCGTCAAAGCCGCCCGAGACGTCAACCACGACCGTGCCGTCGCCCACACGCAGCGACCGCGTCTCCAGGGTTCCCGCCGTCGCCGGTGCGCGGTTTGCCACCGTGACCTCGAACTTTTGCCTCACCGTATCCCCCGAACCCTGGCCGTCCGTCGCCGTCACCGTGATCTCGGCCGACCCGGCCGTGACCGGAGTCAGGGTCACGGAGGAACCCGAAGCTGACGCGCTCACGATCGACGGTGCGGAGGATGTTGCGTTGAAGGTCAACGGGTCGCCGTCCGGGTCCCGGAAGGCGCTCGAGACCGCACTGCTCACCGCCCCGTTCGCCACCTCCAAAGTCCTGTCCGCCAGCGATGCCGCCGTTTCCGGCGCGCGGTTCGGCACCGTGACGGAGAACTCCTGCGTTGCCGACGCGTTCGAACCCGCGGCGTCCCGCGCCGTCACAGTGATCACGGACGACCCTGCCGAGAGTGGCGTCAAGATCACCTGGGCGCCCGATGTCGACGCGGAGACGACCGAGCCCGTCGCCGAGGACGCACTGTAGGTCAGGGCGTCGCCGTCCGGGTCCTGGAAGGCGCTCGACACGCTCACGCTGACCGCGCCGTCGGCCACTTCCAGCGTCAGGTCCGCCACCGTCCCCACCGCCACCGGCGAACGATTCGGCACTGTGACCAGAAACGCCAGGGCTGCCGATTGGTCTGTTCCGGTCGTTTCCGTCGCCGTAACCGTGATCTGTGCCGTCCCCGCGGCCGCCGGCGTGAGCGTAAGCCGCGAACCTGAGACCGATACGGCGACGATCGATGTGGACGAGAACGCCTCGTAGGACAAGGCGTCGCCGTCCGGGTCCTCAAAGCCTGCGGATACATCGACAGTCATCGAGCCGTCCGCCAGCGGCAGGACGACGTCCGTCAGCACGCCGACCACCCCCGGCGGCCGGTTCCCGGTTGCAGACACCAGTGCGCTCCGGGCAGCCTCCCGGCCTGCGACCCAGGCCACCACCTGGTACTTTCGGGTCTTGCCTGGAGGAATCGGGTCGCCGGTAGCGGCTAAGCCGCTGATCCCCTCGGCCACGATGACCTTGTCCCCTGTGCGGCCCCTGTCGTCGATGACGGTGTAGGTCACGACGGGCTGCGGGTCCCAGTGACTCACCTTCACCGCGGTCCAGGAGAAGGCGACGCCCGATTGCCCGATGGTGACTTCCAGGGTCGGCCCCTGCCGAAGCTGGTAGCCGAACTCCGTCCAGCCGACCGACCCGTCGCCGTTGAAGTCCACCATGAGAGCGGGGTACGACGTGGAGCTTCCAAAGTGCCACGGAAGATCGTTGGATCCGTTTTCGTCCAGGTCCCAGTCGTCCCAGCCCGCGAAGGGGCCGGTGTAGCCGGTCGGGGCCTGCAGGACCGACGTGGGCTCGCTTCTGTCATGGTTGGTGGAAGAGAGACCCGCTGTGTCGCGGTCCCAGTAGCTGGCCCAGATTTCGCCCTGGTTCAACCCGGCCACCCCGTTGGCGCGGTTCGATGCCGTGACGCGGCCGGTGGTATAGCTGATCGCGAGCTGATTGGCAAGCCGCCCGACCACTCCTCCGACGTCCCACGAGCCCTGAACGGAGCCGGTGGCATAGCTGGCCCCGACCCAGCCATCAACCCAGACAGCTCCAGCCAGCCCACCGACGTAGTGGCCGCCGGAAACGGCGGCCGAGGCGTAGCTGGTCGTGACGGAACCCGAACTGACCATGCCGACCAGACCGCCGACGTAGATCTCGCCCTTCACGGTACCGCCCGCATAGCTGGCCCTTACCTTGTTCCAACTGGACCCGACCAGGCCGCCGATCTTGCTGCCGCTGCTGCTGACGTTGCCAACCGCATAGCAGGCCTCTATGAGGCCTCCTCGGGCCTTGCCGACCAACCCGCCTACCTCCAGGCTGCCTTTCACGTCGAAGTCCACGACGCCCAGATGCTTGATCGCACCTCGAGACATATGGCCGAACAACCCGACCTCCTTGCTGGAGGGCCGATTGATGAACAGGTTGCGGATCACCATTCCGTTGCCGTGGAACTTCGTCTTCAAGTCCTCGATGGGTTGCCAGCCGCTGCCGTCGTTCCAGTAGCTGTCGCCGGCGTCGGCCGAGGCGTTTCCGTTGGTGTCGAAGTCCAGGTCCTCGGTCAACTCGTATCCCTGGCATGTGCGAGCGCAGAAGACCCGTTCGTCCGCCTCCGGAAACGCCGCCAGGTACAGCGCCGCTCCACTGTCGGTGGGGACGCCATCGCCGTCCGGGTCATGGCGCACTGCATCGAGTTGGGCGAGGCTGGAGATCCCGATCAGTCCATCGAGGTCCGCGTCGTAGGGCGCGTCCGGAATCACGTTTGTCACCGCCTGCTGCGCAAATGCCATTGCGGCGTTGCCCGCCGGGTCCCGGACAGGCGCCGGCCCCGGTGTGTAGCTCAGCTCGATGTCGTCCTCGGTGAAGGTTACGCTGGGAGATGGCTGCAACTCGACCGCGCTGCCGGACACCTCCACGGCGACGACCTGGCGCGCCGCGTCGCCGACGGTCAGCGAGAAGGCGCTCGGTTCAGGGACGGAAGTCTCCTCCAGGGGTTCGGTGTAGGTAAGCGTCAGGCCGCTGCGTGTGGCCTCCGCGCTTACCAGCGTTGGCACAATACCGTCCACGGGATGATCCTCGTCGTCAGCCACGGCGACGTGGGTCAGGAGCGCCGCCTGGTTCGCATCGTCCAGGATGGCGCCCCCATTCAGGACGAGACTGTTCGCGGCGACGCTCACTCCGGTGGGGTCGCTCTCACCGACCGCAACCGTGTATTCGAAGGTCAGGATCTCACCTGCCGCGCTCTGGAACGATGCCGTCCGCGGGGTGCTTCCCACAGTCAACCCGAGTTGCGGCGTCCCCGTCACCGTCACGATCTTGTTGAACTGCACGGCGACCGCGATCGCTTCGCCGGCCGCGTAGGCGGCGCCCGGGTCGGACGAGAACGAGAGGGCGAGGACGCTTGGCGGGCCGGTCACCGTGTCGTTGTCCGCGAGGGAGACCGTGGCCGTGGCCGGGCTCCCCAGTCTGGCGCCCCCCGGCAGCGCTCCGAAGCTCAGCGTCACCGTTTCGCCGTCGTCGTCGACTGCGTCGTCGACCGCGGTGAAGTTGAAGGTCTTCGATGTCTCGCTTGCATCGAAGTTCACGCTCAAGGGCGCCGTGAAGTCGAGCGCGGAGGCGCCGGTGGCCGCCGACACAAGGGGTATGGAGATCGCGCGTTCGGGGGGTGCGGTCAACTCGACCGTCACCGCCGCGGGCGTGCCCCCTTCGGTCGCCACGTAAGTCGCCGAACCGAAGGACACGCTGATATCCGGTCCCCTGAATCTCGCCACGACCTCGCGAGCGCGGTTGAGCGCGCGAACCGAGTCCGAGGGCCCGGTCGTCTCAGCCGAGGGCAGAAGGCCGGCGACGCCCATCGCGTCACCGTCGTACGTTTGGACCGGGTTGGAGAACCGGAGCAGCCTGCTGCAGGTGGGGCATTGGCTCTCGATGGACATCACCGTGCGCCAGAACGCCGAGGTCGGCGGGGCCGCTTCCAACGCCCGCTGGTTCACGTAGCCGAAGCTGTAGGGGAACGTTGACGATGGGCAGTTGCCGTTCGAGCAGGCCTCGTAACGATCATGGAGCAACCCCATGACGTGCCCCAGTTCGTGAGTGAAGGAAAAGCCGGATGCCGTAGCCGCGACTTGAGCAAATGCCCGATCCTCGAAGTCCGGAGACACGTCGACCATCGTGCTCGCGACGCTCAAGGGTTCCGACACGATGAGCAGGACGATGTCTGCGTCGACCCGGTCTCGGATGTCGTGCACTTCATCCATGTGGCCATCGGACTTTTCATAGATGCGAAAGAGGTGGGCGCCCGACGGGCCCGGCGGTTCCGAGTACGCGACCTCCTCAACCGCCACGAGCCTGATGCGCAGGTTGGCGCCGCTGGACGCGAAGGCTTGATTCGCTTCTGCGGCCATCAGGTCGATCTTCGTCCTGATCAGCTCGGTTCCTCCTATCGCGTCTCGTGCTGGCGGCGTGTAGAAGACCGCCACGTCGACCTCCGATTGTTCGGCCGGCGGACAGGTCAGTCCCTCGAAGGAGATTCCCTCCAGCCAGGCCTGAAAGGTGTCGTCCGCCGGCGCGCATGACTCGGTCCTGTTGGTCGTCACTTCTCCCAGGTCCGACACCGCGGTCAGCCCGGCGGGAAGCGTCCCCGTCAATTCCCAGTTTCCTTCGAGCAGCAGTGCTTCGAGTTTGTCCAGGTCGACCACTGAGGCAGGCAGCGTTCCGTTCAGTCCGTTGTCGGAGAGGTCCAGCTCCGTAACGCGGCCGTCCGCGTCAGTACTCACACCGTGCCAGGTCGAGAGCGCCCCGGTGGAAGCCCAGTTGGTGCTGTTGGTCCAGTTCGAGCCGTCGGTCGCGTTGTACAACGCAACCAGCGCCTCCGTGTCCGTTGCGGGCATACCGTCCTGGGCACCGGCGATGCGCGGCGCTCCGACGAGCACCAACGCGGCCAGAAGAATCAGCTTCAGCGATGAACAGGTTCGAGTGGTCGTTGCCGTAGAGGAGAACACACCATGATCTTCTGGGGCTTCACGTGACCGAAAGTCTACAGCACCCCGAACGGGGGGTACCCCTGAGGGCACAACATCAGTCTGTCCGCGGACGAGTCGAAGCTTCTGGAGCGGTGCGGCGTGTCGGACGCCCTTTGCGGCGGACTCCGGCAAGAACTTGAGCCGCCATGGCGTCTGCCTCGAAACGGCGGCTGCTGGCAGGCCCGGGAAATCCAGGCCCCCTCTTGACTAGTCGTTGTGGGTCGGGGATCGTCTGAGTCCATGGACGCCGAGAACTTCTTCACGCTGCTTTCCACCGCGCGCTCCGTGCGCCGCTACAGCCCGGAACCGATCCCGGACGAGGATCTCGCGAAGATTCTCTACGCCGCGAGCCGGGCGCCGTCCGGTACCAACCGCCAGCCCTTCCGCTTCATCGTCCTGCGGGACGGGCCGCGAGCGCGGCGCGCCCGCCGTCTGCTGGGTGAGTCCTTCCGGCGTGGCTGGGCGCGCAAGACGGAGGAGGAGGGCTGGGATCGGGGATCGGCCGCCGACCCGAACTCGCCCAAGTCCCGCGCCAACCGGGCGATCCAGCACTACGTCGACCACTTCGAGCGGATCCCTGCGGTCATCATTGCCTGCTATATCCGCTACCGGCCGCTGACCCACTCAGAGGGTGCGTCGGTCTTCCCGGCCTGCCAGAACCTGTTCCTGATGGCGCGGGCCCTGGGGTACGGCGCCTGCTACAGCGGCTGGCATCACGCCGTGGCGGACGAGCTGCGAGAGATTCTGGAGGTTCCGGACGACGTCGAGCTGTCGCTGACGATCACGATCGGCAAGCCTCTGGGGCGCCACGGCCCGCTGCGGCGTCGGCCGATTCGCGACACGGTCTTCGACGACGGCTGGGAGCAGGGGGCGGAGTGGATCGGCGACCCGCCGGACGCCCGGCTGTCGAAGCGGCGGTGATACGGTGTGCGTTTCGGCGGCCCCGGTCCCTCTCGGTCGGCGACTCGGCAACTGCTAGCTTAGCTTAGCTAGGATCTCCTTGTGCCTTTAAGTGAACCCGTCGGGCTGAAGGCTTGTCGCACGTGTTGGGCTCTGCCCACAATGTTGGCGGGTTTCGCTTGTGTCGGCGCTGCCTACGCTGGTCCGGGAGCGGACGGCGAGCGGCCGGCCGGGGTCGAGTCGACTTCGTCACACGTCCCCGTGCTCATAGACGACGACTTCGTCGATCGGCTGGCGGACGATTCGGGCCCTGTCGCGGTGTCGATGGTCGACGGACAAGGCTTCGAGCCTGACGAACATGGGGAACGGATCACGAGAACGTTCCTGGCGAACACGAATCAGGCGCGTCTGGTTCAGACCATTGGGTACGGCCGGTACGAACTCGGCGGTCGAGAGATCAGGTTGTTTGTCGGGAACGGATTCATCAGACACGCGCTACGACGCGGCGGCGGGATCTTCTGGACCGCCACCAGCGACACGGGCACGTACGCGCCGAGGTGGTATGAATACTGGTTTCTCGAGAACGGCCGGCCGTTTGACAAGGACGCGCGCGCTGTTGCTGCCTGGATGCAGAATCAGAACACGTTGTTTGTCGCCTCGGTGGAGAACATTTCCCGGAGACGCGACGGGCTGCCCCTTTTCTGCGACGATTTCGATCCGCAGGAAGAACGGGGGTGGGAGCCTCCTTGTGGCCTTCTGCGCGACTACATCGCGCATTCCGGTGTCGGTCTCGACAAGGCCCTGTGGGTCGGGGCCCTCGCCCCGGAGCCCTCCGCGACCGGCATGAGCTTCGCGACCGGCGCGATTCGGGCGGACGGAGTGTTTGCGCCTCACACCATCTATGTCGAGTCGCCGGACATGAGCACTTCCCACGCGACGGCGGTTCTTGCGGCCTACGCAACGAATCTCGCGTACTCGAATCCCGATTGGGGCGCGGCGAGGCTGAAGCAGGAACTGATCGCACTCGCGCAAGACGAAGAGGTCCGCTATCTTGAGGGGGACGCCGACGTGCGGGGATCGCTCATTGCAAGGAACCGGGTCGTCAAGGTCATCCGTCCTGCATTCGCCCCGAAAGGCGAGCCGCCGCTGACGGGCGAGCCGCCTCCGCCGCCCCCACGGCCCACGGTGTCGGTCGCATCGGCGCAGGCCCTGGAGAGTTCTGGCGCCGTGGTCTTCGACGTCAGCCTCAGTGCGGCGAGCAGTTCAGCGGTGACAGTCGACTACGCCACGGCGGACGGTGCGGGCGCCGGCGGTGCGAGAGCGGGTTCGGACTACGCGGAGACGAAGGGCGCCCTGACGTTCCCCGCCCAGTCGACGGCAGTGCGCCAGATCCGCGTTCCGGTAACGGACGACGGGGTGTACGAGCCGCAGTCGGAGACCTTCACGTTGACGCTTCGCAACCCGACGAACGCCACGCTGGCCGGCGGCGGCTCGGTGTTGCAAGTGGTCGGGACGATTCACGATGACGACGACGGCGCCCCCATGGCGGCCTTCGACTTCAGCGGTGCGGCGTGCGGGGCTGATCTTTGCCGGGCTGTTGGCGGTTCGCCTGTGCGTTTCACGGACACGAGTACCGGCAAGGTGCTGACGCGCCGGTGGGAGTTCGGGGATGGGGCGAGTTCGCGGGGTCGCAGGCCTGAGCACGCGTGGTCGGAACCCGGCTTCTACGAGGTCACCCTGTGGGTGAGCGACGGCGAGAACGAGTCCACGGCGTCACGGAAGTTCCTGGTCGAGGCGAGCGATCCGGCGGGCGCCTGCGTGTCGGACGCGGAGACGCTCTGCCTTCAGGATTCCCGCTACGCGGTCCATGTGGCCTGGTGGACGGCCGCCGGCGAAAGCGGCGCCGGCAGCGTGGTCCATGAGGGCACGAACGACTCGGGGTTGTTCACGTTCTTCAACCGGGAGAACTGGGAAGTGCTGATCAAGGTACTGGACGGGTGTGCGATGAACGGTCACGTGTGGGTGTACGGCGCTTCGACCACGGACCTGGGCAACTCAATCCGCGTGACGGACACGGTCACGGGTGTGGTGAAGGAGTACCGCAACGAACCGGGCCATCCGGCGCCGGCGATCACGGACGGGACGGCGTTTCCGGAGGGCTGCACGCGGTAACGGCGCCTGCTACAGCGGGTGGCATCACGCCGTGGCGGACGAGCTGCGTGAGATTCTGGAGGTTCCGGACGACGTCGAGCTGTCACTGACGATCACGATCGGCAAGCCCCTGGGACGCCACGGCCCGCTGCGGCGCCGGCCGATTCGCGACACGGTCTTCGACGACGGCTGGGAGCAGGGGGCGGAGTGGATCGGCGACCCGCCGGACGCCCGGCTGTCGAAGCGGCGGTGATACGGTGTGCGTTTCGGCGGCCCCGGTCCCTCTCGGTCGGCGACTCGGCAACTGCTAGCTTAGCTTAGCTAGGATCTCCTTGTGCCTTTAAGTGAACCCGTCGGGCTGAAGGCTTGTCGCACGTGTTGGGCTCTGCCCACAATGTTGGCGGGTTTCGCTTGTGTCGGCGCTGCCTACGCTGGTCCGGGAGCGGACGGCGAGCGGCCGGCCGGGGTCGAGTCGACTTCGTCACACGTCCCCGTGCTCATAGACGACGACTTCGTCGATCGGCTGGCGGACGATTCGGGCCCTGTCGCGGTGTCGATGGTCGACGGACAAGGCTTCGAGCCTGACGAACATGGGGAACGGATCACGAGAACGTTCCTGGCGAACACGAATCAGGCGCGTCTGGTTCAGACCATTGGGTACGGCCGGTACGAACTCGGCGGTCGAGAGATCAGGTTGTTTGTCGGGAACGGATTCATCAGACACGCGCTACGACGCGGCGGCGGGATCTTCTGGACCGCCACCAGCGACACGGGCACGTACGCGCCGAGGTGGTATGAATACTGGTTTCTCGAGAACGGCCGGCCGTTTGACAAGGACGCGCGCGCTGTTGCTGCCTGGATGCAGAATCAGAACACGTTGTTTGTCGCCTCGGTGGAGAACATTTCCCGGAGACGCGACGGGCTGCCCCTTTTCTGCGACGATTTCGATCCGCAGGAAGAACGGGGGTGGGAGCCTCCTTGTGGCCTTCTGCGCGACTACATCGCGCATTCCGGTGTCGGTCTCGACAAGGCCCTGTGGGTCGGGGCCCTCGCCCCGGAGCCCTCCGCGACCGGCATGAGCTTCGCGACCGGCGCGATTCGGGCGGACGGAGTGTTTGCGCCTCACACCATCTATGTCGAGTCGCCGGACATGAGCACTTCCCACGCGACGGCGGTTCTTGCGGCCTACGCAACGAATCTCGCGTACTCGAATCCCGATTGGGGCGCGGCGAGGCTGAAGCAGGAACTGATCGCACTCGCGCAAGACGAAGAGGTCCGCTATCTTGAGGGGGACGCCGACGTGCGGGGATCGCTCATTGCAAGGAACCGGGTCGTCAAGGTCATCCGTCCTGCATTCGCCCCGAAAGGCGAGCCGCCGCTGACGGGCGAGCCGCCTCCGCCGCCCCCACGGCCCACGGTGTCGGTCGCATCGGCGCAGGCCCTGGAGAGTTCTGGCGCCGTGGTCTTCGACGTCAGCCTCAGTGCGGCGAGCAGTTCAGCGGTGACAGTCGACTACGCCACGGCGGACGGTGCGGGCGCCGGCGGTGCGAGAGCGGGTTCGGACTACGCGGAGACGAAGGGCGCCCTGACGTTCCCCGCCCAGTCGACGGCAGTGCGCCAGATCCGCGTTCCGGTAACGGACGACGGGGTGTACGAGCCGCAGTCGGAGACCTTCACGTTGACGCTTCGCAACCCGACGAACGCCACGCTGGCCGGCGGCGGCTCGGTGTTGCAAGTGGTCGGGACGATTCACGATGACGACGACGGCGCCCCCATGGCGGCCTTCGACTTCAGCGGTGCGGCGTGCGGGGCTGATCTTTGCCGGGCTGTTGGCGGTTCGCCTGTGCGTTTCACGGACACGAGTACCGGCAAGGTGCTGACGCGCCGGTGGGAGTTCGGGGATGGGGCGAGTTCGCGGGGTCGCAGGCCTGAGCACGCGTGGTCGGAACCCGGCTTCTACGAGGTCACCCTGTGGGTGAGCGACGGCGAGAACGAGTCCACGGCGTCACGGAAGTTCCTGGTCGAGGCGAGCGATCCGGCGGGCGCCTGCGTGTCGGACGCGGAGACGCTCTGCCTTCAGGATTCCCGCTACGCGGTCCATGTGGCCTGGTGGACGGCCGCCGGCGAAAGCGGCGCCGGCAGCGTGGTCCATGAGGGCACGAACGACTCGGGGTTGTTCACGTTCTTCAACCGGGAGAACTGGGAAGTGCTGATCAAGGTACTGGACGGGTGTGCGATGAACGGTCACGTGTGGGTGTACGGCGCTTCGACCACGGACCTGGGCAACTCAATCCGCGTGACGGACACGGTCACGGGTGTGGTGAAGGAGTACCGCAACGAACCGGGCCATCCGGCGCCGGCGATCACGGACGGGACGGCGTTTCCGGAGGGCTGCACGCGGTAACGGCGCCTGCTACAGCGGGTGGCATCACGCCGTGGCGGACGAGCTGCGTGAGATTCTGGAGGTTCCGGACGACGTCGAGCTGTCACTGACGATCACGATCGGCAAGCCCCTGGGACGCCACGGCCCGCTGCGGCGCCGGCCGATTCGCGACACGGTCTTCGACGACGGCTGGGAGCAGGGGGCGGAGTGGATCGGCGACCCGCCGGACGCCCGGCTGTCGAAGCGGCGGTGATACGGTGTGCGTTTCGGCGGCCCCGGTCCCTCTCGGTCGGCGACTCGGCAACTGCTAGCTTAGCTTAGCTAGGATCTCCTTGTGCCTTTAAGTGAACCCGTCGGGCTGAAGGCTTGTCGCACGTGTTGGGCTCTGCCCACAATGTTGGCGGGTTTCGCTTGTGTCGGCGCTGCCTACGCTGGTCCGGGAGCGGACGGCGAGCGGCCGGCCGGGGTCGAGTCGACTTCGTCACACGTCCCCGTGCTCATAGACGACGACTTCGTCGATCGGCTGGCGGACGATTCGGGCCCTGTCGCGGTGTCGATGGTCGACGGACAAGGCTTCGAGCCTGACGAACATGGGGAACGGATCACGAGAACGTTCCTGGCGAACACGAATCAGGCGCGTCTGGTTCAGACCATTGGGTACGGCCGGTACGAACTCGGCGGTCGAGAGATCAGGTTGTTTGTCGGGAACGGATTCATCAGACACGCGCTACGACGCGGCGGCGGGATCTTCTGGACCGCCACCAGCGACACGGGCACGTACGCGCCGAGGTGGTATGAATACTGGTTTCTCGAGAACGGCCGGCCGTTTGACAAGGACGCGCGCGCTGTTGCTGCCTGGATGCAGAATCAGAACACGTTGTTTGTCGCCTCGGTGGAGAACATTTCCCGGAGACGCGACGGGCTGCCCCTTTTCTGCGACGATTTCGATCCGCAGGAAGAACGGGGGTGGGAGCCTCCTTGTGGCCTTCTGCGCGACTACATCGCGCATTCCGGTGTCGGTCTCGACAAGGCCCTGTGGGTCGGGGCCCTCGCCCCGGAGCCCTCCGCGACCGGCATGAGCTTCGCGACCGGCGCGATTCGGGCGGACGGAGTGTTTGCGCCTCACACCATCTATGTCGAGTCGCCGGACATGAGCACTTCCCACGCGACGGCGGTTCTTGCGGCCTACGCAACGAATCTCGCGTACTCGAATCCCGATTGGGGCGCGGCGAGGCTGAAGCAGGAACTGATCGCACTCGCGCAAGACGAAGAGGTCCGCTATCTTGAGGGGGACGCCCACGTGGGGGGATCGCTCATTGCAAGGAACCGGGTCGTCAAGGTCATCCGTCCTGCATTCGCCCCGAAAGGCGAGCCGCCGCAGACGGGCGAGTGTGTGCCGGGCGCCGAGACTCTGTGCCTGCAGGAATCCCGGTACGAAGTCAGGGCCGTATGGCGAACACCAGATGGCAGGTCCGGCGTGGCGCAAACGGTCGAGGAGTCTACGGGCGACTCGGGTATGTTCTGGTTCTTCGAACCGGACAATTGGGAGATTCTGATCAAGGTGCTGAAGGGCTGCTCGAACAACGGCAACGTCTGGGTGTTCGGCGCCTCGACGACGGACCTGGGGTACGAGGTCACTGTGAGGGACTCGGTGCTCGGGAGGTTGCGGCGGTACGTCAACGAACCCGGCGTTCCGGCGCCGGCGATCACGGACTTGTACGCGTTTCCCGAGGGTTGCCGGGAGACGGCTGCAGTGGCGGACTAGTTCGTCGGCAACGCGTACGCGACCAGGGAATGCTCCTGGCCGCGATCGCCGACGGGCACAACGATGAACTGACGTCCGGCGCTGACATAGGTCATCGGTCCGCCGCCCGGGGTGTCGGGCAACTCCGTCCGCCAGACCTCCTCGCCGGTCGCCTTGTCGAAGGCGTAGAGGAAACCGGTCGACGGCCCGCGCGGAGCGTAGTTGCCGGGCTCCTGTTCGCTGGTGACGACGAACACGAGGGTCCGGGTCGCCATCGGCCAGCCGGGAGTCAGGCCGCCGAGCGGCCAGGCGCCGAGCGGACCGAGCTCCAGGTCCACGAGCGCCGGATGGTTGCGCGGTCCGTCCCCGAGCGGCGTCTGCCACAGGATTTCGCCTCGGTTGAGATCGATCGCGGTGAGGCGGCTCCAGGGCGGCTTGGTCAGCGGCAGGCCCTCGGGGCCGGCGGGGAACGTGAATCCCGGCAGGTAGTCGCGGTCGGAGCGCTGGCGTCCGGTCGGCGGGTTCAGGGACATCGTGCCGAGCCGGGTCTGCGACGGCACGAACAGGACACCGCTTTCCGGGTCGACGGCGGCGCCGCCCCAGTTTGCGCCGCCGGCCTGACCGGGTAGTTGCGCCATCGCCGCCTTGCCGTTGTTGCCGGCCACGATCGGCGGCGTGAACAGCGGGCCTCCAAGCAGGGTCTTGCGGTAGCTCTCGACCGCCCGGGCGTTCAGTTCCGGTGTGAAGTCGATGAGATCGCTCTCGCGCACGCCCTGGCGGTCGAACGGCGGCGGCTTGGTGGGGAAGGGCTGCATGCTTGCGGTCCACTCGCCGGGGACGGTGCTCTCCGGCACCTTGCGCTCCTCGATGGGCCACACCGGCTTGCCGGTCTTGCGGTCGAAGACGTAGGTGAACGCCTGCTTGCTGACCTGGGCCACCGCCTCGATGCGCTCCCCGTCGACCTCGATGTCGAGCAGGATCGGGGCGCAGGGGAAGTCGTAGTCCCAGAGGCCGTGCCGCACCGCCTGGAAGTGCCACTTCTTCTCGCCCGTCGCGGTGTCGATGGCGACCAGGCTCTCGGCGTAGAGATTGTCGCCGTGGCGGTGGCCGCCGTAGTAGTCGCTGGTCGGCGTGCCGGTGCCGAAGTAGATCCAGCCCGTATCGTCGTCGCAGCTCATCCACGACCACACGTTGCTGTTGCCGGAGTAGCGCCAGGACTCATCGTGCCAGGTCTCCGCGCCAGGCTCGCCGCCCTGCGGAACGGTGTGGAAGACCCACTTCTTCTGGCCGGTGCGGATGTCGTAGCCGCGGATATGGCCGGCCGGCATCTCCTGCGTCAAGGAGAAGTCCATGATCGTCATGCCCATGAGAATGGTGTCGCCGCAGACGATGCCGGGCGAGTTGGCGCCGGTCTGGCGCATCTGGTCCGGCCGGCCGATGTCGCCGCGCATGTCGACCATGCCCGCTTCGCCGAACTCGAGGTCGGGCTTGCCGGTCCTGGCGTCCAGAGACACGAGTTGATGGGTACCGGTGACCAGCACGATCCGCTGCATGCCGCGGTGCTCCCAGAACTCGATGCCGCGCTGGGTGAAGCCGCCGTGGGTCGGGACGCCGCGTTCGTAGGCCAACGGATCGTAGGTCCAGAGCTCCTCGCCGGTCTCGGGGTTGATGGCGCTGACGAGGTTCAGGGCCGACACGGCATAGAGGGTGCCGTTCACCATCAGCGGCGTGCCCTTCAGGTCGCCGGCCGGCGCCTTCGTGTCAACGCGGCCGTCGGGTGTGACCGAGCGCCACGCGACCTCGAGCTTCGACACGTTCGACGCGTCGATCTGCGCCGCCGGCGAGTATTTCGTGCTGGCTCGGTCGGCGGCGTAGTGGCGCCACTCGACGGGTTCCTGAGCGGCCGCGGCGGAGCAGGCGAGAAAGGCTAGTGCTGCGAGGCGTTTGACGGCGCTATCCGGCATGGTGGAGTCCTCCTTGGGCTCGGATGGGGGTTGCGCCGCGTCTCCGGCGCCGGCGGGAGAGGATCAGCGTCCCTTGTCAGCGTCCCTTGAATTGGGCGGGCCGCTTCTCGAGAAAGGCGAGGACTCCCTCGCGGGAGTCTTCGGTGGCGCCGGCCTCGGCCTGGAGCCTTGCCTCCAGGTCGAGTTGCTGCTCGTACACGTTCTGCCAGGTGGCCCAGTAGGCCTTGCGGATCATCCCCAGGGAGCGCGGACCGTTGGCCAGGCGCTGGGCCAGCTCGGTGGCCCCCTCCATCAAGGACTCCCGGTCGTCGTACAGGCGGTTGACCAAGCCCCATTCGAACGCCTTGTCGGCCGGCAGACGTTCCGCGAGCATGGACAGCTCGACCGCGCGGCCCCAACCGATCAGGCGCGGCAGCATGAACGTGGCGCCGCCGTCGGGCACCAGCCCGATGCGAGCGAACGCCTGCAGGAAGAAGGCCTGCTTCGATGCGCAGACAAGGTCGCCGATCAAAGCGAAGCTCATGCCGACGCCCGCCGCGGCCCCGTGTACGGCCGTGACGATCGGTACGTCGAGGTCGCGGAGCGACAGCAGCAAGGGGTGGTAGTTGTTGCGCAGGTTCTCGCGGGCCGTCGGCTTCACGGCGCCCTCCGGCTGGCTGCCGCGGCCGGACAGGTTGGCGCCGGAACAGAAGGCACGGCCCGCGCCGGTGAGCAGGAGCGCGCGTACACCGCTCTCCGGATCGCGGATACGCAGCACGGCGTCGCCCATTTCGGCCACCATCTGCGCGTCCGTGGCGTTCAGCACCTCCGGGTGGTTCAGCGTGATCGTGGCGAGATTCCCGTCCCGTTCGAGCAGGATCCGTTCGTAGTTCATGTGCCTGGTCGTTCCTCCGGGTACTTCTCCCGCATCGCGTCGAGCGAACTCCTGGTCAGGTCTTCAAGCACGTCCATGTCGATGTCGGCCAGCTTGTTGATGTAGAGGCAGGACTTGCCGGTCCGGTGCTTGCCGAGCCGGGACAGGATCTCGTCATAGTCCGAGAACCCGGGCATGACATAGACGGTCAGGCTCTGCTTGCGGGGCGAGAAACCGATGCGCGGCATTTCTCCGGAGCGGCCGCTCGCGTACCTGTAGCGGTAGCTGCCGAAGCCGACGATCGCGGCGCCCCACATCCGGGGCTCTTCACCGGTGATCCGCTTCATGAGCTCAAGGACGGTGAAGCTGTCCTCACGCCGCCGATCGTTGCCGACCGCCCTCAGGAACATCTCGACGCTGGCGTCGTTCTGCTTCGTCTTCAGTTCGCTCACAAGCGACCCTCGGGCGGGGCTGGGAGTCACCGCCTTGCGGAAGGAAGCGGCTACCGTAACAGACCATCGTGGGCCGTCGGAGTCCCACACGGACTGCGGGGTGTGTCATCCGTCCGCTCGATGACTCGCGAACGGAATGGTTCGCGGGTGGCGCGGGTCGCGCCACCCGGGTGTCATCCGTCCGCTCGATGACTCGCGAACGGAATGGTTCGCGGGTGACGCGGGTCGCGCCACCCGGGTTCGCTTATGCTCGACAGGTCGTGAGCACGAAGGGCCACTACTGCATCATGGGCATCGGCGACATAGGCTTCCACATTGCCGAGGCGTTTGGCCGTGAAGGCCGGAGTCTGACCCTGATCGACATCGATCCGGACAAGGGGCAACGGATAGAGGAGGAGCTGGACGCGGCCTTCGTGGTCGGCAACGGCGCCCATCAGGCGGTTCTCGAGCGGGCTCACGTCGAGGCCGCGGACCTCTTCATCGCCGCCTCCTCGTCGGAGGAGGCGAACCTGGTGGCGTCCGTGATTGCCCGCAACCTGGGCGCGAAGCGGTGCGTGGTGCGGCTCGACACGTCCGAGGATCTGACCGTCTACCGCCGCTCCTACGAGCGGTTGTTCGGCGCCGACCTCCTGCTGTCGCCCCAGAGTCTGGCGACCAACGCGATCCTGAACGTCGTGCTCGGCCACCATACCCACGAAGTCGACTATCTGGCCAAGGGACGTTTCGAGTTGAGGACGATCCAGGTGCAGGCGAACAGCACGGTCGCCCGGCTGCCGATCCGGGAACTGCCGCTGCCCGAGGGCGCCCGGATCGTCGGCTACTTCGATGCGGAGCACGAACTGTCGATCCCCGGTCCGGACCTGCAGGCCGCGCCGGGCGGTCTGGCCATGGTCCTTTGTCGCACGAAGTCCACCCACGGCGTGGAGGAGCTGTTCGCGTCCCGGGTCGAACATCCCCACACCGTGGCCGTTGCCGGTGGCAGTTCGGCCGCGGTTGCGGTGGTCAAGGCGTTGCGGAACGAGGTCAAGCGTCTGCGCTGGATCGAGCGCGACCGGCGGCGCGCCGAGTACCTGGCCCAGTCGTTTCCCGACATCGAGGTGCTGCACGGCGATCCGATCGACGCGGCGACCATGGAGAGCGAGGGACTCGGCCGGGCCGACGTCCTGATCGCGGCCACCAGCCACGACGACAGCAACGTGGTGGCAGGGCTCATCGCCCAGGAGTTGGGCGTGCGGCAGGTGGTCGCTCTGATCCACCATACGACGAGCCGGCTCTGGCAGCGGCTCGGCGAGGTCGAGCTGGTGTCGCCGCATTCCCTGGCGATCGACCACGTCCGCAACTTCGTCGCCAACGGCTACAAGGCGAACCTGGTCAACCTGGCCGACGGCGCCCTGCAGGTGGTTCAGCGCGTGATCCACGAAGCCAGCCCGGCGGCCGGCGCCACGCTTGCCGACCTCCAGGCGCCCAGGGGCTTGATCGTGGGCGCCGTGGTGCGAGGCGACCGGGTGTTCATGCCGGAGCGCAGCAACGTGCTGCGCGCGAACGACCAGGTCATCCTGTTCGTGCACCGGTCGCAGACCCAGATGGCCCGGCTCCTGTTCCCGGGCAGCGAGAGCGAGGTCGCCAGCTAGCGCATGGTGCACCCGTCCGCTCCTGCGGCCGGAGGGGAGGGTCCCTGCGGCCGCTCGCGCTCTCTTGGTTGATGTGAGGTTGGCGCTCGCTGCGGTCGGCTGCGCTCCGGTTTCGTGTCGGTCGTTGTAGGGGCTTGGGCCGTCGCTTGCCGACAGCCTCGCTGGGACCCTCCCCTCCAGCCTCCGGCGCGGACTGGACGGCGTCGGACGGGCGTGGCTGGCGATAGGCTAGGAGGTCACTACAGGCGGAACGGAGGGAAGACGATGGAAAAGATGCGGTCGTTTCGGTCGTCCCTGGCGGCTGTCGTGAGATCGGGAGCAGTCGCGCTACTGGCTGCGGTGGTGTCCTACGGGGTGGTAGCGCCGGCCGCCGTGGCGCAACCGGCGCCGGCGGACTCACCATCCACATGATGGAGGACGGGGTTCAGATCACGGATGCCTTGGGCCGGGCCCGCGTGTTGACGACGGATCGCGAGTGGCGCCAGGCAGGCAAGACGGGTGAGAGCCAGTCGTACTGGAAGAAAACCAAACTGGTGACCAGGAACCGGGGGCGTGGGCAGTCGCTCGTGATTCGGGAGTACAGCGTCAACAAGAAGGACCAGTTGGTCGTCTTGACCCAGTACCAAGGCGCAGCCGGCCTGGGAACCTACGCCTACAAGCTGGTCTACGACCGCAAGCCCGGCGCCTGACGCCGTCTCGGCGCCGCTCGTCAGTTCGAGCCGGTGGGGATGTCGCTGAAGGCCCGGTCGCGGTCGACGCGGATCTCACCGGGCAGGGTGAGCACCCGCTCGGCGATGATGTTGCGCAGGATCTCGTCCGTGCCGGCGGCGATCCGCATGCCGGGCGCCGCCAGGTAGGCGTAGTGGAACATCCCGCCCGACGGGGCGTCTTCACGGCCGCTGATGGAACCGGCGACATCCAGCAGGTCGGCGGCGAACGAGGCGATGTCCTGCCGGGCGCTGGCGGTGATGACCTTGCAGATCGAGTTCTCGGGCCCCGGCTGCTTGCCCTGGGAGATGGCGGTCAGGGTGCGCAGGAAGGTCAACTCGACGCCGCGGCACTGCACGTACCAGTCGGCGATCCGGTCGCGCACGGCGCTTTGCGCTGCCGCGGGTTCGCCGTCGATCTCCAGTTCCGAGGCGATGCGCAGTGCGTCGCTCCAGTCGGGCGTCATCTGGTAGCGGCCGTGCCGCTCGTTCATCAGGGTCGTGATCGCCACCTGCCAGCCGGCGCCGACCGCGCCGAGACGGTTGTGGTCGGGGATCCTGACGTTCTGCAGGAAGACCTCGTTGAACTCGGCGGTGCCCGGAATCTGGCGGAT
Organism: Candidatus Multivorans sp.; assembly: GCA_965216125.1. Lineage (GTDB taxonomy): Bacteria > Acidobacteriota > Thermoanaerobaculia > Multivoradales > Multivoraceae > Multivorans. The sequence goes on along the minus strand of OZ244152.1, from coordinate 4,483,197 downwards.
CGGCCGCGGGTCGATGCCAGGGGACTTCATGTCGACGACGAAGAAGGTCAGGCCCTTGTGCTTGGGCACGGTCGGATCGTGGCGGGTGACGAGGATGCCCCAGTCGGCGAAGTGGGCGCCCGAGTTCCAGACCTTCTGGCCGTTGACGACCCACTCGTCGCCGTCGCGCTCGGCGCGCGTGCGCAGGCCGGCGAGATCGGAACCCGCTCCCGGCTCGGAGAAGAGCTGGCACCAGACCTCCTCGCCGCTGGCCAGCTTGGGCAGGTAGCGGCGCTTCTGCTCCTCCGTGCCGTGGGCCATGATCGCCGGCGCGCAGGTGCCGTGGCCGATGTTGAGGTAGCCGCCGGGAACGTCGAACTTCGCCTCCTCCTGGTCCCAGATCACGCCCTCCATGAAGGTCGCGCCGCGGCCGCCGTGTTCCTTCGGCCAGGTGATGCAGGCCCAGCCGGCGTCGCACTTCCTCTGCTGCCACTCCTTGACCACGGCCAGCCCTTCCTGCTCGGGAAGCCCGGCGTACCGGGAGGTGTCACCCGGAGACAGGGGTTCGGCGTTCGCTCCGAGCCAGGCGCGCGCCTCGGCGCGGAAGGCGGCCTCTTGTGGTGAGTCCTGAAAGTCCATGGCTCGTCTCCTGCGTGGCGTTCGGTCGGGAAGGGGGGATTGTAGTCCGAGAATCCGGGATCGTCAGAGCCGGCCCGAGATGACGCCCCGCCTGGCCAGCCGGTCGATCTCCGCGGCGTCCAATCCCAACTCCCGCAGCAGGTCGCCGGTGTGCTCCCCGAGTTCGGGTGCCGGCCGGGGCTTGACCTTCTCCTCGCCGAGGATGGTTATCGGGCTGTCGACGGTCCGGAAGCGGCCGTACTTGGGGTGGTCAAGCTCGCGAAACATGCCGATGGCCTCCAACTGCTCGTCGTTCGCGATGTCGTCGAGGTTCGAGACCAGGCTGTAGGGGATCTCGCGGCGGGTGAAGCGCTCGCTCCAGTCCTCGAAGTCCCGCCGCGCGAACTCCGCGTCGAGGAGTGCGACGAACTCGGGCATGTTCGCGATCCGCTCGGGCGTCGTGCAGAAGCGCTCGTTGTCGATCAGGTCGGTGCGGCCGAGGGCGAGGCAGAAGCGCTCCCAGTCCCGGTCCTGCTCGACGATGCTCAGCTTGACGAGGCGGTCGTCCCGGGTGCGGTAGTAGAGCTGGCCGAAGTTCATCGTGTGTTCGCGCGGCCGCTTTTCGTGGAACTCGGCGCCGACCAGCTTGGCCTGGATGGCGCAGGCGTTGGCCCAGGCGCCGGCCGCGAGGAGCGACGTGGTGACGTAGGAACCCTTTCCCGTCTGCTGGCGCTTCATCAGGCCCAGGAGCACCGCTGAGAACAGCGTTACGCCGGTGGGGTGATCGCCGGTGCCGCATCCAAGCGACCCCAGGTGCCCCTCGACCGGAAAGAACGTCGAGACGAGGCCCGAACGGGTCCAGTAGCAGACCTGGTCGTAGCCGGGCTTTTCGGCCTCCGGGCCCGTGTGGCCGTAGCCGGTGCCGTGCGCGAAGATGAGCCGCGGATTGATCTCGCGCAGCCGGTCCCAGGTCATGCCGAGGTCGTCCAGCACGGAGTTGTGGCAGTTGGTCAGGAAGACGTCGGCGGTCTCGATCAGCCGGTGAGCGACGGCCTGACCGTGCTCGTTCTTGAGGTCGATCACCACGCTCTTCTTGTTGCGGCCGTCGAGCAGGAAGCAATAGGGGATCTCCGAGTCCGGCATGCCGGGCAGATCCTGGAAGTAGCGGTAGAGGTCGCCTCTGCCCGGCGCCTCGATCTTGATCACCTCGGCGCCGAAGTCGGAGAGGATCGCGCATGCCGAGGGCGCCATGACGATGGTGGCGAGCTCGACGACGCGGACGCCGTCGAGCAGCGCGGCCTGGTCGCCCGGCGCACCGTTTGCGGCGGCTGAGGTCATGCCGGCTTCTCGCCGCGCGGAGGTTGGCGGGTTGTGTCCAGAGCGGTCGGGATTGTGACACAGGGCCGCGACCCCGGAGTGCGGGATACCATCCCGGCCGATGACCGAGGTCCGGCTGACGAAACCCTGGCGCGAGTTGGACGATGCCGCGATCGCCGCGCTGCCCGGGCAGTTGGGTGTGTTCGAGATCGGTGACGCGGAAGGCGGCGCCCTGGAGCTGGGCTTCGCGGGCGGGCGGTCCCGCTTCGGGCTGCGCAGCGCCGTCGCGGAGACGGCCGCGAAGCATGAGGGGGCGGCGCGGTTCCGGTACGAAGTGACCATGCAGTACTGGAGCCGCTTCGAGGAGTTGCTCGCCGTCTACTTCGCCGACCACGGCGAGTTGCCGCCGGGCAACGCGGACCGCGGCGAGCGGCGCGTCGGCCGGATAGGCGTCGGCCGGATCGCGGCGCCTGGGAGGTAAGCCGGTGGACTTTGAACTCAGTACCGAACAGAAGCTGATCCTGGAGACCGTGCGCCGCTTCGTGCACGAGGAGATCGTGCCGCTCGAGGTCGACCTCGACCCGGACGCCGGCGAACTTCCGCCGCACCATCGCGAGCGCCTGGTGGCGATGACGAAGGAACTCGGCTTCTACGGCCTGGACATCCCGGAGGAGTACGGCGGCCCCGGCATCGATCTGGTGACCAGGACGTTGATGGCGTTCGAGATGGCGCAGCACCGGGCCGGCCTCTACGCGCCCTGCTACGGCGTCTTCGGCGGCGCCGGTCTGGCCCAGTTGTACGAGGCGGACGACGACCAGAAGGAGCGCTATCTCTATCCCGTGCTGCGGGGCGAGAAGCGCGGCTACTTCGCGCTGACCGAGCCCTCGGGCGGCAGCGACCCGGCCCGCGCGATCCGCACCACGGCGGTGCGCGACGGCGACGACTGGATCATCGACGGCGAGAAGACCTTCATCTCCGGCGCCGACAAGGCGGACTTCGGCATCGTCTTCGCGCGCACCGATCCCGAACTCGGGCGCAAGGGGATCACCTGCTTCCTGGTCGACACGGACATGCCGGGCTTCCGCGTCCGCCGCATCATCCACACCCTGCGTTCGACGCACTACGCGGCGGAACTCGAGTTCAACCGGGTGCGGGTGCCTGGCCGCAACGTGCTGGGCGAGGTGAACCAGGGCTTCGCGATCGCCAACGACCGCTTGAGCCGCAACCGGATCCCGTATGCGGCGGGTTGCGTGGGCGTGGCGCTCAAGGCCCAGGAGATGGCGATCGCCTACGCCAGGACGCGCAAGACGTTTGGCGACTACCTGTCGACCCGGCAGGCGGTGCAGTGGATGATCGTCGACAACGAGATCGATCTGCGCACCGCCAGGGCGTTGACCCTGGAGGCGGCCGCGCGCGCCGATGCCGGCAAGCCATTCAGAACCGAGGCGGCGATCTGCAAGCTGGTGGCGAGCGAGGGGGCGAGCCGGGTGGTCGACCGCGCCATGCAGATCCACGGCGGCTACGGCATGACGAAGGACCTGCCGCTCGAACGCTGGTACCGGGAACTCCGCATCCGGCGGGTGGGCGAGGGCCCGAACGAGATCCAGCGCTTGATCGTCGCGCGCGACATCATCGGCGGTTCCTTCCACTGAGGATCCGGGCGGCGCCGTGAGCGGTGAATCACAGGCTCCGAAGCCTCTTGCGGGAGTTCGCGTCCTCGACCTGGGGCAGATCTACCAGGGGCCGTACGCCGGCTTCCTGCTTGCCCAGGCCGGGGCCGACGTGGTCAAGGTCGAACCGCCTGGCGGGGAGCCGCTACGCCGCCGGGAGGTCCACGGCGGGCCGCCGTCGTTCCCGCTCGCGTTCCTGAACTCGAACAAGCGTTCGGTGGTCTGCGACCTCAAGGTGGAGGACGGGCGGGACCTGCTGCGCCGGCTGGCGACGGTCGCCGACATGCTGGTCGAGAACTTCGCGCCCGGCGTGCTGGACCGACTCGGCGTCGGCTGGGAACGGCTGCGGGAACTCAACCCGCGGCTGATCTACGCCTCGGGCACCGCGTACGGTCTGAGCGGCCCGGATCGGGACCGCCTGGGCATGGACATCACGGTGCAGGCGTCTTCCGGCGTGATGAGCATCACCGGCGAGGCCGGGCGCCCGCCACTCAAGGCCGGGCCGGCGCTGATCGACTTCCTCGGCGGCGTCCATCTGTACGGAGGAGTCGTCAGCGCTCTCTACGAGCGCGAGCGGACCGGCCGGGGACGTCTGGTCGAAGTGGCGATGCAGGAGGCGGTCTACCCGAGCATGCTCTCGAAGCTCGCCCTGATGCACAACGACGGCCGGCCTCCGGAACGGATCGGCAACCGGCACGGCCGGGTCTCCCCGTACGACGTCTACCCGTGCAACGACGGTTTCGTGGCCATCATCTGCGTCAACGAGGGGCACTGGCGGAACCTGCTGCAGGCGATGGGTCGGGAGGAACTGGCCTCCGATCCGCGCTTTGAGAACAACGAGGCGCGCGTGGCCCACATGGAGGAGGCGGAAGACGTGGTCTCCGCCTGGACCGCGACCAGAAGCCGGGCGGAGGTCTGCCGGGCCGCCCGCGACTGCCACGTGCCGTGCGCGCCGGTGCGCGATCTGGCCGAGGTGAACGCGGATCCGCACCTGCTGGAGCGCGGTTTCCTGGAGACCCTCGACCACCCGACGCTGGGCGAGGTCACCCTGCCGACGAGCCCGCTACGCTTCGACGGTCAGTCGTCCGGCCCGCTCGAACCGAGCTGCGAACTTGGCCGCGATACGGAAGAGGTCGTCGCCGAGTGGCTCGGCGATCATTCGCCCACGGAGAGGAGCACCCCATGAAGGTCGCCAAGATCGAAACCCGCCACTGCGACGCGGGGTGGCGGAACTACCACTTCGTGAAGCTCACCACCGACGATGGAATCGTCGGCTGGAGCGAGTACGACCAGCACCAGGGCGCGCTCGGCGTCACCACGGTGATCGAGCAGTTGGGGGAGCTGGTCGTGGGCATGCGGGTCGCCGACCTGGAGCGGATCTACCAGCGCCTGCTGACCCGTGCGCGGCAGTCGATGTCGGGTGTCATGGCGATGGCGATCGGCGCGATCGAGAACGCGGTACTCGACGCCCGGGCCAAGGAGCTGGGCGTCCCCTGCTGCGACCTGCTCGGTGGACGGGTGCGGGACCGGGTACGCGTGTACTGGTCGCACTGCGCGACCTGGCGGATCGCGCTGCCGCAGGTCTACGGGAACGCGATTGCCGACATCGACGGCGTCGTGGCGCTCGGCGCGGAGGTCCGCGAACGCGGCTTCACCGCGCTCAAGACGAACATCTTCGACTACAGCAGCGGTTCGCCGCGCGGCTGGGCGCCCGGCTTCGGCCGCCCGTTCGACCCAGGCCAGAACGTCGACCGCAAGGTCATTTCGAACCTGCGTCGGCACCTCGAAGCGCTGCGCGAGGGGGCCGGGCCCGACGTCGACATCCTGCTCGACCTCAACTTCAACGCCAAGATCTCGGGCTACCGCCAGATCGTGCGGGCGCTCGCGGATCTCGATCTTTTCTGGGTGGAGATCGACACGCCCTCAGCGGACGGACTGGCGACGGTGCGGCAGGAGAGCGCGCACCCGATCAGCTCCTGTGAGACCCTGATCGGGAGCGCCGCCTTCCTGCCGTACCTGCGCGCCGAGGCGGTCGACGTGGCGATCATCGACGCGGTCTGGAACGGCGTCTGGCAGTCGATGAAGATTGCCGCCCTGGCGGCCGCCTACGAGGTCAACGTGGCGCCGCACAACTACTACGGCCACCTGGCGACGATGATGAACGCCCACATGAGCGCCGCGGTGCCGAACCTGCGGATCATGGAGACGGACATCGACCGGCTGCCGTGGGACGGCGAGATATTCACCCACGAGCCCGAGTTCGAGGAAGGCGGCTATCTGGTCGTGCCTGGGAGGCCCGGCTGGGGTACGGAGCCGGACGAAGAGGCGCTGGCCAGACATCCGCCGAGATAGGAGCGGCCGCAACGGGGGTTGCTGCGTTGCGGTGTAGGAACCGGACGCGCCTGCCGCGTGTCAATCGCTCAGTCGCTGCAGCAGGTCTTCCGCGCTCCCGCACTCTTGCGCCGCCCGCATCAGTTCGACCGGCGACTTGTCGCCGAAGACGGCCAGACGCGCCGCGAGGTCGGCGTCGACGGCTACGCCGCGGCTCTCGAGCAGAGCTGCCACCGCGGCGATCATGCCTTCCGCCCGGCCTTCCGCCCGGCCTTCCGCCCGGCTCTCGTCGCGCTCGTACCGCAGCCACCGATCCTGGTCGGGGCCCGTCCCTTCGCGTGCGCCCAGGGCGCGACCCACCCGGCGCAGCACGGTCATCGTGTGGTCGCTGGGCAGGTGCTCGTTGAGAGCGCGGTGGATCTCCTCCGCCGTCCAGCCGGGGAAGGCGCGACTGGACGGTGTGCTCTCGAACCGGCCGTTTTCGAGAAGGTGGATCGTGAGCCCCGATCTGCGCGACCTAGGGCGGCTTACCGCACGCTCGTCGGGCACGTCGACCCAGACCTCCGGGAAGCCCCATGCCTCGTAACGCGGCAACTTGCCGCGCCGGACATCGGTGGAATGGTCGACTTCCAGGACGACATCCGGCAGATCGCCTCCGTCTACGTCGACTCTCGGGCTCAGTCCGACCGCGGCCGGCGGGTTGACGTACACGATCTGGTCCGCCTGCATGAGCACCTTCATCTTGCCGCTGGCGAAGAACCGCACCAGGTCCGTCGTCCCGAACGTCTCGATCAGGGACCCGCTCGAAGCGGCGACCCGTTCGGCCAGCCTCGCCAGGCGTTGGGAGGGCCGTTCGTGGAACAGAGTCGTCTCGCAAACCACCATCGCCGTCTCGGTCCGGCTGTCCCAGTACTCGACCCGGCCTTCGTGATCTTCGATCTTCTCCCGCGGGATCCGGACCGCCTCGCAACCGGGGAAGTCTGTGAGGTCGAGCCGCCAGCCGTCAGCGTCGAGCTGGGCGCCCACCGGCCCGGCGGCAGCTTCTCGGGGGTCAGTCCCCTCGCCCTCCAGGTTGGGAAGAACTGCAGCGACACCATCAGCCATGGCCCTAGACTACAGCCGATAACGCAGAACGGAGGGATCGAAACGCAGCTCTGGGACGCGGCGAACGAGCTGCGGGCGAACTCGCGACTCAGGGCGTCAGAGTACTCGACGCCACCGGCGCTAACATCCGCGCCGTGGCCTCCGCCCTGCGCTACAGCGACGCCCTGATCGCCGGCATCCTCCGCCGGGTGCGGACGATCGCCATGGTGGGCGCGTCGCCGAACTGGAAGCGGCCCTCGAACTTCGCCATGAAGTACCTGCAGGAGAAGGGCTACCGCGTGATTCCGGTGAATCCCCGGGCGGCGGCTCAAGGGGTTTCGATCCTGGGCGAGCGGGCCTGCGCGTCCCTGGCCGAGGCGCCGGCGCCGGTGGACATGGTCGACGTCTTCCGCAGCTCGGACGCGGCCCTGGAGACGACCCGGGAGGCCATCCGGCTGCGGGAGGAGAAGCGCATCGAGGTGGTCTGGATGCAGCTCGGCGTGCGCAACGACGAAGCCGCGGCCGAGGCGGAGGCCGCCGGGCTCACGGTGATCATGGACCGCTGCCCGAAGATCGAGTACGGGCGGCTGTGGGGCGAGCTGGGCTGGGGCGGCATCGACAGCGGCGTCATCTCCAGCCGGCGCCCGCGGCTGGTGCAGGCGCCTGGGCGCGGAGGGTCCGGGTGAGCGGGCGAGCCGGGCGGGACCCGGACCGGAAGGCGGATCCCGGTTGGGGCTTCGAAACCCGGATGATCCACGCGGGTGCCGCGCCCGAGCCGATCACCGGCGCTCGGCAGACGCCGATCTACCAGAACACGGCCTATGCGTTTCACGACGTGGACCACGCCGCTTCGTTGTTCAATCTCCAGACCTTCGGGTTCATCTACTCGCGCCTGGGCAACCCCACGGTCGCGGCGCTGGAGCAACGGCTGGCGAGCCTGGAAGGCGGACGCGGCGCCGCCTGCTGCGCCTCGGGTCACGCCGCCCAGCTCCTCGCGTTCTTCCCCCTGATGGAGCCCGGCGCCCGGTTCGCCGCGTCGCGCCGGCTCTATGGCGGGTCGATCACCCAGTTCAGCAGGACGTTCCAGAAGTTCGACTGGCGGTGCGACTTCGTCGACACGGACGACCTGGCCGCGGTCGAGGCGGCCCTGGACGCGGGCGCCAAGGCGCTGTTCGTCGAGAGCCTGGCCAACCCGGGCGGCGTTGTTTCGGATCTCGAGACGCTGGCCGGGCTGACCAGGGCGGCGGGCGCGGTGCTCATCGTCGACAACACGCTGGCCACCCCCTGGCTCTGCCGGCCGATGGACTGGGGCGCCGACCTGGTGGTCCACTCCGCGACCAAGTTCCTGTCCGGCAACGGCACGGTGATCGGCGGAGGCGTGATCGACAGCGGACGCTTTGACTGGGCTGCCTCCGGACGCTTTCCCGGGCTCTCGGAACCGGAACCGGCCTACCACGGCCTGAAGTTCAGCGAGACCTTCGGCGATCTCGCGTTCACCACCCATGCTCACGCGGTCGGCCTGCGCGACCTGGGCGCCGCGATGGCGCCGATGAACGCGTTCCTGATCCTGCTCGGCATCGAGACCCTGGCGCTGCGCATGGAGCGTCACTGCCGGAACGCGCAGCAGGTCGCCGAGTGGCTGCGGGAGCACCCGAAGGTCGAGTGGGTGTCGTACGCCGGCTTGCCCGAAAGCCCCTACCGGGACCTGGCCGCGAAGTACCTGCCGAAGGGCGGGGGCGCGGTGTTCACTTTCGGCGTCCGCGGCGGCTACGACGCCGGGATCCGGGTCGTGGAGGCTTGCGACCTCTTCTCCCACCTGGCGAACGTCGGCGACGCGCGCTCCCTGATCCTCCATCCGGCCTCGACCACCCACCGTCAACTGAGCGACGAGCAACGCGCCGCCGCCGGCGCCGGGCCGGAGGTGGTGCGGCTCTCGATCGGCCTGGAGACGGTGGACGACCTGATCCGCGACCTCGACCGCGCCCTGGCCGCCGCATAGCGGCGCCGCGCGTAAGATCGCCGGCCATGCTCGACTGCCAGCGACACCGCTTCCAGCTTCCGGCCGACCTGCACTACCTGAACTGCGCCTACATGGCGCCCCTGGCGCGCGAAGTCGAGGCGGCCGGGCTTGCGGGCATGGCGCGCCGGCGCGACCCGTCGACGATCGTCGCGGACGATTTCTTCGACCAGGCGGACGCGCTGCGCGAGCGCTTCGCGCGGCTGATCGGGGGTTCCGATCCGCGGCGGGTCGCGATCATCCCGGCGGTGTCCTATGGCATCGCGGCCGCGGCCCGCAACGCTCCGGTGGGCAGGGGGCAGAACGTCGTCATCCTGGGCGAGCAGTTCCCCAGCAACGTGTACGCGTGGATGCGCAAGGCGGGGGAGAGCGGCGCGGAACTGCGGGCGGTGGACCGGCCCGCGACCGGGGATCCGAGCCCGGGCGCGGCCTGGAACGAACGGCTGCTGGAGGCGATCGATCGCGACACCGCGGTCGTTGCGCTGCCGGTCGTTCACTGGGCGGACGGCACCCGCTTCGATGTCGCGGCGGTCGGGCGGCGGGCGCGCGAAGTGGGCGCGCTGTTCGTCATCGACGGTACGCAGTCGATCGGCGCGATGCCCTTCGATATCGAGGAGGTGGCGCCCGACGCGCTGGTCGTCGCCGGGTACAAGACCCTGTTCGGCCCGTACCAGAGCGGTCTGGCGTGGTTCGGCGAGCGGTACGACGACGGCGTTCCGCTGGAGGAGCCCTGGGCCGCCCGGGAAAGCAGTGAGTTGTTCGTCGCCGGGCGGCTCGAGTACGTCGAGTCCTACCGGCCGGCCGCCGCGCGCTACGACGTGGGCGAGCGCAGCAACCAGATCCAGTTGCCGATGCTGAACGCCGCCCTGGACATGGTGCTCGAGTGGCGCCCGGAGCGCATCCAGGAGTACTGCGTGAAACTGCTCGAACCGTTCGAGGACGCCTTCAGCGAGGCGGGTTTCGAGCTGGAGGATCGGGCGTGGCGCGGCGCGCATCTGTTCGGATTGCGGTCCCGCCGCGGCCTGGACGCGGACGCCACCGCGGCGGCCCTCCGGCAGGCCCGGGTCTTCGTGTCGGTTCGGGGTACGGCGATCCGGGTTGCGCCTCAGGTCTACAACGACAGCTCGGATCTGGAGGCCTTGGCGGCGACGCTGCGGGCGTTGTAACCACCGTTTTGGCCCCCTCGGGGCGCCCCGCAGGTCGTTGCGTTGCAACCAAAAGACATTTGTGATCGTATTTGTCACAAATGCAGCAGGAAGCACATCCGAGCGACCTCGGCGGCGCCGTTCTGGACTTTCCGGGCCAGGCCGCCGACGGCGACCTCTGCGTACTCGGCTGGGCGATGGAGCTGGAACCGGCGACGCCCGAACAGGTGCTCCGTTGGGCCCACGGGCGCTGGGGCCGCGAGTTGACCCTGGCCACGTCGTTTCAGGCGGAGGGCATGATCCTCCTTCATATGTGTCATCAGCTCGGTCTGCCGGTTCGCGCGGTGACGCTCGACACCGGCCGCCTGCCGGAGGATACGTACCGGCACATCGAGCACGTGCGGTTGCACTACGGCGTCGAGGTCGAGATGGTGGCGCCGCGCGCCTCCGAAGTTGCGCGCCTGGTCCGGCAGGAGGGACCGAATCTCTTCTACGCCTCGGTCGCCGGGAGGCAGCGTTGCTGCAACGTGCGCAAGGTGGAACCGATGCGCCGGGCCCTGGCGCGCACGCCGGCCTGGCTCAGCGGCCTTCGCCGCGACCAGACGCCGACCCGGGATGTTCTGAACAAGGTGGAGGTCGACCGGGTGACTCGGACCAGGGGGCGTCTGGTCAAGGTTTGCCCGTTGCTCGACTGGACCGAGGATCAGGTCTGGACGTACATCCACGAGCAGGGAGTCCCGTACCACCCGCTCTACGACCGCGGCTACCGGACGATCGGGTGCGCACCGTGCACGCGGCCCTCGCGGCCCGGTGAAGGCGCCCGCGGCGGACGCTGGTGGTGGGAGTCCCAGACCGGCAAGGAATGCGGACTCCACGTGCTGCAGCCACGTTGAGCGCCGATAGTCGGCCTCCCGCCTACTATCCGGTTTATCTGTCGCTGGCGGAGCGGTGGGTGGTCGTGGTCGGCGGCGGCGCGATCGCCGAGCGGAAGGTGGCGGGCCTGCTGCCGTGCGGGGCCCGTGTGCGGGTCATCGCTCCGGAGCTGACGCCTGGGTTGGCGCGGTTGGCCGAAGGCGGAGAGATCGAGCACAGGGCGCGCGACTTTCTTCCGGGCGACCTGGAGGGTGCGGTGCTCGCCCTGGCGGAGCCGGGAGACGCCTCCCGGGACGAGGCGTTCTTCGCCGAGGCGGAAGAGCGCCGCATCTTCGCCAACGTGGAGGACGATCGGGATCACTGCAGCTTCATCGCGCCCTCGATCGTGCGGCGCGGCGACTTGGTGATCGCGATCTCGACCTCGGGCCGGGCGCCGGCCCTGGCCGTACGTCTCCGGCAACGCCTTGAGCGGGAGTTGGGTCCGGAGTACGCCGCTCTGCTGGAGTTCGCCGGCCGTTTGCGGGGGCCTCTGGCGCGGGCGGTACCCGAGTTCGAGGAACGGCGGCGCCGTTGGTACGAGCTCGTGGACTCGGAGGTGCTCGTTCTGCTTCGGGGTGGCAGGACCGCCGAAGCCTGCCGGCTGGCTTCGGAGATCATGGGAGTCACACCGGAGTCGCCGGACTGATGAGCGGCGCCAGAGCGTCCAACCGCGCTCCAGGACGCGTGACCCTGATCGGGGCCGGTCCGGGCGACCCGGACCTGATCACGGTTCTCGGCCTGAAGCGGTTGCGGGCCGCTGACGTCGTCCTGCATGACCGCCTCGCGGCGCCTGAGCTTCTCGCCGAGGCGAAAGCGGGCGCCGAGATCGTCGATGTCGGCAAGCAGCCTGGCGACGAGGTGCAGGCCCGACAACGCCGGATCGAGAGGCTGATGATCGAACACGCCCAGGCCGGGGCCCGCGTGGTGCGGCTCAAGGGTGGCGATCCCGCCGTCTTCGGTCGCGGCGGCGAGGAGATCGAGGCCTGCGCGTCCGCCGGTGTGCCCTGTGAAGTCGTGCCGGGAGTGAGCAGCCTTACCGCAGCGGCTGCGGTGACTGGGATCCCACTGACCCGACGCGGCGTTTCGCTTGGTTTCGCGGTCGTCTCCGCGCGCAACGCGGACGGCGGCGAACCCGACTGGGCGGGCCTCTCCGGCGCCGACACGGTGGTCGTCCTCATGGCGTCGCGGCGCCTAAGACGCATCGGCGTCGGCCTGATCGCAGCCGGCCGCGACCCTTCGACGCCGGTTGCAATCGTGGAACGCGCAACCACCCCCGGTCAGCGGGTCATTTCCTCCACCCTGGACGCCCTCGCTGCCGGCAACCTCTCCGGCCAGATCGAGCCCCCGTGCGTCGTCATCGTGGGCGACGTTGCAGCGCCCTCACGCGCATAGCGCCAGCCGGACTGGCGGGTGCGACCGGTGCGGCCGCTCTACCCGGAGTAGACCGGCGCCAGCGGATCCGCTTTCAGGTCCGGCAACTCCCGTCCCTCGCTCCGAGCGACCGCGCGTAGCAGCCAGTCGAGCCGGTCGTTGCCCCAGAAGCGCTCGCCGCGGAAGATGAACAGCGGCACGCCGAAGGCGCCGTCGTCCCGGGTGTGGGCGAAGCCGGCCATGACTGCTTCCTTCCACTTCGGGTCGTGCGCCACGGCCAGGGCTTCGTCGCCGTCCAGACCCGCTGCTTCGGCAGCGGCGCGCATCACCTCGTCGCTGGCCAGATCGAGGCCGCGCTCGAAGCGCGCCGAGAAGGCCTCGCGGGCATAGTCGACTGCCTTGCCCTGCTTCCGTGCCCAGAGATAGATCTGGTGCGGTGGGAACCAGTCCGGGTCGCTGCCGGACTCCGGCCACTTGACGGAGAGTCCATAGGCGTTCGCGATGCGCTCCGTGTCCTCTCGCAGGTAGGACGACTTGGCCCGTCCGGCGGAGAGGTTGGCGCCCTTGCCGAACGGGAAGATCGGGATCGCGTCGATCTCGTTCCAGTCGAACACGCCGGTCGTGGTGATCCGGTGGAAGGCCAGCCACGAGAACTGGGAGCGGAAGGAGAAGTAGACGCGCAGGTCGGAGTCGGTCATGGCGAGCGCACCTCAGCGGGTGTCGTTGGAGTTCAATGGAGAACGTCGAAGAGGTAGCTGTACTTGACGATCACGCTGCGGTCCGGACGCGCGAAGAGGTCGCGCAGGCCGAGCTCGTCGATCTCGTTGTAGACGATGAACAGCCCGGTGTTCGCGTCCTGCAGCCAGGAGAACCGGAAGTTCGTGGAGACGACGTCCGACTGATCGTTGTACTGGGCCAGGGCCTGGACCAGCATCCGCGGCGTGATCGAGTACGTGAGTCGCAGGCGGCCGAGGTTGATCTGGAAAGAGCCCCCGGCCAGGTCGACGTCGTTGTGGTCCCAGGACAGGTCGGAGGTCAACCGTTCCCCGCGCCGGGCGAGCATCCCGAAACTGGTTGAGCTGCGGTCGCCGCCGAAGAACCCGCCGGTGGTGTTGCGGATGTAGACGGAGACCGGCTTCGACTGGTTGGTCTGAAAGACGGTCTGGAGTTCGCTGTGGTCGTACCTGCCCGGCGCGACGGCGGCGCCGTCGACGATCTCGAACGTTTCCTTGACGCCCTCACCGGTGAGGTTGACGCCGGTGTGGACTTCGAAGCCGTTGCGCCACTCCCAGTGGACATCGATGTGGGTGTAGTCCGTCTCCTTGAAGTCCTCGAAGTCCCAGATCGCGCTGTAGGAGACGTGCGGCCGGATCTCGTGCAGGCCGGCGAGGGCCTTGGGCCGGATCGTGCGCATGCCGAACACGGAGGCGTTACGGAAGGCGGTGCGGGACAGGAACCCTACTTCCGGATTGAAGTTCTCCCGCGCCTCGGAGTAGCTGAGGCTGCCGCGCCACTGCGGCTTGCCGAGGTTGTAGCTCAAGAGCATCGCCGTGTCGTCGCCCTCGAGACCCGGCGTGTCGCTCTGGGCGACGTACGACTCGATCGTGTGGTGCTCGCCGATTCCCCACTGGCCGTCGATGGCGAAGGTGCGGTTCGTGTCGTTCTCCGGCGCCAGGCTGCCCACTCCCTCGCGGCTGACCAGGATCGCGCCGATGCTCGAGCGTTCGCCCAACTCGCGATTGATGCGGGCGACGCCGTAGTTGTTGCCGTGCAGCCCTCCCACCGTGGCGGTCTGCATGTTGAGCAGCCCGACGTTGAAGCGGCCCGCCTTGCCGGAGAGGCGGCCGCCGTAGTCGATGGGAATCAGTTCGCCGCTCGGGCCGATGCCGATCCGGCGGCTGAAGAACAGGTCGATCCGGGCCGAGGCGCGGCTTCCCCCCGAGCGCGCTCCGACCGTGAACAACCCGGCGTTCTCGAGGAAGAAGGGCCGCTTCTCGGGGAAGAACAGGTTGAACCGGTCGAGGTTCACCTGCTGTTCGTCGACCTCGACCTGGGCGAAGTCCGTGTTGTAGGTCAGGTCGAGGGTCAGGCTCGGCGTCACGCTGAACTTGATATCGAGGCCGAGATCGGATTCCGCCTCGTTGTCGCTGTCCACGTCGGACGGCCGACGGCCGACGCCCAGAGCGTAGGGAACCAGCTTCAGGTTGCGCTGCGGCGGCGGCTCGACGCCCTGGAGCGAGCCGCCGTCGGTCAGCCGGTCCAGTTCGTGGTTCCGTTCGAGTTCGGACCAGAAGGCGACTTCCTTGTGGCGGGCGATGTTGCGCTGGAAGTTCAGACCCCAGGTCTGTACATCGCCCGGCGGGTAGCGCAGGGTGCGGAAGGGGATCGCGAACTCGGCGCTCCAGCCGAAGTCGCCGATCTGTGTGGCGACGTTCCAGGCGCCGTCCCAGTTCAGGTTGAACCCCGTACTGAAGCCGCCCCGGAAGCGGCTGCTGCCGCCCATGCCGCTGAAGATGCCGGAGCCGCCCTCGACCACCTGACCGTCGTACTCGATGCCGGCCGGGTTGGTGCCGAACACGAAGCCGTTGCGGCCATCCTTGAAGGTGTCGAAGATGACCTGGAAGCTGTCCGTCTCGTTGAGCGGCGCGTCGCGACGGCTGTCCGAGATGACGATCCCGTCGGGTTCGCGGTCATGACAGACCACGGAGACGAAGAGGACGTCCTCGGTGAACGCAAACCGAACTTCCGTGCGCTCGGTGCCGGGTTCGCCGGCGTAGGGCCGGGTCTGGGTGAGGCCCGAAGCTGGCTCGATGGCCTGCCAGACCGGGTCGTCGAGAACCTCGCCGTCGAGCACCGGCGCTTCGCCGATCGTCATCGCCGAGGCGGTTGGACGTGCGGTTTGAGCCTCCGACGCGGCGGCCCACAGCAACAGGGTTGCGGCGGTCGCCGCCGCGGGAAAGCGCCTCACGGCTGGCGACTTTACTCCGAATGTGAAGTCGCGGCGCGGGTTGGCTCTCCTGTCTTCATGGCAACCCTCTCCGGTAGCATCGGCGGAAACGACCCTGAGCACTTTGCAGGAGGAGCGGCAATGCACGATCACATCGGGAGTACGACCCGGAAGATGTACCGCTGGGGTCTGGCCCTGGCCGGAATCCTGGCCGCCGCCGTGACCGCCGCGCCGGCGCTGGCTGCCGGCGCGTTGATGGACGTCGAGGGCTATCCGTCTCTCGTCCGCAAGCCGGTGGAACTCTGGAGCGACGGCACGCGCCTGGCCGGTGATGTCTTCTACCCGAAGGCGACCGCCGAAGGCGAGAAGCTGCCGACCATCGTCCTCTGCCACGGCTGGGGCGGCGTGAAGGCGCACCTGAACCGCGGTATCGCGCCGCGCTTTGCCGCCGCCGGCTACCTGGTGCTGGCCTTCGACTACCGCGGCTGGGGCGAGAGCGATTCGCGCCTCGTCGTCCGCGGCGAGATGCCCGAGCCCGACGAGGACGGCTACGTCACGGTCAAGGCGCAGGCGATCCGGCAGCTCGTCGACCCGCTGGACCAGCAGGAGGACATCGATGCGGCCATCACGTTCGTCGAGGGCGAGCCGCACGCGGACCCGTCCCGGATCGGCATCTGGGGCTCGAGCTTCGGCGGCGGCCACGTCATCTGGCGCGCGGCCCACGACCGCCGCGTCAAGGCGGTGGCCGCCCAGGTCGGCGCGATGGACCAACGCTCCGGCCTGGTCGTGGCGCCGGGCGGTCTCAAGGGGTTCCACCGGACGGCCATCCTGCGCGCCCGCGGCGAAGTGGCGCCGGTCCCGGTCGGCGGCCCCCAGCCGGAAGGTCTCACCGGCAGCCCGTACTACGAACGCTTCGCCAAGTTCTCACCCGTCGAGCACGCGCACCTCATCACCGCGCCGACCATCATCATCGACGCGAAGAAGGAGCACTACTTCGACATCCGCGAGCACGGCCAACGAGTCGCCCAAATCCTCTCCGGCCGCGTACCCGTCGAATACCACGCCTGGGACATGGGCCACTACGACGTCTACAGCGGCGACTGGCTCGACAAGGCCATGACCGCCGAGATCGACTTCTTCGACCGCCATTTGAAGTAGCGGCAGCCGCCTCTCCGGATCCGCCTCCGGCTCTACGCGACGTCCGCCAGAAAGGCCTCCACTTCGGCGTGGAACTCTTCGGGGCGTTCGGCGGGGATGAAGTGGCCGCAGTGTTCGAGCATGATCAGGCGGGCGCCGGGGATGCGGCGGGACATGATGACGCTGCCGCCGGGTGGGGTGACGCCGTCTTCCAGGCCCTGGAGGATCAGGGTGGGGCAAGTGATGGTGGCGAGGTCGGCGGTGTAGTCGATGTCGGAGACGGCGCGGCAGGCGGCGGCGTAACAGGCCGCGTCGTTGCGCTCGATGGTGAGACGGGCGGCTTCGGCGATGTCGTCGGCGTGGCGTTCGAGGTACTCCTTGCCGTAGGAGAGGGAGGGGCCGGTGGGCGTCAGGGCGGCGCCCAGGCCGCCGCGTTCGATCAGGTCGGCGCGCGCGTTCCACCCGGCGGTGGCGCGCTCGTTCACTTCGCTGGAGGTGCTGATCAGGATCAGGGCCCGGGTGCGGTCGGGGAAGTCGAGCGCGAAGCGCTGTGAAATGACGCCGCCCATCGAGATGCCGGCGATGACGGCGTCGTCGACGCCGATTTCATCGAGGAGTCCCGCAAGGTCAGAGGCCCAGACCTCCGGCGAGAGATCGTTGGGGCGCTTTGAGGAACCTCCGAAGCCGCGGACATCCCAGGTCAGAGCGGTGTAGCGGTCCTCAAGCGTCGCTACGGTGGGCGCCCAGGAGTCCAGATGACCGCCCAGGCCGTGCGTGAGGGCGACGACCGGGCCGCTGCCCTCGAGCCGATAGCGGAGCGTTGCGCCATCGGCCGCGGTCGCGAGTTGGTCAGGCTGCACGGCGGTTGAACAGCCCGATCGTGAGCGCGAGCGGAATCACGAACAGCAGAGTGCGCAGCCAGCCCGGCATGTCGGTCATGATCAGGATCAGGCCGAGCGGGGTCCAGAAGGCAAGCCACATCCAGAGGGGAATCATCCTCGGCGCGACCGGTTCCGTGCTGGCGCCCTCGGCGATGATGATGACGACCAGGATGCCGACGGCGCCGCCGAGAACACCGGCGATCAGGCCGCCGGCGGGGTATGCGGCTGTGGCGAGAATCAGTTCAGGCATATCGGGGTCCCAGGTTGTTTCGCGTTGTTGGTGGCGCGCATCGTAGCAGCCCGTGAAGTGCAGTACATTGACGGCGGGGGGTAGCCATGCGGGTCAGCATTTCAGTTCAGAGCGCCTACAACGTGACCGATGTTCGCGAGGGGGCGCGACGCATGGTGGACCGTGCGCGGGCCGCCCGGGACGCCGGCCTGGACGCGCTGTTCGTCGGCGACCACCACGCGACGCCGGGGCCGTACTACCAGAACACCGCGATCCTCGGCCGGATGCTGGCGGAGTGGGGGGATCGCCCCGCGGGCGCTCTCTTCCTGTTGCCGCTCTGGCACCCGCTGATCGTCGCGGAGCAGGTCGGCACCCTGGCGAGCCTTGCCTCCGGCCGCTTCATCCTCCAGTGCGCGATCGGGCCGGCCGACAATCAGTTTCCGGCCATGGGCGTCTCGGCGCGCCAGCGGCCGTCGCGTTTCGAGCAGTCGCTCTCGATCCTGCGGCGGCTTTGGGCCGGCGAGACGGTGACGACCGGCGGCGAAAGGAGCCGTTTCGAACTGCATGAGGCGCGGATCGCGCCCTGCCCGCCGGAGCCCGTCGAGGTCTGGATCGGGGCCTCGGCGCCGCCGGCGATCGACCGCGCGGCACGTCTGGGCGACGGCTGGCTGGCGGCGCCCGGCCTGGCGCCGGCAGCGGCGGCGGAGCAACTCCGGCTCTACCGGGAGGCCTGCGAACGCCACGATCGTCCGGTCGGCGTATGCGCGATCCGGCGCGACATCTACGTCGGCGAGACGGCTGCCGAGGCCGAGGCCCTGGCGGGGAAGATGATTGCCCGCGGCTACCGGGGCTTCCCGCCGGAGGCGCTCATCGTCGGCGACGTGGAGCGGACCGCCACGGGTTTCGGTGAACTGGCTGCGATGGGGTACGACGAGGTTGTGGTGCGGCACCTGGTGCAGGACCCGAGGCGGGTGCTCGATTCCATCGGCCGCTTGGCCGAGGTGAAGGCAGCGCTGAGGCGCTAGCGCCTCGGAACGTCCGGGAAGGGTTCGAGCCCCTCGTCGAGCTCGACGCCGATGCTCCTGAGCGCCATCGACACCATCCGGTACTGGCCGACGGTGAAGATCAGGTCGATCATCTGCTGGTCGCTGTAACGGGCCTTGACGAAGGCCCAGGTGCGCTCCGAGATCGCCGAGCGCCGGTGCAGTTCGGTCGCGGCGCGCAGGAGGTAGCGCTCGAAGCTGCTCCAGGGCCCGGCGTTCTCGCCGACTGCGATGTTGCGGATCTCCTCGTCCGTCATGCCGGCCGCTTTCGCGGCGCGGCTGTGGTGTCCCCACTCGTACTCGGCCTCGTTCAGCCACGCGGTGCGCAGAATGAGCATCTCGCGGTCGCGGTCGGGCAGGGTGCTGCCGCGCAGGATGTAGCCGCCGAACGGGCCCCAGGCCTCCATCAGCGGTGGGTGATGGGAGAGCGTGCGGATGAGGTTGATGCTCTGGACCCCTTCGGCCGGCGGAATGCGGGGCCCGCTCTGGCGCTGGGCCGAGACCGAAGCAGCGACAAGTGCCAGCGCGAGGACGGAGATGGTGGCTCTGCGGATGGCATGCGTCTTCATTGGGCGTCCTCCCTGGATCTGCTGTGAGACGAGTGTCCGGTGACTATAGCTTCGGAAAGTGCTGGGTCCGGCTCAGCTTCGGCGGGCCGCGGCCGTCTTGAAGCCCGAGTACTTCGGCTGGTCGATGGCGATCTGGTTGACCACGGTGGCGCGGAGGTGATCGTGGAGACAGTTGTCGTCGAGCCCGATGGCGTCGTCGCGGATCGCGTGGACGAGCTTCCAGCGCAACTCCAGGAGAGAACCGTTCGCGTCGAGCAGCCGGCGCAGACGTTCGTGTTCGCGGCGACGGTGTTCGGCGCCGAAGTGCAGGTCCCGGTAGACGATGTCGAGCGCGTTGCCGGCGACGAGGGCGTGGAACCGGGTGCGCCCGGCCGTTTCGTCCCTCACCGGGCCGTGCAGGAAGTCGCGCGTCGCGCCGACGAGTTCGTCGAGCCGCGGCATGTCGGGGTCGGCGAGTTGATCGGGGGCCTGCACCAGTTCGACCGACCCCGGGATGAGGAGATTCACGCAGTCGACCTGGCACTCCGTCGTCCGGCGGCCGATCGTGACCCGTTCGACCGAGCGGTCCGGGCCGATCCGATAGGCCTCGGTCATGCCGAGAGTGGAGACCGCCCACCAGTAGGAGCCGAACACCTCCCAGTACTTGACCCGGCTCAGGTCGACCCGGTGGCCGCTCGTCGCCTCGTAGCCGGCGAACAGATCTTCGTAGGTACCGAAGCCGCCGACCGGCAGTTCGGGGCCGGCGCCGTACCGCCACGAATTCGTGCAGATCCAGCCCAGGTCGCGCATCGGGTCGCCGATGTGGGCGATCTCCCAGTCGAGCACCGCGATGACGCCCGTCTGATCGACCATCAGGTTGCCGTTGCGGAAGTCGTTGTGAACAAGGGTCTGTTCAGTCGACTCGGGAAGGTTCTCGGTGAGCCAGCGTCCCGTGAAGTCGATCATCGGCTGCGGCGTGTCGAGGGCCTCGTAGCGGCCCCGGGTCTGCTCGATGAAGTCGGCGGCGCTCAGGCGTGCGAGGTCGCGGTCGAGACCCTGAGCCTCCAGATCGATGGCGTGCAGGCGGCCAAGGATCTCGCCGCACTGCCGGGCCAGCTTGGGGCGGACTTCGGCGAGGTCGGGCGAGCGGACGATCCGCGCACCCAGTGCGATGCCGTCGAGCCACTCCATGACGAAGCCGCCCCCAAGATCGTCGCCCGGCGCCAGGATGTAGAAGACCTCGGGCTCTGGGATGCCGTTGCTTCGGGCGACCTGCATCAGCTTCGCCTCGATCCGGAGTCCGGGCGCGCTGCGCTCGACGGCCCGGGCTTCTTGCTCCTTGCCGCCCTGGGATCGCCGGAGCGCGAGCTGGCGATCACCGGCTTGCGTTTCGATCCGCAGGCGGTAGGTCTCCTGGCTGGCGCCGCCCGAGAGCCGTTCGACCGCGGCCAGCCGTTCGCAACCGTCGATCTCGCGCCGGAGCACGCGATCCAGTCGCGCCTCGAAGCTGTCCTGCGCCCAGGGGCCGCCGCTGCCGCCCGCCACGGGTGCGAGCAGGTAGATCTCGTCGCCGTTCCGTAGCGGCCGTTCGCGGTTCGTCTCCAGCGGGCAGCGCTCCCCGTTGATCATCAGCGTGTCGCGCAGATGAGGGGAATTCTCGATCGCCTCGGAGAGCGGCACACCGGCACGGTCGGCGGCCGGCAGGAGCTCCGCCAGCGTGTCGCCGGGCGCCAGCCGGAACGTGCGGTCGACGTCGTGCCAGCCGGCTCCGATGCGGCCGCGGATCAAAACCCGGACGCGGATCTTCGTGCCCGAACGGGGGCGAACCAGGCTGCGCAGGATACCCATCGGAGCGGAAGACCTGAGACCTGAATCAGGCCAGTTGGGCGTCCAGCAACTCGGCCATGCCCAGTTGCTCGGCGCGGTCTCGGCTGAGCCGGCCGGTGTCGGGATCCCAGTCCATCGCCTGGTAGTAGTCTCGCTTCAACTGTTCGAGCGGCGGCTGAACCCCGGCGAGCGGACCGGTTTCGAGAAGTCCGTCGCCCTCGCCCATCTTGATCGTCAGGGCGAGGGCGGCCTCGCTCTTGCCCCAGCGTATCTCGACGCCGTCGAGGTCGTTCGTGGTGAGGTCGCCGCGTTCCACGGCCTCGCACACCCAGGCGATCGTGGCGCTGGAGCTCACCGTGTCCATGCCGTACCGGTTGCAGGCGTCGTGGCAGGCGGGATCGTCTCCACATGGTGTTCGCCGGTCGAGATGTCGACCATCAGCGCCCGCCCATGCGCGCCGTAGAGGCCATTCGTGCGGGCGTTGGCGTTCCGGGATTCTGTCATCTGTCGGATCTCCGGGCTGTGGCTGGCGCGGTGGGATGGAGTGTACTCGGGCCGGCCGACGCGCCGGTTCGGGGGCCCGGGAGCTGTGCTACGAGCCGTCGACGGCCAGGCACTCGACACCCTCTGCCTGGGCGGCGCCCATGAGGCGGTCGTCGAACGCGACGAGGCGAGCAAGCGTTCCCAGCTCATCGGCCAGCAACAGGCAGGAGGCAAGCTGCACCGAATCGCTCGCCCGCAGGGGGTGCCGACGCAGCAGCGTTGCGGCCCTCGTCGTGATCTCTTCCGTGAGCTCCACCACGTGGAAGGCTGGGCGCTCGGTGTCGAGAGAGAGCAGGGCGGCTTCGCGCTGTTCGACCCGCATGTCGCCTTCGCGGCAGCGCCGACAGATTGCCGAGACCACCTCGGTCGCCGATAGCCGGCTGATGGCCACGGGTTGTCCGGCCATTGCTTCGATGACCAACTCCGATCCGTCTTCCTCGACGTACCGCTTCACCAGAGCGCTCGCGTCCAGAAACAGCATCAGAACCTGTCGTCTCGTTCCTCGACGATGGTGGTCGCGACCGATCCGCCGCGCACCTGGACCGGTTCGATGGACGGCGCAAGGCGCGCGGTCCCCAGGGTCACGAGTCCCCTGGCCGCGAGGTCGAGGAGCTTCTCCTCCTCGTCCGAGGCGGCCTTCGGCACGGGCCGCAGTTCGGCGACCGGTCGTCCTCGTTCGGTCACGAGAATCACCGATCCCTCTCGCACCCTCCGGAGGTACGTGCCCAGCCTTGTCTTGAGTTCTCTTGCTCCAACCGTCACCATGTGACCATTGTAGGCACAAGCATGACGTCGGGCAACCGCAAGCCGCGCCGCCCGGTTCGTCCCGAACTCCTCAGCGTCGCTTCAGGTGGAAGGTCATCGTCCCGGCTTCCATGTCTCCCTCGTGGGCCTTCCATGCGCTGTCGATCCTGTTCTCGCCGTCGAGCCGGATCTCCGCCGAGTGGATGTGGTTGGGGGTGGTGTCCAGGTTCGTGCCGCCGTGGAAATCGAAGACCAGGCGGTTTGGGGCGCTGGTGGCGGCGTTGAACTTCATCCTCGGCTGGTTGCCGGCCGAGCAGTAGTGGGTGAGGACGAGGTCCGATCCGTCGAGGTGGTACATGTTGACCATCTCGTACTCGGTGTCCGGCCCCATGCGCTCCATCAACACATGGCCGTTGGCGGTGACCTCGAACTCGTGGACCACGAGGACGGCGGCATCCGCCTCGGCCTCGGCTTCCTCACCCTCGCCGCTTGCCGATCCTTCCCAGGTGCCGGCCAGGGCCTTGAGTCGCTCGAAGGCCTTCTCGGCGGACAGATCGGATGCCGCGACGGTGGCGGGAAGCAGCAGTATCGCGATCGCTCCAACAGTCCATACGTTCGTCTTCATCGGATGCTCCTTCGGGGCTGCTTGGTGGTGAAGCGGCAAGGATAACCGGTCCGCGTCGAGCCGTTCGCCGAGCTTGGCGTATCCTCGCCAATCCCATGACGACGGACAGTTCACCTCCCGAAAGTCTCCGCCTGCCCGGCGCGGGCGGTGTCGAACTGCAGGTCTACGACTACGGCAACGCGGAGGCGCCGCCCCTGGTCCTGCTGCACGGTATGCAGGATCTGGCGATGGCGTTCGAGCCGTTGGCGAACCGGTTCCGCGACCGCTACCGCGTCGTCTCGCTCGATCTACGCGGTCACGGCGACAGCGGCAAGCCGGGGGTCTACGCCCTGCCGCACTTCATCGCCGATCTCCACGCGGTCATCTTCCAGCTCCAGTTGGAGCGGCCGGTGCTGGTGGGCCACAGCCTGGGCGGTCACATCGTGAGTCACTACGCCGCGGTGTTCAACGACGTGCCCAGTGTGGTCGTGAACATCGACGGCGTCGGCGCGCCGTTCCGCGAGAGCGACATGCCGGTCGAGAACCGGCAGCTTCGTCTGCAGAACGGCCATACGAGCTTGCTGCGGCCCGGGGGCCACAAGCGGCCGATGATGGATCTGGACGACGCTTGGCGGCTCTACTGCCGGTTCCATCCGGGTCTCGACCACGACCTGGCGCGGCACCTGGTGGAGATCGGGACCACCGAGCACCCGTACGGCGGTTTGCAGTGGAAGTGGGACCCGCAAGTCGAGACTACCGGGCTGACCATGTCGAGTCAGTTGTCGGCGGAGCGCTGGCCCTGGATCGCTTGCCCGGTGCTCGTGATCACCGGCGGCCGCTCGGCCGACTTCTACCGCGGCCGGGGCGGCATCGACTACGACACGCCGGCGGCGCCGGACGAGATCGAGCGTCGCGTCCGCCTGTTCCGCAACGTTCACCACGTCGAGATCCCCGAAGCCGGCCACATGGTGCATTTCGACGCGCCGGAACGGCTGGCCGAGATCATCGGCGCTTACCTGGAAGCGGGGTAGCCGAACCATGGACTTCCAGATACCCCAGGACATCCGCGACAAGCTGGCCGAACTCGACGACTTCATCGAGCGCGAGATCAAGCCGCTCGAGCAGCAGGACGACAACATCCGTTTCTTCGATCAGCGCCGCGAGTGGGCGCGGACGGACTTCGAGAACGACGGCACGCCGCGGCCCGAGTGGGAGGCCCTGCTTCGCGAGATGAAGCGGCGTGCCGACGCCGTCGGCCACCTTCGTTTCGGTCTTCCGCGGGAGCTGGGAGGTCAGGACGGCTCGAACCTGGCGATGGCGGTGATCCGGGAGCACCTGGCCGCCAAGGGCCTGGGCCTGCACAACGACCTGCAGAACGAGTCCTCGATCGTCGGCAACTTCCCGACCGTGATCATGATGCACCGCTTCGGGACGCCCGCCCAGAAGGCGCAGTTCATGGAGGGCATGATGACCGGCGCGGTGAAGATGGGCTTCGGCCTGACCGAGCCCGACCACGGCTCCGACGCGACCTGGCTCGAGACCGCGGCAGTCCGCGACGGTGACGACTGGATCATCGACGGCGGCAAACGCTTCAACTCGGGCCTCCACGCCGCCACCCACGACCTGATCTTCGCCCGCACCTCCGGCGACCCCGGGCAGGCGGACGGCGTCACCTGTTTCATCGTCCCGACGAACTCGCCCGGCTTCGAGATCCCCTTCATGTGGTGGACGTTCAACATGCCGACCGACCACGCCGAGGTGTCGCTCTCAGCAGTCCGGGTGCCGAACGACGCGATCCTCGGCGAGGAGGGCCGCGGCCTCGCCCTGGCGCAGACCTTCGTGCATGAGAACCGCATCCGCCAGGCCGCCTCCGGCGTCGGCGGCGCGCAGTACTGCATCGACCGCAGCATCGAATACGCCCGCAAGCGGACGGTCTTCGGCAAGCCGCTATGGCTCAACCAGGCGATCCAGTTCCCGCTCGCCGAACTCCAGACCGAATGCGAGATGGTGCGGAACCTGGTCTACAAGACCGCCTGGGAACTCGACCAGCAGCACCACATGGAAGTGACCGACAAGGTCTCCATGTGCAACTACCGCGCGAATCGCCTGGTCTGCGACGCCGCCGACCGCGCCATTCAGACCCACGGCGGCATCGGCTACACCCGCCACATGCCCTTCGAGCACATCTACCGCCACCACCGGCGGTACCGGATCACCGAAGGATCGGAAGAGATCCAGATCCGCCGCGTCGCGGGGATCATGTTCGGCAAGAGAGCGAAGCGGTAGCGCCCCGAGGCACGGCTGCGCGACCACAGCCGGTGCCTCCGCCGCCGCCGCCGCCGCCGGCCTCGCTACGAGGCCTACTCGAGAATCGCCTGGTAGGTGAGCCGGCGGCTCAGCGACCGAACGTCCGGCCGCCGGGGGCCGAAGTGCTGGATCATGCCGACGAAGACGAGGTCTTCCTTCGGGTCGATCCAGAACCAGGTGCCGGCGGCGCCGCCCCAGGAGTACTCGCCCTTGGAGATGCCGTCGGCGGCGACGGGGTCGAGGACGACGGCGAAGTCGAGGCCGAAGCCGGTGCCCGGGGACATCTCGCCGAGTTCACGTGGCAGGTGGTTGAGGTGCATCAGCTTGACCGTCGAGGGCGCCAGGATGCGGACGCCGGCCAGTTCGCCGCCGTTGAGCATCATCTGGCTGAACCGCATGTAGTCCATCGTCGTGGACACCAGGCCGCCGCCGCCGGAGAGGAACGCGGGCGGGTCGAGGTAGTCGCGGCGGCCGCCGAAGCCCTCCTGGGCCAACAGGTTGCCGTCCTCATCGTGGGTGTAGACCTGGGAGAAGCGGTCCGCCTTGTCGGCGGCGACATGGAAAGCGGTGTCGTTCATGCCCAGCGGACCGAACACGCGCTCATTGAGGAACTCATCGAGCGGTTGGCCGGAGAGCACCTCGACGAGGTAGCCCTGGACGTCGACCGCGACGCTGTAGTGCCACATCGAGCCGGGCTGCTGGCGGAGCGGGATCTTCGACAGCTTGCCGATCATGTCCTTGAGCGTCGATTCGTTGTCGAGGACGTTCGCTTCGTTGTACATCGCGTCGACCTGGGACTGCGAGAAGATGCCGTAGCTGAGGCCGGCGGTGTGCGCCATCAGCTCGCGGATGGTCATCGGGTGGTCGGCCGGCTCGGTGATCGGCTGGCCGTTCGGCCCATCCTCCTTGGCGACCACCAGGCCCTCGAACTCGGGGATGTACCGGTGCACCGGGTCGGAGAGCCGGAACTTGCCCTCCTCGTAGAGGATCATCAGGGCGACGCCGGTGATCGGCTTGCTCATCGAGTAGATGCGGAAGATCGTGTCTTCGCTCATCGCGGCGCCGGCTTCGATGTCCTGGTGTCCGAAGGTGCCGAAGTGGGCGATCTTGCCGTGGCGGGAGATCATCGTCGTGATGCCGGCCAGCAGCCCGTCGTCGACCAGGCCCTGCATCGCGTCGTCCAGGCGTTCGAGCCGTTCGCTCGACATGCCGACGCTCTCCGGCGTGGCGCTCGCCAGATCGCGCGGTCCCTGGATCGGAGTATCGGCGCGAGTCTGGGCGCAGGCTGTGAGACCAAGGCTCAGGAAAGCGACCGCAAGGAGCGCGGTCAGGAGGCGGGGCAGCGTGGCGGCACGAGTCATGGGTATCTCCCCTCGACTTGCTGGTGAATTGAAACTTCGAGAGCGGGCGAGCCTACCAGCCTCTGACGGGCCGGGGGCTTTCGGTTGGCTCAGCCGCTGCTACGATCAAGGGGCTTCCGATGGAAAGAAGGATCGACAGGCCCAAGCTGGCGCGGGACATCATGGTGACCAAGCTGGTGACCGTGCATCCACGCACGCACGTCTACGACGGGATTGCGGCCCTGCTGCGGCACCGCATCACCGGCGCGCCGGTGATCGACGAGCGGCATCGCTACCTCGGCATGCTGTCCGAGAAGAGTTGCCTCACGGTGCTTACCGTGACCGCCCGCGCCGCCGACGAACGCGGTCTGGCGCGGAGCCGCGGTACCCGGGCGCGAGACTTCATGGCCACACGCCTGGTGACGCTCAAGGCCGGCATGTCGGCTCTCGACGCGATCGCCCTGCTGCTCAAGAACCGGATTTCGGGCGCGCCGGTGGTCGACAAGAACGGTGCGTTGCTGGGGGTCTTCTCCGAGAAGTGCTCGATGGACGTCCTGCTCGGGCTGGCCTACGACCAGTTGCCGTCGGCGCCGGTCGACGCCTTCATGAACACCGACTTCGGTCGCGTGATCGAGGGTTCCGAGCCGCTGCTCGAGGTGGCCCAGCGCTTTCTGGATACCCCGTACCGGCGCCTGCCCGTGGTCCGGGACGGCACGCTGGTGGGCCAGGTCAGCCGCCGTGACGTGCTCGCGGCCTCGCACCACCTGACCTCGGCGCTCGACGGGCGGCGCTCGATTCTGCGCGAGCGCAGCAGCGAACTCGGCCTGGAGGATCTGGCGGCACCGGACGAGGAAGGTGAATCCGGGGACTTCGAACTCGACTCCACGGACGCGTCGGCCTTCATGGACCGCAAGGCGCGCACGATCTCCGAGGACACCGACCTTCTGGCCATCGCCCGCATCTTCAAGAGCACGCCCTACCGCCGGCTGCCGGTGCTCAAGGGCCGGAGGCTGGTAGGGCAGATCAGTCGCCGGGATGTGCTGTCCGCGACCCACGGCCTGCTGGTGCGGGCGCCTCAGCCGGGTCAGGCGCTGCTCTATCTGAGTGCTGTCGTCGATTCCGGCGACCGCCCATCCTTGTCGTGAGTCTCGACCAGGAGTGGGCGCGATAGTTTCGGCCGCTCTGTCTTCTTCTTTGGGAGGGGAACGTGTCTAGACGGATCCTTGATGCCTTGAACCACGCTCCGGTCGCCTTCTTCGGCCCCGGACTCGGCCTCTTCACTATCGTTGCCCTGCTTTCGGGGGTGGTGGCGCCCGGTGTCGCTGCGGCCGACGACGAAGAGGAAGAACCGAAGCTCGTCGAGCCGGCGCCGCCGCGGCCCGACGACGAGGGCGAGGGTCCCTTCGACCGCCTGATCCTGCGCGGCGTCATCCTGATCGACGGCACCGGTGCGCCCCCCTCGGGGCCGGTCGACGTCGTCATCGAGGGCAACCGGATCGAGGAAATCAAGAGCATCGGGATGCCGGGCGCCGAGATCGACGAGGACAAGCGTCCGAAGGACGCCGACCGCGAACTCGATCTCACCGGCTCGTGGGTGCTGCCGGGACTGGTCGATCTCCACGTGCATACCGGCGGCATGCCGAAGGCGCCGCGGGCCGAGTACGCCTACAAGTTGTGGCTCGCTCACGGCATTACCACGGCCCGCGGCGTACCGACGGGGCCGCTCGACTGGGACCTGAGTGAGAAGGAGCGCAGCCAGAACAACGAGATCACGGCGCCGCGCCTGGTCTCCTACCAGAGACCGGGCGGCGGCAAGGAGTGGAAGGACCGCGACATCCGCACTCCCGCCGACGCCAGGGAGTGGGTGCGCTACGCCCACGAGAAGGGCGTGGACGGATTGAAGCTCGGTGCCTACCCGCCGAAGATCATGGCGGCTCTGATCGACGAGGCCGGCAGCCTGGGAATGGGATCGACGGCCCACCTCGACCAGATGGGCGTGGCGCACATGAACGCCCTCGACGCGGCCCGCCTCGGCCTGATCGGGATGACCCACTTCTACGGCCTGTTCGAGGCGATGTACGACGGCGCCGACGTGCAGCCCTGGCCGGCGCAGATGAACTACGCGGACGAGCAGTTCCGCTTCGGCCAGGTCGCCCGCCAGTGGCGCCTGGTCGAGCCCGGCGGCGAGCGCTGGAACGCCCTGCTCGACGAGTTCCTCGAACTCGACTTCTTCATCAACCCCACGATGACGATCTACTCGGCCGGCCGCGACGTGATGCGGGCGCGCAACGCCGACTGGCACGCGGACTACACGCTGCCCACGCTGGCCGAGTTCTACGCCCCCAGCCGCGAGGACCATGGCTCGTACTGGTACGACTGGACCACCTGGGACGAAGTGGCGTGGAAGAACTTCTACCGGGTGTGGATGCAGTTCCTGAACGAGTACAAGAACCGCGGCGGCCGGGTCACGATCGGTTCGGACTCCGGCTTCATCTACCAGACCTACGGTTTCGGCACGATCCTGGAGCTCGAGCTGCTCCAGGAGGCCGGCTTCCATCCGCTGGAGGTCATCCGCTCGGCGACCATGTACGGCGCCGAGGAGTTGACCCGGGCCAGCGGCGCCGAGATGGAGTTCGGCATCGTGCGCGAGGGCATGCTGGCCGACCTGCTCGTGGTCGACGAGAACCCGGTAGCCAACCTCAAGGTGCTCTACGGCACCGGCGCCGTGCGGCTCAACGATGAGACGGGCCGGCCCGAGCGGGTCGGCGGCGTCCGCTACACGATCAAGGACGGGATCCTGTTCGACGCGAAGGCCCTGCTCGCCGACGTGGCGGATATGGTTGCCGCTGCCAAAATGGAGTCAGAGAGCCCGTTGCAGGAGACGGCGGGAGGCGCGCGGCCGTAGTGGCCTGAGCGAACCGTAGTGGCCTGAGAACGTCCGCCCGCCCGAACAGACCGAGAACATGGAGAACCCCCAAATGAAACAGACACTCGTGAAGCACACACTCGCAGTCCTGATTGCCCTTGCCCTGCTCGCCGCGCCGCTTTCCGCCGGTGGCGACACCGAAGTCCACGCCGACGTCGTCTACGGCCACAAGATGGGCATGGCCCTGACCTTCGATGCACTCGTGCCGGCCGACCAGAACGGCGCCGGCGTGCTGTTCATGGTCAGCGGCGGCTGGTTCTCCCGCTGGTCGGATCCGCACCGCATCGTGTCCGGTGACAGTCGCCGCGCCGGAGCGGTCGGCGATCTCCTGGACAACGGCTACGCCGTGTTCATGGTCCGCCACGGCTCGGCGCCGTTGTTCAAGGTGCCGGAGGCGGTCGCCGACGTGCGCCGCGCGGTCCGCTACGTCCGTCTCAACGCGGACGACTTCGGCGTCGACCCGGAACGGTTGGGTGTCACCGGCGGCAGCGCCGGAGGCCACTTGTCTCTGATGCTCGGCAACGCCTCGGACGAGGGCAACCCGGAGAGCAACGACCCGATCGAACAGACCGGCAACCGCGTCGCCGCGGTCGTCGCCTACTTCCCGCCGGTCGACCTGCAGGGGCTTACCGGTCCGAACGAGCGCTTCCCGGCCCTCGATTTCGACGCGGAGAAGGCGACCGCCATCTCACCGGTCCTGTTCGTCAGCGAGGACGATCCGCCGACCCTGCTCGTCCACGGTGACCAGGACGCGCTCGTGGCTCTGAGCCACAGCGAGCGAATCAAGGCCGCCTTCGACGAGGCGAACGTGACCTCCAAGCTGGTGGTCATCGAGGGCGCCGCCCACGGCTTCCGCGGTGAGGACAGCCAGCGCGCAGCGAGCGCGTTGGTCGCCTGGTTCAACGAGCACCTGGGGGTGTCGTCGGACTGAGCCAGTCTGCTCGGCAGACTGCCTGTTCCGGCGTCGGCTACGACCCGAGCAGAGAAACCAGGTCGCTGTTCGCAACCCGGCGCACCGCCCGCGCATCAGCGGTCAGCCACTCGCCGCCTGCGAGCGAAGCCAGCGCCAGGTAGACCGCGTCGTATCCGGATAGCCGCCAGCGGCCCGCGAAGTCGGCCGCAAGAGCCAGGAGTTCATGTCCGTTGCCGATCCGCTTCATGCCGAGCGCTTCGACCAGAGAAAGAGCCTCCTTGACCTTTGACGGAGTGCTCCCAGGCAGACGGCAGAGAACGGCGAGCAACTCGTTCATGAACAGATCCGGGACCAGGTAGCCAGACGGATCCTCTTCGATCTCTCCGAGAACGCGCTCCGCCTCTTCCACCAGAGGCTCGCTGGTCACGAACCACTTGATCGCGACCGAAGCGTCTACGACGATCACGACCGGAGGTCGCGAAGGATGTCGAGCGTCGTGCCTGTGGCCGGCGACTCGAACTTCAACCCGCGCAGTCTGGCAACCACTTCACGCCGCCGCTCATCGGCCTCTCGGTCGACGAAGCGCTCCCGGTAGTCCTTGAGACTGACCAGGGCGGCCGCCGGCGTCCGGCGACGGCAAACAAGAATCGGGTCCCCGTGCCGCTCGAGGTGGTCGAGTACCTTGCCGAGACTCTGACGAAGTTGCAGGGCGTTAACCGTTCTCATGACAGTTCAGAGTATCCGACTTGTACAGTTTGGTGTCAAGATTCAGGAGGTCAGCACCTCCAGCTCCCCGTCCCCATACCGGGCGCGCAGGACCTTCTTGTCGAACTTGCCGACGCTGGTCTTCGGCACCTCGTCGATGAAGGTCCAGCGCTCGGGGACCCACCAGCGGGCGACCCGGTCGGCGAGGTAGCTCCTGAGTTCGCCGGGGTCGGCGTCGGCGCCGTGGTTGAGCACGACGCAGGCGAGGGGGCGTTCGTCCCAGCGGTCGTCGGGCACGCCGACGACGGCGGCTTCGGCGACGGCGGGGTGGCCCATCAGCTCGTTCTCCAGGTCGACCGATGAGATCCACTCGCCGCCCGACTTGATCACGTCCTTGGCCCGGTCGGTGATCTGCATGAAGCCGAACTCGTCGATCGAGGCGACATCGCCGGTGCGGAGCCAGCCGTCGTGGAACTTCTCGGGGTCGTCGTCGAGGTAGTAGGAGCCGGTGATCCATGGCCCGCGGATCTCGATCTCGCCGACCGCCTCGCCGTCCCAGGGCATGACTTCGCCGGCGTCGTTCGTGATCCGGACTTCGACGCCGGAGATGATGCGGCCGGTCTTCACCCGCCAGTCGACCTCTTCTTCGCGGGGCGTGCCGCGTGGGGGAATCGCCATCGCCGCGAGGGGCGAGGTCTCGGTCATCCCCCAACCCTGGATGATGTCGACGCCGAAGCGGTCGCGGAATCCTTCGATCAGGGAGCGGGGCACCGCCGAGCCGCCGCACAGAACGGCGCGGAAGGAGGAGAAGTCGACCTCGTGGTTCTCGGAGTAGCGCAGGACGTCGTTCCAGATCGTCGGCACCGCGCCGGAGAGGGTCGGCCGGTGCTCGGCGATGATCCGGCACAGGGGCTCGGCCTGCAGAAAGCGGTCGGGCATCACGAAGTCGGCGCCGGTGAACCAGCCGACGTGGGGCAGGCCCCAGGCGTTGGCGTGGAACATCGGCACGATCGCCAGGATGCAGTCCTGCTGACTGATGCCCAGCGCGCCCCCCGAGGCGACGCCGAGGGCGTGCAGAAAGGACGACCGGTGGCTGTAGGCGACGCCCTTCGGGTTGCCGGTGGTGCCGCTCGTGTAGCACATGGCGCAGGCGGCCCGCTCGTCGATCTCCGGCCAGTCGAAGGTGGTTGGTTGGCCTTCGAGCAGATCGTGGTAGCGGTGGATGGCGGCCCCGCCCGCTTCGAGCGCCGAGGCGTCGCCGTCGCCGACCACGATGAAGTGCTCCACCGTGGTCAGGTCCGCCGCGACCTGCCCCAGCAGCGGAATGAGAGAGTCGTCGACGATCACGACGCGGTCCTCGGCGTGGTTCGTGACGTAGGTCAACTGCTCCGGGAACAGGCGGATGTTCAGGGTGTGCAGGACGGCGCCCATGCACGGGATCGCGAAGTACGCCTCCATGTGCTCCTGGTTGTTCCACGCGAAGGTGCCGACGCGGTCGCCCGGCTCGATGCCGAGCCCCTTCAGCGCGTGGGCGAGTTGCGCGGCGTGGTCGGCGACCTCGGCGTAGGTGCCGATCCGCGCGCCGTCCGCCTGGCAAGTGATTACGCGGCTGTCGCGGTAGACCCGACGACCGTGGTCGAAGATCATGCGGATCGTCAACGGGAAGTCCATCATCGTGCTGTCGGTCATGGCGGCTCCTGAGGGGTTTCGGGGTCGTGTTCCGGTGTCTTCTCAGCTCGTTTGGAAGCGGTACCTTAGCGACTTGGGGGCCGGGAGTGCTTGCCGACGCCCGCCCGCGTAGACTCCGTCCGTGGATCCGGTCCGGCTGGAGCTGTTCTCGAATCGGTTCGCGGCGATCGCGTCCGAGATGGGCGTGATGCTGCAGCGGACCGCGATGTCGGTGAACATCAAGGAGCGGCTCGACTTCTCGTGCGGCCTGCTCGATGCGGATGGCAGGCTGCTGGTCAACGCGCCGCACATACCGGTGCACCTGGGCGCCCTCGGCGAGTGCGTGCGCGGTGTCGCCGCCGAGCTCGAACTCGACCCCGGCGATGTCGCGGTCACGAACCATCCCGGCTATGGCGGGTCCCACCTGCCGGACATCACGGTCATTGCCCCCGTCCACGTGGACGGCCGGCTGATCGGCTACGTCGCGAACCGGGCCCACCACGCCGAGCTCGGCGGCATTCGACCCGGCTCGATGCCGCCGAAGGCGGCGAACCTGGCCGAGGAGGGGGTGGTCATCGCGCCGCAGCGCCTGGTGCGGGCCGGCGAACCCCAGTGGGAGCAGATGGAGGCGCTGCTGCGCCGGGGTCCTTCGCCGTCCCGTTCGGTAGCGGAGAATCTCGCCGATCTCGGCGCGGCGGTGGCGGCCAACCGGCGTGGAGCGGCCGCGCTTCAGCAGCTTGCGCGGGACCATGGCGAGGACGAGGTGCGCCGCTACATGTCGGCGCTCTACTCGCGCGCCGCGGACCGCATGCGGGTCGCCCTGGAGGAACACGTACGGAGCACGGGGCGCCAGTCCTTCCATGCTCTCGAACGGCTCGACGACGGCTCGCCGATCGAGGTCGAGGTGACGATCGAGCGCGGTTCGGCGCGGATCGACTTCACCGGCAGCGCCCCGACTCACCCGGGCAACCTGAACGCCACCCCGGCGATCGTCCGGAGCGCCACGATCTATGTCCTGCGGCTGCTGATCGGGGTGCCGTTGCAGCTCAACGAGGGACTGCTCGAGCCGGTGGAAATCGTGATCCCCCGCGGCATGCTGAACCCCGAGTTCTCGGCCGACCCGAGGCGCTGCCCGGCAGTGGTCGGGGGCAACGTCGAGACGAGCCAGCGGGTCGTCGACACGCTGCTGCGGGCGCTCGGTCTCTGCGCCTGCGGGCAGGGCACGATGAACAACACGCTGTTCGGCGACGACACCTTCGGGTACTACGAGACGGTCGGCGGGGGCGCCGGCGCCGGTCCCGGCTTTGCCGGCGCCAGCGGCGTCCACACGCACATGACGAACACGCGGATCACCGATCCCGAAGTGCTGGAGCACCGCTATCCCGTGCGTCTCGAGCGATTCGGCCTGCGGCCGGGGTCGGGAGGCGCCGGCAGGTACCCGGGCGGCGACGGTCTTCGGCGTGAGTTGCGCTTCCTGACCCGGCAGCAGGTCTCGGTACTCGGCCAGCACCGGGTGGAGCGGCCCTTCGGGGTCGACGGAGGCGAGTGCGGAAGCGTCGGTCGCGCCCGTATCCGGCGCGCCGCCGGAGGCGTACGGGAACTGGCCTCCGTCGATCAGGCCGACGTCGAGCCGGGGGACCTCCTGGTTCTGGAAACGCCGGGCGGCGGCGGCTGGGGCAAGATCGAGGAAGAAGAAGGCTAGGCAGCGGCGGCGGCGGGCGCCGCCGGGTACAATGCTCCCGTCCCGACGCGTCGGGAGGGACCCTTGCCAGTCAGCAGTAGAGTCGCGGCGTCTTCGCCGCGCCGATGCGCAGGGTACATGTTGTTTCATGGAGCCAACAGGAGCCGAGTCGATGAGCCAGCCACAGGTTCGAGTGAGCGAAGAGAAGGCCCGAGCGGTCGCCGAGGCATCGCGCCAGAAGGAGTGGAAGAACCCGTCCTTCATGAAGGAGCTGTTCCTCGGCAACTTCCGGTTCGACCTGATCTGTCCCTATCCCTCGCGGGACGAGTGGCGCCCGGAGTTCGAGTCCTTCTACTCGGCGCTCACCGACTTCCTATGCTGTGAGGTCGATCCAATCGAGATCGACGTCTCGGAGGACTACCCGGACCACGTGATCGACGGTCTCGCCAGGCTCGGCGCCTTCGGCATGAAGATCCCGACCGAGTACGACGGCCTCGGATTCGACCAGGTCGAGTACGCCCAGGTCATGGAGCTGATCGGCGCCTTTGACGGCAATCTGACGGCCCTGCTGTCGGCTCACCAGTCGATCGGGGTGCCACAGCCGCTCAACCTGTTCGGCACCGAGGAGCTGAAGCGGAAGTACCTGCCGCGCTGCGCGAGCGGTGAGATCTCCGCCTTCGCCCTCACCGAGCCGGAAGTGGGTTCGGATCCCGCCCGTCTCGCGACGTCGGCGGTGCTGGACGGCGACTTCTACCTGCTCAACGGCACCAAGCTGTGGTGCACGAACGGCACCAAGGCCGGTCTCCTGGTGGTCATGGCGATGGATCCCGTGACCGAGAAGATCAGCTCCTTTGTCGTTGAAACCGCATGGGAGGGAGTTTCGGTCGAGCGCCGCTGCCACTTCATGGGTCTCAGGGCACTGGCCAACGGCATCATCCAGTTCGACAACGTGAAGGTGCCGAAGGAGAACCTGATCGGCCAGGAGGGCAAGGGACTCAAGATCGCCCTGACCACTCTGAACGATGGCCGGCTGTCGATCCCCAACAGTTCGGTGGGCGCCGCCAAGTACTGCCTGAAGGCGGTGCGTGAGTTCAGCAGCACGCGGATTCAGTGGGGCGTGCCGATCGGCAAGCACGAGGCGATCGCGCAGAAGATCTCGGACATCGCCGCCTACGGCTTCGCCATGGAGGCGATCGTCAAGCTGGCCAGCCACATGGCGAACAACAAGAAGCTCGACCTGCGGCTCGAGAGCGCGGCCTGCAAGGAGTGGAACACATGGCGCGGCTGGCAGATCATCGACGAGACGATGCAGGTGCGCGGCGGTCGCGGCTATGAGACGGAGTCCTCCCTGCGAGACCGCGGTGAGGAGCCGGTCGGCATCGAGCGGATGATGCGCGACTTCCGGATCAACCGGATCTTCGAGGGTTCAAGCGAGATCATGCACCTGATCATGGCCCGCGAGGCGGTGGACAAGCACCTTCAGGTGGCCGGCGCCCTGATCGACAAGCGCGCGGGCATTGGCGCCAAGCTGGCGGCGCTGCCGAAGATCGGTCTCTTCTACGCCTGGTGGTATCCGACGCGGTGGCTGGCGTGGGGTCGCTGGCCCCGCTACGCCGGCTACGGGCCCTATGCCCGGCACCTCCGCTTCATCGATCGCGCCGCGCGCAAGCTGGCGCGCGAGAGCTTCCACGGCATGCTCGTCTACCGCGAGAAGATGGAGCGGCGCCAGATGTTCCTGTTCCGCCTCGTCGATGTGGTCAACGAACTCTTCGCCATGGCCGCCTCGATCTCCCGGGCCCACACCGAGGCGCAGAAGGGCGCCGAGTCGGCCGCACGTTCCGCGGCGCTGTGCGACCTCTTCTGCCGCATGTCCCGGCGGCGCGTGAAGCAGCTCTTCCACGAGCTGTGGCACAACGAGGACGCGCTCAAGTACCGCACCGCGCAGGACGTGATGCAGGGTCGGCATATCGGGCGCGAGGAACTCCTGGACGCCCTCGATCCGTCGATGCGTCAGGCGCGCCAGACGGCTGCCGCCGCCTCTTAAGGAACCGTGTCGACCCCCGCGAGGAGGGCGGATCCGGGCGCTCGGTCCGGCGTGCCGGAGCGCCGGGCCGCGGTTGGCCTGGTCAGCCTCGGCTGCGCCAAGAACCACGTCGACAGCGAGATCATGCTCGGTGTGCTGGACCGTCAGGGCTACCGGCTGGTCGCGGACCTGGATGAGGCCGAGACGGTGATCGTCAATACCTGCGGCTTCATCGACGAGGCCAGGGAGGAGTCGATCGACGCGATTCTGGAGGCCGCGGCCCGCAAGTCCGACGGCGGCGCGTCCGTACGAAAGGTTCTGGTCGCGGGCTGCATGGCCAACCGGTACGGCCAGGAGCTTCAGGCCGAGATCCCCGAGATCGACGGCTTCGTCGATCTCGACTCCCTGCGCCAGGTGGGTTCCCTGGTCAAGCTCGGCGGCGCTCCAGCCGCGGAGCCCTCCGCGTCCCACCTGGTCTTCGATCACCGGGACAGCCGGTTGCTCACCACGAGCGGCTACGCGTACCTCAAGGTCGCGGAAGGGTGCAACAACCCGTGTACCTTCTGCGCCATTCCCGTGTGGCGGGGCCGGTTGCGGAGTCGCACAATGGACAGCCTGGTCGCGGAGGGGCGCGATCTGGTGGCGCGCGGGGCGCGCGAACTCGTGCTCGTGGCCCAGGACACGACCCGGTACGGGGAAGATCTGGACTACGGCCGGCACGGTCTGGCGCGTCTCGTGGAGGCGTTGCTCGCGGGCACGGACGCGGAGTGGATCCGGTTCCTCTACGCCTATCCGACCACGCTCGACGACGCCCTGCTCGAGTTGATGGCGGCCGAACCGCGGGTGGCGTCGTATCTCGACATGCCGCTCCAGCACAGCGACCGGCGCATGCTGCGCGCCATGCGCCGGGGCGGAAACGCGGACCGGTACCGGCGGATCTTCGAGCGGGCGCGCGCACTCGATCCCGAAGTGAGCCTGCGTACGACCTTCATCGTCGGCTTCCCGGGCGAGGACGACGCGGCCTTCGAAGACCTGCTCGACTTCGTCTCCGAGGTTCGCTTCGATCACCTCGGCGCGTTCGTCTACAGCCGCGAGAGCGATACGCCGTCGGCGGCGCTGCCGGACCCGGTGCCGCGCCCGGTGGCCGAGGAGCGCAAGGAGCGATTGCTCGAACTGCAGCGGGCAATCGCCCTGGAGCGCCGGCAACGTCTTGTCGGCAGGACGATGCCGATGCTGATCGAGGGGCCCTGCGAGGAGACCGAGCACCTGCTCCAGGCCCGGCACCAGGGCATGGCGCCGGACGTGGACGGCCGGGTGCTGATCAACGACGTCGTCGCCGGCGATGCCGGCAGCGCCACGGTCGACCTGTCGCTGGACGATGTCGTCGCGGGGAGCATCGTGGAGGTCGAGGTGACGGATGCGTTCGCCGACGACCTCGTAGGCCGGATCGTCGGACCTAGGAGAGCGGCGGCCACTGCGCCGGCCATCGCGGGGGCGAAGCCCTGATGTCGGCGATCCGGGACGCGATGAAGTCGACCGAACTTCCGCGTGGCGTGATCGCCACGATCGGCAACTACGACGGTGTTCACATTGGCCAGCAGAGCGTGCTCGACATGGTCACCGGCCGCGCCCGGGAAGTCGGCGTTCCGTCCGCGGTGATCACCTTTGATCCTCACCCTCTCAGCGTCCTTCGCCCGGAGGAGGCGCCGCCGCGCCTGGTGACCCAGGACCAGAAGGAGGCCCTGCTGGCGGCCGCGGGCGTCGACTACGTGCTCACGATCCGCTTCTCGCACGAGTTCGCAGGCACCCGCGCGCGCGCTTTCGTGCGCGACTTCCTGCACGGCCAGCTTGCCGTTTCCGAGCTCTACGTCGGTTCGAACTTCACCTTCGGCCGCCGGCGTGAGGGCAACATGGCGCTGCTCAGGGAGTTGGGAGCGTCCTGCGGCTTCGCGGCCGTTGAGATCGACGAGGTGCGCTCCGGCGGCGAGCGGGTGTCGAGCAGCCGGATCCGACGCCTCGTACTGGAAGGCAGGATCGCGGAGGCGAACGATCTGCTCGGACGCCCCTACACCATGACGGGCGCCATAGCCCGCGGCGACCGGATGGGCCAGCGGCTCGGGTGGCCGACGATCAACCTGGCGCCCGAGAACGAGCTCTACCCGCACAACGGCGTGTACGTGACCAAGGTGTACTTCCCCAGCTTCGAGGCGACCTTCCGGTCGGTGACGAACGTCGGCACTAGGCCGACCGTGTACGAGAACTACCGGCGGGTCATCGAGAGCCACATCCTCGACTTTTCGAGCGATGTGTACGGTGAGCGCGTGGACGTGTCCTTCTGCCGGCACCTGCGCGAGGAGAAGCTGTTCTCGTCGATGATGGACCTCTCCGCGCAGATCGGACGTGACGCGGACGCGGCGCGGGAGTACTTTCGCCGTCTCGAGAGTTCCCATTGATCAACCAACACACCTAACCTGACACGAGGGACCCTAACCCCATGGCAAGCGAACAGATCTTCAATGTGGACAGTCAGAGTTTCCAAGATCAGGTGCTGGGCTCCGAAAGCCCGGTTCTGGTCGACTTCTGGGCCACCTGGTGCGGTCCCTGCCGCATGGTGGCGCCGGTTCTCGACGAACTCGCGGATGAGTACGGCGGCCGTGTGAGGATCGCCAAGCTGGACG
Source organism: Candidatus Multivorans sp. (assembly GCA_965216125.1). Lineage (GTDB taxonomy): Bacteria > Acidobacteriota > Thermoanaerobaculia > Multivoradales > Multivoraceae > Multivorans. Next base: position 4,444,010 of record OZ244152.1, on the reverse strand, counting down.
TCGACCACGCCCAGGACGTTGCCGTGCGCTACGGCGTGCAGGGGATCCCGCACTTCATTCTGTTCAAGGACGGCGAGATCGTGGGGCGCATGACCGGCGCAGCACCCAAGATGCGGTTCCAGGCCTTCCTGGACGATCACGTCTAGCGAGCTGCGAGGCGCCGGGATGACCTGGCCGCGAAGCGAACTCCTGGCCGAGCTGCTTGCCGGTGAGGAGGTCGAGGCTCTCCTGGTGCTCGCCGGGTCGAGCCGCGACCCGGACCTGCTTCCCTTCGTCGGCGGAGCGCGGTTGGGGGATGCCTGTGTGCTCGCCGACGGTTCCGGCGCCCGCCTGATCTACTTCACGTCGATGGAGCGGGGCGAGGCGGCCCTTGCGGAGGCCGGCGGCGTCGAGCTGATCCACCCGGCCGACTTCGGGATGGAGACCCTTCGCCGCGAAGGGAAAAACCACGAGGAGATCCTCGCCGCAGCGCTCGACGCGGCCTTCGACCGGGCGGGGATCGGCCCCGGGCGGGTCGCCGTCGCCGGCCGACCGCCGGCGGGTTCGACGGTGGCGGTGGCGAGAACACTGCGGAAGGCGAACCGGGAGCCCGTCTCGGGACGCGGGCTGATGCAGGCCCTGCGCCGGACCAAGACCGGGAGCGAGATCGAGGAGATCGCCGCTGCCGCGCGGGCCACGGTCGAGGCGTTCGAGTCGGTGGCGCAGATGCTCGCCAGCAGTGCGACGCGGGACCGGGGCGAACTGTGGCTGGACGAGGAGCGCGTGACCGTGGCCCGGATCAAGGCCCGGGCGGCGGCCGTGTTCGCCGGTCACGGTCTGGAACAGCCCGAGAGCGCGATCGTCGCGCCGGCGGAGGAGGGGGCGACCGGACACAGCACCGGTACGCCGGACCGGGTTCTGCGGGCCGGCGAGTCGCTGGTCGTCGACCTGTTCCCGAGGGGCCTCCTGTTCGCCGATTGCACCAGGACCTTTTGTGTTGGAAAGCCGCCGGAGGGCCTGGCGCGGGCGCACGGCCTGGTGCTCGAGGCGCTCGAGACCAGTCTCGCCGCGGTCCGGGCCGGTGTGCGCGGCTGGACCCTGCACGAGCGGGTGTGCCGCAGGTTCGAAGGTGAGGGCTTCGCGGTGCCCGACAAGAACCCCGGTGCGCAGACCGGCTACTTCCACCTGCTGGGCCACGGCGTCGGCTACGAACTGCACGAACTGCCCAGCTTCCGGGAGACCGGACCGGGCACGGAGGAACTTCTGGAGGGCGACGTGGTGACGATCGAGCCCGGTCTCTACGACCCGGAAGCCGGCTGGGGCGTGCGGCTCGAGGATCTCGTGGTCATAACGACGGAAGGGATGACGAACCTGACGCCGCTTCCGTACGCGCTCGATCCGCGGGCCTGGTAGGCCCGCGCGCCGAGCGGGCCCTGCCGCTCATGGGGTCAGTGTAGGCATTGAAGCTGTCGCCCCGAAACAGGAACGTTGTGCAGGGGACCTGGGCGCGGTGGACCTACCGCGCGGTGGTTGACAGACGATCTGCTGCGAGCCGTCAATGAGTGCGGCTGAGGAGACTGTCGGTTGTCGACCCTCGCGACCGGCGGGGCCGATGCGATTCGCTATGTGCGGCGGGGCTTCAGGCCTCGGATAGAAGCGTTGAGGCGACCTGTTCGGGCTTGAAGATGGCGGTCCGGCATCGGCCGGGCGCGGCCCCCACCGGTCGACGAGGCACCTCGTAGTTCCTCTTGGCGGCAGTCTGGACCTGTCGGTCTTGGGGAGTCGTCGTCGGGAGCGTCCGTTGCGTTTTCAGTTCGACGACGGTTTCGATCGGTCGGAGTCGGAGGGCGAAGCTTCGTACCCGGCTCAGTTCGTGATCACGACCGGAGCGGCCAGCGGATCGAGATCGGGTTGCCTGAGGAGACGATCCGTTTTGCCTGGACGGCAACGGACGACGCTCCTCCCAGCGACGCGGAAGACGATGGGGCGATGCCGCCTGCGCCGCCGCCGTCGCCGGCGGGGAACGAGTTTCCGCCGGTGGACACGTCATGGTCGAGGAGCGCCCTGTCTCCGACGCCGGAGCTGCCGACGGTGTGGCGGGTGGAGCAGGTTCTTGGCGGTGCCGGCATGTGGCAGTCGTGGGGGAACGTGATCGAGTACCAGACGCTCGGTGGTTCACCTCACCGTGACGTGCGTCCGGGTACGTCGCCCGCGCCTCCGGCGCCGGTGGAGGAGCGGATCGGTTCGGCGCGTCTGTCGCTTACGAGTTCCCGCGTTCACGCCGGGGAAGGCTTCAGTCTGACGGTCGCGGCCTCGTCGCCGTCGTCGGATGCGGCGCCCGGGCGGGACCTGGGCGAGGCGGCGTTTCTGGGTTCGCCGACGGCGGCGTCCCGTCTTCTGCGCGCGGCGTTGCGGGCCTCGAAGGCATTGGCGGTGTACCGGTACCGTTTGGCGGTCGGCGACAACGGTTCGTGGTTGTCGCTTCGTCCAGGCGATCAGGTGACGGTGACGGACGCGGGCGCCGGTTTCTCTGGTGCGCTGCTTCTTGTGTCCGGGGTGACGTTGTCTTCGAGCGCCAGCGCGGTCACGCGGTCCAAGCGCTCCACCTCGAGTGCGGACGTGGATACGGTGGATCTGGATCTGGTGGAGCAGTCGGCGGCTACGTTCGGCGACAGCTTTTGGATGCCGGAACTGGTCTTGGCGCCTCCGGCGCCGTGGACGCCTCCGGCGCCGTCGTTCCGGTCGGTGTCGGAGCAGTCTGATCCTGGTGCGGACGGTACGGTGGCGCCTCGGATCCGGGTGGAGCTCGAACCGCCGTCGGACTACTCGTTGATCGTGAAGACGAAGGTGCAGTGGCGTAGGCAGAGCAGTCGTGGCCACTGGCTGGACGCGCGCGAGGAGGTGACGCGGGGTTGGCCGGTGTTGCTGGAGCCTGTGCGGGTCGGCGCGACGTACGAGATCCGTGCCCGTTCGGTGTCTCACGAGGGTGTGGAGTCGGCGTGGTCAGCGGTGAGGTCTCACATGGTTGCGGGGGACACCGGTGAGCCGGAGACGGCCTCGGGACTGATCGCTTCGTCGGTTCCGGGTGCTGTGCGATTGAGTTGGCCTCAGCCGCTGGAGACGGACTACGCGTACACGGAGGTGTACGAGGGCGCGCCGTCGTCGCCGGCGCCCCGGCCGAGGAACCTGGTGGGCTCGACACGGGGCACGCAGCACGAGCGTCGGACGGACTCTCCGGCGGCGCGGCGCTACTGGGTGCGTCACGTGGACCGTAGCGGCAACCGTTCGGAGGCGAGTGCGCCGGTAGATGCGATGCCGGGCTTCGGGGGCGGCGGCGTACCGCGCGACTACGCGTACATGGCGCAGGCTGCAGGTGCGCAGGCGCCTCAGACGCCGGTGGGCGTTGAGTTGGGCGGCGCGTGGACGCGCAAGCCGGAGGCGCCGACGCAGGCTCTGGCTGTCGTGCGGCGGTCGTACCGCGAGGCGGCGCCGGACGGCGAAGCCAACCTGACCTGGTCCGGCTGGACCGAGTCCGAGCCCTGGGCTGTCTTCGACGACCACGCGCTCACCGGGTTCACCAGACAGGTCGAACTCGAGTTTCGGGCGCTCGACCGTGTGGACGTTGTGGCCACCGAGGATGTTGCGTTCATCGAGCCGACTCCGCTGGCGCCCCTGGTCCAGGTCAGACGCCGATTCCGCGCGTCGTCGTCGGATGCGTTCCCCGACTGGGAACGGAGTGTTCATCGCTGGATCACGGTAGGCCGGCATGCCGGTGACGACATTCGTTACGGACTGGAGGCCGAGATGACGGGCGTGTACGGCCGCGAACAACGGGTGGCCTACCTGCTCGCGGCGAGTCATCCTGCTGCTCCCGGCGGGTCCGCTCGCCGTCGGCCGCTGTATCCGGGTTCTACGCCTCTGGTCAGCTTCGGTCGACCCAATAGTTGGGCGACTCCTTCGTGATCACCACGTCGTGCGCGTGGCCTTCCTTCTGACCGGCGGCGGTGACCCGGACCATGCGGGCGCGCGTTCGCAGTTCAGCGACACTGGCGCAGCCGGATAGCCCCATGCCGGAGCGCAGGCCGCCGGTCAGTTGGGCGATCACCTGGTGGACGCTGCCCTTGTGCGGCACCATCCCCTCGATGCCCTCCGGCACCAGCTTCGAGAGCGGCTGGTCATCGGACTGGAAGTACCGATCGGCGCTGCCTTCGGCCATCGCGGACAGGGACCCCATGCCGCGGTAGGCCTTGTAGCTGCGGCCCTGATAGAGGATCGTTTCGCCGGGGCTTTCCTGGGTGCCGGCGAGCAGGGAGCCGACCATCACGCTGTGGGCGCCGCAGGCCAGCGCCTTGGTCAGGTCGCCCGAGAAGCGGATACCGCCGTCGGCGACGATGGGCAGGTCTCCGACCACACGGGCGGCGTCGCGGATTGCCGTCACCTGGGGCATTCCGGCGCCGGTGACGACGCGGGTGGTGCAGATGCTGCCCGGTCCGATGCCGACCTTGATCCCGTCCGCGCCGCGTTCCGCGAGCGCCCGCGCGCCTTCGGCGCTCGCCACGTTGCCGACCAGGAGCTGGGCGTCGGGCAGCGCCTCGCGGATCCGAGCCACAGCAGTGAGCACGCCGCGGCTGTGGGCGTGGGAGGAGTCCACCACGAGCACATCGGCCTGGGCCGCCGCCAGCGCGCGCGCCCGCTCCAGGTAGTCGCCGCCGGTGCCGACCGCCGCCGCCACCCGCAGGCGACCGAGGTCGTCCTTGCAGGCGATCGGGTACTGCATCATCTTCTGGATGTCCTTGACCGTGATCAGACCCTTCAGGTTGCCGTCGTCGTCCACGACGAGCAGTTTCTCGATCCGGTGGCGGTGAAGTTGAGCCTTGGCCTGTTCCAGGGTCGTTCCTTCCGGAACCGTGACCAGGTTCTGTCGCGTCATCAGTTCGGATACCGGCAGGTTCGTATCCGTTTCGAAGCGCAGATCGCGGTTGGTCAGGATGCCGACCAGGTGGCCCTCGCGGTCGGTGACGGGGACCCCGGAGATCTTGTAGCGGGCCATCAGGTCGAGCGCCTCGCGGATGCGCCGTTCGGGCCGGATGGTGATCGGGTTGACGATCATGCCCGCCTCGGAGCGCTTGACCCGGTCGACTTCCGTGGCCTGGGCGTCGACCGACAGGTTCTTGTGGATCACCCCGATGCCACCTTCCTGGGCCAGGGCGATCGCCAACTCGGCCTCGGTCACGGTGTCCATCGCGGCCGAGATCAGCGGAATGTTCAGCGCGATCCCACGCGTGACGCGGGTGCCGAGGCTGACTTCGTTAGGATGCACCTCCGACAGGCCGGGGGCCAGGAGGACATCGTCGAAAGTAAGGGCAAGGGCGGGGGTGTCACCCCCGGAATCCGGCGTTTCCATGCCGAACGCTATCAACTGCGACGCTGTGGCGCACCCAGTTTCTGCCGCGCAGTCTCCTAGACGGCGACCGCGGCGCCGTGGCACTTCTTGTACTTCTTGCCGGAGCCGCAGGGGCAGGGGGCGTTGCGGCCGACCTTGGCCTGCGGGCGGACGACGGTTCGCGGCTTCTGCGGCCGCATGGGCGGACCGGCCGGGCCTTGCGGCGGCGGGAATCCGCCGGTGGCAGGACCGGCAGAGCCGCCCGGCATGCCGGGCATGCCGGGCATGCCGGGGCCAGCGCCCGGTTGCGGCCCGGCGGCAGGACCGGGCAGGCCCAGGGCGCTCGGGTGGCGGAAGCGCATGCTCTGCGGGCCGACGGCGCGGCGGCGGCGTTCGAGTTCCGCGATCTCCTCGGCGGAGACGGGTCGCAGTCGGAAGAGATCCTTGATGATCGTGTCCTCGGTCCGCTCCTTCATTTCGGTGAACAGTTCGTAGCTCTCGCGCTTGTACTCGTTCTTGGGGTCGCGCTGGCCGTAGCCGCGCAGGCCGATCCCCTCCTTCAGGTGATCGAGGGCGAGCAGGTGGTCCTTCCAGGCCGTATCGACCACGCGCAGCATGTGGTGGCGTTCGGCGGCCCGGAGCGCCTCGGCGCCGTGCGTTTCCTCCTTCTCGCTGTAGCTGCGCCTGGCGGCGCCAATGATCGCGTCCTGGAGTTCCTCAGTGCCCAGTTCGTCGAGCGGCTCGCCGAGATCGGCCTCGTCGAGGTCGAAGTAGGCGCGCAGATCGAAGCGCATCTCGTCGAGCTTCCAGTCGCGCGGGTCCAACTTGGCGGGGCAGTGACGCTCGATCAGGTCGTCGACGACTTCACCGGCGATCTTCATCACGTAGTCGCGCCCCTCGCGGCCGAGCAGGATGTCGCGGCGCAGCTCGTAGATCGCCTCGCGCTGCTTGTTCATCACGTCGTCGTACTCGAGCAGGTTCTTGCGAATCTCGAAGTTCCTGCCCTCGACCTGGGTCTGAGCGCGCTCGATGGCCCGGTTCACCATGCCCGCCTCGATCGGCACGCCCTCCTCCATGCCGAGCCGCTTCATGAGCGCCTGGACCCGGTCCGAGGCGAAAATCCGCATCAGGTCGTCCTGCAGGGAGAGGTAGAAGCGCGAGGAGCCGGGATCGCCCTGGCGGCCCGAACGACCGCGAAGCTGGTTGTCGATGCGACGCGACTCGTGCCGCTCGGTGCCGAGGATGTGCACGCCGCCGGCGGCGACCACCTCTTCCCGTTCCGCGGCGCACAGCTCCTTGTACCGGGCGAGCGTCTCGGCGAAGCCTTCCGGGTCCTTGTCGGGGTCGACTTCGGCCCTGGCCAGTTGTTCGGGGTTGCCGCCGAGGACGATGTCGGTGCCGCGGCCCGCCATGTTGGTGGCGATCGTCACCGCGCCGTGGCGGCCGGCCTGGGCCACGATCGACGCCTCGCGCTCGTGGTACTTCGCGTTCAGCACGACGTGCTGGACCCGGTTCCTCTTGAGCAGGCGCGACAGCATCTCGCTGTTCTCGATCGAAACGGTGCCGACCAGCACCGGTTGGCCGCGCTCCTGGCAGTCCTGAATCTCTTCGACCACAGCGTTCCACTTCTCGGGCGTCGTGCGGTAGACGAGGTCCGAGCGATCGTCGCGGACCATCGGCTCGTTGGTCGGCGCGACGAGCACGTCCAGGTCGTAGATCTGGCCGAACTCGCCGGCCTCGGTGTCGGCCGTGCCGGTCATGCCGGCCAACTTCTCGTACATGCGGAAGTAGTTCTGGAACGTGATCGTCGCCAGGGTCTGGTTCTCGCGCTCGATCCGCACGCCTTCCTTGGCCTCGACCGCCTGGTGGAGGCCGTCCGACCAGCGCCGGCCGGGCATCTTCCGGCCGGTGAACTCGTCGACGATCACAACCTGGCCGTTCTCCATCAGGTACTCGACATCGCTCCGGTAGAGATGGTGCGCGCGCAGCCCCTGGTTGACCGCGTGCAGCACATCCATGTTCTCCATCTCGAACAGGTTGCCGATGCCGAGCAGGCGTTCGACCTTGGCTGCGCCTTCATCGGTGAGTGTCGCGGTGTGCGCCTTCTCGTCGCAGACGAAGTCGCCGGTCATGTACTTCCGGTCGCCCTCGCGGATCTCCTCGCCACGTTCGAGTTTGGGGATGATCCGGTTGACCAGGGTGTACTTTTCGGTGGACTCTTCGGACGGGCCGGAGATGATCAGCGGCGTCCGCGCCTCGTCGATCAGGATCGAGTCGACCTCGTCGACGATCGCGAAGTGGTGGCCGCGCTGAACCATGGAGTCCAGGGTGAACTTCATGTTGTCGCGCAGGTAGTCGAAGCCAAGTTCGTTGTTTGTGCCGTAGGTGATGTCCGCGCCATAGGCCTGCTGGCGCTCCCGGTCGTTCAGGCCGTGCTGGATGACGCCGACGTCGAGACCGAGGAACCGGTAGATCTGGCCCATCCAGTCGGCGTCGCGTCGCGCGAGGTAGTCGTTCACGGTGACCACATGGGCGCCGTTGCCCGCCAGGGCGTTGAGGTAGACGGGCAGGGTGGCGACGAGGGTCTTGCCCTCGCCGGTCTTCATCTCCGCGATCTTCCCCTGGTGGAGGACGATGCCGCCCAGCAACTGGACGTCGTAGTGGCGCATCCCCAGGGTGCGGCGCGAGGCTTCGCGGACCGTGGCGAAGGCGGGAACCAGCAGGTCGTCGAGGCCGGCGCCCTGGTCGAGCCGGGTGCGGGCCTCGGCGCTACGGGCCCGCAACTGGTCGTCGCTCAGCGTCTCGAGTTCCGGCTCGAGGGCGTTGATCGCGTTGACCAGCGGCTGGAGCCGCTTCAGGTCGCGGTCGTGCTTGTTGCCGAAGATCTTGGTGATCGCTTTGGAGATCATCGACTCGTTCCGGTGGGATGGTGAGCCGGCGGCGTAGCTAACGCTGCCGGACGGTTCGCCGATTCGCAGTTGGTGAGTGCCCGGGGTGCGGCACTTACACCGTCACGGTGCTGCCGCTAACCCTGGTCTCGCATGAACTCGAACGGATCGCGGGTGTCGCCGCCGATCCGGACTTCGTAGTGCAGGTGATAGCCGGTCGCCCGTCCCGAGTTGCCGACCCAGCCCAACATGTCGCCTCGCCGGACCTCCTGGCCCTCGTCGACCAGGATCTTCGACAGATGGCCGAAGCGCGTCTCGTAGCCGAAGCGGTGGATCATGTAGACGGCGCGGCCCAGGTTGCCGGCCCTTTCGGCGCGGACGACGATGCCGTCGGCGGTGGCGAAAACCGGCTGGTCGCGGTCGGCCCCGATGTCGATGCCGTCGTGGTGGGAGCGCTGCCCGGTGATCGGATCGCGACGGAAGCCGAAGCCACTGTTGATCACGCCCCGCACCGGTGAGGTCATGGGCGTTGAGCGGAGCATGAGGAGGCGATCCTCTACGGCACCGTCCACCTCGTCGAGATGCCCGTCGAGCCGGGAGGTTCGGGCTTCCAGCACGGACAGGTCGTAGCTGTTGGGAGCCGTGGGGCTCGGGTAGCTGCCGCCGGCGCCGACTTCGGACGGGCGGTTCTCCGGTTCACCGCCTACCATCTGCCCGAGGCCGGCAACGATCGCGAGGTCCCGCGTGCGGTCCTCGGCGTCGGTCAGCGCCTGCTGCAGGCGAGAAATGCTGGTCTCGAACGAATCGTTGGCCCGTCGCAGCTCCTCGTTCTCGCTCTCGATTCGGGCGAGGTCGCGCAGTTCCACAGCCGACCGCAGTTGGGCGACGGTGGCCCAGCCGACAAACCCCAGGACCAGAGCAAGTGCGACTGCCGCGGTTGTCAACCAGCGGCTGCTGACGCGAAACTGCCGGGTCCGCTTTTGTGAGTGCGGGACGAAAACAATCGTGTGGAACCTTGATCGCATGCTAGTGAGAGCCTGTCAGGGGCTGAGTTGTGCAGGCGTCAACCACCCTGGCGCGAGGTATAGCAGAGTCCGAATATTATTCGTCTTGCGCGGACTGGTGTCAAGACTCCGGGCCTCCGCGGGGCAGCGGCGTGTACCGGGCCGACGCGGGCACTCTACCAGCAAATGCCGCCAGTCGTCAGAGGGGCGGCCGGGCGGGGTGGAGGGGAGGCCCCGCCCGGCCGCCTTCCGCTTCGACGTCACGGTCCGCTGCGATCCAGTGGCCGGTACTGGATCGCTTCCGCGACGTGAGTGACGTCGACCTTGGGGGACTCGTCCAGGTCGGCGATGGTGCGAGCGACCTTGAGCGCCCGCGTCAGCGCCCGGGCGGACATCGCCAGGCGTTCGAACGCGGCGTCCATGAGGCCCTGCGCGGCGGAGGTCGGCCGGCAGTGGCGGTCGAGGTCCCGGCGCGCCATTGCGCTGTTCAGCGGTGTCGGATGTCCGGCGGGGAACCGGGAGGCCTGGGTACGGCGGACCGCCTTCACCCGCTCGGCGATCGAAGCGGACGTCTCGCAGGCCGGCCCCTTGAGCTCCTCGAGGCTCGGTACCGGCATCTCGATGTGGAGATCGATGCGGTCGAGCAGAGGTCCTGAGAGCTGACGGCGGTAGCGGTCGATGTCCCGGGTCGTACAGGCGCAATCCGCGCGGGGGTCTCCAAGATGGCCGCAGCGGCAGGGGTTGCAGGCGGCGACCAGGGTGAAGCGGGCCGGGAAAGTCAGCCGGGCCTGGGCCCTGACGACGGTGACGACGCCGTCCTCGAGCGGCTGGCGCAATGCCTCCAGCGCGTCGCGGCGGAACTCGGGCAGTTCGTCGAGGAACAGCACGCCGCCGTGAGCGAGGCTGATCTCTCCCGGCCTTGGCATGGAGCCGCCGCCGATCAGCCCGGACGACGACACGCCCGCGTGCGGGCTGCGAAAGGGGCGTGTCCACAGCAGTTCATTGCCGCGGGCGGTGCCGGACAGCGAGTGGATCTTGGTGACTACGATCGCTTCCGCTTCGGTAAGCGGAGGCAGGATGCCGGGCAGCCTGCGGGCGAGCATCGTCTTGCCGGTGCCCGGCGGCCCAACGAAAAGGACGTTGTGTCCGCCGGCGGCGGCGATCTCGAGCGCTCGCTTGGCGGTTTCCTGGCCCCGGACATCGGAGAAGTCCGGGGTCGCGCCGCTCGTTTCGCTACGGGGGAGCGGAGTCGCCGGGCCGATCGCCAGGTCGCCGCTCAGGTGCTGGATCGCCTCCCTCAGATGGGTGATCGGAACCACCGGTGTCCCGGACAGGGCCGCGGCCTGCCGGCTGTTCGAGGCCGGAAGCAGGAGTTCGCGGATGCCGAGCCTGCCGGCCAACTCGGCGACTTGGAGGGCGCCCCGGATCGGGCGTACCTCGCCGTCCAGGCCCAGCTCGCCGCAGGCCATCCGGCCCTCCAGCGAATCGGTCGTCAGTTCGCGGTGGGCCGTGAGGAGGCCCAGGGCGATCGGCAGATCGAGCTGGTTTCCCTCCTTCTTCAGGTCGGCGGGGGCGAGGTTGATGACGACATTGCGGTTCTTCAGGTCGTAGCCGCTGTTGCGGATCGCGGAACGAACCCGGTCACGGCTCTCCCGAACCGCGGCGTCCGGCAGCCCGATCAACTGCATCGCGGGCAGACCGAAGTCGGCCCCGACCTCGACCTGGACCTCTCGCGCCTCGATGCCCCAGGGCGTCGCGGAACTCATGTAAGCGATCACATGGACTAAGACGCAAAGCGGCTACCAGAACCTCGATCCGCCGCGAGGCGCGATGGAGGTCTGCGCGACTTCTTGGTCCCTGAACGCAATGAGAGCGCAGGCGTGAACCTGCGCTCTCAGGGTGTCCCCGGCTTTGGGTGGATGCGATTTCGCGGTGGGCGTTAGGCGCCCGCTGGGCCTCGACTCACCTGGTTGGCCTCGGCGCGATCCGGTTCAGATCATCGATCTGGCGGACGCTCGGGCGATTCAGGCGACGGTCGAACTGCCGGATGTCATTCGTCCACTCAGGCTGCGGACTTGGCGGCCCCCGGCTTGGCGTCCTGGGCATTTCGGCTCAGGCGGGCCGGGGGCGGGAGATGGCCCGGTGGTGTCATGGCGCCTCCTTCAGTTGCATCGATGAAACCACGGTAGGGGCGGGAACGGACGTTGTCAAGCGTCCGACCGGTCGGACGGTAGCGGTGATCCGGGAGTCTCCGGTGGCGTACAATTGCGTCGATGTACCTGCGTCGATGAATTGCGTCGATCCACCGGGTGTCATCCGTACGCCCGATGACGGGCGTACGGATGGTTCACGGGTGGCGCGGAACGCGCCACCCGGGTTCAGGAAGCGTTGCTTGACGCTCTTTCTGCGTTTGTTGGCGAGGCTGTTCTTCCGCAGCGTCGAAGTCACAGGCGCCGAGAACGTGCCGCGCGACGGCGGCGGCCTGCTCGTCGCGTGGCATCCGAACGGGCTCGCCGACGGCGTCCTGGTCCTCGGGTTCTGCCCGCGGCCGGTCACCTTCGGCGCCCGTCACGGTCTGTTCCGCATCCCTGTGGTGGGCTGGCTGCTGCGCGGCGTCGGCGCCGTGCAGCTCTACCGGGCTCGGGATCGCGGCGAGGCCGGCGCCCCCGCCAGCGACCGCGATCGCCGGGCGGCGAATCACCGGAGTCTTGCTGCTCTTGCCGAGGCGGCGCGGCACTCCTTCATCGCGATCTTTCCGGAGGGCGCCACGCACGACGAACCGAACCTGCTCGAGTTACGGGCCGGAGCGGCGCGCCTGTTTCAACTTGCCCGGGAGGGCGGTGGCGATCCGGTGCTGGTGCCGGTGGGTCTGCACTACGAGCGCAAGTACGCGTTTCGTTCTCGGGCTCTGGTCGTCTTCCACGCACCCGTCGAGTTGCCGCCTGATCTCCGCTGCGGCCCCGGTGGCGTACCGGAGTCGGACGCCGGTGAGGCTGCTGCCGACGCGTTCGTGGATCGCCTGACCGGCGTGATCGAAGAGCAACTGATCGAGGTCACCCACCCGACCGAGAGCTGGGGCATTCACCGGGCGATGGAGCGGGTGCGGTCCCTGGTGCGCGCCGAGGGCGCGGCCCGGGCGGGCGAGCGCCTGCGGCGGGCGCGGATGCACGAGCGGGATCAGGGCTTTGCCCGCGTCTGGGCCGGCTACAGCAACCGGCGCTCCCTCGATCCGAAGGGGACGAGGCGACTCATGCGCAGGGTGACGCGCTACGACGAGGCGCTACGACTGCTGGGCCTGAACGACCGGGAACTGGACGGCGTACCGCTGGCTCGGACGGCGCTGCGCCTGGCCCTGCTCGGCGGCGAGGCGCTGGTCATGCTGCTGCTCCTGCCCACAGTGGTCCTGGTCGGCAGCCTGATCAACCTGCCTGCGGCGCTTCTGGTCGTGCTCGGCGCAAAGAAACTCTCGAAGACGAGGAAGGAGCAGGCGGGACTCAAGATGGTGCTCGGTCTCGTGATTCTGCCGACGGCGTGGATCGTCGCGAGCTTCGCGGTCGGCATCGCCTGGACCGAGCCGTTGCCGGGATTCGACTGGGTGCCCGAATCCCTGTGGGTGCGCGTCGGCGGGATGCTCGGCCTGTGCACCGCGTCGGCGCTGCTCGGCCTCCGGTACCACCGCCTGATCGCCGGGCTCGGTCACGGTCTGCGGGCGCTGTGGACGGTGGGGCTGCGCGCCGGGACGGTGGAGCGCCTGCGCCTGCGGCGCTCCGAGCTGTACGACGAGGTAGCCGGGCTGGCGGCAGATCTCGAACCGGTCGCAGGCGGGACGCAGGAGAACGACTGTTAGTCTGCCTCCGTTGTGGGGCCGTTTGTCGTTCTCCTCGTGCTCCTGGCTGCCGGCGCGGTCGCCGCGGCGGCGTTCGTGTTGCTGCGGGTCCGGCAGCGGATCCACGCTCTGCGGCTTGAGGTGACGCGGGTCGCGACGTTGTGCGGCGCCCTTCAGAACAGGATCGACGAGATGTCGGATCGGGCGGCGGAAGTCGAAGAGGCGCTGTTCTTGGAGTTGTATCCGGCGCAGGTGCTGCCGTTGATCGACAAGCTCGATCGGGGCGGCAGGTTGACCGAGCGGACGGCCGAGCGCTTGCGCCGTCTGACGCTGGAGATACGTGCCGAAGCGTGGTCCGACCATGGGGCGGACGTGGGTCTCACCGTTCCACGAGCGACATAGCAGGGGAGTCGCAGCATGCGCATCGGCTTCGATGTCGCCAAGGTCTTCGGACCGCGCGACGGCATTGCCAGTTACACCACGAACCTGCTCGATGCGTTGGCCGCGCGGCTGGAGTACGGTGGTGGTGGGTTTTCGTTGCACCTGTACGCGGCGGGCCTCGAGGCCGAGCCGACCGCCTGGGACCGGGTCCTCGGGCACTTGCCGGCAAGCGCGGTGCGGCACCCCGGCCGTCACCCGGGGGAGGACGATCTCGACGTGTTCCACACGACATCGTTCACGGATCCGGGCTTCTTCGACGGGCCGGTGTTGTTCACCGTCCACGACCTGACGTTCCTCACCCACCCTCAGTACCACCGCACGATCAACCGGGCGCACTGCATGCGAGCGACCCTGCGCGCGGTGTCGCAGGACGCGACGCTACTCGTCGATTCGCAGGCGACCGCCGCTGAAGTGGAGCGCTGGTTCCGCGTGGCGCCCGAGCGGATGCGGGTCGTCTACCCGGCGGCGTCGCCGGTGTTCGTGGCGCTCGGAGCAAACGAGTTGGCGGCGGCCAGACGCCGCCTCGCCGAGCGCTTCGGGGTCGACGGTCCGTTCGTGCTCTCTGTCGGCTCCCTCGAGCCGCGCAAGAACATAGGTCGGTTGGTGGAGGCCTACTCCGGACTCGATGCGGAGCTCTTGAGCAACACGCCGCTCGTGCTCGTCGGCGATGGCGGTTGGAAGGAGGAGGCCGTGTATGCCGGCGTCTGGCCCGACTTCGTTCGGCGTCTGGGAGCGGTCGGAGAGAAGGACCTGGTTGCCCTCTACAACGCCGCCTCGGTGGTGGCCTACCCGTCCCTGGTCGAGGGCTTCGGCCTGCCGGTAGTGGAGGCGATGGCGTGCGGAACGCCGGTGCTGACTTCGAACGTCTCCTCGCTGGCCGAGGTGGGCGGGGACGCCGCTCTGTGCGTCGACCCGCTCGACGTGGTGGCGCTTCGCGGTGGCCTGGAAGCGCTCCTCGGCGATGGGTCTCTGCGCCGCCGCTGCCGGGATGCCGGATTCATACGCGCCGCGCAGTTCTCGTGGCAGACGGCAGCGGACAAGGTGATCGAGATATACGGCGACGTGGCGAGTGGCGCAGTTGGGCCGGGGCGGCGGGAGGGCGGCGATGACGGCGGGCGACGCCAACGGCGGACGATGCGGCAGGTCCCCGAAGCGAGCGAAGCATGAGTGATTCGAGCGGCGGCTCGCTCGTGGCTTGCACGATCGTGGCCAAGAACTACCTCGCCTACGCGCGGGTGCTGGCGCGGTCCTTCCTGGAACATCATCCTGGGGGGCGCTTCGTCGTACTCCTCGTCGACCGTGTGGACGGCTGTTTCGATCCCGAGCAGGAGCCGTTCGATGTTCTTGAGGTCGAGCAGTTGGACAACCTGCCGGAACTGCGGCAGTTCCTGTTCAAATACCGGCTTCTCGAACTGGCCACAGCCGTCAAGCCGTACCTGCTGGAGCGATTGTTCGACGACGGCGCCGAACGGGTCATCTACCTTGACCCGGACATCTGGGTGCTGCGCCCCCTGGCGCCTGTGCTCGAGGGGCTTGATCGAGGCGTCGCCGTTCTCACGCCCCACATCGACCGTCCTCTGGACGACGGCGCCCTCCCTGGAGAACTGGCCTTGCTGCAGGCGGGTCTCTACAACCTTGGGTTCGTCGGCCTGCGCGCGTCGGCCGAAACCAGACGGTTGCTCGCGTGGTGGCAGGCGCGACTGTTCGACCGCTGCGTCGACCGGGTCGATCTGGGCCTCTTCGTCGATCAGAAGTGGATGGACCTGGCGCCGCTGCTGTTCGACGGCGTCGCGGTTCTGAAGCAGCCCGGATTGAATGTCGCCTACTGGAACCTGGCGCACAGGGTGGTCACATCGGCCGGCGGCGGGGACGATGCGGTCGAGTCACCTGTGGATGCTCGCTATCTGGCCAACGGTGAGCCGCTCTACTTCTTCCACTTCAGCGGCCTCGATCCGGAACGTCTGGATGGTGTTTCAAAGCACCAGGACCGGTTCCGACTCGCGGATCTCGACGCCCGGGGCAAAGCCGGTGAGATCATCCGGCGGTACGCCGCGCGGGTACTGGCCGAGGGCCATGGCGACTGTCGCCGATGGCCGTACGCGTTCAGTCGCTTCGACAACGGCGTCCGGGTTCCTGATTTGGCGCGTTCGCTCTTCCTGTCGCTCGACGTGCATCGCCGTCGCCGCTTCGGTGACCCGTTCCAAACCGCGGGAGGCGATGGCGCCAGCTTCTTCGACTGGCTGAACGGTCCTCGCCGGGCGCCGCCCTACTTGTCGCGGCTGCAACGCTATCTACTGCGGTCCCGCAGCGACATGAGGATCGCCTTTCTCAACGCTCAGGAAAGAGGCGCCGGTCTTGCGCGGTTTGGGGATTGGCTGGAGACCAAGGGCCGGTTCGAACACGACCTCGACCCGATCTTCCTCGCCTCGGCGCCCGGCCCTGGAGATATCGGAGCTCGGGAGGTGCGCAGTCGGCTGGCGAGCCTGTACCACTCAAGGGCGGGCGCCACGCTCAGGTCCGTATTGCGCAGGCTGATCGGAGGGAAACGGTACCGCCGGCTGCGCAGTGTCCTGCTCGGCGATTCTCCGGGGGCCGGGATTTCGGCGCCGCCGGAGCCACCCTCTGCACTAGCGGACGCGACGCCGGCGATCCGAGTTCAGGATGAACTCGGTGTCAACGTGATCGGATACCTGCAGGCGGAGACCGGCATGGGGGAGGCGGCGCGTGGCCTGGTGCGGGCGCTCTCGGCCGCCGGCGTGCCGCTGACCCTCCACAGTCTCGATCGCGGCGTCTTGAGCCGGCGGGAGGATCCGAGCTTTCCGATCAGCCGGAGCGACTTCCGGCACGATGTGAATCTGATGGTGGTGAATGCCGACCAGGTCGAAGTGGTGGCGCAGAGCCTCGGTCCCGAAGTGTTTGCGCACCGGCGCACGGTCGGCTACTGGCTGTGGGAATTGGAGTTCTTCCCGGATCGCTATCACCATGCGTTTCGACCCTTTTGCGAGGTTTGGACGCCGAGCCGGTTCTGTCTCGACTCGTTCTCTTCAGTAGCGCCGATCCCGGTGCGGCGCGTGCCGATCCCGGTTGTCCTGCCGCGCGAAGCTGCCGAGCCGGCTCCGGCGTCTTTGGCCGGTATTCGTGACCGGCTCGGTCTGCCGGTCGACCGGTTCCTGTTCCTGTTCACCTTCAGCCACCTGAGCTATTCGGAGCGCAAGAACCCCGTCGCGGCGGTCGAGGCCTTCCGCTGCGCCTTCCCTGATCCGGGGGAGTTCGGAGCGGCGGGTGGGCCACTCCTGGTACTGAAGAGCAGCTCGCCGGACTTCGAGCCGGAAGCCTCGGCGGCGCTGCGCGAAATGCTGGAAGAGGGACGTATCGTGGTCCTGGGCCACTACCTGAGCCGGGCCGAGACTGATGCCTTGACCGCGGCGGCCGACTGCTACGTGTCGATTCACCGCTCGGAAGGATTCGGTCTGACGGTGGCCGAGGCAATGGCCTGCCGCACTCCCGTGATCGCCACGGGATACGGTGGGGTCACGGACTTCCTCGACGCCGAAAGCGGCTTCCTGGTGCGGTATGACTGCGTCGAACTGGAGCGTGACGAGGGCCCGTACCCGGCTGGAGCGGTATGGGCTGAGCCGGACGTGGATCACGCTGCCGTCCAGATGCGGCGGGTGTTCGAGGATCGCAGTGAAGCGGCACGTCGCGCGGAACGCGGGTGTTCGAGGATCGAACGGGATCTTTCCTACGCTGCGGTGGGCGAGCGAATGCGGCGTCTTCTGATGAGGGTTCGCGACGACTTGGACCGGTGACCGGGACGTGTCAGGCAGCAACGTCTCACGCCTGAGCGGGGCCGGCGCTGGACTCGATGCCGAGTTGCGCTCGATCGGCGTCGTCGCCTACGAGATGGAGGGCGAGCCCACCGGCGTCGGTCGCTACACCGAGGAGCTTCTGGCTGCGCTGCGTCGAACGCCTCGGGCGGAGGGCTGGCGCCTGCGGCTCTTCTTCAAGGGCGATCCCTTCGAGCATCCGCTGTGGACCGGCGCGGCCGGCGATGGTTGCCGCCTGGAACCGGTCTTCGATCGGCGGCCCGGCGCGCATCCGATTCTCTGGGAGCAGTTCCGTCTGCCCAGGCTGCTGCGGCGGGAGCCGATGGACGTCATCTTTTCGCCGGGCTACAGCCTGCCGCGCGCCTCCGGTCGGCCATCCCTGGTCACGATCCACGACCTCGCTTTCGAGCACCTGCCGGGGGACTTCGGCTTCCGCGAGCTACGGCGGCGGCGCTACCTTGCCCGCCGCGCGGCGCGCGCGGCGACGAGGGTGCTGACCGACACCCGGCGCACCGCCGCCGACCTGCGGCAGCGGTACGGCCTGCCGGCGGAGCGCGTCGCGGTGGCGCCCCTAGGCGTGTCGCCCCGCTTCGCGCGAGCCCGGGAGTCGGCCGGCGCCGGAGCGCAGGAGCAGGCCCGGGCGCTGGCCGAACTGGGCGTCCGGAAGCCCTACCTGCTGGTGCTGGGCTCGATTCTTCCGCGCCGACGTCTCGATCTGGTGCTGCGTGCTCTGGGTCGCCTCCTGCGCGAACCGGCGCCGACCGATCTCCGCCTCGTCATTGCGGGCCGGAACCAGTTGCCCGGTCGTGAGGAGCTCGACCGGCTGATCCAGGCGGGCGACTGGGCAGAACGCGTGATCCGCCTCGGCTACGTCGACGACGGGCTGCTGCCGGCACTGTACGCGCGGGCCTTGGGAACGATCTACGTGTCGGAGTACGAGGGATACGGTCTGCCGCCTCTCGAATCGCTCGCCGCCGGGGTGCCGGTGCTCGTCTCGGACGCGCCGGCCCTGATGGAGTTATGGCCGGAGTATCCGCTCCGATGCGGCCGGCTGGAGATCGATGCGTTGACCGAGGGTCTGCGGCGGTTGGTGCTGGACGGCGAAGCGCGTCGGTTGGCGATGTCGGAGGGGCCGGACCGTGTGCGGTCCCTGACCTGGGACCGTGCTGCGGAGTGCTTCGCCGGCGAGGTGGAGACGGCCTGGCGAATGGCGCGGGAGAGAGTCCCGTGAGCGGACCGGAGCGCCCGGCGGTCAGCGCCCTGGTCGTGAACCACAACGCCGGGGACTGGCTCAGGCAGTGTCTGGAGCGCCTCCTGGCCATCGCCGAGGCGTGGCGACCGGACGATGCGGGTAACCCTGATTCACCGGCCGGTCTGGAGGCCGTGGTGGTCGACAACGCGTCTGTTGACGGTTCGGAGGCGACGGTCCGCGAGTTCGAGTCGGCCGCGTTCCCGGACCTGCCGGTTCGACTCATCGAGGCGGGTCGGAACATCGGCTTCGGCGCCGCCTGCAGTCTGGCTGCCGCGAAGTCGGCCGGCCGTCATCTGCTGCTCCTGAACCCGGACGCCTGGATCGACGAGAAGTCCCTGCGGCGTCTGGTCGAGGCGCTGGAGTCAGATGAGCGGCTCGCGGTCGCCGCACCCTCTCTTCACTACCCGGACGGGTCGCGGCAGTTCGTTTGGGCGCCGCATGTGGGCGTTTTCGGTGAGGCGATCCAGAGGTTCCGCAACCGGTTCGAGAACGCCGGGTGGAACCACAGCTTGCTGCCGCGTTTGCTGAAACCGTCTGTTGGCGCCGGTTGGTACACGGCCGCCTGCCTGCTCGTCCGCCGCTCGGCCTTCGAGGAGGTCGGCGGCTTCGACGAGGGGTTCTTTCTCTACTTCGAGGATGCGGACCTGTGCCTTCGACTCCAACGGGCCGGCTTCAGGCAGCGCCTGGTGGCCGAGGCGCGGGCGTGGCATGTGCGGGGCGCTGTGACCGGTGCGGATCGCGAACGCCGTCTGACGCCGGGGGTGGAGCGCTCCTACCGCGCCTCCCAGTTGCGCTACTACGATGTCCACCGGCCCGGTTGGGAACGCGCGGTCCTGCGCCGACGACTGCGCCGCAGGTTCGGCGCGATCGAGGACGAAGAGCACAGGAGGGTCATGCTTCGGTTGCTGGAAGAGCCGTGAACGGTTGGTATGGTTTCTGGTTTGCGGAGGGGGTGGCCAGTGTCTCGTGCTCGTTTCGGCGCTCGCCGGTCTCCCTGAGTCGACTCCAGGATCTTCGCTGCTGATGCGCCAGTACCTCGACCTGCTTCAGGAAGTGCTCGATGACGGTGTGGTGCGCGACGACCGCACCGGCACCGGCACCCGCAGCGTCTTCGGCCGGCAGTTGCGCTACGACCTGGCCGACGGGTTTCCGGCGCTGACCACGAAGCGGCTGCACCTGCGGTCGATCATCGTCGAGCTGCTGTGGTTCCTGCGCGGGGAGACGAACGTCGACTTTCTGCACCAGCATGGAGTGACGATCTGGGACGAATGGGCCGACGAGAACGGCGACCTGGGCCCCGTCTACGGTTCGCAGTGGCGGTCCTGGGCGACGCCGGACGGGCGGTCGATCGATCAGATCGAGGCGGTCATCGACCGCATCCGGAACGAGCCGAACTCGCGGCGTCTGATCGTCAGCGCCTGGAACGTGGCCGAAGTCGACTCCATGGCCCTGCCCCCCTGCCACACTTTGTTCCAGTTCTACGTCGCCGGCGGCCGCCTCTCCTGCCAGCTCTACCAGCGCAGCGGCGACCTCTTCCTGGGGGTCCCCTTCAACATCGCGTCATACGCTCTGCTGCTCATGATGGTGGCCCAGACCTGCGGACTGGCCCCCGGCGAGTTCGTTCACACGTTCGGCGATGCCCACCTGTACAGCAACCATGAGGAGCAGGCGCGCGAGCAGTTGTCCAGGCAGCCGCGGTCGCTGCCGGAGATGCGGCTGAATCCAAACGTGCGCTCGGTGCTCGACTTCACGCTCGACGACTTCGAACTCGTGGGCTACGACCCGCATCCGCCGATCCGCGCCGCGGTCGCGGTCTGAGGCGGCTCGTTCGGTGCTGGAGGTGGAGATGCGGCTCTCGGTGATCCTGGCGGCGGCGGCGAACGGCGTCATCGGCCTGGACGGCCAGCTTCCCTGGCGACTCCAGGCGGACGTGAGGCGGTTCAAGCGGCTGACCGTGGGGCATCATGTGGTGATGGGCCGGCGGACGTGGGAGGAGATCGGCTGCCGGCCGCTACCGGGACGGGAGTGCATCGTGCTGAGCACGCGACCGGACTTCGGGGCGCCGGGCGCCGCCACATACCGCTCGCTCGACGAGGCGCTTGCGGCGGCCCGCGAGGCGGGGGAGGAGGAGGCGTTCGTGATCGGCGGCGCCGGCCTGTTCGAGGCCGCGTTCCGCTTCGCCGACCGCGTCTATCTGACGCGTGTGCTGGCCGATGTCGAAGGCGACACGGTGGTCGATCTCAGCCCCCTTCAGGGGTGGCGGGTCGAGAGCTTCGAGGACGTCCCCGCCGGCCCGAACGACGACCACGCCTCCCGTTTCGAGGTCCTTTCGCCGCCCGAAGACCGGGGATGCCCAGGAAGCAGATGCCGGCCAGAGGCCCGGCACACCCAGTGAGCGCGGCCGTCAGTGCGGCGAAGGACCGTGCCGAGCTGTTGACCGGTTGGGCTCTCGAGGCCGGTTTCGATCGTGCGGGGGTCGCTTCCCTGGAACCGCAGGCCGGCGCCGGGGCGTCCTTCCTGCGCCGGCTGGAGCGGGGCCTGTTCGCCTCCATGGCCTGGCTCGGCCGGCGACAACGGAGGCGTCAAGTGCCGGCTTCCTTGCTCGACGGAGCGAGGTCTGTGTTGTGCGTGGCGCTTCACTACTACCCCCTGGAGGGCGAGTCCGACCCCGAGGGCGACCTCTGGCCCCGGGTGGCCCGGTACGCCCGCGGCGACGACTATCATCCGCTGATGGAGCGGCGCCTACGAGCGCTCGCGGCGCGTATCCGGGATGCGTTCCCGGGCGCCGGCGCGCGCCTCTACGTCGACACGGGACCCGTGCTCGAGAGAGAACTGGCGGCGCGGGCGGGGCTTGGCGCCATCGCCAAGAACACCCAGTTGCTCGACCGCACCGGGTCGTGGTTCCTGCTCGGGGAGCTGTTCCTGACCCTGGAACTCGAGCCGTCCGAGCCGCTGGCCGAAGACCTGTGCGGCAACTGCCGGCGCTGTCTCGACGCCTGTCCGACCGGGGCGCTGCCGGCGGCCTACGTCCTGGACGCCGGCCGGTGCATCAGCTACTGGACGATCGAACACCGCGGCGAACTTCCGGACCACGCGCGATCCCTGGTCGGGGACTGGGTCTTCGGGTGCGACATCTGCCAGGAGGTCTGCCCCTGGAACGAACACCGCGCGGCGCCGGCGACGCGCGCGCGGAGCCGGGAGTTCTCCTTGCCCGCGCATCGCGCCGAACTCGATCTGACGGGGCTCCTCGCGGCGTCCGAGGACGAGTACCGGACTCTCTTCAGTGGCAGTCCGATGAAGCGGCCCGGACGTTCCGGATTGCGGCGCAATGCCGCTCTGGCGATGGGGAACCGTGGCGAGGCCGCCTACATCCCGGCTCTGGAACGGGCACAGGCAGACGTTGACCCGGTGGTCCGAAGCCACGCGTCCTGGTCTTTGGAGCGACTCGGGAAACCGGCGGAACGCGACACATAAGTGTTGTGGAATCAGCGATTAGGCCATGCGCGATGGCACGTTCTGCGAACCTCGCTGCGGTTGACCGCTTCCGGCCGCGTCCTTATACTTGTCGGTCTGACTCTGGCGTCCGTTCGGGCACCGACGTCTGCTGTCCGCAGTGCGTCAGGGGCCCGGCTGTCGGTGCGCCTACTACTTGGAAACGCCCACCGCACGGTTCAGCAACCGAAGCGAGAACACAGGAACCCATGGAACCCACTGAAGAACACACGCCGGCGGCGGAAGCGCATCCCGTGGAAGCGTCGGCAGCAAACCCGCTTCCCGCGGAAGCGCTCTCCGCAGATACAGACAACCTCTCCTACGAGCAGCTCGTCGAGATGTACGACGACAGCATGCGTCATCTCAATGAAGGAGAGATCGTCTCCGGCAAGGTGATTGCGATCACGTCGAACGACGTCGTCGTGGATGTCGGCTACAAGTCCGAAGGGCTGGTGCCGATCCACGAGTTCACTTCCCGCGGCGACGCGTTGGAGGTCAGCGTCGGTGACGACGTGGAGGTCCTCCTCGAGCAGACGGAGGGCGCCGACGGTCATGTGATGCTCTCGAAGGTAAAGGCCGAGCGCATGCGCATCTGGGCGCAGGTCGAGAACAGCTTCACGGAAGGGAAGGTGATCAAGGGCCGCGTGATCGACCGCATCAAGGGAGGTCTCACGGTCGATGTCGGTCTGCGGGCGTTCCTGCCGGGTTCCCTGGTGGACATCAAGCCGGTCAAGTACCTGGAGTCGTTCAAGGGCGAGGAACTGGAGTTCAAGGTGATCAGCCTGGACCGGCGGCGCAACAACATCGTGCTGTCGCGGCGCGCGGTTCTCGAAAAGGAATACGCCAAGAAGAAGGCTGAGACCCTGACCAAGTTGAAGGAGGGGGTGCGGCTTCCGGGTGTGGTCAAGAACATCACGGACTACGGCGTCTTCGTCGACCTGGGCGGCATCGACGGCCTGCTCCACATCACGGACATCTCCTGGGGCCGGGTCAACCATCCCTCGGAGCACTTCGGCGTCGGCGACGAGGTCGGGGTGGTCGTGCTCCGTTTCGATCCCGAAACCGAGCGTGTGTCCCTGGGTTACAAGCAGACCACCGAGGACCCCTGGACCCTGGTCGACAAGAAGTACCCGCTGGGTTCGCGGGTGCGGGGCCGGGTCGTGAGCCTGGTCGACTACGGCGCCTTCGTGGAGCTGGAGGAGGGCGTCGAGGGCCTGGTCCACGTCAGCGAGATGTCGTGGACGAAGAAGGTCGTGCCGCCGTCCAAGATCGTCAGCGTCGGCCAGGAAGTCGAGGCGATCGTGTCGGAACTCGACATGCAGCAACGTCGCATCAGCCTGTCCCTGCGCCAGGTCGAGTCGAACCCATGGGAGGACCTCGCGGCCCGGTTCCCGGTCGGCACGATCGTCGACGGCCGGGTGCGGAACCTGACCGAGTTCGGCGCCTTCGTCGAGATCACGGAGGAGATCGACGGCCTTGTCCATGTCTCGGACATGAGCTGGACGAAGCGCGTGAAGCACCCGAGCGAGGTGCTGGCGAAGGGCGATGCGGTCCGGGCGAGGATCACGAACATCGATGTCACCGGGCAGCGGGTGTCCCTGTCGATCAAGGACTTCCTGCCCAACGAGTGGCAGGACTTCGTAGACGGCAACCGCGTCGGCGACGACATCGTGGGCCGGGTGGTCAACGTGACCGACTTCGGGCTGTTCATCGACGTCTACGACGGGCTGGAGGGTCTGGCGCACGTCAGCGAGGTTGACGTTCCGGGCGGCAAACTCGAGGACCACTACCGGATCGGCGAGTTCGTCCGCGCCCGCATCCTCCGCATCGAGGACGAGGACAAGAAGGTCGGTCTCACCCTGCGTGGCGTCGCCGAGTTGAGCGACGAGGAGGCGGAGGAGTTGGCGGCCGAGCGGGAGCGGAAGCTCGCCGAGGCTGCGGCGAAGGTGGCTGCCGCCGAAGCGGCCGAGGGGGCCGCTGACGCCGAGGAGACCGTGGAGGCCGCTGACGCCGAGGAGGCCGTGGAGGCCGCTGACGCCGAGGAGGCCGTGGAGGCCGCTGACGCCGAGGAGACCGTGGAGGCCGCTGACGCCGAGGAGGCCGAGGGGGCCGCTGACGCCGAGGAGACCGTGGAGGCCGCTGACGCCGAGGAGACCGTGGAGGCCGCTGACGCCGAGGAGACCGTGGAGGCCGCTGACGCCGAGGAGGCCGTGGAGGCCGCTGACGCCGAGGAGGCCGTGGAGGCCGCTGACGCCGAGGAGACCGTGGAGGCCGCTGACGCCGAAGAGGCCGAAGAGGCCGCTGAAGGGGACGAAGCGAGCGGCGTGGAGAGTCCATCGCAAGAGGATTAGGAAGGCCGGCTAAGGGGAGAAGCCGAAAATGAAAGATGCGATCCAGATCTCTGAGGCCATTCGCCAGGGGATGACCAAGGCTCACCTCGTCGAGGAAGTGGCGCGCAGCACCGACTTGACGAAGAAGGACGCCGAACTCATCGTGAGCACGGTGCTGGACAGCATCGTCGATTCCCTGAAGGACGGCGACAAGATCGAGCTTCGCGGTTTCGGGAGTTTTCGCATCCGCGAGCGCGGTTCCAGAATCGGTCGCAACCCGAAGACCGGCGCCCGGGTCGATGTTCCCTCCAAGAAGATCCCCTACTTCAAGCCGGGCAAGGAACTCAAGGAGCGCTTGAACTCAGACGAGTAGACCGGGCCCCCGCAAGGCCCGGGTTGAGCCCGCCGCGCCCACATGACAACGACTTCGCCTTCAGTCGGCCCTTCCGCAGAGCCCAGCGGTGTTCTCCGGCCGGTGCTCGTGGCGGTCGTGGCCTGGGCGCTGCCCGGCAGCGGTCACCTGCTTCTGCGCAAACCGCGCCGTGCTGCCGTCGTCTTCGGCGTGGTGCTGTTTTCCTTCCTGTTCGGTTGCTGGCTCCGGGGGCACCTCTACGTGGTTGTGCCGGAGCAGCCGCTCAGCCGACTGGCGACTCTGAGTTCGATGGGCGCCGGCGCCCCGTACTTCGTGGCCCGCCACCTGGTGGAGTACAGCGGCGACATCCTGTCTTCGACGTTCGAGTACGGCAAGGCTTTCCTCCTGACGGCCGGTCTTCTCAACCTCCTTGCGGTGCTCGACGCCTGGGATATCGCCAGCGGATCGAAGGACTAGTGCTTACGAGCCACTTCGCCTTGATGGTGATCTACGCCGTCCAGGTCAGCCTGTTCTTCGCCGTGCTGTGGCGGCGGCGGTTCAGGGACAGGGTGCGACTCTTCGTGCAGATGATGGTCGGCATGGTCGGCGGGGGCTTGGTGCTGGCCTGGTTGATGTTCCCGTTCCCATGGTCGCCGCCGGCGCCGATTCCCTGAGCGGGACGCCCCTGACCGAGCACGGTCCGGCGGTCCTGATCTCCGCTGGCGAGGCCTCGGGCGATCGCCACGCGGCGCGAATGATGGAAGCGGTGCGGCGTCTGGCTGGGGACGAGAGGCCGATTCGCTTCTTCGGACTCGGCGGCGACGCGATGGCTACCGCGGGTCTGGATCCGGTCGCGCACAGCGACGAGGTGGCTGTGGTCGGCATCGTCGAAGTTCTGCGAGAGCTGCCGCGGATCCGGCAGGTCTTTCGCCGGCTGCTCAGGGCAGTCGAGACCCGCCGGCCGGAGCTGGCGGTGCTGGTCGATTTCCCGGACTTCAATCTGCGCCTGGCCCGGCGGCTTCACCGGCGTGGCGTGCCGGTGCTCTACTACGTGTCGCCGCAGGTGTGGGCGTGGCGCCGCCGCCGTGTCGGAACGATCGCGCGCCTGGTGAAACGCATGCTCGTACTCTTTCCGTTCGAGGTCGACGTGTACCGGGGGTACGAACTCGAAGTGGAGCACGTCGGCCATCCCCTGGTCGACGAGGTGCCCGAACTCCAGTCGGTGTGGGAGCGGGAGGCGGATCTGCCGGAATGCCCGACCGTGGCTTTGCTGCCGGGCTCACGCAACAGTGAGGTTCGGCGGATTTTACCGCCGATGCTGCGGGCCGCGTCAGCCGTGGCAGGCGGACGAGAGCATGGTACGACGGAGACCGGTTCCGGTCAGGGCGCCGCGCGCATTCGCCTGATCCTGGCGCCGACGGTCGATACCAACCTTGTCGATCGCCTGGTCGCGGCGTGCCCGCTCGCCCGCGAGGAACTGGAATTCGTGCGCTCGGGGCGGTTTGCGGCCGTTGCCGGCTCTCACCTCGCGCTCTGCGCGTCCGGCACCGCGACGCTGGAGGTGGGGCTCCTGGGCACGCCCATGGTCGTGGTCTACCGGGTGTCGCCGCTGACCGGGCTCATTGGCCGGTGGCTGGTCGACCTGCCGTTCGTCAGCATGGTCAACCTGGTGCTCGGTCGAAGGGTCGTACCGGAACTGCTCCAGGGTGAGGCCGGTGAGGCGCAGATGGCCGCGACGGCGCGTGAACTCCTTTCGACGCGGCACCGGATCGACCGCATGCGCGCGGCACTGGCCGAACTCCGGCCGGCGCTTGGGGAGTCCGGCGCCAGCGAGCGGGCCGCCCGGAGCCTCCTGCAGCAGCTTTCGACGGCGAGAGGATGCCGGGAAGGAGGCCGACCCTGAGAAGCATGACCGGGATCGGGGAGGCGGCCGAACAGAGCGGCCCCTACCGCGTGACCGTCACTGCCCGCTCCGTCAACCACCGCTATCTCGACTTCGCGGTCCGTTTGCGGGCGCCCTACCGGGTCTTGGAGGCGGAGCTGCGAGCGGTGGTCGCGGCGGAGGTCCGGCGCGGCCGGGTCGAGCTCGGCGTCGAGATCGAAGGGGCGACGCCTGCCGCGACCGTCGAGGTGTGCGACGAGACGGCGGACGCGTTGCAGCGAGTCGCCCGGCGCTGGCGGCGCCGGGGTCTCGTGGCGTCGGAACTGAGCGCCGGCGAGTTGATGGCGGCCGCGCGCGTGTCGCGACCGGAAGCCGGGCCCTCCGTCATGGGCACTGAGGAGAGGTCGCTCGCGGTGAGGGTCTGCAGGCGTGCGGTGGCTGCTCTGGTGGCCGAGCGGGAACGGGAGGGGCAGGCCCTGGGGAAAGCTCTTCGGGGCCATCTCCGCGAGCTTCGTGGCCGCGTGGTAGCCCTTGCCGCACATCGCGAAGAGGTGGTCGATCGGGGCCTGAAGGAGTTGGAGAGGCGGGTGCGAGAGCTGCTCGAGGGACACGAAGGGGCGGACGCGTCGGGCGTCGGGCTCGATCCGGCGCGCGTGGTTCAGGAGGTCGCCCTGCTGGTTGAGCGCAGCGACACGGTCGAGGAACTGGAGCGGCTGAGCGGCCACCTGGACGGCTTTGCGGCGGCGATGGCCGAACCGGGCGCGGTGGGACGGCGACTCGACTTCCTGACCCAGGAAATTCTGCGGGAACTGAACACGGTGGGTTCCAAGTGCCGCGACCTGGCGATGCAGCACGAGGTCGTCGAGGGCAAGGTGTTGTGCGAGCAGTTGCGCGAGCAGGTGCAGAACATCGAATGACTGAGGGCACGGCGAGAGGGGAGCTGTTCATACTCTCGGCGCCATCGGGCGCCGGGAAGACCACGCTTGTGCATCGGGCGATTGAAATCGTCGACGAGGTCGAGTTCTCGATCAGCCACACCACCCGCCGTCCCCGTGACAACGAGAAGGACGGGGTCGACTACCACTTCGTGGAGCGGGACACGTTCGCTTCCATGGTGGCGGAGAACCGGTTCCTGGAGTGGGCGGAGGTACACGGCAACCGTTACGGGACGTCGGTCGACGAGGTTCTGCCGCGGATCGAGAGAGGCATGGATGTCCTGCTCGACATCGACGTGCAGGGTGCGGCCCAGGTGATGGCTAGCGAGTGCTCCAAGGGCCAGTTGGGCACCGCAGTCCACAGCATCTTCGTCATGCCGCCGAGCCCGCAGGCGCTGGTGGCGCGCCTCCGGGGACGCGATCTGGACGAGGCGCCGGCGATCCGGCAACGGCTCCAGGGTGCGCTGGGCGAATTGGGACGCGTGCGGGAGTACGATTATGTTATTGTCAACGACCGCGCCGAGGCGGCCAGCGCGACGCTGGCGGCCATCATTCTTGAGAAACGACAGCGAAGGGAGCGGATGCGGGAGCGTGTACGCAGCGTTCTCGCGGATTTCGATGCACATGGCCCGTTTTCCTGAGAAAGTAGATAGCAAGTTCCGCTTCGTCCTACTCGCCGCACGCCGGGCCGAGCAGTTGATTCGCGGCGCCCCGGAGCGCATGCCCCGGGAGAGCCCGAAGTTCGCCCGGCATGCGATGAGCGAGATGCAGCACGACCTGGTCGAGTGGGACTACGGCGAGGCGCCGGAATCTCCGGAGTCGGGTGCCGTCGAGGACGGGAACCCGCAGCGCGGGGATGGCGCCTTCGGGCGGCGCAGCACAGTCAACTAGGGGCCTGCCGGAGGTCACGGTGTGCCCGACGCGCCTGCACGGGCTGCCAGAGTCCTTCTTGGCATAAGCGGCGGGATCGCCGCCTACAAGGGCGCCTACCTGGTCCGCCGGCTCCGGGAGCGAGGGATCGCCGTACGCTGCGCGCCGACACTTGCGGCTGAGAGTTTCGTTTCGCCGCTCACGCTCGAGGTGCTGAGCGGCGAGCGGGTCTACGGCCAGAGCTACCTGTCGCGAGACGGCGGCGTGGACGGCGCCGAACTCCATGTCGAGGCGGCACAGTGGGCCGATCTGCTCTGCGTCGCACCGGCGACCGCCAACACGCTGGCCCGCCTGTCCCTCGGACTCGCGGACGATTTTCTGAGCACCACCGCCCTGATGTTCGAGGGACCGGTGGTGGTGGCGCCCGCGATGCACGACGCGATGTGGCGCAAGCCCCAGGTCGCCGCCCAAGTCGAGGTGCTGAGCGCCCGCGGCGCCCTGATCGTGGGGCCGGTCGAGGGCGCGCTGGCTTCGGGCGAGCGGGGTTGGGGCCGGATGGCCGAACCGGAGGCGATCGTGGACGCCGTGTGCCGGGAGTTGGCGTTGCCGGAAACCGGGGCCGCAACGCCTGTGGGTCCTCTGGCCGGCTGGCGAGTCGTCGTCACAGCCGGTCCGACCTATGAGGCGATCGATCCGGTTCGTTTCCTCGGCAACCGGTCGAGCGGGCGCATGGGCTTCGCCCTGGCGCGTCAGGCGGCGCTCCGGGGCGCGGAGGTCACTCTGGTCGCCGGACCCGTTGAACAGGAGACTCCCGAGGGCGTGCGGCGGATCGATGTCGTTTCGGCGGTCGAGATGGAGGCGGCGCTCCGGGAGACGGCGCCGGCGGCCGACCTGGTCGTGATGGCCGCGGCGGTGGCCGACTACCGTCCGCGCGAGCGCGCCGACCAGAAACTCAAGAGGTCCGGCGGAGAGGGTCTGGTG
The DNA here is from genome assembly GCA_965216125.1 of Candidatus Multivorans sp. Lineage (GTDB taxonomy): Bacteria > Acidobacteriota > Thermoanaerobaculia > Multivoradales > Multivoraceae > Multivorans. The sequence continues at coordinate 4,414,568 of OZ244152.1, read as the reverse complement.
CTCGAACTGGAGCAGAACCCCGACCTGCTCGCCGGCCTGGCGTCGGTGGCGCCTCGGGCGACGCGCGTCGGCTTCGCGGCCGAGACCGAGCACCTCGAGGACTCGGCGCGGAGCAAGCTGGAGGCGAAGCAGGCGCACTGGATCGTCGCCAACGACGTGTCGCGGTCTGACATCGGCTTCGAAGCGGTGGACAACGAGGTGGTCGTCTTCGGCCGCAACGCGGGCCCCATCCGCTTCCCGAAGCAGTCGAAGGACGAACTGGCGGGCCGTCTGCTGGAGCTGTTTGCCGGTGGCGGGGCCGGTACGGGCTAAGGGCTCGTGACGCGACTTCAACTCTCGGTGGGGCAGGAACTCGGTCTGCTGCGAGATCTCGGCTTCCAGGACGCCTATCCGCCGCGGACGGCCCCAGCCGCCCGGGAGGGTGCGGGAGACCGTTCTGAGGGTCTGCAGGCGGTAGGCGAGGAGGCTCAGGGCTGTACCGCATGCCGGCTCTGCGAGCAGCGCAACACGGTCGTGTTCGGTGACGGCCACGCTGACGCCGGCCTGATGTTCGTCGGCGAGGGTCCCGGCTACCACGAGGATCAGCAGGGCCTGCCCTTCGTGGGGCGGGCGGGACAACTGCTGGACCGCATCATCGCGGCGATTGGCCTGAGCCGTCAGGAGGTCTACATCACGAACGTGGTGAAGTGCCGGCCGCCGGACAACCGCAATCCGCAGCCCGACGAAACCGCCGCCTGCCGTTCCTTCCTCGACCGGCAGATCGAACTCGTGGCCCCAGGTGTGATCGTCGCCCTCGGCGGAGTCGCGGCCCAACAGCTCCTGCAGACGAAGGACTCCGTGGGCCGTCTACGCGGGCGCTGGCATGAAGTCGCGGGCGTACCGGTTCGGGTGACCTACCATCCGGCCTTCCTGCTGCGGGATCCGTCGTACAAGCGTGCCGCCTGGGAGGACATGCAGCTCGTCCGCGACCGTTTGCTGGAGGCTGGCGGAGATGGCTTCTAGGCGTCTGCGCAACAGGTTCGGGGTTCCGGCGCCTTGAGCGGTGCTGGTGTTCCTCCGGAGGGTCTTCGGGAGAAGGTCTGCGAGGATGTGAGCGAAGCGGTCGGCGGCACGCCCATGGTGCGACTCCGCCGTTCGCTGGGCACGTTCCGGAGCGGGACCTGTGTCTTCGCGAAGCTCGAGTACCTGAACCCGATGGGCAGCGTGAAGGACCGCGTGGCGCGGTACCTCGTGGACCGTGCTCTCGCCTCGGGAACGCTCTCGCCGGGAGGCGTGGTGATCGAAGCTTCGTCCGGCAACACGGCAATGGGGCTGGCGATGATGGCGACGAACCGGGGTCTGCGCTGCCGGGCCGTGGTCCGCCGCCAGACCAGCCGCGAGAAGCTCGACTGCCTGCGCGCCCTGGGCGTCGAGTTGATCCTCGTGGACGGCGACCTGCCCCCGGAGCACCCGGAGTCGTACAACCGGAAGGCGCAGGGCCTGGCCGCCGCGTATCCCGACGCCTTCTTCCCCGATCAGCACAACAATCGCGACAACAACCGTTGCCACTACGAAACGACCGCCCCGGAGATCTGGCGACAGATGGAAGGGCGGATCGATGTCTTCGTCGGCGGCATAGGCACCGGCGGCACCGTCTCCGGAGTGGGTCGGTACCTGAAGGAGCAGGATCCGAAGATTCAAGTGGTCGCGGTCGATGTCGAAGGTTCGGTGTTCAGCAGCCACTTCGCGGCGCGGTCTGGGGCGGAGGACGACTTTGCGCCGCCCGGCCGCTACCTGCTCGAGGGACTTGGCGACGAAGAGATCATCGACTGTCCGGAGTTCGACGTCTTTGACCGGGTGCTGCAGGTGAGCGACGCGGAGGCGTTCCTGGCCACCCGCGAACTTGCCCGGGCGGAGGCGATGCTGGTCGGCGGCTCGAGCGGCGCGGCGCTCTGGGGCGTGCGCCAGATCCTTCCCGAGCTGCCTCCGGGGGCGCGGGTGGTCACCCTGTTTCCCGACTCAGGCACCCGCTACCTGAGCACGATCTACAACGACGACTGGTTGCGCGAGCAGGGCCTGCCGACGGAACGCGGTCAGGTCTTGCCCGGCGATCGACCGGCTCAGGCGCCAAAGACCAGGTCGTAACCCACGGCCATGATCGCGAGATCGAGGAAGACGTGGCTGATCCAGGGAGCCAGCAGGCGGTTGCCGGTGGTCTGGTAGAGCAGCGACCAGAGCGCGCCGCCGAGAGCGAGGGGGATACAGAGCAGGAGTACGACCAGCATGGGCGCATCGCCCACGTAGGCGCCGATGACCACCACATGGTGGGCGGTGTAGCCCACGGCGCCGATGGTCACCGACCACGCCGGCGGGATCAGGCGGCGCAGCCACCCGTACACGAAGGCCCGCCAGTAGACCTCTTCGAGCCAGGAATGAAGGAGGCTGATCACGAGTGCCGCGAGGACATAGCGCCACAGCGAGTCGAGGTGGAAGTCAGCCAGCTTGAAGGTGATCGCTTCTGCCGCCGATCTGGCCGTGCCACCGCCACGAAACAGAATCAAGTAGGCGAGCCAGATGCCGGCGGCACCCGCGACCCCCGTCCCGAGGCCCAGTGCCGCCGAGCGTCGGCGTCGGGCCGGCCCGGTTGCCGCCGCCAGAAGCACGCTGAGGGCCGCCACCGGGCCGGCGAACTGGAGTGCCTTGGCGCCGAAGTAGACGGGGATCACCCAGGACGTGCCTTCGAGCCAGACGAAGTAGGCGAGGGAAGCAACCGTCGGCAGGGTGAGCGCGGCGGTCAGGACCGTCCAGGTGGCGGTTCGACTCAACTTCCCCTGGAATCTCCTGCTGCCCGCGCCGGTCATGTTGGGGGCTTCTTCTCCGCCAGACCTTCGATGTAGGCGTCGCGGTAGGCGCCGGCGACGATGTCCCACGTCAGATGCGAAACGGCCCTGGTTCGGGCCCGGGCGCCCATGCGCCGCCGCCGCTCCGGACTGCGGAGCAGACTGACGATCGCGTCCTCGAGGGCGGGGCGATCCTGTTCCGGGATGAGCAGTCCCTCGACGCCGGACTCGATGGCGAGCGGAATGCCCGAGATCGCTGTGGAAACCACAGGCAGGCCGCTTGCCAGGGCTTCGAGGATCACGTTGGGCAGGCCGTCGACGTTGCCCTGCGGGTCGTGGACCGCGGGCAGGACGAAGAGGTCGGCGCTGCGGTAGAGGTCGGGCAGATCGTCATGGGCGACGAGTCCCGGAAAGTGGACTCGTGCGGTGTGTTCCGGTTTCCAGGCCGCTACGCTGGCCAGGAGTTCGGGCATCTGGTCGCCGCCGCCGGCGATGACGGCGTGAAGGTCGTCGAACTCGGTCAGGAGCCGCGGCAGCGCGTCGACCAGGACGTGGAATCCCTTCTTCGTCGCCAACCGCCCGACTCCGAGCAGCACCGTGGCGCGGCCGGGGATACCGAGCCGTTCACGCCAGCCGTCGCCCCTGGGTGACTCCGCGGCCTCGGTGGCGGGACAGAAGAGATCGACGTCGACGCCGTAGGGGATGACCCGGTACGGCTTGCCGTGGTAACCCAGCTTCAGGACCCGCTCTGTGAGTTCCGGCGAGCAGCCGGTCAGGAGTTGGCAGCGCTTCAGGGCGCGCCGGATCGCGGGACGCACCACAGCCTTCTCGGCCAGGAAGACGTCGCTGCCGTGCAGACCTACGGCGATCAGGGTGTTCCGCTTGCGGACCCCCGGCCACAGCGCCACCAGTCCGTTCGGGGCGAGCCAGTGCGCGTGGAGCAGGTCGTAGTGGTCGCGCGCGAGATGGCGGGCGATCGTGGAGGCGGCGGCGCGCAGGTAGAGCGGCGCCGCCAGACCGGCCCCCAGCCGTATGCGCTCGTCGGCGGCCAGACTGCGCCCGTAGCCGAGCACCTCCAGCCGTCGCGGGGCGTAGGCGAAGGTGCGGACCTCGACACCGTCGTCGACCCAGGCCGGGCGCACGCCCTCCGCGCGCGGCGCAAGGACCGTGACGCGATCGCCGCCGCGGACCAGGCCGCGGGCCAGTTCACGGATGAAGGGGCCGGCCGTATCGCCCGGCCAGCGGGGGTAGGTCTGGGTGAGGAAGAGGATCCGGAGACCCGCCCGGGGGGCGCCGCTTCGCCCGCCCCGTTCCGCTGCCGAGGTCAGGTTCGCCTCAGGCAAGTCGCCGCCGTCTCAGCCGACCCGCTCGCGTACGGAGTAGCTGTCGGGCCGGCGGAAGTTCTTGAAGGTGATCAGCTCGCCGATCAGGCCGGTGGTGACGATCTGAATGCCGAGCACCATGAGCAGGACGCCAAGCAGCAGCAGGGGCCGGTTGGAGAGGGAGGCGCCCGCGAACCAGAGCACGGCCAGATAGGAGCAGATGCCCAGGCCCAGAGCACAACTCATCAGGCCGATCGGTCCGAAGAGATGCAGCGGCCGGCGGGTGAATCGGCTGATGAAGAGCACCGTGATCAGGTCGACCGGACCCTTGTAGGACCGATCCCAACCGTACCGGCTCCGGCCGACGCGGCGTGGATGATGGGCAACGGGGATCTCGCCGATGACGAAGCCGCGACGGGCGGCGAGAACCGGAATGTAACGATGGAGTTCTCCGTAGACCGCCACCTGCTCCAGGACCTCGCGCCGATAGGCCTTGAAACCCGAGTTGAAGTCGTGCAGTTCGACGTTGGAAAGGGTGCGCGTTACCCAGTTGAAGACCTTCGAAGCCATGCGGCGCCGCAGCGGGTCGCGGCGGGTTCTCTTCCAGCCGCTGACCAGGTCGAGGGGGCCCTCCTCGAGGGCCTGGAGGAGGCGGGGTATCTCGTCCGGGTCGTCTTGCAGGTCGCCGTCCATCGTGACCAGAATGCGGCCGTGGGCGTGGTCCACCCCTGCCGAGAGCGCCGCCGCCTTGCCGAAGTTCCGGCGCAGGCGGATGAGGCGGACCCGTGAATCGCGCTCGTGCTGCCGCTTGACTTCTTCGGAGGTGCGGTCGGTCGAGCCGTCGTCGATGAACAGGACTTCGCAGCGGGCGCCGATGGCGTCCAGGTTCGCCAGGACGCGCTCCGTCAGGCTGGCGACGGTGGCCTCCTCATTGAGCACCGGGATCAGCACGCTGACGTCGAGTCGTGCCTGATCGGGACCGGCGTAGGTACTGGGCGGCGACGGATCGTCCAGCCAGGAGCCGGACTCTCTACGTGGCGCCGACAACTCGGTCGTTTGGACCATACCGGTGGCAGTCTACGTCCAGGAGGCTACTTCGCAGTCAGACGACAACATCCGCCGGCGATACCAGCGCCGCCGGTTCCGGGTCAGTCCGAAGGGGTGGTGACCGGCGCCGCGGGAAACGAAGACTCCGACGGCGCGGCTGCCGCTGTTGATGTCGGTGTGTTCAACGTCTCCGTCGCGGGCTCGGCATCAACCGGAAGGTGCTCGATTCTCCGACCGTCGACGATCAACGCCGGCGGCTCGGATTCGAGGTCGAAGTACACCGCGGTCTCCTGCCTGGAACGCACCCGGATGCGCTCATCTATCCGTTCCTCGGGGCGCCAGGTGGGATTCTCGAAGATGCTGACGACGTGGGAACCGACCGGCAGTTGCAGGTTGTCGATCGGCGTCCAGCCGATCGCCTCGTCCCCGATGCGCACGAAGACCGGACGTGCCGACTCCTCTGCCGGCGCCACGCTGAGGAACCCGGGCCGCTCGAGCGGCACGGGCGTTTCCAGCAGGCGTCCCGATGCGACCTGGGTTACCACCTGCTCCCGGATCTGGTAGTCGCGGGTGGCGAGTTCGAACGTGAGTATCTGGTCGACGCCGGCTTCGACTTCGAACACGCGCCGGCGGTCGAGAACGACAGGCTCCCTACCTGCCACCGAGACGGTGATATCGGGGTGCCAAGCGGGCGCCAGGGCGAGGCGGCCGGTGCCGCGGTTCGCCGGGGGGATGGTCTCGGGCCGACTCGTGGTCGTGTCCGCCGGCGCCGCGGTGTTCGCCGGGGATTGCAGGTCGCCATAGGGGAGAGCATCGCCGATCGCGGTCGCCGTGCCCTGCTGCTCAGGCTGGAAAACGGTCGCTTCCACAGCCGCAAGGGCTTCGGAATCGGCCACGGCCGGACTGCCCTTGGACCACCAGAGAGTGCCGCCGAGCCAGAGCGCGGTTCCGGCGACGGCCGCGAACGTCAACCAGCGCCGGCGGAAGCGGGAGCGCGATGGTCGCTTGATTGCCGCCGCCACGGTCTCGAGACTTGGCTGCGTCGTGCCGTCCTTCCCGGAGGCGCCGCTCTGGAGTTCGACGTCGACCAGGGGGGCCTCGCCGCCGGTCGGCTTCAGAACCTGGATGTCAACCGTGGGTGCGGCGCCCGAATCGTCGTCACGGCTGGCCAGCATGGTGGCTGAAGCCCAACTCGGGGACGCGGTGGGCGAGTCGAGAGGGTCGGCCGGCAGAGGGGCCGCGTCGGCTGTCGAGGCGACGTTGGCCACATCCTGGATCGCGGCCTCGAGTGCGGCGACAACGGAGGTGAAGTTCCCCCGGCCATCCGCGGGGTCGTCGCGCAGGCAATTCTCGAAGACAGGGAGCAGCCGGCGGGGAAAGTCCGCGGGCAGATCGTTCAGCGGCAGGGAGGACTTCGACTTCAGCCGGCGCGGCAGGGTTCGCTGCCCCCCCGGCCGGTAGGTCAGCAGGCGGTGGAGCAGAACGCCGAAGGCGTAGAGGTCGGTGCGCACGTCGACCGTGTCGCCGCGAAGGAGCTCCGGGGCACGGTACCGGAGTTCGCCGGTGGTGCGCGGATTGGCGAAGCCGCGCAGTTGGGCCGTACCGTCGGGACGGATCGTCACCATGCGGGGGTGAAGGTCGCCGTGAACGCCGCCCATCTCGTGTGCGTACTCCAGGGCACGCGCGATCTGCGTCAGCCAGGCGAGCGCGGTCTCTCTCGGCAGATCGCCGGCCTGCTTGAGCTTCGCCGCGAGGGTCTCACCGTCGGTGAACTCCTCGATGCGGCACGAAGTGGCGCTGTCGATGCCGAAGTCGAGGATTCGGGCGATCCCGTCGTGCTCGAGCCGGGCGCCGGCGGCAGCCCGATCGAGGAAGCGCGCCTGCGCGTCGGGAGCCTCCGGCCTCCAGATGTCGATCGTCGCCGAGGAGCCGTCGGTGGAGTTGCGGCCGAGGTAGGAGGCCGCTCCAGCGTGGGCTTCGAGTCGGCCGACGATCTCGAAGCTGCCGATATGTTTGCTCATAGACTGATGCGAAGAAGTTGATCGTCGGTCGGGGGCGATGATAGCACGTTTCTTGTCTAAGTTGTTGTTTCGCAGTGCGTTGTGTCTTTCTAGAGTAACTGCTGCTAGGCTCTGACGCAGCGGGATCGGTTGATGGGGGCGAATGGAAACACGTGGGCTGGCGGCCTCGTCTGCTCCGCTACGGGGGTTCAGGCGCCGCTTGACGAACCGGCGTTTCTGTCGCCGGCGGGCAAGCCTTGGCTGGTCGACTACAAGCTCGACCGGAACCGGGGAAGGGAGTTCGCCGAGGCTTTGCACAGCCGGCCCTGGACGCTGTGGCGTTACCGCGAACTGTTGCCGGTTGTCGACTTCCACAGCCGGGTCGATCTCGGCGAGGGCGGCACGCCGGTGCTTCGACTGCGTCGCCTGGCGCCCGACGGAGTGCGGGTCTTCCTTAAGAACGAGGCGGGCAATCCGACCGGTTCATTCAAGGATCGGGGACTGTCGCTGGCGGTGAACCGGGCCCGGGAACTCGGCGCCCCGGGAGTGCAGCTTCCGAGCGCCGGCAACGCTGGCGTCGCGGCCGCGGCCTATGCCGCCGCCGCGGGTCTGCCCTGCCGCGTGGCTCTGCCTGAGGACACGCCGGCAACGGTGCGTGAGCGTTGCCGTGGCTTCGGCGCCGAGGTCATCGAGGCCGCGGGGACACTGGTCGACGCCGGCGCTGCGCTCCTGGAACTGGGCGGCGACTTCTGGGATCTCTCGACCTTGCGCGAGCCGTACCGTGTGGAAGGCAAGAAGACGATGGGCTTCGAGGTCGCCGAGCAGTTCGGCTGGCGGCTGCCGGACTGGATCATCTATCCCACCGGCGGCGGCACCGGCATCGTGGGCATGGCGAAGGCGTTCGCTGAGCTACGGAGACTCGGCCTCTTGAGCGGTCCGCCGGCGAAGTTCGCCGTCGTTCAGATGGCCGGGTGCGCGCCGATCGTGCGCGCCCACGAGGCAGGCAGCGACCACGCCGATCCCTGGCAGGAACCGGACACCGAGGTTTGGGGGTTGCGGGTGCCCAGGGCGATCGGCGACTTCCTCATCTTGCGGGCGCTACGGGACAGCGGGGGGACCGCGGTGGCGGTGGAAGAGGCTGAGGTCGCGGCGACGGCGGCCCGGGTGGCGGCAGAGGAGGGGGTTCTGGTCGGCCCCGAGACCGCGGCGGCCATGGCGGCCCTCTCCCGCCTGAGCGACTCCGGTACCATTCGTTCCGGCGAGTCCGTGCTGGTCTTTGCCACCGGCCATCCGGCCAACTACCGTTAGTCGCCAGGAGACGCGATGCCCGAGGAGCTGTTCGGTTCGATCGCAGATGGGATCAACGGAGTGCTCGGGCCGGTAGCCGGCTGGCTCGAGGGGCTGGTCTGGAACACGCCGCCCCAGGCGCCGATCCTGGCGCTGGTGCTTCTGGGCACGGGTCTCTTCGTCACCGTGCGCCTGGGCCTGATCCAGTTGCGCGGTTTCCGGCACGCCTGGGCGATCCTGGGCGGAAAGTACGACAATCCGGAGGACGATGGCGACCTGGTTCATTTCCAGGCCCTGACGACCGCGCTCTCGGCGACGGTCGGCATCGGGAACATCGCCGGCGTTGCCATCGCGATCCGTATGGGGGGGCCCGGCGCCCTGTTCTGGATGTGGGTGACCGCGTTCTTCGGCATGGCGCTCAAGTTCGCCGAGTGCACCCTGGCGGTCGCCTACCGGCGGGTGCATGCGGACGGCTCCGTTTCCGGCGGTCCGATGTACTACATCGAGAAGGGCCTCGGCGCGAATTGGAAGTGGATGGCGATGCTGTTCGCGGGTCTGGCGGTGATGTGCTCCTTCGGGACCGGCAACATGAACCAGGCGAACACGATGGCCGATCAGCTCGAGTCCCAGTTCGGTCTGGCGCCGGTGTGGACCGGTCTCGTCTTCGCCTCCCTGGTGGCCCTGGTCATCGTCGGTGGCATTCGCCGCATCGGCAGGGTGACTTCGATCCTGGCGCCGGGCATGGCGGTGATCTACGTCGGCGGCGCCATGGTCATCCTGCTGATGAACATCGAGATTGTGCCTGCGAGTCTGGCCCTGATCGTCGAGCAGGCGTTCCGGCCCACCTCCATGGTCGGAGGCGCCGCCGGCTCCTTCCTGATGACCATGATGTGGGGCATCCGCCGCGGTCTCTTCAGCAACGAGGCGGGGCAGGGCAGCGCGCCCATCGCCCACGCGGCGGCCCGGACCGACGAGCCGGTGCGCGAGGGGCTGGTCGCGTCGCTAGAGCCGTTCATCGACACTCTGGTCATCTGTACGATGACCGGTCTCGTCATCGTCAGTACCGACGCGTGGCGCGACCACACGCCGCAGAGCTTCGGACTGGACGAGGTCGAGGGCATCCACCGGGTGCTCGGGGACGACTCCGAACTGCTCGCTGCGCGTGACGAGCGGTCCACCCTCGGCGGCCGCGCGGTCGATGTCCAGAGCGGGGTAGCCGGCGGCTCCTTCGTGGTGCTGAACTCGATGATCGCCGAGCCGCGCCTGGTGGACGCGACGGGCGCGGCCTGGAGCGGAAGGCTGGAGGTCGCCGGCGACGGTTCGCTCCGCGCCTCGGGCGAGCCGCCGAGGATCGAGGGCGGAGCGCTCTTGACCGGAGCGCCGCTCACGGCGCGCGCCTTCAGTCTCGGTCTGCCCGGCAGCCGGGGCGATCTGATCGTCACACTGTCGGTGCTGCTGTTCGCGGTGTCGACGGCGATCTCGTGGTCCTACTACGGCGATCGGTCGACCGAGTACCTGTTCGGCGCCAGAGCCATTCCCGTGTACCGCTGGGTCTATGTCGGCTTCTTCTTCCTGGGCTGCCTGCTGCCGCTCTCGACCGTCTGGACCTTCGGAGACGTGGCCCTGGGGCTGATGTCGTTCCCGAACCTGATTTCGCTGTTGCTGCTCTCGGGAGTGGTCACCGGCATGACGAGGTCGTACTTCCGCCGCCACGCCCGCAAGGGCGCTTCGGGGGAATCATGAGCAGGTGGAACAGGTGAGCAGGTACCGGACGTCTCCTGTCGTCCTGGTCGACGGCGAGGGGAATGGCTGAGCACAGCCGCGATCGGGGTCCCTGGGCTTCTGTTGCGACCGGCCTGATCGGCGCGCCGATCCTGGCCCTACTGGCGTACTTTCTGATCCCGGAGGCGGTTGTCGATGCCAACGGCGAGGTCGTCTCCGGACTTTCCGACGGCGGCCGGGCGGTGGCGGCGACCGGAGTTCTCATGGGCGTGTTGTGGCTGACCGAGGCCCTGCCGGTGGCCGTCACCTCATTGCTGCCGCTGGTGGCGATCCCGTTCTTGACCGGCGGGGACATCGCCATTGCACGGGTCGCGGCGCCCTACGCGAACCCGAACATCTTTCTCTTCCTGGGCGGTTTCATGATCGCCCTCTCCATGCAGACCTGGGGCCTTCACCGCCGCATGGCGCTCCACATCATCCTTCGTGTCGGCAGCCGGCCGGATCGCCTGGTGCTCGGCTTCATGGCCGCGAGCGCCTTCCTCAGTATGTGGATCTCCAACACGGCCACCACAGTCATGATGCTGCCGATCGCCCTGTCGGTGATCGATCTGGTCCGTCAGCGACTCGGTCCGGAGGTGGCGCCGGTGGGGAAGCCGTTTCCTTTCGGGCTGAATCTGCTGCTTGGGACCGCCTACGGCGCCTCGATCGGAGGCGTCGCAACCAAGATCGGCACCCCTCCCAACATCCAGATGATGTCGTTCGTGGAGGACACCTACGGCAGGGAGATCACGTTCGCGCAGTGGATGCCGTTCGGTCTCCTGATCACGGTGTCCTTTCTGCCGCTGGCCTGGCTGGTGCTCACCCGGTTCGTCTACCCGCTGCAGATCCGGGAAGTGCCCGGCGGCGCGGAGCTCATCCGCGGCGAGTTGCGGAAGCTGGGGCCGATCACCGCACCGGAGAAGGCGGTGCTCGTGATCTTCGTTTCGGCAGCCGTCCTGTGGACCTCTCGCACGTGGCTCGCCGGAATCGAAATCGGCGGCACAGTACCGCTGGCCGGACTGACCGATCCGGGCATCGCGATCGGCGCCGGCCTGCTGCTGTTCGCGATTCCGGTTCATTTCCGGCGTGGTGTCTTCCTGCTGAGCTGGAAGAAGGCGCTCGAGGCGCCATGGGGGATCCTGCTGCTGTTTGGAGGCGGTCTCAGCCTCGCGTCCGCGGTCGTCAGTACGGGCGTGGACCGGTTCGTCGGCAGCCTCCTGCTGGTGCTGGAGGGCATGCCGGCGCTGGTTCTGGTCATCGGCGCCGCCACCCTGCTCATCCTCCTGACGGAGGTCACCAGCAATACGGCAACGACCGCGACCTTCCTGCCGATCCTGGGCGCCACGGCGGCGGCGATCAACGTGGATCCGCTGCTTCTGATCGTGCCGGCCACGCTGGCGGCGAGTTGCGCCTTCATGATGCCGGTGGCGACGCCGCCGAACGCGATCGTCTTCGGCTCCGGCGAGATCACCATTCCGCAGATGGTGCGGGCGGGCCTGTGGCTGAATCTGATCGGCCTGGTGCTGATCGTCTTCTGGGTCTACGTCGCCGGCGGCCTGATCGGCCTGTAGGTCCGCGTCGCCAAGCGCCCGGCCGTACAGCGTTTCGGTCGCCGACGAGAAGCGGCCAACATAGTCCCCCCGTCCCCAGGTCGGCGACCGTGGGCGCGCTTCGTGGTTATGCTATCGGTATGAAGACTGCGATTTCGATCCCTGATGAGCTTTTCGCGCGGGCTGAGCGCCTAGCCAGACGCGCCGGGCGGTCGCGGAGCGAAATGTATGCCGCCGCCCTCGACGAATACGTCGCACGCCATGCTCCCGACGAAGTCACGGACACGATGAACCGCGTTTGCGACGATGTAGGCGACGATGATGGCTTCCTCACTGCCGCCGCAAGGCACACCCTGCATCGTGCCGAATGGTGATCGCCCAAGGTGACGTTTGCTGGGTTGAGCTGCCTGAGCCCACGGGATCCGGGCCGGGGTTTCGCCGGCCGGTTGTCGTCGTCCAGGGTGACGCCCTGAACCGGAGCCGGTTGGCTACCGTCGTCTGCGTGCCCCTGACCAGCAATCTGCGCTGGGCCGACGCACCTGGCAACGTACTGCTCACCGCGCGGATGACGCATCTCCCGAAGGACCCGGTCGCTAACGTGTCGCAAGTCATTGCTCTGGACCGAGGGTTGCTCGATCAGCCCGTAGGTCGGGTTCCGCCCGCGAAGATCGACCTTCTCCTCGCCGGTATCGACATCGTCCTCGGGCGGTAGGCGTTGGGGGTCGTTGTACCAAGGGAAGAAAGACCTGCAGAAGGCGGTCGCCGCGTGCTGATCCTGGAATTGTCCAGGGAAGCCGGGGTGGTACTTCAGCGTCTTGAACTGGGCTTCGGAGTTAGGGGTTGTCATCGCTGACCTGCGGTCGGCTGAGGGATCGGTTGACGCCGAGGCGGGCGAGCAGTTGTGCGAGGTGGCGCCAGTGGGGAAGCCGTTCCCCTTCGCGCTGAATCTGCTGCTCGGAACGGCGTACGGCGCTTTGATCGGCGGCACAGTACCGCTGGCCGGACTGACCGACCCGGGCATCGCGATCGGCGCCGGCGTGCTGCTGTTCGCGATTCCGGTGCATTTCCGGCGTGGACTCTTTCTGCTGAGCTGGAAGAAGGCGCTTGAGGCGCCATGGGGGATCCTGCTGCTGTTCGGGGGCGGGCTCAGCCTCGCGGCCGCGGTAGTCAGTACCGGTGTGGACCGGTTCGTCGGCAGCCTCCTGCTCGTGCTGGAGGGCATGCCGGCCTGTGGCTCAACGCGATCGGCCTGGTCCTGATCGTCTTCTGGGTCTACGTCGCGGGCGGCCTGATCGGCCTGTAGAAAGCGTGGGCCGCCTCAGCCGGCTTGCCGGGCTCCTTGGTGTAGTTCTTGATCGCGCCGGTCACCGTGTCACGCACCAACAGATCGACCCTAGATCCGTTGCCGAGGCCCCGAACACCCAGTGACGACCGTTGTTGCCGCAACCGTCAAGCACCTTGACCAGCGTCTCCCAGTTGCCCGGATCGAAGAAGTAGAACAGCCCCGAATCGCCCGTCCGCGGCCGTAGCACCCGGCCTGGACCCTCCTCGCCGTTCAGCTTCGACCAACCTGCCGACACTGCGTACCGGCTGTCCTGCAGGCAGATCGTCGTCTCCGTCTCCGTGCAGTCGCCGTCCTCTGACGCGGCCACGGTAGGTGCTAGCTCGAAGGACACCTTGACTGGTGGCGGCGTCCCGGCGCCGAAACCGCTCTCCACAGGCAGCAACTACACATCGCTGCAAACGCCAGGGAACGCCTTGTTGTCGGTGATCGCCGGCGCGCTCTTGCCCGGATCGTTCCGATACTCCTTCACCGCGCCCGTCACCGTGTCCGTCACCCGGATCGAATAACCCAGCGTCGTCGCCGAAGCGCCATACACCCACACGTGCTCGTTCACACCGCAGCCGTTCAGGACCTTGATCAACACCTCCCAGTTGTTCCCGGGCTCGAAGAAGTAGAACAGCCCCGAATCGTTCGTTCCCTCGTACACCACCTTGGCGGGTCCACTTCGGCCGTCGCCGGTCCGCCAGTCCATCTCGACCGCGTACCGGGAGTCCTGGAAGCACCGCGTCTCGGCATCTGCCTCGCACGTTCCCGCAGAAATTGCCGCCTCCACCAACACGGTACGCGAAGCAGTAGAAGAAGTTCCGGCCCCACGAACCGTCAACGACACGGTATAGAACCCTGGAGAAGACCACGCATGCTCCGGTGCCGGCTCACTAGAGACCGTACCGTCCCCGAAGTCCCAAGTCCGTTCCGATACCGTCCCGGCACTCGTGTCCTCGAACGACACTTCGACGCCGGTCTGTACGCGACAGAGCCCCTCCGCACACGTCGCGCCAAGCGCGAACGAGGCTTCCGGGGGTCCGGCTTCATCATCTCCATCGTCATCGGGATCCTCGTCATCGGGATCTTCGTCGTCAGGATCTTCGTCACCGGGATCTTCGTCGTCAGGGCCCTCAACTGACAAGCGGTAGTTGCTTACAGGGCCAATGCTGTGCAGCAGGGCCGTGGACGCTTCATGAATCCCCGGTCTCCCCACCACCAGATTGTTGTGTCCCCGAAAGTCGAAGCGCTCCGAAGAGGTCGAGAACCTCGGAAGGTAGTTTCCGCCCATGACCGTGCCGTACCACTCGGGGTCATGTGAGAACGGCCCACTCGAATAGCCGACGGCTCCCCGATAGAAGCCGCCAATGGAATTACCGCCGAACTGAGGGCTATGTTGGATTCCCAAGTTGTGGCCGACTTCGTGCCGGAGAATAGTCCTGAACACCAGCTCGTCGTCGAACGCTCGTCGTGAAGCAGTGAAGTTGTTGACGGATCCGTAGAAACACGACTCCCCCGTCGAAGTGGTGAACGAACGAGGCTCGCATGCAATCCCCGAGTACCCACTTGGGTCATCAACGAGCGCGTACACGATGTCCGCTCCTAGCTCGTCGCGGCGCCGCTTAGCACGCTCATCGTTCACTATCCACGCAATTGCGCGTTCCTGTCTGGTGGGCATGGCCGGATGCCGCTCGATGCCCACGATTCGGAACCTCGCGTTGACCCTGCTGTTTTCTAGGGCCTCGTTGAGGAGGTCAACCGACGTTTTGATCTCCTCTTGCATCGAATAGCCGCCGCGGAAGTCGTCCGCGAAGCCTGTCGTGTAGAAGAACAGAATCGTGATCTCGTACGTCTCGTCCGGGTTCGCACGCTGCAAAGAGAGACTGCGCTCCGTCGCGTCGTAGACGCTAGGGACAGTCTGTCCATCGTCCGAATGGACACCGCACCATTCAAGCCCAGTTGGCCGCGCCAGCGCCGCTGTTGGCAGGCCGTTGTCCGGCGGCAGTTGAGGGAGTTGGGCCGCTGCCGGCAGGGCGGGCAACGAGGCGAGCAGGAGCACCAGGGGCGTTCTGCGCATGGTTTGTTCTCCCTTGGAAGAATTCCGGTTCATTTCTGATACCAGAAGGGAGGCATCTCACGCGCCTGCAACTCTTGGGGGCTTGGCGCGCCGTAGCTACGCACAAGTCTTGTCGTCAACAGTTGATAGCCGCGCCCTACTGCGTGGGTTGAAGGGTCGAATGCGCCGCCAACTCCTTCCGATAGCGGTAGCCGATGCACTTGTAGAGCAGCCTTGCCGCCGTGTAGTCGCTGGCCGGGCTGCCGGGGATCGGGGCCAGTTCGACGACGTCCATCGCGATGACGCGGAGCCGAACACGATCGCATTCGGCGGCGTCGCCGCGGTACTGGCCCTGCTTAGCCTGCTCGGCTAAGCCCGCCCGTGGAAGAGACGTTCGATCGGCGTCTCAGAGACTCGATTTCGGCGCTGACTGGCACAAACCCCCGGGGGGGAGATCGACCGATTCCAGGGACCGCTCCGGTTTCAGGGGATCAGTCGCAACAGGGCGACTACTGTGCCGATGATCACGCCGGCCTGAATCAGCATCATGCGGTACAGGTCTGCGCGAAGCTCCGCTAGGGCGGCGCGCAGGTCCTCGCGCGTCACCAGGTCGCCTACCGCTTCCGTCGCCGCATCCTCGATCGCTCGCGCATGGCCGGCGGCCTGCCGGTCCGGTACGCCGGCCTCCGTCAACGTCTCCGCCGTACGGAGCGTGTCGGTCGTGCTCATCGCTGGCCCTCCATGCCTTTGATGCTACCCCGAGTGACTACCTTGACCAGCAGCTCCGGGTTGGCGATAGCCGCGCCCTACTGCGTGGATTGAAAGGTCGAAAGAGCCGTCAGCTCCTGCCGGTAGCGGTAGCCGATGCACTTGTAGAGCAGCCTTGCCGCCGTGAAGTCGCTGGCCGGGTTGCCGGGGATAGGGGCCAGTTCGACGATGTCCATCGCGATGACGCGCTTGTGCTCGAACAGCAGGCGGAGCAGCGCCAAGGCCTGGCGCCAGGTGCCCCCACCGGGTTCGGGCGTTCCGGTCGCCGGCAGCAGCGAAGGGTCGAAGAAGTCGAGGTCGAAGGTCAGATAGACGGTGTCGGGCAGTGACGCCAGGAGACCCAGGAACAGCGCCTGGAGTTCCTCGGCGGTCAGGGCCTGCATCTGGCTGGCCCAGATCACGGGAAGGTGCTCGGTTTCGATCCGTACGGCCTCCGGCCGGCTCAGGGACCGGATACCTACTGCCAGCGTGGGCACGCCGAGGTCGAGCACCCGGCTCATCGCGCAGGCGTGGTTCCAGCGGGTGCCCGCGTAGGTCGGTCTCAGGTCGGCGTGGGCGTCGAACTGCACGACTCCCAGGTCGGGGTCCAGGTCCGAGCCGGCCGCCTGCACCACGCCGCGCACCAGGGCGGGCGTGACGGTGTGTTCGCCGCCGATCGCGGCGAGGAAGCGGCCGCGTTCGATGGCGGCCCGGGCAGCGGCGCTGATGCGTTCCAGGGCCGCGTCCTCGCCGGCTTCGACATCGACCGGCGGCAGGGTCTCGATGCCGATGCGAAACGGTTCCAGCCGGAGCTCTTCGTCGTAGAGCTCGACGTAGTGGGAGGCTCGGAGCAGGGCGGCCGGTCCATCCTCGGCGCCCCGTCCCCAGGATGTCGTGCGTTCGTAGGGAACCGGCAGCACCGCGACGGCCGGTTCGCCGGCCGTAGGCTCAAACTCGAGAAACGGCGGAAGTTCGGAGCCCCGCATGGCTGCGGCAGGGTAGCAGTCCTGGCGAGGGTCTGGCCGCGGGAAGTGCCGGGAAGAAAGCGTCTTGGTCAACAGAGGCTGATGGCGAAGGACACCAGGATGACCCGGAGCACGTTGAGGGAGATGCCTTCGGAAGAGCGTCCGCGTGAGCGGCTGCTGGCGCACGGAGCAGGTGTCCTGACCGATTGCGAGCTGATCGCCATTCTGCTGCGCACCGGGCACCGCGGCTGCTCTGTGCTCGATCTCGCCTACGACCTGCTCTACGACGAGGGACGCGGGCTCGGCGGCCTTCCGGCTCTCGCCCTGCTCGTTGAGCACGACCTGCCGTCGTTGCGCCGCAAGGGGCTGGGCGACGCCAAGGCGGCTACGGTCCTGGCGGCCGTCGAATTGGCCCGGCGATTGGCTCGGGCGCAGCTCCCGGAGAGAAGGCCCCTCGGCGACGTGGTCGGCGTAGCCCGCTACCTGAACCTGCGCTACGCGCGCCGCGACCAGGAGGTGATGGGTGCAATCTACGTCGATGTCCGCGGTCGGGTGATCAGCGAGCGGGAGCACTTCGTCGGCGCCCTGGACCGGACTTCGGTCGAGCCGCGGGTGGTTCTGAAGGAGGCGCTGCGCCTTGGAGCGACGGCCGCGGTGGTGTTTCACAACCATCCCAGTGGCGACCCGGATCCGAGCCCGGAGGACGTGGCCTTCACTCGCAGGCTGGCGCGGGCCGGCGCCGCGGTCGGAGTCGAACTGGTCGACCACCTCATCGTGGGCGGTGGCGGCCGTTGGGTGTCGATGCGGGAGAGGGGATTTCTGTAGCGGGCTCCGGCTGCGCCGGCTGCTATGGTCCGGCCGATGGCTGCCGCAGGCCCCGTACTGCTCCACATCGACTGTGCGAGCGGCATCTCGGGCGACATGTTCCTGGGCGCTTGCCTGGACCTGGGGCTGCCGGTTGCCCTGCTGGAGGAGATGGTCGAGCGGCTGGGCCTGGACGGCGTCGAGTTGCAGGTGCGGCCCGCGAAGCGGGGGGCGCTGGCGGGCGTGCGTTTCTGCGTGCTTCGTGACGGCCGGCCGGTGGAGGGGGGAGGCGGCAAGGGCGCCTCGCATCGGAACCTGTCCACGATCCTCCGCATGATTGAGCAGAGCGGTCTCGATGCCGGCACGAGGGAACGGGCCGCGGCGCTCTTTCGCCGCCTGGGAGAGGCGGAGGCCAGTGTGCACGGGGTCGGCCTGGACGAGGTGCATTTCCACGAAGTCGGCGCCGACGATTCGATCGTCGACCTGGTCGGCGCCGCGCTCGCCGTCGAGCACTTCGCGCCGGCGGGCGTGTCGTGCTCCACCGTGGTGGTGGGCAGCGGTACGGTCCGGACCCGGCACGGCGTGATGCCGGTGCCGGCGCCGGCGACCGCCCTGCTGCTTCAGGGCGTGCCGATCAGCACCGGCGGCGTGGAGGGCGAGATGACGACGCCGACCGGCGCCGTGATCGTGCGCGAGTTCGTGGACTCGTTCGAGCCCTCGGCGGCCGACAGCCCGCGCCGGGTCGAGGACAGCGGCGTCGGGCTGGGCAGCAGGGAACTTGCCGATCGGCCGAACGCCCTGCGCGTCCAACTGGCGACCCCCGCTGGGGCCGGTTCGCCGTGGAACCGCGTCGCGGTACTCGAATGTCAGGTCGACGATGCAACCGGCGAGACGATCGGCTACGGCGCGGCGGCGCTGCTCGAGGCCGGCGCGCTCGATGTGTTCGCCACTCCGGTGCAGATGAAGAAGTCGCGCCCGGGTGTCGCCGTCACGATCATCTGCCGCCCCGAGCGGGCATCCGAACTCGCCGAGCGGCTACTGCTCGAGACGGGTTCCCTGGGCTGCCGGCGGACGATCGTGGATCGGCTGGAGGCCGAGCGGTCGACCGTGTCGGTGACGACGCCCTTCGGCGAGGTCAGGGTCAAGACGGCTACGATCGGCGGCCGGCCCCTGGGAGCGGCGCCGGAGTACGAGGACGTGCGACGGATCGCCCGGGAGAGGGGAGTCCCCTTCCGGGCGATCTATCGCGCTGCCCTCAGCGCGGCCGACTGAACGGCCGCTCCGTGTCGGCCGGCCGACGGCTAGCGCTGTCCGCCGCCGCCGGGCCGCGGACCGCGACCGCCAGGGCCGCGTCCACCAGGACCGCGACCACCGCCGGGGCCGCCGCGACCACCGCCGGGGCCGCCGCGTCCGCCGCGTCCGCCGCGTCCGCCGAAACCACCTCTGCGGTCGTCGCGTCCGCCGGGACCGCCCCTGCGGTCGCCGCCGGCTGGCGCCGGGGCGCCCATGCCCTCGTAGTCCTTGGGGTCGAAGTCGGGATCGTCCATGATCACGGCCTTCCGCGACAGTCTCACCTTGCCCGAGGGATCGATGTCGATCACCTTGACCGTCATCTCGTCACCCTCGGTGACCAGATCGCCGATCTCGCCTACCCGGTAGGGCGCGAGTTCGCTGATGTGGACGAGACCGTCGGTGCCGGGAAGGATCTCGACGAACGCGCCGAACGGCTCCACTCGCCGCACCTGACCGGTGTAGACCTTGTCGATCTCCGGTACCTCGGTCAGCCGTTCGATCATCGCGATCGCCCGCTCCGCCGCGGTGGAGTTCGGTGAGGCCACGACGACGCGACCGTCGTCCTCGATGTCGACCTGGCAGCCGGTCTCCTCGGTGATGCCGCGGATGGTCTTGCCGCCCGGTCCGATGACGTCGCGAATCCGGTCGCGGGCGACCATCATCACGTGCAGTCGTGGTGCGTGCTCCGACATCTCCTCTCGCGGCTCGCCGATCTCGGCGGCCATGTGGTCGAGGATGTGCAGCCGGCCCGCCTTCGCCTGGGTCAACGCCTGGCCCATGATGTCGCGGGTGACGCCGACGATCTTGATGTCCATCTGCAGCGCGGTGATGCCGCCGCGGGTGCCGGCGACCTTGAAGTCCATGTCGCCGTGGTGATCCTCCTGGCCCGCGATGTCGCTGAGCACGGCGAAGTCCTCGCCGTCCTTGACCAGACCCATGGCGACGCCCGCGACCGGGGCCAGCATGGGCACACCGGCGTCGAAGAGCGCCAGGGAGCCGGAGCAGACGGTGGCCATCGACGAGGAGCCGTTCGACTCCAGGATCTCGGAGACCACCCGAACGGTGTATGGGAAGTCGTCCTCGGGCGGGAGCACCGGAATCAGGGCCCGACGGGCGAGGACACCATGGCCGATCTCGCGACGGCTCGATCCCCGCAGGAAGCGCACTTCGCCCACCGAGAAGGGTGGGAAGTTGTAGTGGAGGAGGAACTTCTGGTGGGTCTCCCCCTCGTACTCCTCGATGAGCTGCGAATCACGGCGGGTGCCGAGCGTGACCGAGGCAAGGGCCTGGGTCTCGCCGCGGGTGAAGAGCGCCGAACCGTGGACGCGGGGCAGGAGTCCCGTGTCGCAATCAAGCGACCGGATCTCGTCCAGCGCCCGGTTGTCGAAGCGCTTGGCCTTCGTCATCACGATCTCGCGCAGCGCCTTGTCCTCGAGTTCGTGGACGATCTTGCCGACCTGGGCGCGGCGCTCGTCGTCCTCGGGAAACTGTTCGAGGAAGCCGTTCACCACGGCCTTGACGGCATCGCGGCGCTCGAACTTCGCGGGCGTGTTGAGCGCCGCCGTGAAGTCGTCCCAGATCGCGCTCTCGACCTGCTGCTTGAACTCGGCCGTGTAGGCCTCGGGGGCCTTCCAGTCGGGCTTCTCCAGGTTCATCTCGCGGAACAGGTCCTGCTGCGCGCGAACGATCTTCTGCAGTTCCTGGTGGCCCGCGAAGATGCAGTCGAGGATCACGCTCTCATCGAGCTGGTTGGCCCCGGCCTCGACCATGGTCACCGCTTCCTCCGTGCCGACGACGATCAGGTCGAGATCGGAGACGTCACGCTCGGCGCCGGTCGGGTTGAACACGATCTCGTCGTCGATCAGTCCGACGCGGACCGCGCCCACCGGGTGGTAGAAGGGGATGTCGGAGAGCACGAGCGCCGTCGACGCACCGTTGATCGCGAGGATGTCGGGGTCGTTCTCCTGATCGGCCGAGAGGACGAAACTGATGATCTGGGTCTCGTAGAAGTACCCTGACGGGAAGAGCGGCCGCAGCGGCCGGTCGGTCAGGCGGCAGGTGATGATTTCCTTCTCGGAGGGGCGTCCTTCGCGCTTGAAGAAGCCGCCCGGGAAGCGACCCGCCGCCGAGGTGTACTCGCGGTAGTCGACGGTGAGGGGCAGAAAGCCGCGCGGGGTGCTGTCCGGCGCCATGCAGGCGGTGGTGAGCACGATCGTCTCGCCGAGCTGGACGGTGCAGGAACCGTTGGCCTGCTTGGCCAGGCGCCCGGATTCCAGGGTCATGGTGGAGTTCCCGATTGGGATGTCCTTGGTGAACTTCATTGCTGTTCTCTTGTCTTCCTTACTCTGTTGTTTGCGCCCGGCGACTTGAGTGGCGGGCATGTGCCTTCATCGGCGAATGATCGGCGGGGAAGTGACCCGAAGCACTTCGACTTCCTTCCTGCGACTTCCTTCCCGGAACGGGAAGTCTCGTCTGTTGGATCCGTCGTCGGATCCGAACTCACCTGCAAGGGCGAACCGGTAGGTTCCGGAGAGGCGGAACCGCTTGGCGGCTCCGGGCTCTGGGGTCTACCTGCGGAGGCCCAAGCGCTCGATCGTCGTCCGGTAGCGCTCGAAGCTCTGGCTGCGTAGGTAGCCGAGCAGTCTACGGCGACGCCCGACCAGCTTCAGCAGACCGCGACGACCGTGATGGTCTTGCTTGTGGACCTTGAAATGCTCGGTGAGTTCGTTGATGCGATTCGTCAGGAGCGCGA
Organism: Candidatus Multivorans sp.; assembly: GCA_965216125.1. Taxonomy (GTDB): domain Bacteria; phylum Acidobacteriota; class Thermoanaerobaculia; order Multivoradales; family Multivoraceae; genus Multivorans. The sequence continues at coordinate 4,392,838 of OZ244152.1, read as the reverse complement.
CCTGGACCTCAGGGGATCCCGTGTCCGTCTCGTGGACACGGAAGTCACGGATGATCTGGTCTTTCACTTCGATTGTCTGTGGCACTCTCTGATTCCTCGCTGACTCTGCTTGTTCCGTTCTGGTTGGTTTCTCGGTGTTGCCTTCTTACGGTTCCTTCGTCGTTCCTCTGTCCTTTCGCGGCGCGCAGTGTAGCACGGTCAGACTACCGGTGCACCTCCCCAAAGTCGCTCCCTGTGAGGGCTTTGGCGCTTGGGGAAGACTAGTGGAAGACGATCTTGGGTTGCACGACGGCGAGGCCGCGGTCGCCGATCCGCTCCGCGACCGCACCCACGGCGAGGAACCGCCCGCGGTTGTCCGTAATCTGTACCCAGTCTCCCTCTTCGGCCTCGCTTCCCGGCGCCAGCACGGACTGTCCGTGGGCGATGCGGCGTTCCTGGGTCGCGTCCATCGCGACGCGGGGAAAGGGCAGAGGAATGTCGTCGAAGGGCACCCAGGCGACTCCCAGATCGTCGGTCGCGAGCGGTTCGTCGCCGCGCTCGACCGCCTCGAGCCGTTTCGAGTCGAGCGCGGCCTCGACCTCGAAGGAGCCGATGCGAAGTCGGCGGAGTGCTGCAAGATGCCCGCCGCAGCCGAGTTGCTCGCCCAGATCGTGGGCGAGGGAGCGGGCGTAGGCCCCCGTCGAGCAACTCAGCCGAAACGGGATCCGGTCGGGGCCCGGTTCTCCCAGCGGGCCGCTGGCCTCGAACTGGAAGATCTCGACATCCTTGCCCTGACGTTCGAACTCCTGTCCCTGGCGCGCGAGCTCGTAGTACTTGCGACCGCCGATCTTCTTGGCCGAGTAGGATGGCGGCAACTGGTGCTGCGGTCCCTCGAAGTCGCGCATTGCCCGGATGACCTGCTCGTGCGTAAGGTCCGCAGTGCTGCCCTCGAGGGTCACCTCACCGGCCGCGTCGTAGGTGTCCGTGGCGACGCCGAACCGGATCTCGCCTTCGTAGACCTTGGGCGCGCCGATCAGGAAGCGCGTGAGACGGGTGCTGCGGCCGACGGTCAGCAGCAGCAGGCCGGTGGCGTTCGGATCGAGGGTGCCGCAGTGACCGATCTTCCGCTCGCCGAGCGCGCGCCGCGCCGCCTGTACCACGTCGTGGGAGGTGCCTCCCGGACGCTTGTCCACCAGGAGCAGGCCGTGACGCTCGGGTCCCTGGGTCACGTCGCGTGCTCCAAAGCCCCTGCGCCCCGGAAACTCCCCAACGTCGCCTCGACCGCTGCCGCCAGTTCGGCCATCACGGCGGACTCGTCCGTTCTCCCGCCGATCACGCAGCCGGCGGCGTTGCGATGGCCGCCGCCGCCGCGCCGGCTGGCGATGGCGCCGACGTCGACCTTGCCCCGGCTGCGCAGGGAGACCTTGATGTCTCCCTCGGGGCGCTCGCGGAACAGGGCCACCGCCTCGACGCCGCGAATCGACCGGGGGTAGTCGATCAGGCCCTCGGAGTCCGTCGGCGCCGCGCCGGCGCGCTCGAACATCTCCAACTCGAGCCGGACGCTGGCGATGCGTTGATCGCGGTGGAGTTGCAGCGTCCCCAGCACCTCCCCCAGCAGCCGCACGGCGCCGGGCGGTTGGGACTCGTAGAGCCACCCGGCAATCTGCTCCGGGCGGGCGCCGCAGCGGACGAGTTCCGCGGCCGCGTCGAAGGCCCGCGGGGTGGCGTTCGAGAACCGGAAACTGCCGGTATCGGTGGAGAGCCCGAGGTAGAGCGCGTTCGCGGTTGGCGCGTCGATCGGGGCGCCCAGGGCGTGCGCCAGGTGGAGCACCATCTCGGCCACGGCCGGCGCCTCCGTGTCGACCCAGTTGGCCACTCCATAGAGACGGTTGCCCAGGTGATGGTCCATGTTCAGGACTTTGATCCGGCAGAGCGCCTGTTCGAGGCCGGTGCGGTCGAGCTGGGGACACTCGAGCGGTAGCGCGAAATCGAAGCCGTCGGGAAAGCCGGGCGGCGGCGTCCGGCCGACGTGAATGGACGTGTCTGCGATGACGCCGGCGTAGGTTGCAGGGGCGGGATCGACGTTCCAGATCGTCGCGGATCGTCCGGTCGATCGGAGGATCCGGGCGAGCGCTACCTCGGAGCCGATCGCGTCGCCGTCCGGATGGGCGTGGCTCGAGAGCAGGAAGCTCCTGCCGCCGCGCAGGGCGTCGACGAACTCCTCGGGGACGGTGGGGGAGCGGTTCTCAGCGCTCACAACTCACTCAGGAGCTGGTCGATCCGCTCGGCGTGTTCGGCGCCGCGGTAGAGCTCGAAGCGGAGTTCCGGCGTCCGTCTCAGGCGGAGACGCCGCCCCAGGCGGCCGCGAATGAAGCTGGTCGCCCGTTGCACCGCTCGGATCGCGGCCTGGCGTTCGTTCTCCTCACCGAGAACAGAGAGCAGGATGCGGGCGTGACCGCGGTCCGCACTCAGCGTGAGATCGGCGATGCTGGCGAGAGCCGCTCGGGGATCCTGGACTTCGCGCCGCAGAATGTCGGTCAACTCCCGGCGCAGCAGATCGCGTGCGCGGGCCTGGGATACGGATGTCACCTGAGGTCAGAGGGTTGGCGCGACCGCTTCCTGATCGAAGGCTTCGATCAGATCGCCGGGTTTGACGTCCTGGAAGCGGTCGATGCCGATGCCGCAGTCGAAGCCGTTTCGCACCTCCGCCGTGTCGTCCTTGAAACGGCGCAGGGAGCCGATTCGACCCTCGTGGACGACCACGCTGTCCCGTACCAGGCGAATCTGCGCGCTGCGCGGGATGATTCCCGCGACCACGTGGCAGCCGGCGACCATGCCGACCTTGGGCACCTTGAACACCTCGCGCACTTCGGCGCGGCCCATGGAGACCTCCCGGTAGGTCGGCTCCAGCAGTCCGGTCATCGCCGCGAGGAGTTCGTCCGTCAGCTCGTAGATCACCGTATGAAGCCGGACCTCGACGTCTTCCTTGCCGGCGAGGTCGGCGGCGCTGCGTTCGGGACGGACGTTGAAGCCGTAGATGATCGCGCCGCCGGCCGATGCAAGAAGCACATCGTGCGTCGTCACGGCGCCGACGGCCGCGCGGATGATCCGCACCTTGACCTTGTCCGTCGAAACCTTCTGCAGCGTTTCCCGGAGTACCTCGACCGAACCCTGCACGTCCGCCTTGAGCACGACGGGCAGTTCCTTGACCTCGCCTTCCTTCAGGCTGGCGAACAGGCTTTCCAGCGAGACGCCGCTCGCTGTGGGTGCGAGTTCGATCCGGCGCCTCTCCTCGCTCCGGAACGCGGCGATCGAGCGTGCCTTCGCCTCCTTGGCCGCCACCTGGAACGAGTCGCCCGCGTCGGGAAGATCGTTGAAGCCCGCGACCTCCACCGGCATGGACGGGGGCGCCGCCTTGACCCGCTGGCCGAGGTCGTTCATGAGCGACCGGACCCGGCCCCAGGTCGAACCGCAGACGAAGACGTCGCCCAGACGGAGAGTGCCATTCTGAACCAGGACCGTCGCGACGGAGCCGCGGCCGGTTTCCTTGCTCGCTTCGATCACGACGCCCTGGGCCTGCAGCTCCGGATTGGCCCGGAGCTCCGCGACCTCCGCTGTCAGCGTGAGCATCTCGAGCAAATCGCCGATTCCCTCGCCCTTGAGGGCGGAGATCGGCACCGCGATCACGTCGCCGCCCCAGTCCTCGACGAGGAGGCCGCGGTCCGCCAACTGCTGCTTGACCCGGTCGACATTGGCATTCGGCCGGTCGATCTTGTTGATCGCAACCAGGATCGGCACCGACGCGGCGCGGGCGTGGTCGAGCGCTTCAAGGGTCTGGGGCATTACGCCGTCGTCGGCGGCAACGACCAGGACCACCATGTCCGTGACCTTGGCGCCACGGGCCCGTAGCTGGGTGAACGCCTCGTGGCCGGGCGTATCGAGGAACGTGACGTGACCGCCAGCGTGCTCGACCTGATAGGCCGCAATGTGTTGCGTGATCCCGCCGAACTCGCCTTCGGTGAGCTTGGACTTGCGGATGGCGTCGAGCAAAGAGGTCTTGCCGTGATCGACGTGGCCCATGATGGTCACGATCGGCGGTCGCTCGAGCTGGGCAATTCCATCGGCGCTCTCGCCGCTGGCCTCCAGTTCTTCCTCCTGCTCGAACTGGATTTCCTCTTCGAAGGAGACCACCAGGGTGTCGAAGCCCATCTGTTCCGCGAGCTCGACCGCCACTTCGGGTGCCAGGACGTGGTTCACGGTCGCCATGACACCGCGGTCGAACAGCGCCTTGAGCAGATCCTTCGCCTTGACCCCCATCTTCTCGGCCAGGTCCCGGACCCGCAGTCCGTCCGCCACGGTCAGGGTACGGCGTGGGGCGTCGTCGGGCGCCATCTCGGCCTTCCGCTGCTCCTGCCGCTCGCGGCGACTGCGCAGATCGAGGGCCGGGGGCGCCGACGCTGAGGTCTCCGGCGGGGCCACGGGTTGGGCAGGCGGCGCCGCCGCGGGCGGCGGCGCTGTCCGGGACGATGCCGGTGAGGCGGACGGTGCGGGGGTCGGCGTTCCGGCGGGCGACGCCGCATCCCGACTCTCCGGCGCCGGCGTGGGGACGGCTCTGGCTGCCTCCTCGGCCGCGATTTCCTTTGCCGCAATCGCCTCCGGCGTCGGAGGCTTCGGCTTCGACTCGGTCGGCGTCAGGGTGCGGATCGTGTGCTTGTGGACGACCTGTCGCCGTCGATTCGGGCGCATCGGCCCGGCGGGCGGCCTGAGGCTAGAAATGGGACGGCGCCGGGGCGCGGCCGGTGGCGCCGCGCGGTCTCGCAGGATGACCTCGCGTTGAGGACCGGCGATCTTCTTGCCCTCCAGCAGGGCCTTGATGATGTCCGTGTCGATCATGGCGTCTTCGCCTTCTACGCGAACACCGATCGATCGGAACTTGAACAGCAGATCCTGTTCGGCCACGTTCATCCGCTTAGCCAGATCCTGGAGCCGAATTTTTGCCATGGAGTCCTCGGTTCCCCGTCGTCGGTTCGGCTCAGGCGCCCCTAGGCGGCGCCGTTCCCCGTGTCGTTGTCGCCGCCATCGTCGGCGCTACCGGCCTCTTCCTCGCGGGTCTCTTCGCTAAAGGCGCGGGTCAGCGCCGCCATGAAGTCGTCTTCGTCCATCGCGGGACTGTCGGTATCGGCCTCGGCTTCGCCGGCCTCGGCCGACCCGGTGCGTTCGGCGGCCCATTCGTGGATCGCCGCAGCCAGCGCCTCGTCGACGCCCGGAACCATGGTCAGAGCTTCCACGCCGGCGTTCTCGAGGGCCTCGAGTTCACCTAGGCCAGCCCCGGCGAGGGCAGCCGCGATCGTCCTGTCGACGCCCGGGATCTCGGTCAGGTCGAGTTCGTCCTCGCCGCGGTCGACGTTCAGCATCTTGGCCAACGCGTCGGCGACCTCGTCCTTGACGTCCGTCTCGCTCTTGATGTCGATCCGGGCGCCGATGAGTTCACTGGCCAGGCGCACGTTCTGGCCCCGCTTGCCGATCGCCAGGGAGAGCTGCTCGTCCTCGACGATCACGTCGAGGTGCGGCGTGGCGCCTTCGTGGGTCACCGAGACGCGCGTGATCCGAGCCGGCGCCAGGGCGCTCTGGGCGAAGGTCACGCGATCTTCCGAGTACTCGATGATGTCGATCTTCTCGCCCCGGAGTTCGCGGATGATCGACTGCACGCGCGATCCCTTCATGCCGACGCAGGCACCGACGGGGTCGACGTCGCGTTCCCGGCTCAGGACGGCGACCTTGGCGCGTTCGCCGGGAGCGCGAACCGCGGTCTTGATCACCACGGTGCCGTCGTAGATCTCGGGAACCTCCATCTCGAACAGCTTGACCAGGAGGCGGGGGTCGGTGCGGGACATCACGATCTGCGGTCCCTTGGGCTGCTTGTGGACCTCGACGATCACTCCGCGGATTCGCTCACCCTGGCTGTAGCGCTCGTGGCGGGACTGCTCGCCGCGGGGAACGATCGCCTCGGTGCGGCCGAGGTCGACGATGATGTCGCCGCGTTCGAAGCGCCGAACCGTACCGTTGACCACCTCGCCGACGCGATTCTCGTACTCGCCGAAGATCTTCTCCCGTTCGGCTTCCCGGACCCGCTGGTAGAGCACCTGCTTCGCCGATTGGGCGGCGATCCGTCCTAGCCCGTCGGTGGAGATCGGGATCTCGATCTCCTCGCCGATCTCGGCGTCCTCCTTGTGCTCGCGGGCCTCTTCGAGGGTCCACTCGGCGAAGGGGTCCTCGACCTCTTCCACCACCTGGCGGAAGAGAAAGGCACTGAACTGGCCGGTTTCGCGGTCCATGTAGGAACGCACCGGCTCCTTGATGTGGTGCTGCTTCTTGGCCGCGGACGCCACCGCGTCCTCGAGGGCGACGATCCACCGGTCGAGGTCGATGTCCTTCTCGTGGGCGACCTGCTTGAGGACCTCGTTGATGTTCACTTCGGGAGTGTGTGGCTGAGCCATTTGTCAGAGTCCCCGGAGTCAGAGTTCGACCAGTAATCTGGCCTTGTGAATGCTGTCGATGGCTAGGGGCAGGGTGTCGCCGCTGTCGTCCTCGAGGATGAGTGCGACACCGGGAGCCTCGGCGCTCAGACCCTCCAGGAGACCACGCACCGTGCGCCGGCTCCCCGTCGCGGCGTCGGTGAAGGTCACCTTGGCCCGCCGTCCGCGGAAGCGTTCGTAGTCGCGCGCTCCGTGGAGTTCGCGGTCGAGTCCCGGCGAACTGACTTCCAGCACGTAGCCGGAGGTGGGGCCGAAGTCTTCCGCGTCGAGGAGGACGGACGCCTCTCTGGAGACGCCGGAGCAGTGCTCGTGAGTTACGCCGTCGGGGTGGTCGATCACCAGGCGCAGACTGTCGCCCCGCGACGCGGCGTCGAGCAACTCGCAGGAGTGGCTCGCTACGAGGCGCTGGAGGCGTTGGAGCAGGTCGGCGTCGACGGCGTTTGCCATGGGGTGGCGCGGTCCCGAAACAGATCCGACCGTTGGCGGTCCATTGGACGCCGGGAGATCGGAGATGGGTTGGGGAGCGGGCATACGGTTTCGGGAGGTGGTCTCGCTGAACAGGTCTCTTGAACGGCAGGTCTCTAAAAAAAGAGAGCGGGCCGAAGTACCCACTCTCAGCAGCCGCCTGCCGGTTTTCGGCGGATTCGTGCCCCGGGTCCGAGGACTGTCTCCGACTCAGAGGCGTTCCCCCCTCTTCTTGCAGAAGCGTGGGAGAAGCCCGGCAGTTGGGCGGAGACTATACAACTGATGATTGGGGCGGGCAACCGGTCTCGCGTTGGCAGGCGGATTGCACGTTAGCGGCGCGGCTGGCCGTCCCCCGTGGGGAGGGGCGGCCGCGACGGTTGTATGCTTCCCTTCTTCAACGAGGTACTCCTGACGATGAACACGAAGAAACAGATCCTCTTTACCGCCCTGATGGTGTTCGGCGCCCTGGTGTTCGGCATGATCATCGCCGGCGGCCTGAACCTGACGGAACCGACCCGGGCCGAGGAGGCTGGTCGGATCGCGGCGGCTTCGGAGGAGGACTCCCGCAGCGAGCAGGCGAGGCGGGTCGAACGCCACGCCAGGACGTCGATCGAGAGCTTCGCCGATCTGGCGGAGGCGGTGCTGCCGGCCGTGGTCACGGTCGAAGTGGCCAGGATCGAGGAGAGTTCAGAGCCCGGCTTCTTCTTCCGTGGCAATCCGTTCCAGCGGCGGCCGGAGCGGGAGGCTGAACCCGACGAGCAGCGGCTTCAGGGCGCGGGCAGCGGCTTCGTGATCTCCGCCGACGGCTGGATCGTGACGAACAACCACGTGATCGACGGGGCGGACGACATCACGGTCCGTCTCGATGGGCGCGAGTACGAGGCCGAGGTCCGGGGCCGCGACCAGGAGACCGACCTGGCCCTGATCAAGATCGACGCGGACGAGGATCTCCCGTTCCTGTTGCTCGGCGACTCGGAAGAGCTGCGGGTCGGCGACTGGATCATGGCGATCGGCAGCCCGCTGAGCTTCGAGGCGTCCGTGACGGTGGGCGTGGTCAGCGCCAAGGGACGCTCAATCCCCATCGAGGGCGGGCCCACCAGCTTTGCGAACTACATCCAGACCGACGCCGCCATCAATCGAGGGAACTCCGGGGGCCCGTTGGTGAACACCGCCGGCGAGGTCGTCGGAATCGCCACTGCGATGGCGTGGGCCGAAAACATCGGCTTCGCGGTGCCGGTGGACGTGCTCGAGGGAGTGCTTCCGCAGTTGCGTGACGAGGGCAGGGTCCGGCGGGGCTATCTGGGCGTGGGAATCCGCGACCTCGAGTACATCGAGGCGCGCTACTACAAGCTGGCCGAACCGAACGGCGCTCTGGTGCAAAGCGTGGAGCCGGACACGCCGGCGGAGAAGGCTGGTGTCGAGTCCGGAGACGTGATCCTCGGCGTCGACGACCATGATGTCGTGGCCACGCGCGATCTGATCGACTACGTGGCGGCGCTGGCGCCCGGCGAGGGAGTCGAACTGGAGATCCTCCGCGACTTCAAGCGGGTCAAGCTCGATGTCGTGCTTGAGGAACGCCCGCTCCAGGTTGCCGAGAACGACTCCGCCAGACCGGCGCCGACGCGGGACGAAGGCACGGAATGGCTCGGTCTCGAGCTGCGGCCCCTGACCGCGGATCTCCGGGAGCGTTCGGGATTGGACCGGCGGCAGCGCGGGGTCTTGGTGTCCGACGTCTCTGCCCGTAGCGTGTTCGCCGAGAAGGGGTTCCGGGCAGGCGTCGTGATCACCGGCATCGACGACAGCGAGATTCGCGATCTCGACGACCTGGAGCAGGCGACTGCTGGTCTGGATTCCGGTGACCTGATCCGGGTCGAGGCGGTTGTTCCCGGCGGCCAGCGGTTCTTCTCGGTTATCGAAGTACCCTGATCCATATGGGCCCTCGCGTGCTCGTGGTCGACGACGAGGAGTCGATCCGAAGCTCGCTGCGGATGATCCTCGAGTTCGAGCGCTACCGGGTCGAGGAGGCGTCGACCGGGAGGGAGGCGCTGCGGCGGGTGATGACGAGGCCTCCGGCGGCCGTGCTGCTCGACATCAAGATGCCCGAAATGGACGGTCTGGCGACCCTCTCGAGTCTCCGGGAGCGCGGCCACGACATGCCCGTGGTCATGATCAGCGGCCACGGCGACATCGCCGCCGCGGTCGAGGCGACCCGGTTGGGGGCCTACGACTTCCTCGAGAAGCCGCTCGAACGGGACCGCGTGCTTCTGGCCCTTCGCAACGCCGTCGAGCGCCAGCGGCTCGAGGACGAGAACCGTCTGCTGCGTGGGGCGCCGTTCGAGCTGGTGGGCGAGTCCGCCGCGATGCAGGAGCTTCGGGCCATCATCGAGCGCACCGCGCCGACCCCGGCCACCGTGCTGATCACCGGCGAGAGCGGCGTCGGCAAGGAACTGGTGGCGCGAGCCATCCACGCCGGCAGCCAGCGCAGCGAACTGCCGCTCGTGCAGGTCAACTGCGCCGCGATTCCCGACGAACTGATCGAGTCCGAGCTGTTCGGCCACGAGAGGGGCGCCTTCACCGGCGCCGTACGCCGCCAGATCGGCAAGTTCACGGCCGCCGACGGCGGCACGATCTTCCTGGACGAAGTAGGCGACATGTCCGCCCGCACCCAGGCGAAGGTGCTGCGGGCGCTGCAGAGCGGCGAGATCGAGCCGGTCGGCGCCCGCACGACCGTGACCGTCGATGTCCGGGTGGTGGCGGCGACCCACCGGGATCTCCTGGCCGAGATCGAGGCGGGCCGCTTCCGCGAGGACCTCTTCTACCGGCTGAACGTGGTCCCGGTTCACGCGCCGCCGCTGCGCGAGCGCCTGGGCGATGTGCCGCTCCTGATCGACCACTTCATCGGGCGCTTCGCCGCGGAGAACAACTACCGGCCGAAGACCTTGAGCGGCGAGGCGACCCGGCAGTTGCAGGCGATGCCGTGGCGAGGCAACGTTCGTGAGTTGAAGAACCTTGTGGAGCGTCTGCTGATCCTGACTTCCGGCGACGAGATCGACCGTGGAGACGTTCTGCGGCTCGCCGGTCCGGAGCGCGGAGAACTCTCGGAGGCTATTCTCGCGGTGTCGACCCTGCGGGAGTTCAGGGACACCGCGGAGCGTCTCTATCTGGCGAAGAGACTCGAAGAGCACGGCTGGAACGTGACCCGGACCGCCGAGGCGATCGGAACGCCGAGAAGCAATCTGTACAAGAAGATGAACCAGCACGACCTGCGCCGGGAGGACTCGCTTTGAGCGCGGAGCGGCCCGGCGCCGCGACACCGCACCGGATTCTGGTCGCCAAGCCCGGGCTCGACGGTCACGACCGGGGCGCGAAGGTCGTGGCGCGGGCGCTGCGGGACGCGGGCTTCGAGGTGATCTACACCGGTTTGCGCAAGACGCCGGAGCAGATCGTCGCGGCCGCCGTGCAGGAGGATGTCCGGGCCGTCGGCCTGTCCATTCTGTCCGGCGCCCACAACACCCTGCTCCCCGAAGTGGTCGAGGGCCTGCGTGCCGCGGACGCCGGCGACGTGCTGGTGTTCGCCGGCGGCATCGTTCCGGGGATGGATGTCGAAAAGCTGAAGGCCGTCGGCGTGGACGAAGTCTTTCCGCCCGGTTCCAGCACCGCCGCGATCATCGAGTATCTGAACCGGCGGCTCGGGTCGAGGTGAGGACTTTGTTGGTCGTGGACGAAGCCGCCGGCCAGGCGGTCGGGGCCGGCGACTGATGGCGGACAAACGGGCTTCGGCGGGCGCCCGAATCGCGGGCGAGGCGATGGCCAGTCGCTTCGACCCCGCGTCGTACGAGAGCAAGTGGCAGACGTGGTGGGAGGAGCAGGAACTGTTCCGTTGTCCGCAGGATCCGGACGGCGAGGGACAGACCCCCTACTGCATCCTGATCCCGCCGCCGAATGTAACCGGCAAGCTGCACATGGGGCACGCTCTCCAGAGCACCCTGCAGGATCTGGTCACCCGCTGGCGCCGGATGCGCGGCGACAATGCCTTGTGGCTTCCGGGCACCGACCACGCGGGTATCGCGACCCAGCTCATGGTCGAACGCCAACTCGAGCAGGAGGGGTCGAGCCGGCTCGAACTCGGGCGCGAGAAGTTCCTCGAGCGGGTGTGGTCGTGGAAGGACGAGTACCACGCGAACATCAAGCGGCAGTTGCAGCGCCTGGGCGCCTCGTGCGACTGGTCCCGAGAGCGATTCACCCTCGACGAGGGGCTGGCGCGGGCGGTCCGCACGGCCTTCGTCGGGCTCTACCGTGAGGGCTTGATCTACCGGGGCGAGTACATGGTGAACTGGTCTCCCGTGCTGCGGACCGCGGTGTCCGACCTGGAAGTCGAGAACCGTGAGGTCGAGGGCACGCTGTACCACCTGGCCTATGCGTTGGAGCCGGACGAGGGGGGGGGCCACTCCGTCGAGGAGACGCTGGTCGTTGCCACCACCCGGCCCGAGACGATGCTTGGCGACACCGCGGTCGCCTTCCACCCCGAGGACGAGCGCTACCGCCACCTCACGGGGCGTTTCGCCCGGCTGCCGATTCTCGGCCGGCGCCTGCGCCTGGTCGCCGACGAGTACGTCGACCCGGAGTTCGGCACCGGTCTGGTCAAGGTCACGCCGTTCCACGATCCGAACGACTACGAGATCGCGCAGAGGCACGATCTGCCCGGTCTGAGGGTGATCGGCCTGGACGGTCGGATGACGGCCGAAGCGGGCGCCGACTTCGAAGGTCTGGACCGCTTCGAGGCCCGCCGCCGCGTCGTGGAGCGCCTCGAGGCGGAGGGGCGCCTGGTCAGGACCGAGCGCCACGTCCACAGCGTGGGCCATTCGCAGCGGAGCGGCGAACCGATCGAGCCGATGCTGTCGCCGCAGTGGTTCGCCGACGTCTCCGGCATGGCGAAGGAGGCGCTCGACGCCGTCAAAGGCGGGCGCCTCGAGCTGATCCCGAACTCCTGGGACAAGACCTGGGAGCACTGGCTCACGAACATCCGGCCCTGGGTCATCTCCAGGCAGCTCTGGTGGGGGCACCGCATTCCGGCCTGGTACGACCGGGACGGGGCCTGCTACGTGGCGATGAACCGCGAGGAGGCCGAGGAACTGGCCGGCACGGCCGACCTGACCCGCGACCCCGACGTGCTGGACACCTGGTTCTCGTCCGGGCTGTGGCCGATCTCGACCCTGGGCTGGCCCGACGAGGACGCGCCGGACCTGCGTACCTGGTACCCGACGGACGTCCTGATCACGGGCCACGACATCCTGTTCTTCTGGGTGGCGCGGATGGTCATGCTCTCCAAGCACTTCTACGGCGACATCCCGTTCGGCACCGTCCATCTGACCGGTCTGGTGCGGGATGCGCACGGCGAGAAGATGTCCAAGACCAAGGGCAACACGGTCGACCCGATGGACCTGGTGAAGGAGTATGGCGCCGACGCGATGCGTTTCACCCTGGCGGTGCTCGACGTGCCAGGGCGCGACATCCCGCTCGACCTGGAACGGATGGCTGGTTACCGCGCCTTCGGCAACAAGATCTGGAACGCGGTCCGCTTTGCCCTGGCGCGCACCGAAGGCGCCATTGCACCGGAGTCGGTTGCCGCGTTGCAGGATGACGATCTGGGCGCTCCGGAGCGGTGGATTCTCTCGCGCCTGTCGGCCACCTCGGCCGCGGTCAACGATGCCCTGGAAGACTTCCGTTTCGACCGCGCCTGCAACGCGCTCTACCACTTCTTCTGGCACGAGCTCTGCGACTGGTACATCGAGTTCGCCAAGCCCGCCCTCGCCGGCGCCGCCCCGCGTCCGCGGGTCGCCGAGACCCTCCTGTTTGCGATCGACGCCAGTCTCCGACTGCTGCACCCCGTGATGCCGCACCTGACCGAGGAGCTCTGGCAGCGCCTGCCCCGAGGGGCGGTTCCGGAGTCCGCCGGACGCCGGAGCATCGCCGTCGCGGCCTATCCGCAGGGCGACGACGCCCTCGTCTCGCGGGAGGTCGAACGGGGCATGGAGGTTCTGGTGGCCGTGGTCCAGACCGCCCGGAGTCTTCGCCGCGAACGGAACCTCACCGGGGCCGCGAAGATGTCGGTCTTCGTCGAGGCCGGCGACCGGGACCTGATCGCGTTCGTCGTCGATCAGGCGTCCCTCCTTGGCGCCGTCGCCGGCGTCGGGCCGGTAACCGCGGGCCAGGGTCCGGCCGGGTCGGTCCGGGACCGGGCCGGGGGTCTGAATCTGGCCTTCGAGGTCGAAGCGCCCGCGATGAGCGAAGTCGAGCGGACGAAGCTCACCAAGGACTTGCAGAAGATCGACGCCGAGATCGCCGGCGCGCGGGGCCGTCTGTCGAACGCCCGGTTTCTCGAAAGGGCTCCTGCCCACGTTGTCGAGGGCAACCGCGCCCGCCTCGCCGAGCTGGAGGAGCAGCGCAACCGGGTGAGCGACATCCTGGCGTTCTGATGGCACTCACTTCGTTGCGTTCTGAGGCGCAAGCTCCTAGGCTCGCGCCCCTATGGGGCGCCGTTCTGATGATTTCGAGCAGCTTGTCGGGGAACTTCGGTTCCGTTCCCGATGTCTGCCGGACAACTTGGTGCTCATGGACACCGTCGACTCGACGAACCGTTTCGTCAAGGCCCTGGCCGAACGGTTCTTCGAGGAGGAATTGGCGCCGCCGACGGCCCTGGTTGTGGCCTTCGAACAGACCGCGGGCAGGGGTCGACAGGGTCGTTCCTGGGTCAGCACCGCGGGACGCGGTCTCTACTGCACCTGGCTGCAGCCGATGCCGATCGCAGGGGCCGGCCCGCTGGAGGATCAGCTCGGAGCGCTGCCGCTCTTGGCCGGTGTCGGGGTGTGCCGTGCGTTGAGAGGCTTCACAGGCGACCGAGCGGGCCTGAAGTGGCCCAACGACGTGCTCGTGGACGGTCGCAAGATTGCCGGCATCCTGATCGAGACGGTAGTGGGTGCTGACGGCAAGATGGTCGCCGTGATCGGCTTCGGCGTGAACTACGACTTCGGCGCCAGCGGCGAACTGCCGACGCCGGTATCGACATCGCTCGCGCTCGAAACCGAGTGCGCGCCCTCGCGGGCGGCCGTCGTCGAACGACTCGCGACATCACTGGAACGCGAACTGAACCGCGCCGGCGATCCCGTGTACGCGCTCGACGCCTACCGTCTCTGCAGCGTCCATCGCGAGGGCGATGAAGTGAGCTGCCGGATCGGCGGCGAGACGATCTCGGGCCGTTTCGCGGGCTTCGACGACGGGGGCCGCTTCCGCCTCGAGACGGCGGGCGGCTTGCGAACGATCGCTTCGGGCGAGGTCATCGAGGCGTGAAATCGGGAGCGGATCCCAAAAACCGGGACCGCGACTACTTCGAGGCTATCGAGGAGGAGTTCATCCGACTGCGGGGAGCGCCGTTGCTCTTGAGTCCGGCCGACTGGAGGTTGGCGCAGGAATGGCGTAAGGAGGGCGTGCCGCTTTCGTTGGTCCTCGAGAGCATCCGCGAAGTGTTCGCACGGCGAGCCGAACGGGCGGCGGCCTTGCCGGAGGCGCCGAAGAGACGGGTGAGCAGTCTGCGCTACTGCCGGGCGGCGGTGGAGAAGGCATGGGCCGTGCACCGGGAGCTGGGTGGGGTACCGGCGGTCCGTCGCCGGCCGGCCGCGATCGATGTGCCGGCGCGGCTTGCGGCGCTGGCATCCGCGCTACCGGCGACGCTCGAAGGCGTCGACGTCTGGCGGAGCAGGCTGCTGGGGCTGAGCGGTCCGGCCCCCGAGGTCGAAGCCCGGCTGGCCGAATTGGATATCGAACTTGTGGCGCGGGCGTTCGAGTCCCTCGGGCCGTCGGACCGCGACATCGTCGTGGCGGGCGCCGACGAGGCGCTGGGCCGGATGGCGGGAAGAGTGGACGCGGAAAGGGTGCCGGATATCAGGCAGCGCCTGGTGCGCCGCTCCGTGCGCGAGCGTCTCGGGCTTCCGCTGCTGTCTCTGTTTGCCGAGCCGGCCGCGCCGTCGCGCGGGGACTGACGGTACACGCGGGCGACGGAAGCGGCTGGCAACGAGGCCCGCGTGCTCTCAGCCGACCTGTTCTTCGCTGTTCCGGCGCCAGCGATCGGCGCAGCGGTCGTAGAGCACGACGCCGACCGTCATGCCCAGGTTCAGCGACACGGCGGTCGGGACGCGAAGGCGGTGGTCGCTACGCTTCAGGATGCGCTCGGAAAGGGCGCCGCTCTCCGGTCCGAAGACGTAGCAGGCCCGCTCAGGGTGGACGAAATCGGGAAGTGCGATGGCGTCCGGCACGATCTCGACCGCGACCAGAGCCGTGTCGCGAGGCGTCGCCTCGAGCAGATCCTCGACTTCGATCACCGGCACGTGCCGGTAGGCACGGGTCGGATCCGTTGGCAGCCGGCAAAGGTCGATGTCTTCCGAGGGCTGGCCCAGGATGATCATGCGGGCCTGGAAGCAGAGCGCCGCGCGCAAGACGTGGCCGACGTTCACTGGATCGGCGGGCCGGTCCAGTGCGACGCAGGCGAAGCCGCGACCGCCGGCCAGGTCGGCGCGTCGCTGGACGCGGCGTTCGATCTTCCCTGCCAACTCAGGACGCCTCGTCGCCGTGCTGCTCGAACAGCCGCTCGATCAGGAGCTGGAGCGGAAAGCGGTTCAGCCTGCCGGTGCCGGCGGCGCGTTCGCCGAAGCTGGTCACCGAGTCGGGTGCGATCCCCTCGCCCCAGATCAGCACGGGCACTGGATCGGCGCCGTGGGCGCCCACCTCGGACAGGGTGGCGTGGTCAGCCGTCACGGCGACCCGGATCGGCTGTTCCAGCCTCTCGATCAGGGCCCCAAGTTCGCGGTCGAGCCGTTCCAGGAAGGCCACCTTCAGATCGGGGCGGCGGTCGTGGGCCGCGATATCGGCGCCCTTCACGTGGACCATGACCAGGTCGTGCTCCTCGAGCGCCTCGGCGGCGCAGTCGAACTTGAGGCCCAGGTCCGTGTCCACGTTCGCGGTCATGCCGCGGCGGCGGATGACGGTGGCGCCGAGCGCCGAGGCGATGCCCATCACGGTCCGGTCGCCGCCGATGCAGGCGGCGCTGAGCGGCAGGCCGCCCGGCTCCAGGGGCAGAAGCTGGTGGACCCGGCCCACTCCCCGGGTCAGGATGGCGTTCGCCGGCAGTTCGCCGTTCTCACGTCGTTCTTCGTTCACCGGATGCCGGGCCAGCACGCGCCGCGCCTCCTGCTCGAAGAGGGCCAGGATGCGTGCGGTGCGTTCGGCAGCGTCGTCGTTCGGATCGATAGGCCTCGGCGCCAGCGGTCGTCCGGAGGGTGCGCCGTCGCCCGGATCGGAGCCTTTGATGGCCGACGTCAGGTCTTCTCCGCGGAGGGTGATCGCGAGTCGATGCTCCGTCGTCGCCCGTACGCGGACCTTGACCGGGTCCGAGGCCGGCAGCTCCAGACGGTCGATTGCCTTGGCGAGTGTCTTGGCCTCTTCGCGAATGCGGCCGGCCCGGCGGTCGACGACGAAACCGCGCTCGTCGAGGGTGGCGAAGTTGCCCCGGATGGCGATCGTCCCCGTCTTCAGCTTGAGGCCGGCGCCCAGCGCCTCGATCGGCCCTCGGGTCATCACCCGGGGCGACTGGGCGAACAGGGCGAGATTTCCCGATGCCGTATCCGGAACCACGCCGGGCGCTACCGGGTCGGCCAGACCGCAGACGCCTTCCCGGGCCAGCCGGTCGAGCGTGGGCGTGCGCGCGGCTTCGAGCGGCGTCCGCGCCCCGAGCGAGCGCAGCGGCCGGTCGGGAAGACCGTCGATCACCAGCAGGAAAGCCGGTGTACGTCGCTCGCTGAGAGCCTCCACCGACGCCTGGGTGAGCCAGGGCAGTCGCTGCGACAGGCTCTGTCCGAGCAGGGCGATGGCGGTCGGAAGCAGCTCCTCCCGGTCCGTCGTGTCGAGGATCGGAACCCCCGCTTCCTTCGCCAGTCGCAGCAGGTGGCTCTGCTGTCCACGGATGACCCGGAAGTGGTCGAGCTGCCGGTTCGGCCTTCTGCGGGCAAAGGACTCGCGCGCAAGGAAGTGGCTGCGGTGGCTTTCCTCGTCCGGGGTCGAGAGCACAGTGAAGAACTGGTAGGCCTCGCCTTCGAGGTCGCTGAACGGAACCAGACCGGGCAAGAGGTGGACACCCTCGACGACCAGACTGAGGTTCTCGGCAATTGCCCGTTCGACCACCGCCCGGACGCCGACGCACACCCTGGTGGCCTGCTCTTCCAGGGTCGCTATCTGGGGGTTGCCAGCGCCCGTACCGAACTCGCTCGCCGGATCCGCGGGGGTCTCATAACTCGACACGTGGAGGGCCGGCAGGATCGCCGGCGCGAACACCATCCGCATCACTTGACGCACGGTGTCGGTGGCGTTGATCCGGTAGATGCGAAGTTGCGGCGCCAGGTCGAGCGCCAGGGTGGACTTGCCCGTGCCGCCGGCGCCGCCGATGTAGATGACGAGGGGCTTCGGCAGCCGGTGCAGCCGACGGACCAGCCGGTAGCGTCCAGCGGTGCCCTCGCCTTCTTCCGCTTCCAGGAGTTCGGCGATCCGCTGCGCGAGACGCCGCTTCTCAAGGCTGGTCGTGCCCTCGCGCTGCAACTGTCGCTGCAGTTGCTCCACCCGGCGGTAGGCCCGGTCGAAGTCGAGTCCGGCCGCGTAGAGGCTGCGCGCAAGCAGCCCGCGGGAGAACGGCTGCGCTTCGCCGTGGTAGGTGATCTGGATCGGGCGTTCGGGACCACCCTCGGTGACGGTCAGGTTTCCTCCCGCGCGCGTCGCAGCGGACAACTGGCGCAACTGAGGGGCTCGCCGTCCGGGCCGAGGACGTCCGGCCCGCCGCAGGAACCGCGCAGACAGCGGCCGCTCAACAGCACGCCGACCGACATGAGGATCACCGAAGCGGCGATGACGGTGATGGTGAGGAACAGGAGCGCCATCTCGCCGAGAGTCTAGCTCCCGAAGCGTTCGCGAAAGGCCTCGCTCGCTCGTTCCTCGAGACCGCTCCCGCGGTAGACGAGGAGCAAAGCGGCCACGCCCTTCTCGTCGGCCCAGCGGAGACCGTCTTCAGGCCCGAGCACCATCAGGGCGGTGGCGTAGGCGTCGGCGAGAGCGCAGCTCTCGTGGAACACGCTTGCCGAGGCGAGGGCGTGTTCAACCGGCCGGCCGGTTCTGGGATCGATGGTGTGGGAGTAGCGAATGCCATCCAACTCCCAGTAGTTCCGGTAGTCGCCCGAGGTGGCCAGGGCGCCATCGGTGAACTCCAGGACCTGTTGCAGGACGGGGGGCAGTGTCTCGTTCGGCGCGTCAGCGTCGGAGAGGTCGGATCTCGCAGGGGGACGTTCGATGGCGATACGCCACGGGTCGCCGGAGCTGCTGTGGCCGGCGGTGTGCACTTCGCCGCCGACCTCGACCAGGTGGTTGGTGTAGCCAGCTTCGGTCAAGGCCTCGGAGACCCGGTCCGTAGCCCGTCCCTTGGCCACCGCCGAAAGGTCGAGCGCGGCGCCGGCGTCGAGCTTGAGTATCCGCCGATCCGTCGACGACAGTTCGATTTCGCCGACGGCCCGCCGCAACATGGTGAGGCGGTCATCGGTGGGAGGGCTTGGCTCCGCGTCCCGCCCCGGCGCACCGAACCCCCAGGCGTCGACCAGGGGCCCCACGGTCGGATCGAACGCGCCGCTGCTCTCCTCGCGCACCCGCCAGGCGAGCTCCACGACCGTCCAGGTCTCCTCGGAGAACACGAACGACTCGCCGGCCGCAAGCCGGTTGAATCGGGAGATCTCCGAGTCTTCCCGGTAGGTCGACATCGCCCGGTCGACCGCTTCCAGCCGTTCTTCGACAAGGGCTTGGATCGCTTCGCTTTCGCCGGCCTTCGCGACAACGCGAACCCGGTAGTAGGTACCCATCGTGGGTCCTTGGAGCACGACCTCGTTCGGTGCCTGCGCACAGCCCACGACCATGCCGACCAGAACCAGTGGCAGCGTCCAACCGCGTCCACGGCACTCCGGCGAAGCCAACCCGCACAAGGCGGGTGCCGCCCGGGCCCAGCCGCACAGCCTTGCATGGAACTGGCCGCCAAAGCGGAGCCGGCCTGACGGCCGGCACGTATCTCTGGCCGCCTCCGGCGGCAGCGGGTCAGAAGACCCGCGCACCCAGTCGGCGACCAGTTCCCTGCAAGTCAGCGCTGCGCGGACGCAGCGCTGACTCCTAGCCGAAGTCGTCGAAGGCGACGTTCTCAGGCTCGACTCCCAGGTCGTCGAGCATCTTCATGCAGGCCTGGAGCATCAGCGGCGGGCCGCAGAGGTAGTACTCGACATCTTCCGGGCAGGGGTGGTCCTTCAGGTAGTTGTCGTACAGGACCTGGTGAATGAACCCGGTGTAGCCCTCCCAGTGATCTTCCTCGAGGGGATCGGAGAGCGCGAGATGCCAGGCGAAGTTCGGGTTCTCGGCCGCGATGTGGTCGAAGTGATCGGTGTAGAAGGCCTCCCGGTAGGAACGGGCGCCGTACCAGAAGGACACCTTGCGGTTCGTGTGAATCCGCTGGAACTGATCGAAGATGTGGGAGCGCATCGGCGCCATGCCGGCGCCGCCGCCGATGAAGATCATCTCGGTGCCCGTGTCCTTGGCGAAGAACTCGCCGAAGGGGCCTGCGATGGTCACTTCGTCGCCCGGCTTCAGGTCGAAAATGTAGGACGACATCTGGCCCGGCGGCAGGTCCATCTCGCGAGGCGGCGGCGTCGCGACCCGGACGTTCAGCATGATGATGCCCTTCTCCTCCGGGAAGTTCGCCATCGAGTACGCGCGGATGACGGTCTCGTCGACCTTGGAAACCAGGTTCCAGAGCTTGAAGCGGTCCCAGTCCTCGTGGTACTCGCCCTCGATCTTGAAGGTGCTGTAGTTCACTTCGTGGGGCGGGCACTCGATCTGGATGTAGCCGCCGGCGCGGAAGGGCACCTCCTCGCCGGCAGGAAGCTCGAGGATCAGTTCCTTGATGAAAGTCGCGACGTTCTCGTTCGAGCGCACCGTGCACTGCCACTTCTTGACCCCGAAGACCTCGGCCGGGATGCCGATCTTCATGTCCTCCTTGATCTTGACCTGGCAGCTCAGACGGCAGCCCTCGCGGGCCTCGCGGCGGCTGATGTGGGTCTTCTCGGTCGGCAGCATGGCGCCGCCACCGTCGAACACGTCCACGGTGCATACGCCGCAGGTGCCCTGGCCGCCGCAGGCGGAGGGGATGAAGATCTGGTGCTCGGCCAGGGTGTTGAGCAGGGTGCCGCCGGTCGTAGCGGTCAGCGATTTCTCGTCGTTGATCAGGATCGAGACGTCGCCGCCGGCGACCAGGCGCGCCCTGGCCTGCATCAGGATCAGGACGAGGGCCAGGATGACGAAGGTGAACATCGCCACCCCGAGGGCGACGGTAATCACAGTTGGATGCCCCCGAAGGCCATGAAGCCGAACGCCATCAGACCGGTGACGATGAAGGTCATGCCCAGGCCGCGCAGGCCATGGGGGACGTTGCTGTAGCGCAGGCGCTCGCGAATCGACGCCAGGGAGACGATGGCAAGGAACCAGCCGATGCCGGAGCCGAGACCGAACACCACGCTCTCGCCGAAGTCGTAGTCACGCTCTACCATGAACAGCGAGCCGCCCAGAATCGCGCAGTTCACCGCGATCAGGGGCAGGAAGATGCCCAGGTTGGCGTGCAGGGCGGGGAAGAAGCGGTCGGTCGTCATCTCCACCAACTGGACCATCGCGGCGATGCTCCCGATGAAGCAGAGGAGGTTCAGGAACGTGAGGTCGTAGGCGGCCAACTCGGGGCTGATCCAGGCCAGGGCGCCCTCGTTGAGCAGGTAGGTCTGGATCAGGTTGTTGACCGGCACGGTCACGGTGAGGACGAAGATGACCGCCAGACCGAGGCCGACGGCAGTCTCCACCTTCTTCGAAACGGCCAGGAACGAGCACATGCCGAGGAAGAAGGTCAGCGCCATGTTCTCGACGAAGATGGCCTTCACGGCCAGGTTCAGGTATTCCTCAAGCATCGTCCTGACTCCTCAGCCGTCCATCTCGACCTGTGCGGGCTTCCAGACGCGGATCGCCCAGATGATGCCGCCGATGATGAAGAACGCGGCCGGCGACAGCAGCATCAGGCCGTTCGGCAGGTACCAGCCGCCTTCGGACACGGTCGGCATGATGGTGGCGCCGAACAGCTTGCCGGAGCCGAACAGCTCGCGCAGCAGCGCCGTCACCATCAGGACCGCGCTGTAGCCGAGGCCGTTGCCGATGCCGTCCATGATCGCCAGCGACGGGGGGTTCTGCATCGCGAACGCCTCAGCCCGGCCCATGATGATGCAGTTCGTGATGATCAGCCCCACGAACACCGAGAGCTGTCTGCTGATCTCGAACGCGTAGGCCTTGAGAATCTGGTCGGTCACGATGACCAGGGAGGCGATCACCGTCAATTGCACGATGATCCGGATGCTGTTCGGGATCTGGTGACGGAGCAGGCTGATCGTCAGGTTCGAGGCCGTGAGTACGCAGATGACCGCCGCGCACATGACGAGCGAGGTCTCCATCTTCGTGGTCACCGCCAGCGCCGAGCAGACGCCGAGCACCTGGAGCGCGATCGGGTTGTTGTTCCAGAGCGGATCGAGCGCCGCCTCGCTCTTCTTGATCGCCATCAGTTGGCCTCCGCTCGGAGCCGGTCAAGGTAGGGATCGAAGCCGTTCTCGCCGAGCCAGAAGTCGAGCATGTTCGTCACCCCGCGGCTGGTGATCGTTGCGCCGCTCAGACCGTCGACGCGGTACGGATCCTGGCTCGCACTGGCGGCCTGACCCTTGATCACCTCCAGCCGGAACGAGCCGTCTTCATCGAAGGCGCGGCGTCCCGGCCACAGGGCCTTCCAGCGTGGGTTGTCCACTTCGCCGCCCAGGCCCGGCGTCTCCTTGTGCTGGTAGTAGGTGATGCCGCGTACGGTCGTCGTGTCCGCATCGAGCGCCAGGAAGCCGTAGAGAGTGCCCCAGAGCCCGAGGCCCTCGATCGGCAGGACGACCAAATCCAACTCGCCTTCGTCGTCGCGCAGCTCGTAGAGCAGCGCTTGGTTGGGGATGCGCTTGACCTTGGCCGGGTTGCTCGGCGCCTCAGAACTGGTTGCCGGGTCGCGGGCCCGCCGCTGCTGGTCAAAGGTGGCCACGTCGACATCGGCCTGCGGTTCGCCCGTCGCGAGGTCGATGATCACCGGCTGGACCGGTTCGAAGCGTTCGGCCACCTGTTGCGGCGTAACCGATTCGCCGGGTTGGAGCAGATCCACCGCCTCGAGCACCAGCTTCTGCTTGTACAGAGCGGCGTTCGCCTTCTGGCGATCTTCGAGGGTGACCGCGGACGACGAAACGAGAATTCCGCAGACGATGCAGATCACGGTCGCGAACAGCAGGGTGTACCGGATGGCCTGTCGGTTGGGCATCGGGGATTCCGCGGGCAGTCTATTGCGCGTAGCGCTTCTGTCGGCGCTTCATGTTCGCCTTCAGGATGTAATGGTCGATCAGGGGCGCGAACAGGTTCATGAACAGTATGCCGAGCATCACGCCTTCCGGGAACGCGGGGTTCACGGTACGGATGAGGATCGCCAGCACGCCGACCAGGAAACCGTAGATGTAGCGGCCCCGGTTCGTCTGTGCGGCGCTGACCGGATCGGTGGCCATGAACACGATGCCGAAGGCCCAGCCGCCGAGCACGAGGTGCCAGTGGAAGGGCACCGAGAGCACCGGATTCGTCGTCGACGCGGCCAGGTTGAGCAGCAGGGAGATGGCGAGGGTTCCGGCGGTGGCGGCGACCATGATGCGCCAGGAGCCGATGCCGGTGGCGATCAGGATCGCGGCCCCGATCAGGCAGGCCAGGGTGGAGGTCTCGCCCATCGAACCCGGGATGTCGCCCAGGAAGGCCTGCATCCACGACACGTCGCCCTGGATGGCGGCCAGCCCGTCGAGCACGGCGGCGTCCGAATCGGGAGCGGCCTCGTGTGCCGCGATGGCGCCGAGCGCGGTGGCGCCGCTATAGCCGTCGGCCGAGGTGCGCGCCGCGATCCATACCGCGTCGCCCGAAATCTGGGCCGGGTAGGCGAAGAACAGGAACACGCGCGCGGTGAGCGCCGGGTTGAGGACGTTGTAGCCGGTGCCGCCGAAGATCTCCTTGCCGACCACGACGCCGAACGTGATGCCGATCGCGACCTGCCAGAGGGGGATGGTCGGCGGAAGCACCAGGGGGAAGAGCATGCCGGTGACCAGGAAGCCCTCGTTGATGTCATGGCGGCGGACGACCGCGAACAGCCCCTCGGCGGCGCCGCCGACGGCGAAGGTCACGATCAGGACCGGCAGGTAGTAGAGCGCGCCGTGAACCGAGTTCGCGAGCAGGTTGGCGGCGTCGAAGGGCAGCCCGAGCATCTCCATCGCGTCGGTGCGCCAGTTCGGGAGCGCGGCGGCGCCGCCGGCGATCGCCAGGTGGATCTGGCGGCCGGTGTTGAACATCGCCATCAGCACGCAGGGTACGAGCGCGACCACGACCGTCATCATCAGGCGCTTGAGGTCCAGAGCATCGCGTACGTGCGCGGCGCCGGCGGTCGTCTTGCCGGGCGTGTACAGGAAGGTGTCGGGCGCTTCGTAGAGAGGGTAGAAGCGCTCGAACTTGCCCCCGGGCTCGAAGTGGCGGGCCTGACGGTCGAGGATTCTGCGCAGGAACTTCATTGGCAGCGGGAGGGCTCTAGCCTTCCTTCTCGATCAGTTCGAGTGCGTCGCGCAGGTACGGCCCATACTCCGTCTTGCCCGGGCACACGAAGGTGCAGAGCGCCAGATCCTCCTCCAGCAGCTCCAGGCAGCCGAGTTCCTCTGCGCGTTCGATGTCGCCGGCCACCAGGGACTTGAGCAGGAAGGTCGGTTGCAGGTCCCAGGGGAAGACGCTCTCATAGAGGCCGATCGGCACGATCGCACGCGGTGAACCGTAGGTGGCCGTCGTCATCGCGAAGGACCGGCGCGGCAGCAGAGAGGAGCCGAAGGTGCGGGCGCGCGAGAACGCGCCGAAGCCGGGAGTGAGCCAACCCAGGAACTGACGGCTGTGGTCGTTCTCGAGCACCGAGACCGTGTCGTGGAAGCGGCCGAGATAGCCGTGGAGATCGGCCGGCGCGCCCTCGTCGATCGCGGTGCGTCCACTGAGCGGAGAGCCGGAGACGATCCGCGTCCCGCCCTCGGAACCTGTTTCACCTGCAGGTCCGATCGCGCCCCGTACGAGATCGGCGAGGGAGGCGCCGAGCCGCGTACGCAGCAGGCGCGGCGCTCGCACCGGCGGTCCCGCCAGGGCGACGATCCGCGCCACGTCCGGATCGCCGGTCGCGAACAGGCGACCGATCGCGAGCGCGTCCTGAAGTCCGATCTGCCATACGAGCTTGCTGCGGTCGACTGGATCCAGGGTGTGAATGTGCAGGCCCGGCGCGCCGGCGGGGTGGGGGCCGACGAATTCCTCGATCCGCACCTGGCCACTCGCTTCGACGGCCGCCAGCGTTCCGGGTGCGCGGCAGAGATAGACCGGACCGTCGGTGAGCCGGGCCAGAGTCGCGAGACCGCGTTCCAGGTCGCCGGCGCGTCCCTCGGCGATCCGGTCCGCGTCGGGGGCGAACGGCTCGCTGCTCATCGCGGTTACGAAGATCGACTTGGGCGCAGAACCGAGCGCGGCGGTGCGTCCGAACGGCCGCGCCCGCAGCGCGGTCCAGTCGCCGGACTCGACCAGCAGCGCCTGCACTTCGTCGCGGGAGAGGGCGCTCGGGTGACGCCCGGTGTAGCTCGCGAAGTCGACCTGGGCGCCGCCGGATGCGGCCTGGTCCGAAGGATCCACCCGCACGACGACCGAGATCAGGGCTCGCCTGGCGCCCCGGTTTACCGCCGCGACGGTGCCGGCGGCAGGCGACGTCAAGCGGACGCCGGGCTGCTTGCGGTCCTCGAACAGGAGTTGGCCGCGCCGTACCCCGTCGCCCGGCGAGACGTGCATCGCCGGCTTCATGCCGGGGTAGTCGGCGGCGACGATCGCGACGGTACCGGGCGCCGGGGCGTCGGCGAGTATCTGCTCGGGCGCGCCCGAGATGGGCAGGCTCAGTCCCCGTCTGAAACGGTGCGTAGCCATCGATCGTGACGTGCTCTAGTCCGGCGAGCGAGCTCTAGTCCGGCGAGCGGTGGCGAATCGGAACGCGTCGCTCGACCAGTGAGGGACTATTCCACAACGGTGGGGGTTCGGCAACCGGAAAGCGAGACCCGGGAGCGAGGCACTGAGAGGCGGCTGATTTCATCTTGCCGCGACGGCGCACCGATTCGGCGTTGGACTCGACTAGGATCCGAACCATGGACGGTGTGAGTCGCTCGGAGTTGTCGGGAATTCGTCGTACCGCCGCACAGTCCGCTTCCCGCGACTACTTCGGCTGCGACGCTGTCCCCATGACGCTCGGCGAGCTCGACGAGGGCGACATCCGGCGGGTGGAGTGTTGGGACGCGAGGACGCAGACCGCGATGGTGCTGCGGGAGCCGAGCGTCCAGCACGACGTGTGCGCAAGCCGGCTGGTCCAGTTGATCCGGTCGATCGCTCATGTTCGCGGTTCGGCGATCTTCTCGGCCGGTTCGGCCGACCTGGTTGCCCGGAGCGCTGCTGGCGATAGGGAGTTGGTCCTCCAGGCCGACGCGACGATCTACCTTCACCCCAAGCGAGACGCGCCCGCCGGCCCCTACATCGAGGTGGACAACGATTCGTTGCCGGATGTCGTGCTGGAGGTGGACTACACGACCGATGTCCGGCGTGGCCGGGGCGGCCGTCGCGGCAAGCTGGACGACTACGCGGCCTGGAGGCTGCCGGAAGTGTGGGTGGAAGTGCCGGACTCTCCCTGGTTGCGGGGAAGGCGGAACTCGGGCCTGACGATCTTCCTGTGGGATGGCGACCGATACGTCGAGGCGGCGAACAGTTGCGCCTTCCCGGGCTGGAGGGCCGCGGAAATCCACCACGCGTTGAACGAGCACGAAGAGTCAGCCGAAACGGTCTCGGCCCTGCGCCGGGTGGGCCGAGCGCTGGGCGCTGCCGAGGGCACCGGGCCGGACGACGATCCGTTCCTGCGAGAGGAGCGCGACGAAGGCCGCAGGGAAGCCGCCGCCGAACTCGTCCGCGCGGCGGTCACCGAGGCGTTCGTTTCGCGCGGCATCCCGGTCTCTGTCGCGCTGAAGCGATGGCTCGCCAACTTCGGCGGTTCGTCCGATCCGGCAGGCGTGATTCGGCTCGCATTCACCTGCCGCGATGCGGGCGAGTTCCTGCGGCGAGTCGCCGAAACGGAACCCATCTGACTGCCTCCGGACGGCAAGAACTCTCGCCACCCGACCGGAAACCGGCCGCGTCGCCGATCCGATGCTCCGACTCCCGGACCGCGGCCTACGGCGCGTAGTACGGGTTTGCGCCGGCCGCGTGGTCCGTCGAGTCGAGCACGCGTGTGACGGTCGGCACCGCTTCCAGGATCGCCTGTTCGACTCCCTGCTTCAGGGTG
The DNA here is from genome assembly GCA_965216125.1 of Candidatus Multivorans sp. Classification (GTDB taxonomy): domain Bacteria; phylum Acidobacteriota; class Thermoanaerobaculia; order Multivoradales; family Multivoraceae; genus Multivorans. The sequence continues at coordinate 4,366,264 of OZ244152.1, read as the reverse complement.
AGATCGGCCATGCCGCAGCCCTGGCAGCCGCCGCCCATCGTGATGAACGCGGTCTCGTCCTTGACCTCGAGCAGGGTGACGAAGCCGCCGTGGGCGGCGATCTGCGGATTGATCTGGTCGTCGAGGATGCGCTGGACGTCGGCCGCCACCGACTCGCCCCAGGCCGAGTTCGGGTTCTCGAACTTGAAACCGCTCTCGGACAGGCGGGTGACGAAGTCGATCGTCGCGCCTTCGAGGTCCGGGGCGCTCTCGGAGTCGACGTAGACCTTGAACGTGTCGGTTTCCACCACCTCGTCGCCGGGCCGGGTCTCGTCGAGACCGACCAGGTCCATCTGGTAGCGGAAGCCGCCGCCGGTGCGGCCGGTGATCGCGATGCGGAGAGCGAGGTCGTCGCGCTCCTCGTCCTTCATCGTTTCGGCGACCCTCTTCTGTGCCAGCTCGGTGATCGTTAGCATGCGCCGCATTGTACCGCCTGTCACGCAGTCACGTGGTCACACAGTCACGCCTCGGCTGTTGCCGTCGACCGAGAAGAGGAGTACGCCATGAGTTTCGAGCACATCCTGCTGGACCACCAGGGCCCGATCACGCGGTTGACCCTCAACGTGCCGTCGCAGTTGAACGCGATGACGTCGGCCATGGGCGCCGAGATCCGGGACGCCGTACCGCTGATCAATGACCGGGACGAGACCCGGGTGGTCATCGTGCGCGGCGCCGGCCGCGCGTTCAGCGCCGGCGGCAGCCTGAAGAGCATCCAGGAGGAGGTAAGCGAGGAACCGGGCGCGGGTCCCGGCCTTGGCGGCGGCTCGAACTTCTACCGTCTCTACCTGTCGGTCCGTGACCTCGAGGCGCCGTCGATCGCGGCGATCAACGGCCACGCGATCGGCGCCGGCCTGTGCTTCGCGCTCGGTTGCGACATGCGGCTGATCAAGACCGGCGCGCGGGTGGGGATGACCTTCGTGCGGCTTGGGATTCACCCCGGCATGGCGGCGACCTGGACGCTCCCGCGCCTGATCGGCCCCGCCCGCGCTGCCGAGCTCCTGTACAGCGGCCGGCTGATCGACGGCGCCACGGCGGTCGAGTGGGGCATCGCCAGCCGCGAGGCGGACGAGGACTTCGACCAGGTGGTGGAGGACCTGGCGCTCGAGATCGCGGCGGCCGGCCCGGTGGCGGTGAAGGCGACGAAGCGGACGGTGCGCGGCACCTTCGAGCGGACGATCGGCGAGGCGCTCGACCTGGAGAGCGCGGAGCAGGTGGTCACCTTCGGCACGGCCGATGCGCGCGAGGGGGTCAAGGCTCTGACCGAGCGGCGATCGCCTCATTTCGTCGGCCGATGAGTGCTGAGTGAGGAGTAAGCTACCGCGATGCCCACCGCGGCGGCGCTGATCATCGGGAACGAAATCCTCACCGGCAAGGTCGAGGAGGCGAACCTGACCCTGCTGGCGCGGGAGTTGTTCGGCCTCGGAATCGAGTTGCGGCGGGTGGTTGTCTGCCCGGACGAAATCGCCGGCATCGCGGCCGACATTCAGAGACTCAGATGCCGTTTCGACTACGTGATCACGTCGGGCGGCGTCGGTCCGACCCACGACGACGTCACTCTGCAGGCGGTGGCTGACGCCTTCGACCGGCCTCTGGTGCGCTCTCCGGAACTGGTGGCCAAGATCCGCGAGATGGTGGGTGAGAGGTGCACCGAGGGCCACCTTCGGATGGCCGACGTGCCCGAGGGCGCGGAACTGGTCAGCACTCCCGACGTGCCATGGCCGTCCGTGGTGATGGACAACGTCTATGTGCTGCCAGGGGTGCCGCGGATCTTCCGCATGAAGCTGCCCCTGCTGCGTGACCGGTTGGCGGCCGGCAGGCGGTTCTACAGCCGCGCCGTCTACACGCTGTGCCGCGAGACGGACATCGCCGAGATGCTCGACCGGGTGGTCGATGCCCACGCCGAGGTCGAGATCGGCAGCTACCCGGTGATGGATGGGGACTACAAGGTCAAGCTGACGGTGGATAGCCGGAGCAGGGCGGCCGCGGACCTCGCGGTGGAGGCCTTGGTGGCGGCCTTGCCGAGCGACGCCGTGGTGCGGGTTGAGGGCGGCCGTTTCTCGTCGGGAACGGCCGCGGTTGCAGGTACCAGCCAGTGACGAAGGGGAAGCCATGATCGAGCGCAGGGTCCTTCCAATGTCCCGCATACCGGGCTTGCCCTGGGTGGCGGTGAACATCGCGCTGCTCACCGCCTGGGTCTTTTCGGTTGGAGTTGCCGTCGCGCAGCAGGAAGCCGCGGGCGAAGCGGCGGAGGGCGGCGGCGACTGGACCTACGAGTTGACCGAGGTCCTGCCCCAGGATCCGGCGGTGCTGACCGGTCGACTGGCCAACGGCCTCCGTTACTACGTCCGCAGCAACGGCCGGCCCGAGAACCGGGCCTTTCTGCGCCTCGTCGTGCGGGCCGGTTCGGTGCTTGAAGACGACGACCAGCTCGGTCTGGCGCACTTCGTCGAACACATGGCGTTCAACGGCACCCGCAACTTCGAGAAGAGCGAACTGCTCGACTACTTGCAGGGCATCGGCATGCGGTTCGGGCCGGACGTCAACGCCTATACGAGCTTCGACGAGACGGTGTACATGCTCGAGGCGCCGACCGATGACCCGGAGATTCTCGATACGGCGCTCCTGGTGCTCGAGGACTGGGCGTCCGGCGTCAGCTTCGAGGACGAGGAGATCGAGAACGAACGCGGGGTCGTGATCGAGGAGTGGCGGGGCGGCCGGGGCGCCGGCGCCCGCCGGCTGGATGCCGAGATCCCGTACCGGTTCCACGGTTCCCGCTACGCCGATCGGCTGCCTATCGGTGACCCGGAGATGCTGCGGGAAGCTCCGCCGGATCGGCTGCGGGACTTCTACCGGGACTGGTACCGCCCCGATCTGATGGCGGTAATCGCGGTCGGCGACTTCGACGCGGCCGTGATCGAGGATGAGATCCGCCGCCGGTTCGGCGAGCTCGAAGGACCGGCCGAGCCTCGCGTGCGCTTCGAGGCCGAAATTCCCGCGCACGAGGAGACGCTGGTCTCGGTGTTCGCCGATCCGGAGTTGCCGGGCACCTCGGTCTCGGTCGCGTACAAGGGCCCCGACGATCCGTTCCGCACGGTTGCCGACTACCGTGGCCGGCTGATCCGGGGCCTGTACAACGGCATCCTGAACAACCGCCTGGCGGAGCGGGCCGAGCAGGCCGACCCGCCGTTCATCGGCGCCACCAGCAGCAGGGGCAGTCTGGCCCGCACGCGCAGCCTGTACATGCTCTCGGCCGGCGCCCGTGAGGGCGCCGCGGTGCGGGCGCTCGAAGCCGTGCTGACCGAGTCGGAGCGGGCCCGCCGCCACGGCTTCGAGGAGAGCGAGCTGGAACGGGCGAAGATCAACACGCTGCGGTCGATGGACCGGGCCTTCGACGAGCGCGACAAGACCCACTCGGCGGCCTATGCCGGCGAGTACTCGCGGAACTTCCTGACCGACGAGCCGTTTCCGGGCATCGCCTACCAACGCGAGTTGGCGCGGCGGTACGTGCCCGAGATCGAGTTGGCCGAAGTGAACGCGGCCGCGGATTCCTGGATCCACGACCACGACCGCGTGATTCTCGCCAGCGGCCCCGAGAAGGAGGGGCTCAAGCAGCCGCGCGAGGAGGAACTGCTGGCGGTCTTCGACCGGGTTGAGCAGGGCGAGGTGGCTGCCTACGAGGACGATGTCGGCGAGGGCGCCCTGGTGCCTGATCCGCCCGCTCCCGGCGAGATCACACAGCGAAGGGCGATCGAAGAACTCGGGGTCACGGAGTGGCGTCTGTCGAACGGCGTCCGGGTCGTGCTGCGGCCCAGCGACTTCAAGAACGACGAGATTCTGGTCGCCTCCTTCAGCCCAGGGGGCATCTCCCTGGTCTCGGACGACGACTGGCTCGAAGCGAACGTGGCGACCTCGGTGGCCCAGCTCTCCGGGTTCGGGAACTTCAGCCTGACCCAGTTGAACAAGGCGCTGGCCGGCAAGGTGGCGCGGGTCGGCCCGGTCATCGGCCCCCTCTTCGAGGGCATCAGCGGCCGGGGTTCGCCCAAGGATCTGGAGGCGCTGTTCGAGTTGATCTACTTGAGCGCGACATCGCCCCGCCGCGATGCGGAAGCGTACGAGTCCTTCCTGACCCGCCAGGGCGCCCTGCTCCGCAACCAGAGCGCGACGCCGAGGTACACCTTCATCAAGACGCTGACGGAGATCGCGACTCAGGGGCATCCGCGGCGCCGCATGATCACCGAGGACATGCTGGCGGAACTCGATCAGGACCGGATCTTCGCCGTCTACGAGGACCGGTTCCGCGACTTCTCCGACTTCACGTTCTTCTTTGCCGGCAGCTTCGAGCTCGACGCGATCGAGCCCCTGGTCGAGACCTGGCTCGGCGGCCTTCCGTCCACCGGCCGGGAGGAAGCCTGGCGAGACGTCGGCGTGCGGATGCCGGAGGGCCGCATCGAACGGACGGTGTACAAGGGCCTGGAGGAGCAGAGCCAAGTGGTGCTGGTGTACAGCGGCCCCTTCGAGCAGACCCAGTTGAACCGCTACCGGCTGAACTCGATGATCTCCCTGCTGCGGGATCGTCTGCGAGAGCGCCTGCGGGAGGAACTCGGCGGCACCTACGGCGCGAACGTGGCCGGGGGCTCAGACCGGATCCCGGTTTCGGAGTTTGCGGTGCAGATCTCCTTCGGTTGCGATCCCGACCGGGTCGAGGAGTTGCTGCAGTCGGTCGACGCGGAAATTGTCCGCCTCCGCACCGAGCCGGCGTCGGACGAGGAGGTGGCCCAGATCCGGGAACAGCAACGCCGCGGCCGTGAGACGGCCAAGGAGACCAACGGTTTCTGGCTCGGCGTGTTGCAGTCGGTCTACCAGTTCGAGGAGGATCCGCTCAGCATCCTGGAGTACGAAGAACTGTTCGACCAGCTCGACGCGGACATGATCCGCGGCGCCGCCCGGGACTATCTCGGCGGTGAGAACCTGATCCAGGTTCTGCTGATGCCGGAGGCGTCCGAGGCGCCGGACGAAGCGGCGGTCGGGGCATCGGAGTGGCCGAACTGGCGGGGCCCCGACCGCAACGGGTACAGCGCCCACACCGGTCTGCCGGTCGAGTGGTCGCACGACGGCGAAACGGAGCGGAACATCGTCTGGAAGGTGGCGCTCCCGGATCGCTCGGGTTCGACTCCGATCGTGGTCGGCAAGCGGATCTTCCTCAACGTGGCCGAGGGGGACGACCTCTCCCTGTGGCTGGTCGACGCGGACTCAGGCGCCGTCGTCTGGCGGCGGCCGATCGCCGGCGGCAACCGCTTTCAGCGCAAGCACAACATGTCGTCGCCGTCACCGGTCACGGACGGCGAGCGGGTCTGGGTGCTGACCGGCACCGGGGTGTTGCAGGCCTACGATCTCGAAGGCAACCGGCTCTGGGCCCGCGAGCTGGAGCAGGACTACGGCGCCTTCGGCCTGAACCACGGCTACGGCTCTTCGGCGCTCCTGTGGCAGGGCGTGCTCTATGTGCCGGTCCTGCACGGGATGAAGACGGACGATCCGTCCTACCTGCTGGCGATCGACTCCGCCTCCGGAGAGACGATCTGGAGGCAGGAACGGCCCACCGACGCCCGCATGGAGTCGCCGGACGCCTACATCACGCCGGCCCTGGTCGAGAGCGGCGAAGGTCACGTGCTGGTGTTGAACGGCGGCGACGTCGCGACCGGCCACGACCCCGAGAGCGGCCGCGAGCTGTGGCGGGTGGGGGGCTTCAACCCGAGGGACAGCCCGATGTACCGGGTCATTGCGTCGCCGGTGGCTTCCGGCGACCTGGTCTTCGTGCCCACCCGCGTCAATCCGATGAAGGCGTTGCGCCTCGGGGACGGCGGCGAACCGGAGATCCTGTGGGAGACGGACCGCGGCCCGGACGTGCCGACGCCGGCGACAGACGGCGAGACGCTCTACCTGCTGCGGGACAACGGTCTGCTGTCGCGGCTCGATGCGGTCACGGGTGAGCCGGTCTGGAAGGACCAGCGCCTGACCCCGGGCACCTACAGCGCGTCGCTCCTGGTGGCCGACGGCAAGGTCTACGCCACGAACGAGGACGGGGTGACCACGGTCGTTCGCGATGGCCCCGAGTTCGAAATCCTGGCCACAAACGAGGTTCAGGGCTTCACGCTGTCGTCGCTCGGCGTGGCGCCCGGCAGGCTCTACCTGCGGACCGCGAGCTTCCTCTACTGCATCGCCGGGACGGACGGCTGAGGGGGGATGACCGGCAGAGTATGATCTTGGGTTCCCCCTGCGAGTCCGCAAACCGTCCAGCACCCACGGAGTTCTCTCGATGAAGATTCGCTGCCTCACCTTGCTGCTGGCGCTCTTCCCGCTCCTCGCCTGCGGCGGCGGCGACGCGGGCGACGGGGGTTCCGGCGGCCCGCAGTTCCTGAGCATGGGAACCGCGCCGGTCGGCGGCGCCTTTCCGGTCGTCGGCGGCGCGATCGCCGAGGTCCTGAACGAGAACCGCGGCGAGAACGAGTGGCGGGTGCAGCCGCGCGGCACCAAGGGGTCGCAGGAGAACATCCGGCGGCTGGTGCGCGGCGAGCTGCAACTCGCGATGTCCAACTCGGCGATCAGCTACTTCGCCGTCCTGGGGGAATCGGGCTGGGAGCAGAGCTACGACATCCGCGCCGTCGCCACCCTGGCGCCGAACATCGCGACCTTCGTCACCAAGGCCGACTCCGGCGTGATGAGCATGAGCGATCTGGTGGGGCGGCGAGCCATGGTGGGAGTCGCGGGCGCGGGCTTCGAGATGTTCGTCGAGCCGATGCTGGCGGCCCATGGAGTGACCTACGACGACTTCACCCAGGTCTACGGCACCCAGAGCGGTGCGGTCGACATGCTTGGCGACGGTTCGATTGATGCCGCCTTCCTCGGCGGCGCGGTGCCGACCGGAGCGGTCACCCAGGCCTGCAGCACCCACGACATCCGCTTCCTGCCCTTCGATGAGGAGAAGCGGCAGCAACTGGCTGCCGACTATCCCTTCTTCCAGCTCGCGACCATTCCGGCCGACGCCTACTCCGACCTGACGGAGGACTATCCGGGTCTGAACGTGGGTTCGATGCACCTGATCACGTCAGCCGATGCGGATGAGGAGATGATCTACCAGATCACGAAGACGATCTGGGAGAACCGCCAGTCGGTGGCCGACAAGCATCCCGCCGGCCGCGCGATCAACGAGGCGAACGCTGCTCGCAACACCGGCACGCCCTTCCATCCGGGCGCCGAGCGCTTCTACCGCGAGATCGGCGTCTGGCCCGAAGCCGCCGGTTGAGCGCGCCGGAACAGTCCCCTACGCCAATCGCCGCCGGCGCCGCGGAACCGGGCGCCGGCCCGGCGCGGCTTGAGCGGTTTCGCCGCGCCCTGATCGGGGCGCTGGGAGTCGGCCTGTGCTTCTTCGTCCTGTTCGAGGTGAACTACAGCCTACTGCTGCCGCAGTCGTCGCTGGCGGTGTTCGTCGGCTCGGGTCTGCTGCTCTGCTTTCTCGCCTTCCCGGTCCACTCGAGGCTGGCCTCGAACCGATGGCTCCGCTGTCTCGACCTGGTGCTGGGCCTCGCGGCGGCCGGGGCCTGCGCCTACGTCGTCGTGCAGACGGAACCGGCCTTCGAGCACCTCTGGTCGGGTGGCAGGTCGCTCGGAAACCGGGCGGGCATCGAAACCGGGGCCGACATCCTGTTCGGGCTGATCGGCCTGGTGCTCGTCCTCGAGGCGGCTCGCCGCAGCATCGGCTGGATCGTGCCGGCGCTGGCTCTGGTCTTCGTCGCCCACACGCTGTACTGCTACTACAGCCTGCGAAGCGGCTGGCCCGTGCTGCCGGACTGGCTCTTCCCGCACGCCGGCCAGAACCCCCGCGACGTCGTCAGCACCACGTTCCTGCAGAGCCTGGGCGTGTTCGGTCCGGCCGCTTCGGTCATGTTCCGGTACGTCTTCCTGTTCGTCGTCTTCGGCGCTTTTCTCGAGATGTCGGGGGCGACGCAGTTCATCATGCGTTTCGCCGAACGGGCGTTTGGAACCAAGCCCGGCGGGCCGGCGAAAGTGGCCGTCATCAGCAGCGGCCTCCTGGGCTCCCTGTCCGGTAGCGCGGTCGCGAATGCCGTGACCACCGGCGCCTTCACCATCCCGATGATGCGCAGCAACGGCTTCAAGCGCCACATCGCGGCCGCGGTCGAGGCCGCCGCCGCCTCGGGCGGCGCGCTGGTTCCTCCGGTCATGGGCGCCGGCGCGTACATGATGCTCGAGATCGTCGAGCCCCAGGTGACGTTCCTGCAGATCGTTCAGGCGGCTCTGCTTCCCGCGGTGCTCTTCTACCTGTCGATCTTCCTGATCGTCCATTTCTACTCGAGGCGGATCGGGACGCCGGAACGAGAGGGCGAGCCGCCGCCGGTCCGCCGTTTCGACGCGGTCGTCTTCATCTCGGCGCTCGGGACCCTGATCCTGCTGCTGGTGCTTCGCTTCTCTCCGTTCCGCGCGGTCACCGGCTCGTTGATCGTGATCCTGCTCCTGGCCGTGCTGCGAAAGGAGTTCGATCTGTCGCGGAGGCTGCGGTACCTGACATCAGGCTGCTTCGCGGCGGTGGCGATCGTCCATCAGCTCGTGTGGGCGGATACGCAGGTGGACCCGTCGTTCCGGCAGCTCTTCGAGTCGTGGCTGTCCTCGGGAATCGTGGCGATGCTCGGACTCCTGGTGTTCGGCCTGATCCACGACGCGTGGCGTCCGCACATTCTGGGCGCGCTGACCAAGGCGGCGCGCAACGGGATTCCGCTGGTCGCGGCGAGCGCCTGCGTGGGCACGATCATCGGCATCGTGCAGCAGACCGGGATCGCCGTGGACTTCAGCGCCGCGATCAAGTCGGTCGTGGCGACCAACCTGTTCCTGGCCCTGCTCGGGATCATGGTCACTTCGCTCGTTCTCGGCATGGGCGTGCCGTCCGTGGTCTGCTACCTGCTGATGGCGACACTCATGGGGTCGTTGCTGTCGGAACTCGGCGTGATCCCGCTCGCCGCGCACCTGTTCATCTTCTACTTCGGCATGATGTCGATGGTGACGCCGCCGGTAGCGCTCGCTGCCTATGCGAGTGCCAGCCTGGCGCAGGCGAAGGTCATGCCGACGGCCCTGGCCGCGTTCCGCTTTTCGCTGGTCGGGTTCACCCTGCCCTTCATGTTCGTGTACCGGCCGGCACTGCTGCTGATGGACGAGGACGGGGCGAGTCTTTTCGCGGCCGGGGCCGCGGGCCTGCCGCCCCTGCTGCTGGCGCTGGGCGCGGCGGTGGTCGGGATTCTCGCCCTGGCCGCCGGGATCAGCGGCTATCTGCGCACCGCGTTGAGTCCGCCGCTGCGGGCGCTGATGTTGCTCTCGGCGGCCCTGCTGCTCGTCCCGGACCTCGGCGGTCCGGCGTTGGGTATCGCGGTGAACGGGCTGGGCGCGGTCCTGTTCGCGGCGCTCGCAGTGATGAACCGTCCTCTGGCTACGTCGTCCTGAACGTAAACCGGCTCGCCTTCAGTTCGTAGCGGGGAAGGGAGCCGGCCGCGGCGGTACGTACCGGAATCCGCAGGCTGAGGCGCTCCTGGAACAACTCCTGGAGCCGTGTCTGGACAACTCGGGCATCCCGGCCCGGTTCCGGCTCGACTTCGAGTTCGACTTCGACCATCTGCCGCCGTTTCAGAACGGTCGTGCGGTACTCGACGATGCCGCCGGCCTCGCGGATCAGCGCGTCGACCGCGCTCGGGTAGACGTTGACGCCGCGGACGATGAACATGTCGTCGGCGCGAGCCAGGACACCGCCGGGAAGAAACACCGTCGGCCGTCCGCAGGGACAGCCGGCGGCGCACAGGTGTCCGACGTCGCCGGTGCGATAGCGGACGACGGGGCTGCCGATCCGGCCCAGATTGGTCAGCACGAGCTCGCCGAGGGGCGGGTCGGCCCCTTTCTCCACGTTGGGATCGAGGGGCTGAAGCAGCTCCCCGGTCGTCCGGTCGAGCCACTCGACGACGAACTCCTCCTCGTGGACGTGAAGGTGTTCGGCGACGCCGCAGGGGATGCCCCAGGCGCCGACCTCCGTGGCGCCGGCGTGGTCGAAGACCTGCGCTCCGAAGCCCGCCGCGAGCTGCCGTTTGACCGCCGGTACGCCCGCGCCCGGTTCGCCGGCATGGATCGTTCGCTCGAGGGTGCTGCCAGCGATGTCGATGTCGAGGCGGGACGCGACCTCCAGCAGGCGCTGGGCGTAGGTCGGCGTCGACAACAGCGCCGTGGCCTCGTCGTCGAGGATCATCCGCAGGCGCTGCTCGGTGCTGAGGTGACCTCCCGGCATGACCAGACAGCCAAGCTGCTGTGCGGCCTCGAACGCGGTCCAGAAGCCGATGAAGGGACCGAAACCGAAGGCGGTGAAGACCCGGTCGGCGGGAGTGACGCCGGCGCCGTCGTAGACCGCGAGCCAGCAGTCGAGAAACCACTGCCAGCTCGCCGGCGTGTCGAGCCAGCGGAGGGGTTGGCCGGTCGTGCCCGAAGTGCGGTGGACCCTGACGTAGCGATCGAGCGGGAAAGTGAGGTTGGTGCCCCAGGGCGAGCTCGTGTCCTGGTCGGCGGCGAATTCATCCTTGGTGGTGAAGGGCAGTTCCGCCAGGTCGTCCAGCGCTGGCGGGCGGTCGAACCCGGCGGCCGTCCACTTGGCGCGGTAGAAGGGGTTGTGGACGTGGACCTGCTCGGCCATGCGGCCGAAGCGGTCCGCCTGGCGCGCCCGGAGTCGCTGACGCTGGCGCGCCAGCCCGCTGGTCAATTCCGGGGTTCCTCGGTCACGCTCTGCCGCAGGTCGGGGGCAGGCTCCGGCGAGCCGGGAAGACTGTCGGTCTCGTCGCGGAAACGGACCTCGATCCGGTAGCTCTCCATGTCCTCGCCGAACTGCGAGAGTAGGAACGTGCGCACGAAATCGGCCGTCTTGCGCCGCCCCAGTTCGCGCACCAGAGCGATGTTCTCGCCGGCGCGGGCCGCCAACTGGTCCGTGATGCGGAGACGGAGCTGCTCCAGCACCGCGTCTTCGTCGCGCAGGACCGAATCCGCCTGCACCCGGTACTCGATCGCCGAGGCGTCCACCGCCGGCCGGTTCGTACGTACCCCAGGCGCCAGCACGTTGACCGTCGTTCCCTCAAGAGTCAGCAACCACTCGTCCTCGAGGTCCAGGTAGTAGGTGTAGCGGACCGGAACCCGCGCCTCGACCATCACGTCCGGCAGCCTGAGCCGTCCCCACAGCAGGCTGGCCGAGTCGGTGCGCTGCAGCACTTCGGTCTGGTCGAGAGTCGCGAACTGGAGGAAGGCGCTGCCCGAGATCTCCGTGGCGTAGCTCACGAACGAAGTCTGGACGGTGCCGGTGTGAAACGCCTCCGCGATCCGTTCGACTGCAAGGGCGGCATCGCGGGCCAGTTCACGACCGCCCTCCACCACGTCACCGGGGACCTGGGTCAATCGGATGATCACGAAGCCGATCACGATCACCACGACCAACCCCAGGGTCAGCGTCACGAACGCTATCGGCCACAAGACCTGGCTGCGGGTTCGGTGCGGGCCTCGCGCGTGATCGCGATCGGGAGGTTCGGTCGCCGGTGACATGGCGGCAGTCTATGCCGGACGCGCCGGCGGGCCTCGGCTGCTAACCTCGCGCCCGTTTCGCTCCAGGAACCCACAAACAACCGTTGACTTTGGAGACCGGACCATGGAACTAGGACTGCTCGCCGGCGCCTTCGGCAGCCAGATGAAACTCCCGATCGACCGCATCCGCCAGGCGGAGAGCGCCGGTTTCACGTCCGTCTGGACGGCCGAGGCCTACGGCGCCGACGCGGTGACGCCGGCGGCGTGGATCCTCGCCCAGACCGAGAAGATCAAGGTCGGCACGGCGATCATGCAGATGCCGGCGCGCAGCCCCGCGATGACGGCGATGACGGCCATGACCCTGAATCAGCTCTCCGGCGGCCGGTTCCTCGTCGGTCTCGGTCCGTCGGGCCCTCAGGTGATCGAAGGTTGGCACGGCGTCGCCTATGGCCGTCCGCTGACGCGCACGAAGGAGTACATCGAGATCATGCGCAAGGTCTTCGCCCGGGAGGCGCCGGTCACCCACGACGGCTACCACTACCAGTTGCCGTACCGGGGCGAGGACGGCACCGGTCTAGGCAAGCCGCTCAAGAGCATCCTGGCGGCCGACACGTCGATCCCGATCTATACCGCCTCGATCAGCGCCAAGGGCGTCGAGTGCAGCGCCGAAGTCGCCGACGGCGTGTTCCCCGTGTGGATGAACCCGGAACGCTTCGACGTGTTCGAGGACGCCATCGATCGCGGCCTGGCCAAAGCCGGCAACGGCAAGAGCCTCGAGGACTTCAAGGTCATGCCGTTCGTCACCGTCGTCATGGGCAACGACGTCGAGCAGTGCCGCACCCCGGTCAAGATGAACATGGCCCTCTACATCGGCGGCATGGGCGCGCGCGACAAGAACTTCTACAACGACTACGCCAAGCGCCTCGGCTATGTCGACGAGGCGAAGGTGATCCAGGACAACTTCCTCGGCGGCAAGCGGAGCGAGGCGATCGGCGCGGTGCCGGACGCCCTCGTCGACGATGTCGCCCTGGTCGGCCCGAAGGAGCGGATCATCGACCGTCTCGCGGCCTGGAAGGAAGCCGGGCGTAACGGCCAGGTGGCCTCGATGCTGCTCGGCTGCCAGCAGCCGGAGGCGCTCGACGCGATCGCGGAGGCGGTGCTGTAGGCCGGAAGTGCGTCTTTCCTGGAACGAAGCAAGGGTCCGCGCCGCGGCGTTCGCCAGGGAATGGCGCGACGCGGAGTACGAGAAGGGAGAGACGCACAGCTTCTACAACGAGTTCTTCGAAGTCTTCGGGGTCAGACGCCGCACGGTCGCGCGCTACGAGGAACACGTTCAGAAGCTGGACGATAGGAGCGGCTTCATCGACCTCTTCTGGCCCAGCGTGCTCATCGTCGAGCAGAAGAGCGCCGGTGGTCAGCGATCTCGCCCGCGATCTTCGGCGCCCTGTTCCAATCCGTCATGGCGCCCGCGGAGAGGCGCGCGCAAGGGGCGCACTACACGACCGAGAAGAACATCCTGAAGGTCATCGAGCCGTTGTTCCTCGACGATCTCCGGGGCGAGTTCAAGCGGCTTCAGGCCCGCAAGGACGGCCGGCGCCGGGCCGACCTGTTGAGGTTCCAGCGGAAACTCGGCGAACTGACGTTCTTCGACCGCTGCCACCCGGGAACTGCGACTACGTCTTCGGCAATCCGCCGTTTCGGGGCAAGAGCCAGCAGAGCAAGGAGCAGGCCGCCCAAGTGCGCCGAGTCGCCGAGCTCGGCAAGCAAGGGGGCACTCTTGACTACGTGGCCGCTTGGTTCATCAAGGCAGGAGCGTACGTCAGCCAAGCTGGCAAGCCTGTCCGCATCGGCCTTGTTGCGACCAACTCCGTGACGCAGGGTGAGCAGGTCGGCCTCCTGTGGCCAGTTCTCTTCGACAGGTATCGCCTTGACCTCGCCTTCGCGCATCGGACCTTTGCCTGGGGGTCGGACGCCCGCGGGAAGGCCCACGTCCATGTCGTGATCGTGGGGCTTGACCGGCGCCAGGACGCGCGTCCCGTCAAGCGGCTGTTCAGCTACGCGGATGTGAACGGCGAGCCCGACGAGCGGCGTTGTCGGTCCCTTTCGCCGTATCTGTTCGACGCCAGCAGAATGGGGGACCCACATCTGACGGTTCAGAAGGTCAGCCGCCCCATCAACGGGCTTCGTCGCCTCAAGACCGGTGTTCAGATGATCGACAACGGACTCCTGACCTTCACCGGTGATGAACGCGAGGAGTTTCTCGCCCATGAACCCGGCGCGGCGAAGTTCTTCAGGCGTTACATCGGAGGCGACGAGTACATCAACGGCTTCCATCGGTGGATTCTGTACCTGGCGGAAGCGTCACCGGCCGAACTCCGACGGCTTCCGCGGGTGGCGGAGCGGGTCGCCGCGGTGAGGCGCTATCGAGCATCCCGTTCGCGGGAGAGTTCTCGACGCTCGTTCGGAACACCCAGACGCGACCCTCGCCGATCTCTACGACCCCGACCTCATGCCCGCGACTCTGAGGAGAGCGCATCAGAGCCTCGACCGGGCCGTTGATCGGCTCTATCGACCTGAGCGTTTCAAGAGCGAGAACGACCGCCTCGAGCACCTGTTCGGTCTCTACGAACGTATGCAAGCGCCGCTTGTCACAGAGGCGGTGAAGCAGGGCCGCCGGCGACGCCGGCGGCCAACCACGCGGCGGTAGCTCGGAGGCTTCGTCAGGACTTGCCCGCAGCGTGAAGAGTGCGGGCTGCCGTGCGTTGCAACGAGGCGAGACCGGAACCGAGTCGGGGTGCTAGCAGAGTTAAGAGTTCACGAGTTCAGATTGAGTCGGTAGCGCCGTCGGGTGTTTACCGACGACCTCAGATAGCGCTTCCGGCAGGCACTTCTCGTCGGGGCGCGCCCTGGGCACGCCGGAGCAGCAGGCGGGGCGTTTCCGCAGATCAGTGCGACCAGTAGTCGGCAGACGAGGTTTCTCATCTCGGAATCGATCGGGCGTTCGGGTCTGCCGTCGGGGTTGAACCGGTGCACTGCGAAGCCGAGAGGACGGTCCATGAACAGGGCTTCGTGCAGGGCGTCGTTTCGGATCGGCGATACTCTGGTTGCTCCTCGATCAGTCTGCGAGGACTCGGCCCAGTTTGGTATCTCGACGCCCAGTTCTTCGCACATCCGCTTGATCCGTTCACTGTGAGAGTGATGACTCTGGAAGTTCCTGAGGTTCGCCGTCAGTCTGTAGCACGCGTCAATCGCCGCGTAGAGGTAGATGAACCTCTCGAATTGCAAAGCCTGCGGATACTGGCCGAGAAACAGGGCATGAACCGCCGCCTCAAGGCGTTGGGGATTGCGCGTCTCGGGAGGGTTCTCCCTCCAGAACGAGTCTGCGAGTTCGAGCACTCGAATCAGGCTTTGGCCCACCAAGACGAAATCGACGAGCATTCCTCTGCGTATCGGAGTGGCGTCGAGAAAGCCCGCCTCGGTCGTCGTCAGTCGCATGCCGACGAAGAACGACAGGACCCACACGATGAAGTCGAGATGGTCGTCTTCCGTAGCGTCCTGGTGTTCGATCAGGTGTGTCTTGGGCAATGGGAACACTCGGGAGCGGTACGGTAGCTCGCGGGTCCCCCCGGTCATGGATTCTCGAGACTGTAGGCGTGGCGGGTAGATCCAGTCTTTGTCGACGTTCTCCCATGCCTGCACGTCTTCGACAATGGCGTCGAACTCAGGTAGTGGGTGGACGCTGATTGGCCCCGCTCGAATACTCTGTGGCTCGGGGTAGAAGCCCAGGGTCCTGCGGAGTGCAGTCAAGCCTTGTGCGCCGTGACGGCCAGTGGGTGTCCCGAGAGCTGCCGATCCTGGGTGAGAAGCTTGAGACCCTCTTCCTGGGCATGCACGAGGAGCAGCTCGTCGAACGGATCCCGGTGCGGGATCGGAGTCTCCAGTTCGCGCGCGGCGTGGCGGGGCTCAACTGAGAGGAAGGTCACGTCTTGCTCTTGGAGGATCGCGAGCACATCATTCGGGTCGTACGGGCTCTTGCGTTCACCTGAAGGGTGGAAAGCGTGGTACTTCAGACGCATCTCCCAGATTGAGACTGCAATGACGAAGAACTCCGCGTCATGCTCGGCTGCGAAACCGCGTATGGATTCCGAGAACTCGCCGTAGGCCGCCATCAGGTCGTACAGGAACGACGTGTCGAGCAGGACACGCACTTTCGGGTCGACCTTGGGAACTTAGTCGTCTTCCAGGCCGAGGACGCGACGGCTCAGCGCCGCGTCGTGGAACGCTTCGCGCATGGCCTTGGCCTCTTCCGGGGGGGCGTCTTCGATCCCGAGCCGGCGCCGGGTGGCGTCGAGTTTGTCCCAATCGAATCCGCCCTTGCGGCGCTTGGAGCAGCCGACGAGTTCGACGGCGGGCTCGCCGCGCTTCGTGATGACGACCCGCTTGCCGTTCTGGGCGGCGGTGACGAGCTCTGAGAGTCGGGCTTTTGCCTCGGTGATTGCGAGTTCCACGGGAAGCCTCCTGCAGCGGAGATCCTACTCGACTAGTCGTCTTCGAGGCGAGGACACGGCTCGCACCGGATGCCGGTCCGAACCCGGGTGGCGCGGTCCGCGCCACCTGTGCACCAGTCCGTGCGCCGTCATCGGGTGCACGGATGGCAGGTCGGCGCACCCAGTTCTAGTTGCCGTCCGTTTCCAGCCCCGGCCGCACCAGCCGCAGCGGTCCCGTGCGCTCGTAGCGGTGGGCCGGCGTGTTCAGCACGGCGGCCAGTTCCGCGGCCTGGAACGACGCGTCGACCCGTTCGGGCGGCGGCGTGCCGTAGGGCGTTGTGCGCTGTCTCGGAACGCGGCCGGCGCTCCGGATCAGCGTCTCCATCTCCGACGGTGACAGCTCCTGGCCGTGCTCGGCGCCGGCTGCACGGGTGATGCTCTCGTTCATCAGCGTGCCGCCAAGGTCGTTGACGCCGGCCTGGAGGCAGGCCGCGACGCCCTCCGGTCCCATCTTGACCCAGGAGGCCTGGATGTTCTCGAACCAGGGGTGCAGCGCGAGGCGGGCAACCGCGTGCATGAGCACTGCCTCGCGGAAGGTCGGTCCCTTGCGCGCGCGGCCCTTGAGGTAGAGCGGCGCCTCCATGTGGACGAAGGGCAGGGGCACGAACTCGGTGAAGCCGCGGGTGCGCTTCTGCAACGCACGCAGGCGGAGCAGGTGCCGGGCCCAGTTGCGCGGTCCTTCGACGTGGCCGTACATGATCGTCGCGGTGGTCCGGTAGCCGATCCCGTGGGCGGTCTCCATCACCTCGAGCCACTGGTCCGTGTTCAGCTTGTCGGGACAGATGATCGCGCGAATCTCGTCGTCGAGGATCTCGGCGGCGGTGCCGGGGAGGGTGCCCAGCCCCGCGTCCTTGAGCCGCAGCAGGTAGTCGCGCAGCGGCATGTCGAGCGTCGCCGCCCCCTGCCAGACCTCAAGCGGCGAGAAGGCGTGGATGTGGATTTCGGGGACCGCTTCCTTCACCGCATGGCAGATACCGACGTACGTGTCGCCCGTGTAGTCCGGATGGATGCCGCCCTGCATGCAGACTTCGGTCGCGCCGCGCTGCCACGCCTCCACGGTGCGGCGCATGACCTCCTCGAGTTCGAGGTCGTAGGGCTTGCCGCGCAGGTTCTCGCTCAGCTTGCCCTTGGAGAAGGCGCAGAACTGGCACTTGAAGTAGCAGACGTTCGTGTAGTTGATGTTCCGGTTGACGACGTAGGTCACCGTGTCGCCGTTGGTGTCGCGACGGATCTCGTCGGCGGCGGAACAGACAGCGGTGAAGTCGGCGCCGCGGGCGCCAAACAGGGTGGCGATCTGGCCCTCGGTCAGGTCCTCGCCGGAGCGGGCGCGGTCGAGGATCGCCTGGACGGGCGCCCGGCCGCCGGCGCCGTTCCTGTGGCCGTTGCCGTTCGCGTTTCGGCCGCCCGCCCTCGTGACCGCGTCCAGTACTTCGCGTGGGGGCGGCGTCTGTTCGCCGGGAGACCACTCGTCGGTGCGGGGCAGCCCGGTGGCGTCGATCCGCTGCAGCACCGCGGCGCGGACGCCGCCCATATTGCGGATGTCGCGGCTCTGGCCGCGGCCGTCGTCGAGCCAGCGTTCGCCGTCGAGTGCCCACTCCGGGTAGACGGTCAGTCGCTCAACCAGGGTTTTGCCGGCCGCGGCGGTCTCTTCGGCCAGGCGTTCGAGGTGCGGCCAGGGCGCCTCGGGATTCACGAAGTCCGGGGTGACCGGCGAGACGCCGCCCCAGTCGTCGATGCCGGCCGCGACGAGTTGCGGCAGAACGCCCGGGCTCAGGTTGGGCGGCGCCTGGATGTGCATCCCGGGTCCGAGCACGAGGCGCGCCGCGGCGATGGTCCACAGCAGATCCTCGAGCGTCGGCTCGGGCGCGTCCGCCATCCGGGTCTCGGGCTTGGCGCGGAAGTTCTGGATGATGACTTCCTGGATGTGGCCGTATTCGTCGTGCAGGTCGCGCATCGCGAGCAGGGCGTCGATCCGTTCCTCGCGGGTCTCGCCGATGCCGATCAGGATGCCGGAGGTGAAGGGCACCCTCGCCTCGCCGGCCTGGCGGAGCGTCTCCAGCCGTCGCGACGGAACCTTGTCGGGGCAGCCGTAGTGCGCCTGACCCTTCTCGTGCAGGCGCATCGAGACGCTTTCGAGCATGATGCCCATCGACGGCGACACGGGGCGTAGACGCTCGATGTCCTCGGCGGTCATCAGTCCCGGGTTCAGGTGGGGCAGGAGTCCGGTCTCGGTCAGCACCCGCTCCGCGGCTTCGCGCAGGTAGGAGAGGGTCGTGTCGTGGCCGAGTTCGGCGAGGCCCTCACGGGCGGCCTTGTACCGCAGCTCCGGCTTGTCGCCGAGGGTGAACAGCGCTTCCTTGCAGCCGGCAGCGGCGGCAAGGCGTGCCTGGCTCAAGACGGTGTCGAGCGGCATGTACGCCGCCTCGCCCTTCTTGGGCGGCTGCGCGAAGACGCAGTAGTGGCAGATGTCCCGGCACAGGTGGGTCAGCGGCAGGAAGACCTTGCGCGAGTAGGAAACGAGCTGGCCGTGGCCGCGGTCGCGCAGTTCCCCGGCGACCTCGATCAGCTCGTCGAGGGCGCCGCCCGGACCGACCTGGCTGAGCGCGCGCGCCTCGTGCGGCGTGGGGCGGCGGTCGAGATAGGTGGTGATCGGCGGGGACACGGTTGACTTGCGAAGACGTGCCGGGGAGGCGGAGAGCGAACGGTATCAGCCCGGCTCAGGCCGTTCCCAGCCGCTCTCGTGTGCCGATGGCGTTCAGAAAGCGGGCGCTCCAGCTCGAATTGTCGCGGCGCAGCAGTTCGGCCAGGTCGTCCGGATGGTCGACATCCAGGCTCAGTCCGTCGAGTTCGAGGCTGGAGGCGATGGCGCCGGAACGTTCCGCTTCGCGTAGATGCGCGTGGAAGCTGCCGTCGCCGAAGCGGAACGGAATGCAACCGGGCGGCGAGCAGGCAAGGGCGTTGGTGCCCGAGCGGAAGCGGTCGGGCGCCACGATGACCGTGGCTCGCGGCGCACGTTGCCCTGCAGCGCCTTTCCCGCTTCCTGGATGGTGCGCGCAGAGTGCGTCGAGGTCCGTCGAGGTCACGAGGGGCAGGTCGATCGGCAACACCAGCATCGTCGAGGCGCCGCGCCGTTTCAGTTCCTCCGCGGCCGTGCCCAGCGCCAGGTTCAGGCCGCGCCGGGGTTCGGGAAGGAGTTCGCAGCCGGCACGGGCCAGGTACTCGCCGGCCACCCTGTCCGAAGTGACGGCGAGCACGCCGCTGATCCGGGATGCGCCCCCGATCGCGCCAAGCAGGTCGTCGAGCATGGAGCGGGCGAGTTCCTGGCGCTCCTCGCCGCTCAGAACCGGGGACAACCGCCGTTTGGCTTCGGCCCATGCCTTGACCGGCAGGACCGTCCAGAGGCCGCCGGTGGTCACGGTTCGCGTTCCGGCGCCGCGCCGGTCGGAACTTCCTGACGGGGGGCGAGATCCCGGGCGAAGTCGAGCACTTCGCGCGCCAGGCGGTCCCGGTCGGCCAGGCTCTCCATCACCGTACCGGTGACCAGGGTCGGGAGCCCCGACGCTTCGAGCTCCTGAGCCTCGGAAGCGTCGGCGCGGTCGACGACGAAGCCGTCCAGGAGGTTGCGCTCGACGTAGTGACGAGCAACGGCCGTCGCCGTCACCGGCAGCTCGAGTTCCGCCATCATCTTGGCTGCCGGCCCCTTGATTGCCGTACCGCCGACGATCGGCGACACCGCGACCACGGGCGCGGGGCTGCCTTGAAGTGCCGCCTCTACTCCTGGCAACGCCAGCACCGGGTCGACGCTGACGAAGGGGTTCGAAGGGCAGATGACGACCGCCGCCGTCGCATTGTCTTCGAGGGCCGCGATGAAGTCTGGCGCCGGACGTGCGCGGTCGATGCCGTCGAAGCGAAACCCGGTAACCGCCGGGGCGCACCTGTCGCGCACGAAGTAGTGCTGGAAGCTCACTTCGCCGGACGGCGTGCCGACGACGGTCCGGACCGGGTCGTCGCTCATCGGGAGAATCGCGGCTTCGACGCCGAGCGCCCGGCACAGGCGGGCGGTCACCACGGTCAGGCTCTCGCCGGCTTGGAGCCTGTGGGTGCGCTCGACGTGGGTGGCGAGGTCCCGGTCGCCGAGCCGGAACCAGGTCTCGCCGCCGAGTTGGGAGAGCGCCTCGAGGAACGACCAGGTCTCGTGAGCCTGGCCCCAACCGGTGACGCGGTTCGCGAGCCCGGAGAGGGTGTACATCACCGTGTCGAGATCGGGACAGACCCGCAACCCGAGGTGGTCGAAGTCGTCGGCGGTGTTGCAGACCACGGTCAACGCTTCCGGCGGCAGGACGCGGGACAGCCCGAGCGCGAGCTTCGCGCCGCCGCCGCCGCCCGACAGCGCCAGGCAGCGGCCGGGGACGGAGCTCACCGGAAGAGGTCCTGGTTGCGTGGCCGGAGCAACGCGCGAGCAGTCTGAGCCGGTCCGAGTTCCTTCACACCGCGGACGCGGACCACCGGCGTGCCCTCGGCGCCCTCGCCCTGGACGATCTGGGCGGCGCTCGCGACCTGGTCGGCGATGGCGGTCTCGGAAACCAGGAGTTCGCGGTCGAACAGATCGCGGTCGCCCCGCAGATCCCGGAGCGCCGTCATGCCGGCAACGCCGATCGCCAGCCCCACGGTCCCCAGCCGCCAGGCGCGGCCGACGCTGTCGTTGACGATGACGGCGATGTCGTCGACTCTGGATATTGCCGTCAGGCCGGCGCGTATCGCGGCCGCCGAAGCGTCGGGATCCTCGGGCAGGAGCAGGGCGTAGCCGTGATCGTTTCCCGGTCGGAGGTTCGACTGGTCAATGCCGGCATTGGCCAGCACGAGACCGAGCCGGTGCTCGACGACGATCACGCCGGGGGCCGTGCGAAGTACTTCGTTCGACTCGCGGAGAATCAACTCGATCAGGCGCGGGTCCTTGTCGACCTCCGTCGCTAGCCGAACGGCTTCGGCGCGCGGTTCGACGGTCGAGAGCTCGACTATCCGTCCCTCGGCCTTGGAGACGACCTTCTGGGCCACCACGAGCACATCGCCGGCCCGGAACTTGAAGCGCGCCTGCCGCATTGCCTCGGCGATCAAGGCGGCGAGGTCGTCACCGGGTTGGATTTGGGGAAGGTCGGGAATCGACCTGACGCTCAACATGGGCAGGAACTCGGATGATGTCGGATGGGCGGAAGGCTAACCGTCGAGGCGGGTACCGTGGGGCTGGCGTTCAGAGATCGGGTGAGCGAAGCAGCGGCCGTTTGCCCTGAGGGGTCGGCGGGACTCTGCGCCGGCAGAAGAAAACTCAGGGCGTGCGGGTCGCCTCGCCGGTGATCCGGATGCCCGCGCCGGCGATGCCGTACTTGCGGTTCAACTGGATGAGGATGGAGGTCAGGGCCTCGGCCGCGGCCGCGTTGTCGAGCGGCCCGGCATGCCAGCCCCGCATCCCCAGCGCTTCGATCAGTTCGATGACCTCGGCGCGTGCGGCCGGGTCGTCGCCGGTGACCAGCACATCGCAGTCCACCGCGTCGTCCTCGCGCAGGTGGGCGGCGCCGACGTTCTGGAAGGCGGATACGACCCGCACGTCGGGACCCACCGTCTGCTGCGCGATGACCGCGGCGCAGCCCTCGGCGGGGAGCTGAACGCGAGCGACTTTCGGGGGCACGAGCGGCACCGTGCAGTCGATCAGGATCTTTCCCTGGAGCACTTCGCGGACCCCCTCAAGCGTGGCGCGCTGGAAGGCGTACGGCACGGTCAACACGACGATTTCGCCTTCTTGGGCAGCGGTCAGGTTGTCCGTGCCACGCACCGTTGGGGCCAGATGGAGCGCGGTGAGTTGCTTGTTCACGTCCTCGGCTGAGCCGGCGCCCTTCTCCCGCGAGCGTGACCCGATGACGATCGAATAGCCGGCCGCCGCCCAGCGCCGGGCGAGGCCGCCGCCGAGGTCGCCGGTGGCGCCGAGCATGGCGAGGGTGGGCAGGGAGGTGTTGGCGGAGTCGTTGTCTGGCATGGCGGATCCGGTCAGTTCAGGTGGAACTCGTCGCGCCGCCGTCCGAGGCGTGCTTGCGCGGGGGCGGCGATCGTATACCGCTCGTACGCCGGTCTGTCTGGTTGGATTCTGCTGCTAAACTAACCTGAGTTAGTCCACTTCGTGGAGCACCGCCATGCGCGTCGTCAACATTCACCAGGCGAAGACCCACCTTTCGCGACTGGTGCGCGAGGTCGCCGATGGGGATCCCTTCATCATCGCGCGCGCCGGCAAGCCGGTGGCCAAGGTCGTCCCGTTGGACCGGCCCGGGCCTCGGAAGAGCCGGATCGGCTTCATCAAGGGAGAGATCAGGGTCCCGGATGACTTCGATCGACTGGCAGCCGAGGAGATCGAGGCGCTGTTCTACGGTGACGAGTGACGTTGCTTCTCGACACCCACCTCCTGGTGTGGTCGGCCCTTGATTTGCCCATGCTGCGCGCTGAGGCTCGTCGCTTGCTCGATGAACCGGAGTCGGAGCTCCTGTTCAGCGCGGCGTCGATCTGGGAGGTCGCGATCAAGCATGGGCTGCGACGGCGCGACTTCCCGTTGGACCCCCGGGTGCTCCGGCGGGGGCTGCTTGAGGTCGGCTACACCGAGCTGCCGGTGACCGGAGCCCACGCGGCGGCCGTCGACCTCCTACCGCCGATCCACCGCGACCCCTTTGATCGCCTGCTCGTCGCGCAGGCTCAGGTGGAGGGGCTGACGCTGCTCACCGCAGACGAGGTCGTCGCGCGGTATCCCGGACCGATCCGCCGGGTCTAGTGGGTGCCTTACTTCCGCCGCCGGTGCAGGGCCACTGCGTCGACATCCTGCTTGCGCTCCCACCAGTTCTGGTAGAGGTCGAGCGCGAACATGAGCAGCAGGATGAAGATGACGATCCACTGCGGGATGTAGGGGGTTGGCGAGCCGTTCACCGTCAGGTGGGCGCTGTGGCCGCCCTCGAGGATGAGCACGAAGCCGATCAGCAGGAGCACGAACAACCCCAGGATCTCGAACTCGGGATTCGAGCTCAGGAAGCGGGAGATCGGGCCGGCAAAGAGCAGCATCAGCGCGACCGAGATGAGCACCGAGCCGACCATGACCGCGAAGATGTCCGTCATGCCGACGACGGTCAGGATCGAGTCGACCGAGAAGATCAGGTTCATGCCGACGATCAGGGTCACGACCTCGGCGAACCGGTTCGCCTTGGCTACCTCGTGCTCGACCGCCTTCAGCTTGATCCGGAGTTCCTTGATCCCCTTCCAGATCAGGAACAGACCGCCCACCGCCAGCACCAGGGACTTGCCGTCGACCTGGCCCGAAAACTCCACGCCGAGGATCGTTCCGTTGGGGCGCCAGAGTTCGGTGGTCGCTGCCTGCAGCACCAGGCTGACGACCAGCAGCAGAATGATGCGCAGCGCCATCGCCAGCACCAGGCCGAGCTGGATCGCCTGCTTGCGCCGCTCTTCAGGCAGCTTGTTGGCGATGATCGTGATGATGATCAGGTTGTCGGCGCCGAGCGCGATCTGAATCAGCGTCACGGAGAACAGCGCCGCCCAGAAGGCCGGCTGGAGAAGCAGGTCGATCATCGGCAGCGCGCCTCGCGGGCAGCGCGCCGGATCCGGTTAGACTCCGCGCCCGTCAAACCCTTCTCTCCGCTCATCAGCAGTCGACCTCCAGGAGACCGTTTCACGCCATGAAGCTACACGAAGCCGCCACAGCCCCCAACTGCCGCCGCGTACGCATCTTTCTGGCCGAGAAGGGCATCGAGGTTCCGATCGTACCGGTCGACCTGGGCAAGGCCGAGAACCGGCAGGAGCCCTTCCGGAAGAAGAACCCGATGGGGCGCGTCCCGGTGCTCGAGCTCGACGACGGCAGCTTCATCGCCGAGTCGGTCGCCATCTGCCGCTACTTCGAGCAGTTGCAGCCCGAGCCGGCGCTGATGGGCGGCAACGACCCGGAGCAGGCGGCCCGCATCGAGATGTGGCAGCGGCGGATGGAGCTCGAGGTCGCCCTCCCGATCATGCAGGTCTTCCGCAACACCCACCCGTTCTTCGCCGACCGCATTGAGCAGTTCCCCGACTACGGCGAAGGTCAGCGCCGCTACGCCACCAAGCGTCTGGCCTGGCTCGACGAGGAGTTGGCCAGCCGCGAGTTCATCGCCGGCGACGACTACACGATCGCCGACATCACGGCCCTGATGGGCATCGACTTCGGCCGGGTCAGCAAGTTCAAGGTGACCGAGGAAACGCCGAACCTGCTGCGCTGGCACCAGGCGGTGTCGGCGCGGCCGAGCGCGAAGGCTTAGCCGTCCGCGGCCTCTTCTTCCCGCGATTCGCGGCATCTACACGACCAGCGCAAGGTCCGTCCGCGAGAAGTCTCCGCCCTTGCAGAGCAACGGTTCCCCCAGTTGGCGGGCGAGCGCATAGGCGAAGCAGTCGCCATAGTTGAGTCCGGCCGGGTGCAGCCCTTTCCCAAAGTTGGCGAACGCCTGGCGCGCGATCCTGGCCTGAGCGAAATCGACCGGAGCCACCTCGATGTCGGCCGACTCGATCAACAGGTCGAGCAACCGGACACCGCTCGCCCCTTGACGCGATTCGAGGACCATCGACGCCTCCAGAAAGGTCGCCGCCGATGTCCGGCACACTGGCGCCGCCGCGATCTCCCCTGTGAACGAGTCGCGTTCCGGCTCATCCTGCAGAATCGCGAGCAGTGCCGATGTGTCGATGACCATCAGCGGGGAAGGCCGTTCTCGTCGTACCCGAGGATCTCGTCCGCGGATCGCCCATCGCGTACCGGGAGCTTCGCGCACCGGCGTCCGATCTCGTTGAGCTCGTCGGCCAGCGTCCGGCCGGACTGTTCTTGTCGACGCCGTTCCAGATGGTTCCGCAGGGCCTCGGTGACCGCCTGGGTCTTCGTTTGTCCGGTCAGCCGGGCCAGTTCGGTCGCCAGCCGCTCTGTCTCGGCGTTTCTGATGTTGAGGGCCATGGCTACATGTATAGCACGGCTACTACACGTGTCGGCGCTTGTCGTGCGATGGTGGCGGTTTGCCGGCGATGACAGCTCCGCCGCCACTGGCGCGTCCGGGGGCTACTGACGGAGCTCCCCTGCCTGGGTCTCCAACTCTTCGCGGAACTGAGGGGCCGCGATGCGGATCAACCGCCTGGCGCGCTCGACGATGTCCAGGCTGCGGACGCGTGCGACGCCGTACTCGGTGACGAAGATGTCGGCGTCAGTACGCAGCGCGGTGGCTGCGTTCCCGGCCGGCAGCGCGCCGGCGATGCGGGAGAACCGCCCTCCGCCCGCGGTTGCCTCGAAGGCAACGATCGAGCGGCCTCCGCGCGACATCTGGGCGCCGCGCATGAAGTCCACCGCGCCGCCTGTGCCGCTGATCTGACGGCCTCGGACCATCTCGGAGTTGATCTGGCCGAACAGATCCACTTCGACGGCCGAGTTGATCGCGACGAAGTTGTCGAGTTGCGCGATCACGCGCACGTCGTGGGTGTAGTTGGCTCCCCGGAGGTCGATGAGATCGCAGCGGCTCGCCCAGTCGTAGAGCGTCGGCGATCCGAGGACCATGGCGGCCACCAGGCGACCCCGGTCGATGCTCTTGCGGGCGCCGTTAAGGACTCCGGCCTCTACCAGATCCATCACGCCGTCGGACAGCAGGCCCGAGTGAAAGCCCAGATCGCGGTGCCCCCGGAGGGCGGCCAGCACCGCGCCCGGGATCGCGCCGACACCTGTCTCGATGCAGTCGCCGTCGCGGACGAGTTCCGCGACCAGGGCGCCGATGCGTTCGGTCACCGCACCGGGCCGGCTTGCCAGCGTGGGCGGTTCGACCTCGGTTTCGACCACGTAGTCGAAGCGATCCGCTCTCACGGTCGGCGCGCCAGGCAGCCGGGGCAGGGCGCGGTTCCATTCGGCGACGATGGAAATCTCGGGGCGCCCGAGCAGAGCCGGTAGGAACCCGGCGCCGATGCCGAGCGAGCAGTCGCCGTTCCGATCCGGCGGCGTGAACTGGGCGATCGCCAGATCGAACGGCTCGGCGAGCAGGTGGTCCCAGATATGCCGATACTGCATCGGCACGAAGCGGACGGAGCCGGCCTCGAAGCCGGCGCGCATCTCGGGCGTGACGAAGAAGCTCCGCACCGTCGAGCCGGCCCAAGGTGCGAGCGTTGGCGAGGAGATGCCGGGGATGCGGGTGACCGTGAACTCCACGCCCGCGGTCGCTTCGGGTTGGGCGTGCAGGGCCGCGGCGATGCCACGCGGTTCGCTGGCGCCGCCGAACAGGGCCACCTTCATGCAGGGGCGCAGCAGCGCGCCCACTTCTTGGATGTCGAGTCTCTTCATCGCGGCCGTAGCGTAGCCGGGCTCCCATGGTCTCGGGACGCTGATACCCTGCCGCGGCCATGACGACTTCTCTCTCAAGCGACCGTGCCCCCGCCATCTCGCTCGCCGCCGTCCCCGGCCGGCGCCGGCTGACCCTCGAGCTGGCCGCGGAGATCGAACGCCGCGGTTTCAGCGGCATCTACTGTCCGAGCATGGGAGACGGTCTGGCGCTCTGCGAGGCGATTGCGCTTGGTACCGAGCGGATTCACTTCGGCACCTCGATCGTCAACATCTACACGCGGCACGTGACCGAGTTCGCCCACACGGCGTCCTTCATCCACGAAGTCTCCGGCGGCCGCTTCTGGTTCGGCGTCGGCGTCAGCCACACACCGGCTCACGCGCGGTTGGGAGTCACGGTCGGCAAGCCGCTGGGCGATATCCGCGCCTTCGTGGCGGAGCTGAAGGCGGTGCGGGGCGCCGGCGAACTGCCGCCGATCGTCCTCGCCACGCTGCGCGACCGGATGATCGCCACGGCCGCCGAGATCGCCGACGGCATGGTGTTCGCGAACGGCGCCCGTTCCCACATGGACCACTCCCTGGCGGCGGCGGGGGGAAGGGCGGCCGATCCCGACTTCTTCGTCGGCAACATGATTCCGACGGTCATCTCCGACGACCGCGACCTGGCGGCGGCGCGTAATCGGAAGACGCTGTCCTCGTACGTCCGGCTGCCGAACTACCGCAACTACTGGAAGGCGGCCGGCTACGTGGAGGAGATGGAGGCCGTGGAGCAGGCAATCGAGCGCCGCGAGATGGACCGCATCCCGGGTCTGCTCTCCGACCGCTGGCTGGCCGACTGCACGCTGTTCGGCACTGCGGTGGAGGTCCGCGAGGGCGTCGAGCGCTGGTTCGACGCCGGTATCGGCACGCCCATCCTGGTGCCGTCTTCGGCGGCTGGCAACCAGCTCAAGGCGTTCGAGGAACTGTTCGCCGCCTACTCGTAGAGATTGACTTGCAGGAACCGTTGAGATGACGACCACCGTCAAGGAGCGTCTGCGGGCGCTCGGCCTGGAACTCCCCGCGCCCGCGGCGCCCGCCGCGAACTACGTGCCCTACGTGCGCACGGGATCGCTCGTCTTCGTCTCCGGCCAGGTGCCGGTGAGGGACGGGCGGCTGGCCTACCGCGGCAAGGTGGGCGTGGACTACTCGCTGGAGGAAGCTCAGCAGGCGGCCCGCCTGGTCGGGGTGAACATCGTCGCCGTGGTTGCGGCGGCATGCGACGGCGACCTGGAACGCGTCCGCCGCTGCGTGAAGCTCGGCGGCTTCGTCAACTGCAGCGACGACTTCGACAATCACCCGGCGGTGATCAACGGCGCCTCGGACCTGATGGTGGAGGTGTTCGGCGACAAGGGGCGGCACGCCCGCTTCGCGGTGGGCGCCAACAAGCTGCCGTTCAATGTGCCGGTCGAAATCGACGCCGTCTTCGAGGTCGAGAGCGGCCGGATCCCGGCCGGCAGGGTCGCGGAGTAACCTGAGCGACGGGCCTGTCGAGGCCCGCTCAACTCGCTGAGGAGCCTTGGCTTAGGGGTGTGGCAGGGGCCGTCCCGGGCTCTGACCCGGACCCCCGGCTGGTACGATGCGGCCCGCCATGTCCACCCAGCGGGTAGAGATTCTCGGCGACACGATGCGCCGGCTGGCGCGCCGCGGGGCGCGGCGGAACCTGTCGCGCGTGCTGAGCAAGGTGCGGCCGGGAGATGTCGCCGCCGCGCTGCGGAAGCTGGTGCCCACGGACCAGTTGTTCGTGGTCCGGCTGGCGCTCGAGGACTACCCGGACTCGGCCGGCGAAGTGCTGCTGGAGCTGGAGCCCGGCGAGCGGCGGCCGCTGCTGGAGGCGTTGACTCCGGCCGAGATCGCCGGGCTGCTCGCGCCGCTGGCGGTCGACGACAGCGTCGAGATCGTGGACGGCCTGGAGGATGAGCTGCGCGAGTCCGTGCTGGCGCTGCTCGACCGGCCGGACCGGGACGAGCTGCAGACCCAGTTCGCCTACGAGGAGGACACGGCCGGGCGGATCATGAACACGGAGTTCTTCTCCCTGCCGGAAGACACCCCGGTCGGCGACGCGATCGCCGAAATCCAGGAGCACGGCGAGGTCGAGATGATCTTCTACCTCTACGTCGTCGATCCGGAGGGCCGCCTGGTCGGTGTGCTCTCGCTACGGCAACTTCTGCTTTCGGTACCGAGCCGCACCCTGGGCGAGATCATGAACCGCGGTCTGGTCACAGCCAATACCGATACGGACCAGGAGGAGGTGGCGCGGCTCGCTTCGCGCTATGACTTCCTCGCCATCCCCGTGGTCGACGACCGCCGCTGTCTGCTGGGTCTCGTGACGGTCGACGACGTGATCGACATCGTGCAGGAGGAGGCGGAAGAGGACTTCTACAAGATGGTCGGCACCTCGGACGACGAACTGTTGTACCGGGAGCGGGCCTGGCGGGTGGCCGGCATCCGGTTGCCCTGGCTGCTCGTCAACCTGATCGGCCTCACCCTGACCGGCATCCTGATGAAGCAGTTCCAGCTCAGACTGAACGAGGTCTTTCTGCTCGCCTTCGCCCCCGTGGTCATGGGCATGGGCGGCAACATCGGCAGTCAGACGATGACCTTGACCGTGCGCGGTCTGGCCACCGGCCGGATCGGCGAGGGCGGCGGCCGGATGCGGCGCTTCCTGATGCAGCAGATCCGGATCGGGCTCGTCGTGGGCCTGGTCTGCTCGACGGTCGCCGCCGCGGCGGCGGCGTTCCTCGAACAGAACCCGGCCTTCAGCGCGGTGGTCGCCGGCTCGCTGTTCATCGCTATCGTGCTCGCGTCGCTGATCGGCTCGCTGCTGCCGATGGCGTTCGAGCGGATGGGGATCGACCCGGCAGTGGCCAGCGGCCCCATGGTCACGACCTCCAGCGACATCACCGGCATCCTCGTGTACTTCGGCCTTGCCACCCTGATGATCGACTGGCTGGTCCGCTGAGCGGCGGATGGACTATCACACGGCGGCGCAGGTCCCCAGTTTAGGGGGCCGCTTCAGCGTGTACTGTAACTACCATGAAGCGGCGAAGCGGCGAGGCACTGCTGCTTCAGACCATCGATCTTCACGAGCGAGACCGGATCGTCGTTTTTCTCAGCCGCGACTGGGGGTTGAAGCGCGGCGCCGCGCGCAGCGCCCGGGCCCGCTTCAGCCGCTTCGGCGGCGAGCTGCAGCAACTCGCGAAGGTGCACCTGTCCTGGTTCGAGAAGCCCGAACGCGACTTGGTCCGGCTCGCTGACGCGGAGATGATCAGGAGCCCCGGGGCCCTGCACACCGACCTGGAGGGGATCCTCATCTCCTCGTATCTCGCCGAGCACATGCAGGTGTTCGCGCAGGAGAGCGAGCCGGACAATCACCTGTACCGGCTCCTGGACTCGACCGTCGAGGCGCTGATCGCAGGTTGCGATCGCTCCCTGGCGACGCGCTACCTGGAATGCTGGACCCTGCGGCTGAGCGGCGTGTTCCCGGCCCCCCGGCACTGCCCGTCCTGCGGCAACGCGCTCGGTGACGAGGCCGTCCTGGCGGTCGACGCGGCCGGCCTGCTGTGCCCTGCGTGCGGCGCGGGCGCCGGAGCGAATCGCCGGGTCGAAGAGTCCGCTCTCTCGTTCCTGCGCCGCATCGGCGTTGCGGACCTTGCGCGCCTCCAGGAGAACGGGGGTTTCGAGGAGTCGACGCTCAAGTCGGTCGAGGCGATTGCGCGGGAGGTCCGGCGCGCCTTCCTGGGCAAAGAACTGCGCAGCTACAGCGTGATGCAGCGGACGCTGCGGGACGTAGCGCTCTGATGGGGCCGGACCGGCAGGGCGCGCCGGAGCGCCGCCCGTTGCAGCGGCTGCCCGGCCCGCTGATCTCCAAGATCGCGGCCGGCGAGGTCGTGGAGCGTCCGTCGTCGGTGGTCAAGGAACTGGTCGAGAATGCGCTCGACGCGGGCGCCACCCGGATCGAGATCGACCTTGTGAACGGCGGCAAGGACCTGATCGTGGTCGCGGACGACGGCAGCGGCATCGCCGCCGAGGAGGCGACTCTGGCGGTCGAGCGCCACGCAACGAGCAAGATCGGCTCCTTCGAAGACCTGCTCGAGGTCGCGACCCTGGGTTTTCGGGGCGAGGCGCTGTCCTCGATCGCCGCGGTCTCGAAGTGCGAACTGCTGACGGCTCGAACCGCCGGCGACGGCCACAGGCTCCTGGTCGAGGGCGGGAAGGTCGCGATCGACGAGCCGGGCAGCCGGCCCCGCGGCACCACGGTGACGGTGGAGTCGCTGTTCTACAACGTGCCGGCGCGCAAGCAGTTCCTGAAGCGGCCGGCGACCGAACTACGGCATGCGATGACGGTGGCGCAGGGGTACGCCCTGGCGCGCCCCGATGTGACCTTCGTCCTGCGCCACAGTCCCGACAGCGCGTCTCCCCGGCGCGAAGTGCTGCGCACCCAGGCGACCGGGGCCTCTTCGGGCGGTCGGCTGGAACGGATCGCCCAGTTGTTCGGCCCGGATCTGGCGAATCACCTGATTCCGCTGCCCGAGGCCAGGAGGCAGCAGGGTGTCGACGGCTTCGTCGGCGACCGGGAGACCTCCAGGGGCCGGCGGCAGTTCGTCTTCGTCAACGGCCGTCTGTTGCGGGACCGGGCGGTGCTCGGGATCTACTACAAGGCGGTCCGGGACCTGATGAAGGGCGACCCGGCGCCGGCGTTGTTCCTGTTCCTCGACGTGCCGCCGGAGTCGGTCGACGTGAACGTCCATCCTCAGAAGGCGGAGGTCCGCTTCCGCGACGCGGCTCTGCTCGGGCGGATCGGCAGTGCGGTCCGCAGAGGCCTGGAGGCGGCAAAGGGCGAGGAGCCGGCGTCGCTGCGGGAGCTGGGCGGGCCGGTGGCGCCCCCGGCGTGGACCGGATTGGGAGAAGTTCGGGAGACGGGCGGCGCGGTGTCCTGGCGTCGTGCCGATCCAGGAGGAGACCGCGGCCGGGAGGAAGGCGATCCGGCGCCGGCGGCGCCCGCCTGGGCCGAGGAACTCGCGGCCCGCTACGGCGGCGCCCAGATGGGCCCGGCGGGGAAGCTGGCGGAGGTTGCCTAC